>NZ_JBIRNP010000001.1:0-704132 GCF_044331705.1 Streptomyces sp. NPDC017202 | reverse complement strand
TGGGGGGGGTGGCGGGGCCGGGCGGGCCCCCGCCCCCGGGGGGGGGGGGGGTCCGCGCGGGGCGGCGGGGGCGGCCGGCGGGGGCCGGCCGCCGCTGCCGGTGGGGTCTGCCGCTGCCGGCCGGACCGGTGCGGTCAGAAGGCGCCGGATCCGCCCGCCGCGTCGCACGCCTGCCCGCGCAGCCCCCGCGCCAGGTCGTCGCGCGCCTCCAGCACCAGCCGGCGCAGGGCGGGCGGCGCCGACTCGTGCGCCGCGAGCCACGCGTCCGTCGCCGCCAGCGTCTCCGGGGAGTCCAGCAGGGCCGGGAACAGGCCCTTGACCACGTGCATCGCGATCTGGATGGAGCGCTGCTCCCAGATCCGCCCGATCACCGCGAAGTACTTCTCCGCGTACGGCGCGAGCAGTTCGCGCTGCGAGGGCTGCTGGAAGCCCGCGATGGTCGCCTCGACCAGCGCGTTGGACAGCGCGTCCGACTCGACGAGCTGCACCCAGGCCTGCGCCTTGACCTCCGCGGACGGCCGGGCGGCCAGGCAGCGCACCTGGTGCCGCTTGCCCGACGCGGTGTCGTCGCGGGCCAGCTCCGCCGCCAGCACGCCCTCGTCGGCACGGCCGTGCGCGGCCAGCGGCTCCAGGAAGGCCCAGCGCAGCTCCTGGTCCACCTCGAGACCGTCGACCTTCGCCGACCCCTCCAGCAGCTCCTGGAGCAGGTCGAGGTCGGCCGGCCCGGACGCCACCGACGCGAGGAACCGCGCCCACGCCAGCTGGTGCTCGCTGCCCGGCTCCGCCGACCGCAGCTCCGCCAGCGCGCCCTCGGCGAGCAGCCGCTCACCGGCCGGCCGCCAGTCGGGCGCCGCGTAGTGCGCCAGCGCCGAGTCCGCCCAGGCGTGCAGCATCTGGAGCACGCCGATGTCGGTCTCGCGTCCGGCGAACCGCAGCACCAGGTCCACGAAGTCCCGCGCGGGCAGCAGCGCGTCCCGCGTCATGTTCCACAGCGCCGACCAGCACAGTGCGCGGGCCAGCGGGTCGCTCAGATCGCCCAGGGACTCCCGCAGCGCCGCCAGCGAGGTCTCGTCGAACCGGATCTTGCAGTACGTCAGGTCCTCGTCGTTGACCAGGACCAGCTCCGGCGCCGGTGCGCCCGCCAGCTCCGACACGACCGTCCGCGGCCCCTCGACGTCGGCCTCCGCGCGCGCGTAGCGCACGAGACGCCCCTCGACCCGCCGGTACAGGCCGATCGCCACCCGGTGCGGCCGCAGCTCCGGGTGCGACTCCGCCGCCTCCTGGAGCACCGCCAGCTCGTCGACGCGGCCCTCGGCGTCCAGCAGCACCTGCGGGGTCAGCGAGTTCACCCCGGCCGTCTGCAGCCAGGACCGCGACCACCCGGCCATGTCCCGGCCGCTGGTCTCGCCGAGCACCGACAGCAGGTCGCCGAGGCGGGTGTTGCCGTAGGCGTGCCGCTTGAAGTAGCGGCGGGCGCCCTCCAGGAACGCGTCCTGCCCGACGTACGCCACCAGCTGCTTGAGCACCGAGGCGCCCTTGGCGTAGGTGATGCCGTCGAAGTTGAGCTTGGCGTCCTGGAGGTCGCGGATGTCCGCGGTGACGGGGTGGGTGGAGGGCAGCTGGTCGGCCCGGTACGCCCACGCCTTGCGGCGGTTGGCGAAGGTGATCCAGCCGTCGGTGAAGCGGGTCGCGCCGACCAGCGAGAAGGAGCCCATGAAGTCCGCGAACGACTCCTTCAGCCACAGGTCGTCCCACCACTCCATGGTGACCAGGTCGCCGAACCACATGTGCGCCATCTCGTGCAGGATGACGTTGGCCCGCGCCTCGTACGACGCCTGCGTCACCTTGCCGCGGAAGATGTACTCCTCCCGGAAGGTCACCAGCCCCGGGTTCTCCATCGCGCCCAGGTTGTACTCGGGCACGAACGCCTGGTCGTACTTCCCGAAGGGGTACGGGTAGTCGAAGTGGTCGTGGAAGAAGTCCAGGCCCTGCTTGGTGACGAGGAAGACGTCCTCGGCGTCGAAGTAGGGCGCGAGCCCCTTGCGGCACAGGGCGCCGAGCGGGATCTCCAGCGTGGTGCCGTCGCCCAGCTCGCGCGTGTAGGAGTCCGTCACGTAGTGGTACGGGCCCGCCACCACGCACGTGATGTACGTCGAGATCGGCTTGGTCTCCGCGAACCGCCACACGCCGTCGGTGCGCTCGCCGGCGCCGTTGCCCCACACCACCCACTCCTCGGGCGCCCGCACCTCGAAGCGGAACGGCGCCTTGAGGTCGGGCTGCTCGAAGTTCGCGAAGACGCGGCGCGCGTCGGCCGGTTCGTACTGCGTGTAGAGGTAGACCTCGCCGTCCTCGGGGTCGACGAAGCGGTGCAGGCCCTCGCCGGTGCGCGAGTAGGCGCACCGGGCGTCGACGACCAGTTCGTTCTCGGCGGCGAGGTCGTCCAGCCGGATCCGGGCGCCGTCGAAGACCTCGCCGGGGTCGAGGTCGCGGCCGTTGAGGGAGACGGCCGTCACGCTCGGCGCGATCAGGTCCGCGAAGCTGGACGCGCCGGGTTCGCTGCAGCGGAAGCGGATGGTGGTGACGGAGCGGAAGGTGCGCGGCGCACCGCTCCCGTCACCGGCCGTCCCGCCGCCCCCGTCACCGGCCGCGTCGCCGATCGCCGACCGCACGTCGAGGGACACGTCGTACCCGTCGACGGACAGCAGGGCGGCCCGCTCCCGGGCCTCGTCACGGGACAGGTTCTCACCGGGCACGGGCGGTACTCCCTCGATGCGTCTGCGCAATGGCTGTGGACAGCACCGATCCTGCCATGTGCCCCTGACGGCCGTCAGCGGGGAATGACCGGCGCGTGCCGTGGCGTTCACCAAGGAAAGGCTTCCCGCTGAGGAGAGACATGTCGCAGAAGACCCCCGTCGACTTCTGGTTCGACCCGCTGTGCCCCTGGGCCTGGATGACCTCCCGCTGGGTGCTGGAAGTGGAGAAGGTCCGTGACATAGAGGTGCGCTGGCACGTGATGAGCCTGGCCGTGCTCAACGAGGACAAGCTCGACGAGCTGCCCGAGGACTACCGGGAGCTGCTCACCACCAAGGCCTGGAAGCCGATCCGGGTGGTGACCGCCGCCTGGCAGAAGCACGGCGCCGAGGTGCTCGGCCCGCTCTACACCGCGCTCGGCACCCGCTTCCACAACAACGGCGAGGGCCCGACCCTGGAGGCCATCGCCGGTGCCCTGGAGGACGCCGGACTGCCCGCCGACCTCATCGAGTACGCCGACCAGGAGAACTTCGAGTTCGACGCCGAGCTGCGCGCCTCCCACAAGGAGGGCATCGACAAGGTCGGCCAGGACGTCGGCACCCCCGTCATCGCCGTGCCCGGCCCCGACGGCGAGCAGATCGCCTTCTTCGGCCCGGTCGTCACCCCGGCCCCGAAGGGCGAGGAGGCCGCGCGGCTGTGGGACGGCACCCTGGCGGTCGCCTCCGTGCCCGGCTTCTACGAGATCAAGAGGTCCCGCACCAAGGGCCCCGACTTCAGCAACCTGTAGAGCCGGCCGCTCCGAGCGGAGACCCCCGCGAGTCACGTCCTCGCGGGGGTCTCCCTCTTTCCGCCCGTGCGGCGGTCGCGTTTGGCGAGAACCTACAGAGACCCGCCACCCGCCCCGCGTTGCCGCCGCCACGGCACCTCAGTGACCAGGGTCACGCCGTACCGCGTGTAACCGGCCGCCTTTGTCCGGAGCCCACCAAGACGCCGCTCGCCCGTTTGTCGACGGCTGACGGTGATCGCGCCGAGTCCGCTGGGATAGCGTCACGGTGTCCCCGACCGCACCTATCTCCGCGGAGATTCCATGAGCACCGCCGCCGCCACCCCCGTCAGCCCCGGACGGGTCCTCGCCGACCTCATCCCGGCCTCCCGCGTCCGGGACGTCGCGCTCGTGCTCGGCGGCGCCGCGCTCACCGGCATCGCTGCCCAGATCGCGGTCCCCGTGCCCGGCTCCCCGGTGCCGGTGACCGGCCAGACGTTCGCCGCCCTGCTGGTCGGCACCACCCTCGGCGCCCGGCGCGGCTTCCTCTCCCTCGCCCTCTACGCCCTGGTCGGCGTCGCGGGCGTCCCGTGGTTCGCGGAGGGCGGGTCCGGCGCCGCCGCGGTCTCCTTCGGATACGTCCTCGGCATGATCCTCGCCTCGACGGTCGTCGGCGCCCTGGCCCGCCGCGGCGCCGACCGCTCGGTCCTGCGCATGGCGGGCGCGATGCTGGTGGGCGAGGCGATCGTCTACGCCGTCGGCGTGCCCTACCTCGCCTACGCCGCCGGCATCTCCGCCTCCGCCGCGATCGCGGCCGGCCTCACCCCCTTCCTGATCGGCGACGCCCTCAAGGCCGTCCTCGCGATGGGTCTGCTGCCCACCGCCTGGAAGCTCGTCAAGCGCTAGGTGTGCTGTCCGGCGGATCATGCCGGAGACGCGGGGTCCGGCACGCCCTCCCCCGGAGGGGGTGCCCCCAGCGGCGTTGTCGTCGGTCGCCGACGTCCCCCGGCCTTCGGCCGGGAGGTGCCCCCACCGCGTCGACGCCCCCCTCCGCCTCGCAGCCGAACGCACCGGACCCCACTCACCTCGGCTCCAAGGCGCCACAGGTTTCCTCCGACTTGATCCGCCGGACAGGCCCCAGCCGCGGAGCGGCCCAGCACGGGGAATCCGTCGGAAGAGGCCCGCCCGGTCGCACCGCGAGGTGTCCGGGCGGGCCTCTTGCGTGTCCGGGCGGTACGGCCTCCCCCCTGCCGGGATCGCAGGCCGGCGGCGGTGGGGGTACGGAAAAGGGGCCCGTGGGTACGGGCCCCTCCACCGATGCGGACCGCGGCCCGCGCCCCGAGGGGCGACCGGCCGGCCGGGACTACGCCTCGGCCCGCTCCTCGTCCCGTACCTCTTGCCGCGCCTTCAGCCGCTGCTTGAGGAAGGCGACGGCGACGACGATCGCGGCGACGAGCAGCGACAGCTGCACGGTCTCCCGGCCGTCGTGCTCGGTGTCGGTCAGCATGTAGCCGAGGACGAACACGATGAGCGCGGCCGTGGCCCAGGTCAGGTAGGGGTACAGCCACATCCGGACGACCAGCTTCTCCGGCGCCTCGGCCTGGATGATCTTCCGCATCCGCAGCTGCGAGAAGCAGATCACCAGCCACACGAACAGGGCGACCGCGCCGCTGGAGTTGACGAGGAAGAGGAAGACGGAGTCCGGGAACTTGTAGTTGAAGAAGACGGCGACGAACCCGAACACCACGGAGGCGATGATCGCGGCCATCGGCACGCCGCGCGAGGTGGTCCGCGCGAACGCCTTCGGCGCGTCCCCGCGCTCACCGAGCGAGAAGGCCATGCGGGAGGCCGTGTAGAGCCCGGAGTTCAGGCAGGACAGCACCGAGGTCAGCACGATGAAGTTCATGATCTGACCGGCGTGCGCGATGCCGAGCGAGTCGAGGGCGGCGACGTAGGAGCCCTTCTCCTTGATGGAGGGGTCGTTCCACGGCAGCAGGGTGACCACGACGAAGATCGACCCGAGGTAGAAGACGGCGATGCGCCAGATGATGCTGTTGGTGGACTTCGTGACCGCCCGCTGCGGGTTCTCCGACTCACCGGCGGCCAGCGTCGCGATCTCGCTGCCCATGAAGGAGAAGACGACGAGCAGGACGCCGGTGAGGATGGCGCCGGGCCCGTTGGGCAGGAAGCCGCCGTGGTCGACGAGGTTGCCGACGCCCGCCTTGTCGCTGTCGACACCGGGCAGCACGCCGAACACGGCGAGCCCGCCGACGACGATGAAGGCACCGATGGCGACGACCTTGATGCCGGCGAACCAGAACTCGAACTCGCCGTAGGAGCCGACGGAGACGAGGTTGGTGGCGGTCAGCACCATCATCACGATGAGCGCCCACCCCCACTGCGGGACGGCGGGGATCCACGACTCGAGGATCGCCGCACCGGCGGTGGCCTCGACGGCCAGCACGACGACCCAGAAGAACCAGTACAGCCAGCCGATGGAGAAACCCGCCCAGGGGCCGAGCGCGCGGTCGGCGTGCGCGGAGAAGGAACCCGAGGTCGGGTTGGCCGCGGACATCTCGCCCAGCATCCGCATCACCAGCACCACGAGCGTGCCGACGAGCGCGTAGGACAGGAGGATGCCGGGCCCGGCGGTGGCGATGCCGGAACTCGATCCGACGAACAGTCCGGCTCCGATGACCCCGCCGATGGCGATCATCGAGAGATGACGGTTCTTGAGGCCCGCCTGGAGACCGGAGCGGGGTTCTTCCGGGTCTCCAGGGCCGTTTCCGGTCTTCGTCAGGGTCGGCTGCGAAGTCATGGGACGGATTTCCTTTGCGCCGCGTGAGGGGAACTCCCGTACGAGCGGTGTACGGGCCGTACAGGGGCGTACGAGCCGGTCCAGTGAATCCGAGGTGAATGGATTCAGGAACCTTTGATTCCGGATTGTTACTTGAGGTTTTCCTGAGCTTCTATTGCGTTGCTCACACTTTTCCGGCATGCCACCCGGCGCTGCCACCCGGCGGCGCCCGTGTCACACTCGTGCCATGCGCGTGTATCTCGGCTCGGACCATGCCGGCTTCGAACTCAAGAACCACCTCGTCGAATGGCTGAAGGAGGCGGGTCACGACCCGGTCGACTGCGGCCCGCACATCTACGACGCCCAGGACGACTACCCGCCCTTCTGCCTGCGCGCGGCCGAGCGGACCGCCGCCGACCCCGACGCCCTCGGCATCGTCATCGGCGGCTCCGGGAACGGCGAGCAGATCGCCGCGAACAAGGTGAAGGGCGTCCGAGCCGCCCTCGCGTGGAGCGAGGAGACGGCCTCCCTCGGCCGCCAGCACAACAACGCCAATGTCGTCGCGGTGGGCGCCCGCATGCACACCCGGGACGAGGCGACGAAGTTCGTCGAGACCTTCCTGGCCACCCCCTTCTCGGGCGACGAGCGCCACATCCGCCGCATCGACATGCTGGCGGCGTACGAGACGACCTCGGAACTCCCCCCGATCCCGTCCCACCACCCGCAGGCCTGAGCACGCGACGGCCGGCTCCGGCGGGGTGACCCGTTGCCGGAGTCCGCGCCGGGACCCCTGCGGAGCCTGCGCCGGGACCCCTGCGGAGTCCGCGCCGGGACCCCTGCGGGGCCGGCCCGGAGCCCCGGACCGAGTCGGAGCCCCGGGCCGGGTCGGAGCCCCGGGTCGGGTCGGAGCCCCGGGTCGGGTCGGACCTCCCGTCGGACCGAGCCGGGCGGGTGGGCGACGAGGAACGACCGAGAGGACCCCACCGTGCCGGAAGGGCACACCATCCACCGCCTGGCCCAGGACTACGCCCGTTTCGCCGCGAGCGCGCCGCGGGTGACCAGCCCGCAGGGCAAGTTCTCCGACGCCGCCGCCCTGCTCACCGGCACGGAACTCACCCGCACCGAGGCCCACGGCAAGCACCTCTTCCTGGGCTTCGCCGGGGACAACTGGGTCCACATCCACCTGGGCCTCTTCGGCAAGGTCACCTTCGGCGACACGGCCCCGGACACCCCCGTGCCCCCGCCCACGGACACCGTCCGTCTCCGCCTCGTCGGCCCCGCCGGCCATGTGGACCTGCGCGGCCCGACGACCTGCGCCCTGATCACGGACGCGGAGAAGCGGGCGATACACGACCGCCTGGGCCCGGACCCCCTGCGTGCGGACGCCGACCCGGAGCGGGCGTACCGCCGTGTCTCCCGCAGCCGTACGACGATCGCCGCCCTCCTCATGGACCAGAAGGTCATCGCGGGCGTCGGCAACGTCTACCGCGCCGAGGTCCTCTTCCGCCACGGCATCGACCCCTACCGCGCCGGCGAGGACATCACCCCCGCCGAGTGGACGGCGATGTGGTCGGACCTGGTCGCCCTGATGCGCGAGGGCGTGCGCAACAACCGCATCGACACGGTCCGCCCGGAACACACCCCGGAGGCGATGGGCCGCCCGCCCCGCGTCGACGACCACGGCGGCGAGGTGTACGTCTACCGCCGCGCCCACCAGCCCTGCCACCTCTGCGGCGACATCGTCCGCACCGCCCCTCTCGCGGCCCGCAACCTCTTCTGGTGCCCCACCTGCCAGAAGCCCTGACCGGGCGCCCCGCACCCCACCGAGGCCCCGCCGCCGCCCCGCCCGCGTCTCCCGCACCAGCCCGGCCCGCGCCGACGCGCCGACGCGCCGACGCGCTGACGGAGACGCCGAGATGCGCCGCCCCAACTCCCGTACGGACGAGGAGAGATCCGCCGCACCCGGCGTACGGGAGCAGCCCCCGTGTCCCCGGTCGGCCGCCAACGCCCGTTGTTCCAGGGGCGGAAGGCGTCCTCCACCTCCAGCCCCCGTCGACCGGTGCCCGGTGGGTCCGGGCCGCCGGATGCCGGGGACGAGGTCCGCACGACCCGCCGCCCCAGCCGGCATGGATCCACGCCTACCAGCGCAATGCGGGACGAGACAGGGGATTTCTCCCTCCTGGCGACGCGAGCGCTTTCCGTGGCGTTCACTGTGAAGTCGAGCCTCGGACGGGGGACAAGTGGGACCTCCCGTGCCAAGCGCCGGGTCGGATGGATAGGGTCCCGAACTAATGGCAGCAGGACGACAGCGGCGCGCGGAAGCCGAGACGTTGACGGCCCGGTTGAAGCACCTGGTGCACCGGGTCCGCACCGGCCTGCGCAGAAGCGCCGTGGACTACTTCCGCGGCGACGGCTCGGACTGGATCGCGCTGGCCGGCCTGCTGCTCACCGTCCCGGTGATCGCGGCCACCACGCTCGCCGACCCGGTCTGGTGCTCACCGGCCGCCCTGGTCCTGCCGATCGTCGCCGGCGGCCTCGTGCTGCGCCCGGCGAGTCTGCTCGGCCTGTACGCGGCGGCGGCCACGGCGCTGATCGTGGAGTCGGTGCGACTCGGCCCGTACACCGAGGGCCCGTCCCGGGTCACGCCGGGCGTCGTGCTGGTCGTCGCCGCCTGCGGTTTCGTCGGCCTGCTCATCGCCCAGTTCCGCAGCCGGGTCGGCGTGCCCTGGCGGCGCGGCGGCACCATGCTCTTCGACCTGCGCGAACGCATCCGGGTGCAGAGCAAGCTGCCGACGCTGCCGCGGGGCTGGCACCGCGAGATGGCGCTGCGGCCGGCCGGCGGCCAGTCGTTCTCCGGCGACTTCGTCGTCGCGGCCCGCACCAACGGCGGCCGCACCATGGAGGTCGTCCTCACGGACGTCTCCGGCAAGGGCATGGACGCGGGCTCGCGGGCCCTGCTGCTGTCCGGCGCCTTCGGCGGTCTGCTCGGCTCCCTGCCCCCGCACGCCTTTCTCCCGGCCGCCAACGGCTACCTCCTCCGCCAGGACTGGGACGAGGGCTTCGCCACCTCCATCCACCTCGTCCTCGACCTCGACTCCGGCGACTACGAGCTGTACTCCGCGGGCCACCCGCCGGGCCTCCAGCTCAGCGCCGGCAGCGGCCGCTGGGAGGAGAAGGCCGCGGAGGGCCCGCTGCTCGGCGTGTACGAGGGCGCCCAGTTCGACCCGGTGAAGGGCTCGCTGCGCCCCGGCGACGTGCTGATGCTGTTCACCGACGGCCTGGTGGAGACCTCCGACCGCGACATCGTCGAGGGCATCGACCGCCTCACCGGCGAGGCCGACCGCTATGTCGCCGGCGGCTTCCAGGGGGCGGCCTGGCACCTGATCGAGGCCGTCGCCAAGGACGTCAACGACGACCGCGCCCTGCTCCTGGTCTGCCGCGAGGGCCCGACGGCCCAGGCGGCCTCGCTGCTGTAGACCCGGGCGGCCGGACTCCGGTAGAAGGGTCCTCATGCTCACCGTCCCCGAGGTCGAGGCCCTCGCCCGCGCCGCCCACGAGGGCCAGACCGACAAGGCGGGCCGCCCCTACGCCGAACACCTCCAGGCCGTCGCGGAGGGCGTACGGTCCCGGGGCGGCGACCCCGACCAGATCGCGGCGGCCTGGCTGCACGACGCCGTCGAGGACGACGCCCTCTCCGGGGCCTGGCTGCGCGAGGCGGCCCTGAGCGACCGCACGAAGGACATCGTGGCGGCCGTCACCAAGCGGGCGGGGGAGACCCCGGAGGAGTACGCGGAACGCGTCCTCGCCACCCCGGGCGCGCTGCTGGTGAAGGAGTCCGACCTGGCGCACAACGCCGACCCGGCCCGGCTGGCCGCCCTGGCCGAGCCGACCCGCACCCGCCTGACCGAGAAGTACGCCCGCATGCGCGCCCTCCTCGGCCTGGAGAAGGCCCAGGCCTTCCCCGGAACTCCCTGATCCGGCTTCCTCCGGCTGATCCGGCCGGAGGAAGACCCGGAGGCAGACCCGGAGGAGGACCCTAGGCGTCGACCTTCTCGCGCTCCCGCACCGCCTGCCGCTCCGGGACGCGGGCCTGCTCGGGAACGGTGGTGTCCCGCTTGAACGCCCAGTCCATCCTCGGCTCCATCACACCCCGGAACGCCCACCGGACGGGCTTGGTGCACAGCAGGGTGACGGCGGCGGCGACGGCCACGGTGACGGCGATCTCGCCGAGCGGCCGGTGCAGCGCGTCGAACTCGAACAGGCCGCGGTAGTCCGCGCCCTTGATCAGGAAGCCGTGCAGCAGATAGCCGTAGAGCGTGCCCGCGCCGAGCGTCGTGAACCACATCGTGCGCCCCGGCACCCAGGAGAAGAAGCAGGCGGTCAGCAGCAGCGAGCAGCCGAACAGCGCGAGTTGCATGAAGGGCCCCACCCACCACGGCACGCCCAGCTCCTGGGCGGAGGCACGGTGGTACAGCCACCCGGTGTCCATCCGCGGCACCGCCCACCAGGAGAAGACCAGCGCGAAGGCGGACACCGGCACGGCCGCGATCCGCACCGGCCAGTTGCGCACCATCCGGAAGTGCTCGGGCCGCAGGCACAGGCCCAGCACGAAGTAGGGCAGGAACTGCAGGACGCGCTGGAGGTCGAGGCTGCCGCCGATACCCGGTGCGGCGGATGCCAGGAGGGCGATGCCCAGGGCCACCGGTAGCGGATGGCGGATCGTCTTCCACACCGGCGTGGTCAGCCGCCAGATGAACAGCGCGCACAGGAACCACGTCAGGTAGTACGGGTCGAGGAGCGTGACGGCGGCCTGCGGGTCGTGGTCGACGACCCGCTTGAACAGCGGATAGGCGGTCTCGAAGACGACGTACGGCACGACGACACCGGTCACCAGGCGCTTCAGCCGGGCCGGACTGCCGTCGAAGCTCCGCGAGAAGTAGCCGGAGACGACGATGAACGCCGGCATGTGGAACGCGTACACGAACTGGTAGGTGGCTTGAAGTACCCGGCTGTCGCCCTTCAGCGGCTCCCAGGAGTGGCCGATGGCGACCAGCACGATCGCCAGGTACTTGGCGTTGTCGAAGAACGCGTCACGCTGCTTCGACCGTCTGTCCGGGGACGATCGGTACTGATCTTTCTCGTTCGCGGTTGAGCTGGGACTCGGCACGAGAGACGAAGCGGCGTGGAACATCTGAGGCACCCTAGCGTTGTCCGTGGCGGTCCGTAAAACCTTCCTCGTCATCGCGATCTCATTCCTCGGGATTTCCGGCCGGTGCCAACTGGTCGCCCGCTTCCACGCCTTGTATGTCACGATTCATGCCGACTAAAAGGTGCACAACGGGTGGTCGCTGAATGTCCTCGAAGATCGTGTGCCCACAATTCGAATTACCTGCGGGCCAGTTGTGAATTCGCGTGCGGACCGTGCCCGTGAATTGCTGTACGGCAAGGCCTGGCGGGCGGTGTGAAGTGATCGGGCGTGCACGGTTGTGACCGAGGATGCGTCAGCGGCCGCATAGGGAGGCCGTGTTGGTGGCACGATGTTCTCTGGCGGGGTGCGCGTGTCGCGTCCCCGGGCCGGGAGTGCGGACCGACCGAGGATGTGTGATCAGTTGTGGCCATTTCACTGTCAGTGGTGCTGCTGTTGGCGATCGTGTTGGTCGTCCTGATCAGAGGCGGGTCGATCAAGGCGGGCCCCGCCGTCGTCGCGATCCTCTTCGGCTTCTTCCTCGCCTCGACGGGCATGGCCCCGTCGATCAACCGCTTCCTCGACTCCCTCGCCGAAACGATCAACTCGATCAGCTTCTAGGGAGGACCGGCGGCCGGCCGGGAGAGGCCGGCGACCGCCGACAGGGATCAGCGGCTTCCGCGCCGTTCCCGTGCGAGGGGCACGCGGGGGACACGTCGGACCGAGCACGACCCCGGAAACGCGTCAGGGCCAGGCGGAGGAATGATCCTCTGACCTGGCCCTGAGCCGTACAGAGCGGGCGACGGGAATCGAACCCGCGTAGCTAGTTTGGAAGACTAGGGCTCTACCATTGAGCTACGCCCGCACACGTGGACCGCAGGTCGGTCGACCGCGGCGCCTCAGGCATCGTAGCGGGTCGGCGCCCCTCGTCGCACACCTCCTTCGCGCGCCGCGCCCGGGGCCCGCCGGACCCTCGTGAATGCGGCCGCCGTGCGGCCTGCGGGCATGTACCCTACGTGTCGCACCAGACGGGGTGTGGCGCAGCTTGGTAGCGCGTCCGCTTTGGGAGCGGAAGGCCGTGGGTTCAAATCCCGCCACCCCGACCATCTGCGTCATCCGTGCGCCATCCTGCGTGATCGTGCCGGCGCCGCACCGGGGGATCGTCTTTTGGGTGGCCGCAGCTGCTGCGGCTACTATGCAGACTGCGCGCCCGTGTGTCCCGGCCCACCGGCCTCGAAGTGTCCCGGGCGCTGAATCGCCGGACCTGTCAGGTTCCGGCGAAACCCGAGAAGTCAGCCACAAGGAGACCGAACCGTGAAGAGCGCCGTGGAGACCCTGAACCCGACTCGGGTTCGGCTCACTGTCGAGGTGCCCTTCGAGGAGCTCAAGGACAGCCTCGACGCGGCGTACAAGAAGATCAACCAGCAGGTCACGGTGAAGGGCTTCCGCAAGGGCAAGATCCCCGCCCGGATCATCGACCAGCGGTTCGGCCGCGGGGCGGTGCTGGAGGAGGCCGTCAACGACGCGCTTCCGAAGTTCTACACGGAGGCCGTCAACGGGGCCGAGCTGGACGTCCTCGGTCAGCCCGAGGTCGACATCACGGAGCTGAAGGACGGCGAGACGCTGAACTTCACCGCCGAGGTCGACATCCGTCCCGCCCTCGAGCTGCCGGAGGACTTCTCCTCCATCGAGGTCGAGGTCGACGCCGTCGAGGTCAGCGACGAGGACGTGGAGAAGTCCGTCGAGCAGCTCCGTGAGCGCTTCGCCTCGACCTCCCCGGTCGAGCGCGCCGCCGAGGACGGCGACGTCGTCACGGTCGACCTCGAGGCCAAGGTCGACGGCGAGGTCCTGGAGGACGGCGTCGCCGACGGCGTCTCCTACACGATCGGCTCGGGCGAGCTCCTCGAGGGCATCGACGACGCCGTCAAGGGCCTGGAGGCCGGTGGCGAGGCCACCTTCACCTCCGAGCTGAAGGGCGGCTCCGCGGCCGGCAAGGAGGCCGAGGTCACCGTCAAGGTCACCCAGGTCGCCGCCCGCGAACTGCCCGAGCTGGACGACGAGTTCGCGCAGCTCGCCTCCGAGTTCGACACGCTCGAGGAGCTGAGGGCGGACAGCCGCAAGCGCCTCGCGAACATGAAGCAGTACGACCAGGCCACCCAGGCCCAGGAGCGCGTCCTGGAGAAGCTCCTGGAGCTCGTCGAGGTGCCCGTCCCCGAGAAGCTGCTCGAGGACGAGATCAACACCCGCAAGCACAACCTGGAGCACCACCAGCTCGGCCAGATGGGTCTGACCCTCGACAAGTACCTGGAGCTCCAGGGCAAGACCGCCGAGGAGTTCGAGACCGAGACCCGCGAGGCCGCGGTCAAGGGCATCAAGACCCAGTTCGTCCTCGACGAGCTGGTCAAGCGCGAGAAGCTGAACGTGAACCAGGAGGAGCTGACCGAGCACCTCATGCGCCGCGCCGCCTCCTCCGGCATGTCCCCCGACCAGTTCGCGCAGGCGGTCGTCGAGGGCGGTCAGGTTCCGCTCCTCGTCGGCGAGGTCGCCCGCGGCAAGGCCCTGGCCGTGGTCGTCGAGTCCGCCACGGTGAAGGACACCAACGGCGAGATCGTCGACCTGGACGACGAGGAGGACGAGGCCGCCGAGGCCACCACGGAGGACGCCGCCGAGTCCGCCGAGGACAAGCCCGAGGCCTGAGCCTCGCACCCGCACCGCCTCCGACGCGTGCACGACGGGCCCCGGGACACCTCGTCCCGGGGCCCGTCCCTCTGCCCGAGGGGGCGCGAGGCCCTGCCGGGGTGCGGCTCCGCCGTACGGGCGACCGGCGGCGCGGCCCGCACCCGTCCACGATCCGCGCGACGCCGGGCCCCACCGCCGGCGGCCCGGCTACGCCCCGGGCGAACACTCACCTCTCCGGGATTCTCCGAAGGGACCCGCGCGTTAGGGTCCATGAATACGAGGGCAGGGGAGTCCCCGTTGCCCCCAGCAGTACACGTGAGACGGCCCGGACGCCGTCGACAAGACGAGCAGGTGGATACGTGACGAATCTGATGCCCTCCGCCGCCGGTGAGCCTTCCATCGGTGGTGGCCTCGGCGACCATGTCTACAACCGGCTGCTCGGCGAGCGGATCATCTTCCTCGGCCAGCCGGTCGACGACGACATCGCCAACAAGATCACCGCACAGCTGTTGCTCCTTGCCGCCGACCCGGACAAGGACATCTACATGTACATCAACAGTCCGGGCGGTTCGATCACGGCCGGCATGGCGATCTACGACACCATGCAGTACATCAAGAACGACGTGGTGACCATCGCGATGGGCCTCGCGGCCTCGATGGGCCAGTTCCTGCTCAGCGCCGGTACGCCCGGCAAGCGCTTCGCGCTGCCGAACGCCGAGATCCTGATCCACCAGCCCTCCGCCGGTCTGGCGGGCTCGGCCTCGGACATCAAGATCCACGCCGAGCGGCTGCTGCACACCAAGCGGCGCATGGCCGAGCTCACGTCCCAGCACACGGGCCAGACCATCGAGCAGATCACCCGGGACTCGGACCGTGACCGCTGGTTCGACGCCTTCGAGGCCAAGGAGTACGGCCTCATCGACGACGTCATCCCCACGGCCGCCGGCATGCCGGGCGGCGGCGGTACCGGGGCGGCCTAGTACGGGCTCGTCACGGCCCAGGGGGCTCCGCGCCGACACCGGCCGCCCCCGAGGCCGTCGGCGCCCCTCTCAGCCCCCTACGTCCACCGCCCCAGCCCTCTTTCCAGGAGACACCGTGAACGACTTCCCCGGCAGCGGCCTCTACGCCCGCACCGAGGCCGAATACACCGGCCCCCGCGCCGAGTCCCGCTACGTCATCCCGCGCTTCGTCGAGCGCACCTCCCAGGGCATCCGCGAGTACGACCCGTACGCGAAGCTGTTCGAGGAGCGCGTGATCTTCCTCGGCGTGCAGATCGACGACGCCTCCGCCAACGACGTCATGGCGCAGCTGCTGTGCCTGGAGTCGATGGACCCCGACCGGGACATCTCGATCTACATCAACAGCCCCGGCGGCTCCTTCACGGCGCTGACCGCGATCTACGACACGATGCAGTTCGTGAAGCCCGACGTCCAGACGGTCTGCATGGGCCAGGCGGCCTCCGCCGCCGCGATCCTGCTGGCCGCCGGCACGCCCGGCAAGCGCATGGCGCTGCCGAACGCCCGCGTGCTGATCCACCAGCCGTACAGCGAGACCGGCCGCGGTCAGGTCTCCGACCTGGAGATCGCCGCCAACGAGATCCTGCGGATGCGCGGACAGCTGGAGGAGATGCTGGCCAAGCACTCCACCACGCCGATCGAGAAGATCCGCGAGGACATCGAGCGCGACAAGATCCTCACGGCCGAGGACGCGCTGGCGTACGGCCTGATCGACCAGATCATCTCGACCCGCAAGATGAACAACGCCGACCTGCGCTGACGCGGGCGGAGGAGTATCGTCTGCCGCCCCTTGGCATGGTGTGACACGGTCCACGTGGAAGTGAACCGTGCCAAGGGGGGCCCGAACGTGGGGCCCGGCAAGGTACCGTCGACATAAGGCAGCACCAGGAGACGCTGGACTCGGAAGACGTCCAGTCGTTTCCCAGGCGAAGGGGAAGCACACCGTGGCACGCATCGGTGACGGCGGCGATCTGCTCAAGTGCTCGTTCTGCGGCAAGAGCCAGAAGCAGGTCAAGAAGCTCATCGCAGGGCCCGGTGTGTACATCTGCGACGAGTGCATCGATCTCTGCAACGAGATCATCGAGGAAGAGCTCGCGGAGACGAGCGAGGTCCGCTGGGAGGAACTCCCGAAGCCGCGCGAGATCTACGAGTTCCTCGAGGGCTACGTGGTGGGCCAGGAGCCGGCCAAGAAGGCCCTGTCGGTCGCGGTGTACAATCACTACAAGCGCGTCCAGGCCGGTGAGCACGGCGGCGGCCAAGGCCGTGAGGACGCCATCGAGTTGGCGAAGTCCAACATCCTGCTGCTGGGCCCCACGGGCTCGGGCAAGACCCTCCTCGCGCAGACCCTGGCGCGCATGCTGAACGTACCGTTCGCGATCGCCGACGCCACCGCGCTCACCGAGGCCGGGTACGTGGGCGAGGACGTCGAGAACATCCTGCTCAAGCTGATCCAGGCCGCGGACTACGACGTCAAGAAGGCCGAGACCGGGATCATCTACATCGACGAGATCGACAAGGTCGCGCGCAAGAGCGAGAACCCCTCGATCACCCGCGACGTCTCGGGCGAGGGCGTCCAGCAGGCCCTGCTGAAGATCCTCGAGGGCACCACGGCCTCGGTCCCGCCGCAGGGCGGACGCAAGCACCCGCACCAGGAGTTCATCCAGATCGACACGACGAACGTGCTGTTCATCGTGGGCGGTGCCTTCTCGGGCCTGGAGAAGATCATCGAGTCCCGGGCCGGCGCCAAGGGCATCGGCTTCGGCGCGACGATCCGCTCGAAGCGGGAGATCGAGGCCAAGGACCAGTTCGAGGACGTCATGCCCGAGGACCTGGTCAAGTTCGGCATGATCCCCGAGTTCATCGGCCGCCTCCCCGTGATCACCTCGGTCCACAACCTGGACCGCGAGGCCCTGCTCCAGATCCTCGTCGAGCCGCGCAACGCGCTGGTGAAGCAGTACCAGCGCCTCTTCGAACTCGACGGCGTGGAACTGGACTTCGAGCGTGAGGCCCTGGAGGCCATCGCCGACCAGGCCATCCTGCGCCAGACCGGCGCGCGCGGCCTGCGCGCCATCATGGAGGAAGTCCTCCAAGCGGTGATGTACGAGGTCCCGTCCCGCAAGGACGTGGCCCGCGTGGTCATCACGGCGGACGTCGTGCTCTCCAACGTCAACCCGACCCTGATCCCGCGGGACGTCCGAGGCGGCCGGGGGCCGGGCGAGCAGAAGACGGCGTAGACGGCGTAGCGAGGGACGGACGAGACGTACGAAGGGCCCCGGTCGGGTGACCGGGGCCCTTCCGTCGTGTCCGTCGTGCGGCGGGCGCGTCAGGCCTTGACGCGGATCTGCTCCCGCAGCTTCGTGGTGAGGTCGACCGTGGTGGCCTTGTTCACGCCCGTGCCGGTGTTGTCGCCCGGCGAGACCATGGCGACCGTGCTGTAGTCGGCCCAGGCGCAGAACCAGTCGGTCGACTCCTTCTTGGTGAGCGCGTTGGTGCTCTTCGTCGACTGGCACTTGGCGACCGCGCCGTCGATCTCGACCTCCTCCGGCTCGCCGACCAGTTCCGCGTTCTGCATCGTCCCGGTGTCGCTGGTGGAACTGTCCTTGACCTGCTTCTGGATGGAGGCGAAGAACTTGTCCAGGGTCGCCTGCGGGTCGGCGATCTCCCCGTAACCGCCCACCATCGTCATGCCCTTGGCGGTCAGCAGCTCGGACTGGCTGGGCAGCGTGGAGGGGTCCTCGGGGTCGTAGTTGCTCAGGTCCGCGGTCGACCACTGACCGAGGACCGCCGTGCCGCCCTTGACGCCGCTCTTCTCCATGTCCTTCGCGTTGTCGGAGTCGCTGACCTGGTTGCCCTTGCCGACCCGCTTGTACTCGTCGAGCACCGTCTCCGGCGTCGTCAGCTTGTGCGCGCCGTCGTCCTCCAGGCCGCCCGAGCCCGAGTTGCCGCCCAGGACGAGGGCCGCGCCCACGCCGACGACGGCGACCGCCGCGACCGCGCCGATGATGAGGCCGAGCTTCTTCTTGCCGCCGCCCGGGGCCGGCGGCTGGGGGACGCCGTAGGGGGCCTGGCCGTACGGGGCCTGGCCGTACGGGGGCTGCTGGCCGTAGGGCGGGGTGGGCGGCTGCTGGCCGTACGGGCCGGGCTGCTGGGGCTGCTGGCCGTACGGCGGCGTCTGGGGCGGGGTGGCCTGCGGGGGCTGCTGGGGGTACCCGTAGCCGGGCTGGGGAGCCTGCGGCTGCTGGCCGTACGGGCCCGGCTGGCCGTACGGGCCGGGCTGCTGAGGCTGCTGCCCGCCGTACGGGCCCGGCTGGTTGTAGCTCATGACGGGGTTCCCCTCCAGACGCTTATGCGATTTTCACATCCTGACTCAATCCCGGTGCGGTCACGGCGGCGGGGGCCCCACCGTTACAGAACAAAGGCGTTTCGGGACGGCGCGGTGACACCCCTAAACTGGCCCCGTGACCGACAACGCTCAGCAGCAGCCCCCAGCGCCCACGACCGAACTGCCGACCCAGTACGCGCCGGCCGACGTAGAGGCGCCGCTGTACGAGCGCTGGGTCGAGCGGGGCTACTTCGAGGCCGACGCCAAGAGCGACAAGCCGCCGTTCACCGTCGTCATCCCGCCGCCGAACGTCACGGGCAGCCTGCACCTCGGCCACGCCTTCGAGCACACCCTCATCGACGCCCTGACCCGCCGCAAGCGCATGCAGGGCTTCGAGACGCTGTGGCAGCCCGGCATGGACCACGCCGGCATCGCGACCCAGAACGTCGTCGAGCGCGAGCTGGGCAAGGAGGGCAAGTCGCGGCACGACCTGGGCCGCGAGGCCTTCGTCGAGCGCGTCTGGCAGTGGAAGGGCGAGTCCGGCGGGCAGATCAGCGGCCAGATGCGGCGCCTCGGTGACGGTGTCGCGTGGTCGCGTGAGCGGTTCACCATGGACGAGGGCCTCTCCCAGGCAGTCCAGACCATCTTCAAGCGGCTCTTCGACGACGAGCTGATCTACCGCGCCGAGCGCATCATCAACTGGTGCCCGCGCTGCCTCACCGCCATCTCGGACATCGAGGTCGAGTACCAGGACGACGACGGCGAGCTCGTCTCCATGACGTACGGCGAGGGCGACGACACCATCGTCGTCGCGACCACCCGCGCCGAGACGATGCTCGGTGACACGGCCGTCGCCGTCCACCCCGACGACGAGCGCTACAAGCACCTGGTCGGCAAGGAGATCCGTCTCCCGCTGACCGACCGCTCCATCCCCGTCGTCGCCGACGAGCACGTCGACCCCGAGTTCGGCACCGGCGCCGTCAAGGTCACCCCGGCCCACGACCCGAACGACTTCGAGATCGGCCGACGCCACGGCCTGCCGTCCCTCACGATCATGGACGAGCACGCCGTCATCACGGCCCACGGCCCCTTCCAGGGCCTGGACCGCCTGGAGGCCCGCTCCGCCATCGTCGCCGCGCTGCGCGCCGAGGGCCGGATCGTCGCCGAGAAGCGCCCGTACGTCCACAGCGTCGGCCACTGCTCACGCTGCAAGACCACCGTCGAGCCCCGCCTGTCGATGCAGTGGTGGGTCAAGGTCGGACCGCTGGCGAAGGCCGCCGGCGACGCCGTCCGCGACGGCCGCGTCAAGATCCACCCGCAGGAGATGGAGAAGCGGTACTTCGACTGGGTCGACAACCTCCACGACTGGTGCATCTCGCGGCAGTTGTGGTGGGGCCACCGCATCCCCGTCTGGTACGGCCCGAACGGCGAGGTCGTCTGCGTCGGCCCCGACGACGAGGCCCCCACCGGCGAGGGCTGGCACCAGGACACCGACGTCCTCGACACCTGGTTCTCCTCCGGCCTGTGGCCGTTCTCCACCCTCGGCTGGCCCGAACAGACCGAGTCGCTCGCGAAGTTCTACCCGAACTCCGTCCTGGTCACCGGCTACGACATCCTCTTCTTCTGGGTCGCCCGGATGATGATGTTCGGCCTGTACGCGATGGACGGCACCCCGCCGTTCCACACCATCGCCCTGCACGGCATGGTCCGCGACCAGTTCGGCAAGAAGATGTCCAAGTCCTTCGGCAACGCGGTCAACCCGCTGGACTGGATGGACAAGTACGGCTCCGACGCGCTGCGCTTCACCCTCGCCCGCGGCGCCAACCCGGGCGTCGACGTGCCCATCGGCGAGGACTGGGTCCAGGGCTCCCGCAACTTCGCCAACAAGATCTGGAACGCCACCCGCTTCGCGCTGATGAACGGCGCGACGGTCGAGGGCCCGCTGCCGGACGCCTCCAGGATGTCGGCGGCCGACCGCTGGATCCTGTCCCGCCTCAACTCGGTGGTCGCCGAAGTCGACGCGTTCTACGACGACTTCCAGTTCGCCAAGCTCTCCGACGCCCTCTTCCACTTCGCGTGGGACGAGGTCTTCGACTGGTACGTCGAGCTGTCCAAGACGACGTTCCAGGCGGGCAGCGAACCGGCCGAGGTCAGCAAGCGCGTCCTCGGCGAGGTCCTCGACGTCACCCTGAAGCTGCTGCACCCGGTCGTCCCGTTCGTCACGGAGACCCTCTGGACGACGCTGACCGGCGGCGAGTCCGTCGTCATCGCCGACTGGCCGAAGGCCGTGTCCGTTCCCGGCGCCGACACGCCGGGCGGCTTCCGGGACGCCGACGCCGAGCGTGAGATCGAGACGCTCCAGTCGGTCATCACCGAGGTCCGCCGCTTCCGCGCCGACCAGGGCCTCCAGCCCGGCCAGCGGGTCCCGGCCCGCCTGGAGCTGGGCGGCACCGCGCTCGCCCCGCACGAGGCGGCCATCCGCCAGCTGCTGCGGCTCCAGCCGGAGGGCGAGGACTTCTCGGCGACGGCGACCCTGCCGGTCTCGGGTGCCACGGTCGCCCTCGACCTGTCCGGCACGATCGACGTGGCCGCCGAGCGCAAGCGGCTGGCGAAGGACCTGGCCGCCGCCGAGAAGGAGAAGGCCCAGGCCCAGGGCAAGCTCGGCAACGAGGCGTTCCTCGCCAAGGCGCCCGACAAGGTCGTCGACGGCATCCGCGCCCGGCTGGCGAAGGCGGACGAGGACATCGCCCGCATCCAGGCCCAGCTGGACCGGCTTCCGCAGGCGTAGGCACGCCCGCACCCCGTGTCCCGAATGTCGGCGAAGGCCCCCGGAACGTACAGCTCCGGGGGCCTTCGCCTACGTCTGTCGGCGGCCGTCCGTAGACTGGCCCCGTGAGCGAGCTCCCCCCCAACGGCAACGACGACGACCAGCCCGATGCCCTCGACTCCTTCGAGGAGATCATCGCGGCCGAGACCGACCGCGACCCGGACCTGGCGGTGATCGAGGCCGGCAGCCGCACCCTGCGCACCCTGGGCGGTCCGCCCGAGCCCGACGTGCCCGCCCGGCCCGCGGACCCCGAGGTCGACAAGGCCCTGCGCGAGGTCGAGGCGGAGCTCGCCACCCGCTGGGGCGAGACCAAGCTGGAGCCGTCCGTCGCCAGGATCGCCGCCCTGATGGACGTCCTGGGCGAACCGCAGCGGGCGTACCCCGCCATCCACATCACGGGGACGAACGGCAAGACCTCCACCGCCCGCATGATCGAGGCGCTCCTCGGCGCCTTCGACCTGCGCACCGGGCGGTACACCTCCCCGCACGTGCAGTCGATCACCGAGCGCGTCAGCCTCGACGGCGCCCCCGTCTCCGCCGAGCGGTTCATCGAGACCTACCACGACATCAAGCCGTACGTGGAGATGGTCGACGCGGCCCAGGAGTACCGGCTGTCCTTCTTCGAGGTCCTCACCGGCATGGCGTACGCCGCCTTCGCCGACGCCCCCGTGGACGTGGCCGTCGTGGAAGTGGGCATGGGCGGTTCCTGGGACGCCACCAACGTGATCGACGGGGACGTCGCCGTCGTCACCCCCATCGACCTCGACCACACCGACCGGCTCGGCGGGACGCCCGCCGAGATCGCCGCGGAGAAGGGCGGGATCATCAAGCAGGGCGCGACCGTGATCCTCGCCCAGCAGCCCGTCGACGCCGCCCAGGTCCTGCTGAAGAAGGCCGTCGAGGTGGACGCCACGGTGGCCCGCGAGGGCCTGGAGTTCGGGGTCGTCGCCCGGCAGGTCGCCGTCGGCGGACAGCTGCTCACCCTGCGCGGCGTCGGCGGCGAGTACCCCGACGTGTACCTCCCGCTGCACGGCCCCTACCAGGCGCACAACGCGGCCGTGGCCCTCGCCGCCGTCGAGGCGTTCTTCGGCGTGGGCGCCCAGCGGCCCGAGCCCCTGGAGATCGACACCGTCCGCAAGGCCTTCGCGGCCGTGTCGGCGCCGGGCCGCCTGGAGGTCGTCCGGCGCTCCCCGACCGTCGTGCTCGACGCCGCCCACAACCCGGCCGGCGCCCGCGCCACCGCCGAGGCGGTCGGCGAGGCCTTCGACTTCAGCCGGCTGATCGGCGTGGTCGGGGCCAGCGGCGACAAGAACGTGCGAGGGCTGCTCGAGGCCTTCGAGCCGATCTTCGCCGAGGTCGTCGTCACCCGGAACACCAGCCACCGTGCCATGGACGTGGACGAGCTGGCCGCGATCGCCGTCGAGGTGTTCGGCGAGGAGCGCGTCCAGGTCGAGCCGCGGCTGCCCGACGCCCTGGAGGCGGCGATCACGCTCGCCGAGGAGGAGGGCGAGTTCGCCGGCGGCGGCGTCCTGGTCACCGGTTCCGTCATCACCGTCGGGGAAGCCCGGCTGCTCCTGGGGAAGGGCTGAGGTCCCACACCATGCGTACGCTCTGTTCCTCCACCCTGATCGGCGAGTTCTTCATCATCGGCTTCGCCGGTCTGGTCGCCATGAAGGACGCCGACCTCACCACGTCCACGGTGTGGACGGTGTGCGGCATCGCCATGTTCCTCTGCGTGCTGCTGTGCGGCGTGGTCACCCGGCCCGGGGGAGTCGCCCTCGGCTGGGCCCTCCAGGTCGCCCTCGTCCTCAGCGGCTTCGTCGTGCCGATGATGTTCATCCTCGGCGTGCTCTTCGGGGCCCTGTGGTGGGCGTCGGTGCACTACGGACGCAAGATCGACGAGGCGAAGGCGAGGTTCGCCGCACAGGCCGCCGCCTCCCCCTCGGGCACCGCTGACGCTGTGTGACAGGGGCTCGGACACGCCCTGTAATCTCGTCCCACCGCACACCGGCAGCAGAAGGAGCCACCCCGTGAGCCAGCGCACCCTCGTCCTCCTCAAGCCCGACGCCGTCCGTCGTGGCCTGACCGGCGAGATCATCAGCCGTATCGAGCGCAAGGCCGGCTGGCAGATCACCGCGCTGGAACTGCGCACCCTGGACCAGGACACCCTGGAGCAGCACTACGGCGAGCACAAGGGCAAGCCCTTCTACGAGCCGCTGGTGGAGTTCATGTCCTCCGGACCGGTCGTCGCCCTGATCGTCGAGGGCGAGCGGGTCATCGAGGGCGTGCGCGCCCTGGCCGGCCCGACCGACCCGATCGCCGCCGCGCCGGGCTCCATCCGGGGCGACTTCGGCGTGATCGTCCGCGAGAACCTGATCCACGCCTCCGACTCCGAGGAGTCCGCCGAGCGCGAGGTGAAGATCTTCTTCCCCGGACGCGCCTGACCCAGACGCGCCTGACCCCGACGCGCCTGCCCCGGAGACGCCTGGGCCGGGAGCGGCGGGACGAAACCAGCGAACCGGGCGCTTCCGAGCCGTCCCGTCGCGGAGGTTTCGGAAATTTTTCTGAGGGACCGTCACCTCGCCCCGTCGCCTGACCAGGGACGGCCGTACGATTTCGGCCGTCCCTCGGCATATGCGTGCCGATCGGGGGAACGCGTGCCCCCGATGGCCCGTCTCCACAAGCGAGGCGCCGCGGCATCTGCTGACAATGGCGAAGACCCTCGCGCAGTGTTCGTGCAGGCGCGTCTACGATGTAAGCCTTCACGTCACAGCGCCCACCTCGCCGACCTGAAAAGCCCTCACGAGCTCATGGGAAGGCCAGCCGAATCCTGATGGGGAACTCAATGTCGTTCATCGGCCGTGACATGGCTGTCGACCTCGGGACCGCCAACACGCTGGTGTACGTCAGGGGTCGCGGGATCGTACTCAACGAGCCGTCCGTCGTCGCGATCAACACCAACACCGGTGGCATCCTCGCGGTCGGCTCCGAAGCGAAGAAGATGATCGGACGGACCCCCGGCAACATCGTCGCCGTGCGTCCGCTGAAGGACGGCGTCATCGCCGACTTCGAGATCACCGAGCGGATGCTCCGCTACTTCATCCTGAAGATCCACAAGCGGCGGTATCTGGCCAGGCCGCGGGTCGTCGTCTGCGTGCCCTCGGGCATCACGGGCGTCGAGCGCCGCGCCGTCATCGAGGCGTCGACCCAGGCCGGTGCCCGGCAGGTGCACATCATCGAGGAGCCCATGGCCGCGGCCATCGGCTCGGGCCTGCCGGTCCACGAGGCCACGGGCAACATGGTGGTGGACATCGGCGGCGGCACCACGGAGGTCGCGGTCATCTCGCTCGGCGGCATCGTCACCGCCCAGTCCATCCGCGTCGCGGGCGACGAGCTGGACAACGCGATCATCCAGCACATCAAGAAGGAGTACAGCCTCCTCCTCGGTGAGCGGACGGCCGAGCAGATCAAGATCACGATCGGTTCGGCGTACGACCTCGACTCCGACGAGCACACCGAAATCCGTGGCCGGGACCTCGTCTCCGGGCTGCCCAAGACCGTCGTCATCTCGGCCGCCGAGGTGCGCAAGGCGATCGAGGAACCCGTCAAC
This sequence comes from Streptomyces sp. NPDC017202, assembly GCF_044331705.1. Taxonomy (NCBI): domain Bacteria; kingdom Bacillati; phylum Actinomycetota; class Actinomycetes; order Kitasatosporales; family Streptomycetaceae; genus Streptomyces; species Streptomyces sp. NPDC017202. Next base: position 679,182 of record NZ_JBIRNP010000001.1, on the reverse strand, counting down.
GCGATCGTCGACGCCGTGAAGACCACCCTCGACAAGTGCCCGCCGGAGCTGTCCGGCGACATCATGGACCGCGGAATCGTCCTGACCGGTGGCGGAGCCCTGTTGCGCGGGCTGGACGAGCGGCTGCGCCGGGAGACCGGCATGCCCATCCACATCGCCGAGGACCCGCTGGACAGCGTGGCGCTCGGATCCGGCAAGTGCGTCGAGGAGTTCGAGGCGCTCCAGCAGGTTCTGGACGCGGCGCCGCGCAGATGACGTAACGCTTCGATTCCGCCGTACGGGGCGACCGCCTCTCGTGCGGCGGATCGTCGATATCGAGGCATAAGATCCTCAAGAACCTCCAAGCACCCCATACCGCACCCCCGGATCATGCCGGGGGCGAGCGACATCCCGCATTCCCGCATTCCTATGAGGAAGGGCATGGCCGCCGCACGTGAGGGACACACGAGAGAGCCGGCTGCTCCTGGTGCTGCTGATCGCCGTCGCGTTCGCGCTGATCACGGTGGACATCCGTGGCGGGGAGGACTCCCCGGTCGACGGCGCCCGGCAGGCCGCGGCCGCGGCCTTCGGCCCGGTCGAGGACGGGGTGGCGTCGGCGGTGGACCCCGTCGGCGACGCCGTCTCCGCCGTACGCGACTCCGGCGAGCGCCACGACCGGCTCGCCGCGCTGGAGAAGGAGAACGCCGCCCTCAAGGCGAAACTCGGCAGCGACGACCGCAACCGCAGCCGGCTGGCGCAGCTCGACAAGATCCTCAAGACCGCCGGCGCCGGCCAGTACGGCATCAAGGGCGCCGAGGTCATCGCGATCGGAGCGGCCCAGGGCTTCTCCTGGACCGTCACCATCGACGTCGGCGCACGCGACGGCATCCGACGCGACATGACGGTCCTGAACGGCGACGGACTGGTCGGGCGGGTCACCACCGTCGGGCCGAACACCGCCACCGTCCTGCTCGCCAGCGACCCCGACTTCACCGTCGGCACGCGCATGGAGGCCTCCGACGAACTGGGCTTCGCCTCCGGGCAGGGCGACCGCCCGCTGCGCGTCGAACTCCTCAACGGCAAGGCCGAGGTGAAGAAGGGCGACCGTCTGGTCACCTTCGGCTCGCAGGCCGACAAGCCGTTCGTACCCGGCGTGCCGGTCGGCGTGGTCTCCCGCGTCGACCCGTCCGGCGGCGACCTCACCCGCACCCTCTACGTCACGCCGTACGTCAGCTTCACCAAGCTCGACATCGTCGGCGTCGTCGTCGAGGCCCCGAAGAAGGACCCGCGCGACACCGTGCTGCCCACCAAGCCCAAGCCGGTCCCCACGCCGACGGTGACCGTCACGGTCACCCCGAACGCGAACGCACCCGTCGAAGGCCGGGAAGAGCAGTAGGAGCTGACTACCCCATGCGCGTCAACCGGATCCTGCTCTCCGTCCCGCTGATCGTCGTCGCCCTGGTGATCCAGGTGAGCGTCCTCGCCCGCCTGCACCTCCCCGGCGCGGTCCCCGACCTGCTCCTCCTCACCGTCCTGGGCCTCGCCCTGGTCTACGGCCATGTCGGCGGCGCCCTCATCGGCTTCGGCGCCGGACTGCTGGCCGACCTCGCCCCGCCCGCCGACCACGCCGCCGGCCGCTACGCCCTCGTGCTGTGCGTCATCGGCTACCTGGCCGGGCTCGTCAAGCCGGAGAACGGCCGCATCAAGTCGGCCACCGGACCGATGCTCGTCGTGGTCGCCGCCGCGATCGGCTCCACCCTGCTCTACGCCGGTGTCGGCGCCCTCGTCGGCGACACCGCCGCCCGCCACGTCGGTCTCACCGGCCTGCTGTTCTCGGCGGCCCTGTACGACCTGCTGCTCGCCCCCTTCGTCGTGCCGGGCGTGATGTTCCTGGCCCGGCGCGCGGACAACGACCCGCTCGCCGAGACCAACGCCGCCGCCAAGACGCCCGACATCTCCTCCGGGTGGCTCTCCTCCGGCACCGGCCTGCGGATCGGCGGCCAGCGCGGCGGCCTGAAGATGAAGGCGGCCCGCTCCCGGACGGCCCGTGCCGGGCGCATCAAGGGGGTCAAGAGGCTGTGATCGCGGGGGAGCCGAGGACGGGTGACGCGGAAGACGGTGCCGGCCGCGTCCCGTGCGCGGAGGACGCCCGCGGGTTCACCCGAACGGGGCCGCCGCGGTGGAACGGGGCCTCACAGGCGGATCGTTCATCATGCGTACGCACACCCACCGGCACACGCACACGCACATCCACCGGCACACCCACATCCACCGGCACACGCACACCCACAGGCACTCGCATCCGGGCACACACGTCCGCGCACTGAGAGGGGGAGACCGCCGCAGTGACCAACATTCCCGAGACCGGGAGGACCCCACGGGTCCAGATCCGGCTCGTCGTGATCCAGATCCTCGTCCTCTCCCTCCTCGGCACCCTCGGCGGCCGGCTGTGGTACCTCCAGATCCGTGAGGGCGCCGAGTACGCCAAGGAGGCCTCCGGCAACCACGTCCAGCAGGTCGTCGAGCCCGCCGTGCGCGGCTCCATCCTGGACGCGCGAGGAGTCCCCCTCGCGGACAACGAGACACGGCTCGTCGTCTCCGCCTCCCGTACCGAACTGCTGAAGCAGAAGGACGACGGCAAGGCCGTCCTGGCCAAGCTCGCCGACGTCCTCGGCATGACCGCCGAGGACGTCACGCTGAAGGTCCGGCTGTGCGACGCGGAGACCCCCCAGCCCTGCTGGAACGGCTCGCCCTACCAGCCCATCCCCATCACCGACGAGGCCACGCCCAAGCAGGCCCTCCAGATCCGCGAGCGCGCCGAGGACTTCCCCGGCATCACCGCCGAACCCGAGGCCGTGCGCCGCTACGCGAGCCCCGGCGCGGCCAACACCGCCCAGGTCCTCGGCTACCTCTCCCCGGTCACCGACGAGGAGATCACCAAGGCCCAGGACACCGACTCGCCCTTCCTGCGCTCCGACCAGGTCGGCCGGTCCGGCCTGGAGCGTCAGTACGACAAGGAACTGCGCGGCAAGGCCGGCGTCACCCGCTACGAGGTCGACAACCTCGGCCGGGTCATCGGCGAGGCCGAGGCCGACCCGGCCCAGCCCGGCTCCAACCTCGTCACCAGCATCGACGCCCGCGTCCAGCGAGTCGCCGAGTACGAGCTGAACGAGGCGATGAAGGAAGCCCGCAAGCAGTTCGACAAGAACACCAGCGAGAACTACAAGGCCGACGCGGGCGCGGTCGTGGTGATGGAGGCCAAGACCGGCCGCGTGGTCGCCATGGCGTCCAACCCGAACTACGACCCGAACGCCTGGGTGGGCGGGATCTCCGCCAAGGACTACAAGAAGCTCACCGGGAAGTCCTCCAACTACCCGCTGCTCAACCGGGCCATACAGGGTCAGGCGGCCCCCGGCTCGATCTTCAAGGTGGTCTCCACGGCCGCCGCGGTCCAGGCGGGCTACGAGTTCGACGGACGGTACAACTGCTCCAGCTCGTACTCGGTCGGCGGCCAGGTCTTCAAGAACTTCGAGTCCCAGAACCACGGCCCGATCACCCTCGGCCGCGCCCTGGAGGTCTCCTGCGACACCGTCTTCTACTCCCTCGCCCACCAGCAGTGGCAGAAGGACGGCGGCATCGACCCCAAGGGCAAGCCGAAGGACTACTTCTACAAGACCGCCCACCAGTTCGGCCTCGGCAAGGAGACCGGCATCGACCTCCCCAACGAGGTCAGCGGCCGCGTCCCCGACCGCGAGTGGAAGCAGTCCTACTGGGACGCCAACAAGGCCGGCTGGTGCAAGACCGGCAAGAAGGACGGCAGTTACGTCGAGAAGATCGCGTACGAGAACTGCCTCGAGGGCAACAAGATGCGCGCCGGTGACGAGATCAACTACTCCATCGGCCAGGGCGACACCCTGGTGACCCCCATTCAGATGGCCACCATCTACGCGGCCATCGCCAACGGCGGCACCCTGTACGACCCGACGGTCGGCAAGGCCGTCGTCAGCCCCGACGGCAAGACGGTCCAGGAGATCGAGCCGCAGGCGCACGGCAAGCTGCCCGTCAGCAAGCAGACCCTGGCCCAGATGGACGAGGCCCTCGCCGGCGTGGCCACCCGCGGTACGGCGGCCTGGCGCTTCGGCGGCTGGCCCCAGGACAAGATCGAGATGCACGCCAAGACCGGTACCGCCGAGGTCTACGGCAAGCAGACGACGTCCTGGTTCGCCACGTACACCAAGGACTACTCGATCGTGATGACGATCTCCCAGGGCGGTACGGGTTCCGGTGCCTCCGGCCCGGCCGTGCGGAACATATACGACGCCCTGTACGGCGTCTCCGACGACGGCGTGATCAACAAGAAGAACGCGCTGCTGCCCACCCCGCAGAAGACCCTGCCGAAGATCAAGACGGACGGCACGATCGCGTCCCCGAAGATCTCCAAGGACCCGGCGAAGGAGCAGCAGACCTACCAGAAGGCCACCGGGACCGGCACCCCCGCCCCGGACGCCACGCAGCAGGGGGCGACCACCGCCTCACCCGAGGCCACCAACCGTGACACGCGGCGGCGAGGACGCCGGCGAGGAAGCCGGAGGAAGTGCACATGACCGGCGCGAACGGCTTCTCCGTCTCCGGGTACGGGCCCGAACGGGCCGGCTGGACGCGGCTCTTCGCCCGCGACTCGCTGGCGCGGCGCCTGGACTGGCCGATACTGCTGGCGGCGATCGCGCTGTCGCTGATCGGCTCCCTCCTGGTGTACTCGGCGACCCGCAACCGCACCGAGATCAACCAGGGCGACCCGTACTTCTTCCTGCTGCGGCACCTGCTGAACACCGGCATCGGGCTCGCCCTGATGATCGCCACGGTCTGGCTCGGCCACCGCACACTGCGCAACGCCGTACCGGTCCTGTACGGCCTGTCGGTCCTGCTGATCCTGCTGGTGCTCACCCCGCTCGGCTCCACCGTCAACGGCGCGCACTCCTGGATCCAGCTCGGCGGCGGCTTCTCGCTCCAGCCCTCGGAGTTCGTGAAGATCACGATCATCCTGGGCATGGCCATGCTGCTGGCGGCCCGGGTCGACGCCGGCGACAAGCTCTACCCCGACCACCGCACGGTGCTCCAGGCCCTCGGCCTGGCCGCCGTACCGATGCTGATCGTCATGCTGATGCCCGACCTCGGGTCGGTCATGGTCATGGTCATCATCGTGCTGGGCGTGCTGCTGGCCTCCGGCGCCTCCAACCGGTGGGTCTTCGGGCTGCTCGGCGCGGGCGTGGCCGGCGCGCTCGCCGTCTGGCAGCTGCACATCCTGGACGAGTACCAGATCGCCCGCTTCGCGGCCTTCGCCAACCCCAGCCTCGACCCCGCGGGTGTCGGCTACAACACCAACCAGGCGCGCATCGCCATCGGTTCGGGCGGCCTGACCGGGTCCGGACTGTTCGAGGGCTCGCAGACGACCGGCCAGTTCGTGCCCGAACAGCAGACGGACTTCGTGTTCACGGTCGCCGGCGAGGAACTGGGCTTCGTCGGCGGCGGCCTCATCATCGTGCTGCTCGGCGTCGTCCTGTGGCGGGCCTGCCGCATCGCCCGCGAGACGACCGAGCTGTACGGCACGATCGTCGCCGCCGGGATAGTCGCCTGGTTCGCCTTCCAGTCCTTCGAGAACATCGGCATGACCCTAGGCATCATGCCGGTCACCGGCCTGCCCCTGCCGTTCGTGTCCTACGGCGGCACGTCGATGTTCGCGGTGTGGGTGGCGGTCGGACTGCTGCAGTCGATCCGGGTCCAGCGACCCATGTCGGCCTGAGCGCCCCGCACACCACGGCACTCACCGCGCCCCGCGTGCGGAGGAAGCGGAGCAAGTCGAGCCCGGTCGGCCCTGCCGTCCCGGGCTCGACCCCCACTAGATTCGGGTCATGACGGAGACGAAACGCGAGGTCGAGCGCAAGTACGAATCCGATGACGACGGGCTGCCCGATCTGACGGGCGTCGCCGGGGTCGCCGCCGTCCTCGACAAGGGCGTCACCGAACTGGACGCCACCTACTACGACACCGCCGACGCGCGGCTCTCCGCCGCCTCCCTCACCCTGCGGCGCCGCACCGGCGGCTCCGACGCGGGCTGGCACCTGAAGTTCCCCGTCGCCCCCGGCGTCCGCGACGAGATCCGGGCACCGCTGTCCGACACCCTCCCGCGCGCCCTCGCCGGCCTGGTCCGCTCCCGCGTGCGGGACGCCGGGCTGGCACCGGTCGTCCGGCTCCGCTCCGCCCGCGACGTCCGCGAGCTGGTCGACGCCGAGGGCCGGCTGCTCGCCGAGGTCAGCGCGGACGCGGTGCGCGCCGACCGGCTGACCGGGGACGGCGGCTCCGCCCGGTGGACCGAGATCGAGGTGGAACTCGCCGACGACGGCGACCCCGACTTCCTCGACGAGGTGGAGGAACGGCTCCGCGCGGCGGGCGTACGGCCCTCCGGGTCGGCGTCGAAGCTGGCACGCGCACTGGCGGAGACGGAACCGCGACGGAAGAAGGACGGGAAACCCAGGCGGAAGCCGCAGGCCGGCGGGAGGCGCGCCCCCCAGAAGACCGCTTCCGGCGCCACGGCGACCGCCGGGGACCACGTCCTGGCGTACCTGCGCACCCAGCGGGACGCGATCGTCGCACTGGATCCGGCCGTCCGCCGGGAACTGCCCGACTCCGTGCACGGCATGCGCGTCGCCACCCGACGGATGCGCAGCGCCTTCCGCTCCTACATCAAGGTCCTCGACCGCACCGTCACCGACCCGGCAGGCGAGGAACTGAAGTGGCTCGCCGGGGAACTGGGCGTGGACCGCGACCAGGAGGTGCTCACCGACCGGCTGACGGCCGCCCTGGACGCACTGCCGCGCCCCCTGGTCGTCGGCCCCGTCCGCAAACGGCTCCGCACCTGGGCGCGGGCCGGCAGCAACGGCTCACGCCGGCGCCTGATCGCCGTACTGGACGGCGCACGGTATCTGACGCTGCTGGACACCCTGGACCGGCTGCTCGACGAGCCGCCCCTGCTGCCCGCCGCCGCGGGCACCCCGGAGAAGGTGCTCGCCAAGGCCGTGCGCAAGGACCTCGCACGGGTCGCCACCCTGGTCCAGGAGGCACTCGCCCAGCCGCCGGGGACCGGCCGGGACCTGGCCCTGCACGAGGCCCGCAAGAAGGCCAAGCGGACCCGCTACTGCGCCGAGACCGCCGCGCCCGCGCTCGGCGGACCCGCCGCCGACCTGGTCCGTCACATGAAGTCCCTCCAGGGCCTGCTCGGCGACCACCAGGACAGCGTGATGGCCCGGGAGGCCCTGCGCGGCCTCGCCGCCCAGGCACACGCGGCGGGGGAGAGCGCCTTCACCTACGGACTGCTCCACGGCCGGGAGGAACGACGCGCGGAACTGGCGGAGGCGGCGCTGCCCCAGGCGTGGGAGACGACCGGCGCGGCGACGGCGGTCTGAGGCACCGGGCCCTTCCGGCGTTCGGCGACACCTCGTGAGCGGGTTAGGCTAGATGGTCACCCTCCCCCAGCCCCTCCGGCCGGGGGTGCCCCCAGCCAGCTCACGAAGGTAACCTCGCGATGTCTGTCGAGTCGGTCTTCCCGCAGCTCGAAGCTCTGCTCCCGCACGTGCAGAAGCCGATCCAGTACGTCGGCGGCGAACTCAACTCCACGGTCAAGCCCTGGGAGTCCTGCGACGTCCGCTGGGCGCTGATGTACCCGGACGCCTACGAGGTCGGGCTCCCCAACCAGGGCGTCATGATCCTCTACGAGGTCCTCAACGAGCAGCAGGGCGTCCTCGCCGAGCGCACGTACAGCGTGTGGCCGGACCTGGAGGCCCTGATGCGCGAGCACCGCGTCCCCCAGTTCACCGTGGACAGCCACCGCCCGGTGAAGGCCTTCGACGTGTTCGGTCTGTCCTTCTCCACCGAGCTGGGCTACACGAACATGCTGACCGCCCTGGACCTGGCGGGCATCCCGCTGGAGGCCCGGGACCGCGGTCTCGACGACCCGATCGTGCTGGCCGGCGGCCACGCGGCCTTCAACCCCGAGCCGATCGCCGACTTCATCGACGCGGCGGTCATCGGCGACGGCGAGCAGGCCGTGCTCGACATGACGAGGATCATCCGGGAGTGGAAGGCCGAGGGCCGGCCGGGCGGCCGCGAGGAGGTGCTCCTGCGCCTGGCGAAGACCGGCGGCGTGTACATCCCGCGCTTCTACGACGTCGAGTACCTGCCGGACGGCCGCATCGCCCGCGTCGTGCCCAACCGGTCCGGTGTTCCGTGGCGGGTGTCGAAGCACACGGTCATGGACCTCGACGAGTGGCCGTACCCGAAGCAGCCCCTCGTCCCGCTCGCCGAGACGGTGCACGAGCGGATGTCGGTGGAGATCTTCCGCGGCTGCACCCGCGGCTGCCGCTTCTGCCAGGCCGGCATGATCACCCGCCCGGTCCGTGAGCGCTCCATCACCGGCATCGGCGAGATGGTGGAGAAGGGCCTGAAGGCGACCGGCTTCGAGGAGGTCGGCCTGCTGTCGCTGTCCTCCGCGGACCACAGCGAGATCGGCGACGTCGCCAAGGGCCTCGCCGACCGCTACGAAGAGGACAAGATCGGCCTCTCCCTGCCCTCGACCCGCGTGGACGCCTTCAACGTCGACCTGGCCAACGAGCTGACGCGCAACGGCCGCCGGTCCGGCCTCACCTTCGCCCCCGAGGGCGGCTCCGAACGCATGCGCAAGGTCATCAACAAGATGGTCTCGGAAGAGGACCTGATCCGCACCGTCGCCACCGCGTACGGCAACGGCTGGCGCCAGGTGAAGCTGTACTTCATGTGCGGTCTGCCGACGGAGACCGACGAGGACGTCCTGCAGATCGCCGACATGGCGACCCGCGTCATCCAGAAGGGCCGCGAGGTCTCCGGCGCCAACGACATCCGCTGCACGGTCTCCATCGGCGGCTTCGTGCCCAAGCCGCACACCCCCTTCCAGTGGGCGCCGCAGCTCTCCGCCGAGGAGACGGACGCCCGCCTGGAGAAGCTCCGCGACAAGATCCGCGGCGACAAGAAGTACGGCCGCTCGATCGGCTTCCGCTACCACGACGGCAAGCCCGGCATCGTCGAGGGCCTGCTGTCCCGCGGCGACCGCCGCATCGGCGCCGTCATCCGCGCCGTCTACGAGGACGGCGGCCGCTTCGACGGCTGGCGCGAACACTTCTCCTACGACCGCTGGATGAGCTGCGCCGACAAGGCCCTGGCCCCCTTCGGCGTGGACGTCGACTGGTACACCACCCGTGAGCGCGGCTACGAGGAGGTCCTGCCCTGGGACCACCTGGACTCCGGCCTCGACAAGGACTGGCTCTGGGAGGACTGGCAGGACGCCCTCGACGAGACCGAGGTCGAGGACTGCCGCTGGACACCGTGCTTCGACTGCGGCGTGTGTCCTGCCATGGACACTTCCATCCAGATCGGTCCCACGGGGAAGAAGCTGCTGCCGCTGACGGTCGTGAAGTAGCGCCGCCGCGCGCGGGAGGGCCCGGCCGCACCGAACGGTGCGGCCGGGCCCTCGTGCGTGGGCGGGGTCCCGGGCGGCCGATGGCGCCGGTCTTCCGGGCGGCGGCGCGAAGCCGGGGACGCGCGAGGCGGGAACCACGGGATCCGTACGGGCCGCCGTGGCGTCCTGGTGGGTATGGACCTCGACAAACCGTCCGGCGAACCGTCCGTCCGCCGGCCCGCGCCGCAGCAGCCCGAGGGGTGTCTCGTCGTCGCGATCCGGCTGCCCGTGCGGATCGTCGCGCTCGTCCTGGTCCTGCCGGTGCGCATGGCGTGGGACGCGCTCGTCGTCGCCGGCCGCTTCCTGAACCGCATCCTGCTGCGCCCGCTCGGCCGGGCCCTGCTGTGGCTGGGCAGGGTCCTCGTGGTCCTGCCCCTGACGGGCCTGTGGCGGTACGTCGTCGTCCCCGTCGGCAAGGCCCTGGCCCGGCTGGCGAAGGTGCTGGTCGTCGCCCCGCTGGTGTGGTGCCACCGCTACCTCCTCACCCCCGTCGGCCACGCCCTGGCCTGGCTGTACGCGCACGTCCTCACCCCCGCGGCCGTCGGCCTGGGAGCCGCCCTGGCCTGGCTGGCGCGGTGCCTGGTCGCCGTACCCGCCCGTTGGCTGTACGGCTGGCTGCTCGTCCCCGCCGGACGGGCGATCGCCTGGTGCGCGCTGGGTCTGTGGCGGCTGCTGGCCCTGCTCGTCGCGGGAATCGGCCGGGTCCTGTACTGGGTCACCCGCATCCTCGTCGTGCTGCCCGCCCTGACCCTGTGGCGCTGGGTCCTCGTGCCGGTCGGCCGGGTCCTCGCCGTCGTCGGACGGGAGGCGGGGGACGCCCTCCGGCACGCCTGGCGGATCGCCGGACACCTCTCGCTCGCCGTCGGGCGGATCCTCGGGACCCTCCTGCGGTGGATCTTCGTGGAGCCGGTGCGCCGGCTGTACCGCAGCGTGCTGACGCCGGTCGGGCACCTCGTCCGCGACGCCGTGCTGCGGCCCGCCGCCGAGGCCGCGCGCGCCGTGGGCCGCACCGGACGGCAGGCCCTGGCCGCCGCCCGCGCGTCCGTGCGGCAGGCGCGCGCCGACGTGCGACGGCTGCTGTTCGGCGAGCCCCGGCGGCCCGAGCCCGTGGCCCGGAGGGAACCTTCCAGGCGCGGGGCACGTACTCTTGATAGCAGTACGACCGCTCTCACGAAGGACTGAACGACACTGGGCAAGCGACAGCCCGAAGGCCCGCCGCCCGCACCCGCGGTGCAGCGCATCCGCCTGCGCTACACCAAGCGCGGCCGCCTCCGGTTCACCAGCCACCGTGACTTCCAGCGTGCCTTCGAGCGCGCGTTGCGCCGTGCCGAGGTGCCGATGGCGTACTCGGCGGGGTTCACGCCGCACCCGAAGGTGTCGTACGCCAATGCCGCACCCACCGGCACGGGCAGCGAGGCGGAGTATCTGGAGATCGCGCTCACCGCGGTGCGGGACCCGCAGAAGCTGCGTGAGCTGCTCGACGAGTCGTTGCCCACCGGGCTCGACATCGTCGACGCGGTCGAGGCCCGTACGTCGGGGCTCGCCGACCGGCTCACGGCCTCCGTGTGGGAGATGCGCCTGCCGGGCGTGGACCCCGCGGAAGCCGACCGCGCGGTGGCCGCGTTCGTCGCGGCCGACACCGTCGAGGTGCAGCGACTGATGAAGAACGGCGTCCGCACCTTCGACGCCCGCTCCGCCGTCGCCCACCTCGAAACACTGGATCCACAGGCCGATAGGCCGACGGACCAGCCCTGTGCGATACTGCGGCTGGTTGTTCGGCACGTGACGCCTGCCGTTCGACCCGACGACGTCCTGTCCGGTCTTCGCGCCGTGGCCGACCTGGCGCCGCCGGTCCCCGCAGGGGTGACCAGGCTGGCGCAGGGGCTGTTCGATGAAGAGACCGGCGCGGTGACCGACCCGCTCGCGCCCGACCGCGAGGCAGCCGAGGCCCTGACAACGGCCGATGCGACTGCCGCCGCGAAGGCGCCGGCGTAAGGAAGGTTCCGCACAGGGACGCACGTCGTAGCGCAGCCCTCGCACTCGGGAGCCACCTGGGTCGGGCAGCGCACCGACCACAAGACTTTCGCCAGGCCGTGCACATTCGGTGTACGGAACCGGCGAGACAGGACACTAGAGAGCTCCCGTGCGGCGCCCGCGCCCCGGACGGCGGCACCGCGCACAGCGCGAGCCGCGGACGTCAACGGCGACCGATCCACCGTGATCGGCACCGGACCAGCGCGGCGCCCGGGAGCCTGACGGGAGATACGCCCGCATGCTCGAACCGACCGAATCCACCGAGTCCGTTCCGGACTCCGCATCGAACACCCCGAGCGACACCCTGCCGCCGCGTCGTCGGCGCCGTGCCGCCTCCCGGCCGGCGGGCCCGCCGGCCGGAGCCGCCGAGGCCTCCGCCGAGACCGTCGAGCCGACCGCAGCGGCCGCCGAGACCGCCGCCGACCTGGCCGCGGAGGACACCGGGGAAGAGACGACGGCCGACACCGCCGTCGAGGCCGCGAAGGCCCCCGAGGAAGCCGCGCCCGCCGCCCGTCCGCGCCGTCGCGCCAGCCGCCGGGCGTCCGCGCCCGCCGGTGCTCCGGCCGGTGCCTCCGCCGCGGCCGAGGCCGCCGAGACCGTGGTGCCCGCGACCGCCGCCGCGCCGGCGGAGCCGGCCGAGGTCGTTGCCGCCGTGGAGCAGGCCCCCGCCGAGGAACCCGCACCGCGCCGTACCCGCCGCCGGGCCACCCGCACCGTGACGGCACCCGCTGCCGTGGAGCAGACCGAGACCCCGGAGACCACCACGGTGGCCCCCGAGAGCGAGACCCCCGAGGCCGCCGTGACGGCGGAGCCCGCCGAGGCCGCGCCCGCCGAGGCCGCGCCCGCCGGGCGGACCCGCCGCAGGGCCACGCGCCGGGCGACGGCACCCACCGGTGCGCCGCAGGCGGCCGAGGCCACCGAGGTCACCGAGACCGCCGACCGGGCAGCCGAGGTGCCCGCCGTGGCCGAGCAGGCCGAGCCCGCCGAGGCGCCCGCCGCCGAGGAGGCGGCGCCCAAGGGCCGTACGCGCCGTCGGGCCGCCCGCGCCGCCGCCGCCCCCGCCGAGGCGCCGGAGCAGCCGGAGCAGGCCGAGGCTCCCGCCGAGCCCGCCGCAGTGGAGGCGAAGGCGCCCGAGGCGCCCGCGCCGCAGGCCGAGGAGGAGGCGGGCCCCCGCCGTGGGCGTCGGCGCGTCACCCGCAAGGCCGCCGTCGGGTTCTCCGCGCCGCCGCCTGCGGCCGCCGAGGAGGACGCCCCGCGTCGTCCCGCCCGTCCCGCGGTCGCCGTGTTCCAGGCGCCCGTGTTCACCGAGCCGCGCTTCCAGACGCCCGAGCGCGCCGCCGCCGAGGCCGCTGCCGCCGGGACCGAGGTGGAGGAGCCCGTCGAGGAGCCCGTGGCGCCGGTCGAGGTCGTCGAGGAGCTTCCGGAGGAGCAGACCGGACCGCGGCGCCGCCGCAGGCGCCGGGCCGCCGCTCCCGCCGAGGAGCCCACCGAGCCGGCCGTGGCCGCCGAGCCCGCCGCCGACGACGAGGCGGAGCCGGAGGAGGCCGAGGAGGCCGCCGACGACACCGCCGACGGTGACGACGACACCGACGAGGGCGCGTCGCGCCGCCGTCGCCGCCGGGGTGGCCGTCGCCGCCGTCGCGGTGACAGCGCCGAGGGCGACTCCGGTGACGTCGACGCCGACGACCTGGCCGCCGAGCAGGCCGCGCAGGACGCCGAGGACACCGCCGAGCAGGACGACGAGGACGCCGAGGAGGGCTCCGCCGACGACGAGGCGGGCTCCACCGCGGGCAGCCGACGCCGCCGCCGGCGTCGTCGCCGTGCCGGGGACTCCTCGACCGACGTCGAGCCGGACGCCGGCGACCCGGAGCGCACCGTCGTCAAGGTCCGCGAGCCGCGCAAGGCCGGCGAGCCGTCCGACGAGGTCCAGTCCATCAAGGGCTCGACCCGTCTGGAGGCGAAGAAGCAGCGCCGCCGCGAGGGCCGTGAGCAGGGCCGCCGCCGCGTCCCGATCATCACCGAGGCCGAGTTCCTGGCCCGCCGCGAGGCCGTCGAGCGCGTGATGGTCGTCCGCCAGCACGGCGACCGCACGCAGATCGGCGTCCTGGAGGACGGCGTGCTCGTCGAGCACTACGTCAACAAGGAGCAGGCCACCTCCTACGTCGGCAACGTCTACCTGGGCAAGGTCCAGAACGTGCTGCCGTCGATGGAGGCCGCCTTCATCGACATCGGCAAGGGCCGCAACGCCGTCCTGTACGCCGGCGAGGTCAACTTCGAGGCGCTGGGCATGGCCAACGGGCCGCGCCGCATCGAGTCCGCCCTGAAGTCCGGCCAGCCGGTCCTCACCCAGGTCACCAAGGACCCGATCGGGCACAAGGGCGCCCGTCTGACCAGCCAGGTCTCCCTGCCGGGCCGCTACCTCGTGTACGTGCCCGAGGGTTCGATGACCGGCATCAGCCGCAAGCTGCCCGACACCGAGCGGGCCCGGCTGAAGAGCATCCTCAAGAAGATCGTCCCCGAGGACGCGGGCGTCATCGTGCGCACCGCCGCCGAGGGCGCGAGCGAGGACGAGCTGCGCCGTGACGTCGAGCGGCTCCAGTCGCAGTGGGAGGACATCCAGAAGAAGGCCAAGAGCGGCAACGCCCCGACGCTGCTGTACGGCGAGCCGGACATGACCGTCCGCGTCGTCCGCGACATCTTCAACGAGGACTTCACCAAGGTCGTCGTCAGCGGCGACGAGGCCTGGTCGACCATCCACGGCTACGTCTCCCACGTCGCCCCGGACCTGGCCGACCGGCTGTCGAAGTGGACCTCCGAGGTCGACGTCTTCGCCACCTACCGGATCGACGAGCAGCTCGCCAAGGCACTGGACCGCAAGGTCTGGCTGCCCAGCGGCGGTTCGCTGGTGATCGACCGGACCGAGGCGATGGTCGTCGTCGACGTCAACACCGGCAAGTTCACCGGTCAGGGCGGCAACCTCGAGGAGACGGTCACCAGGAACAACCTGGAGGCGGCCGAGGAGATCGTGCGCCAGCTCAGGCTGCGCGACCTCGGCGGCATCATCGTCATCGACTTCATCGACATGGTGCTGGAGTCCAACCGGGACCTGGTGCTGCGGCGCCTGCTGGAGTGCCTGGGCCGGGACCGCACCAAGCACCAGGTCGCCGAGGTGACCTCGCTGGGTCTGGTGCAGATGACCCGCAAGCGGGTCGGCCAGGGCCTGCTGGAGTCGTTCTCCGAGACCTGCGTCCACTGCAACGGCCGCGGTGTCATCGTCCACCTCGACCAGCCGACCGCCGTCGGTGGCGGCGGCAAGCGCGGCAAGAAGCGCGGTCGGGGCGGCGACGCCCACGAGCACGAGCACGAGACCGCCGCCGAGACCGTGGTGAGCGCCGGCGAGGAGACCGAGAGCGTGGCCGAGGTCGCCGCCGAGGCGGCCGAGCCGATCGCCCTGGAGGCGCCCGACTTCGAGCCCGACGAGGAGCTGTACAGCAGCGTCGCCGAGGCGGAGGCCGCCGCCGGCCGCGGCCGTGGCCGCCGCCGGTCGAGCCGCCGGGCCTCGGCCCCCGCGGGTGCGCCGAGGGGCGGTGCGCCGAAGCGGGAGGCCGTGTCCGAGCCGGTCGCGGAGGCGCCCACGGCGCAGGACGTGACCGCCGAGGCGGAGGCCGGGCGTCCGGTGCAGCCCGCCGAGGCCGCCGTTGCGCACGCCGCGCCGACGGCCGTCGAGGACCCGGTCGTCGAGGCCGCCGCGGCCGAGGCCCCCGCCGTCGAGGAGGCGGCGCCCAAGGGCCGTACGCGTCGGCGGGCCACGCGCAAGGTGTCCGCGCCGGCCGGTTCGCCCGCCGGAGCGGAAGCCGCCGTGGTGACGGTCGCCGAGTCGGCGCCCGCGCAGGTTCCGGCGGAGCAGCCCGAGGCGCGGGCCGAGTCCGTCGCCGAGCCGGCCGCGGAGCCCGTGGCCGGGCCGGTCGTCGAGAGCGCGGCCCCGGCTCGTCCGCGGCGCCGCGCCGTGCGCAAGGCCACCGCGCCCACCGCACCCGAGGAGACGGCCGTCGTGGTCGTCCCGTCGGTCGCGGCGGAGGCCACGGCGGACGCCTCCACGGAGGTCCCGGCCGAGGTTCCGGCGGATGCTTCGGTCGAGGTCGAGGTCGAGGTCGAGGTCGCGGCGGAGGCCGCGGCCACCGCCGAGGAGCCGGAGGAGGGCGCCCCGGTCAAGAAGACGGCCGCCCGCAAGACGGCGAAGAAGGCCACGGCCAAGAAGGCCGCCACCAAGAAGACCGTCGCGAAGAAGACGGCCGCGAAGAAGACGGTGGCCAAGAAGACGACGGCCAAGAAGGCCGCGAAGTCGACGGCGTCGAAGACGACGACCGCGGCGGCGCAGCAGGCCGTGCCGTCCGTCTCGGCCGGCACGGAGGACTGACCGTCCCGTCGGCCCTGCGGCCGGCCGGACGACGGCGGCGGGTGCCGCCCGGTGGCAACCGGGTGGCCCTCGCCGCCGCTCCTGCCGTGCCGCGCGCCCGGCGTTCATGTGCGGGTTAGCCTGTCTCTCGCTTGTGATGAAGTGGACCTCAAGAACAGGTTTCTCTGTGGTAACCCTGGGGAAAATCGCCGTCTCCGTGCTGGTAACGTGAACCGTGGTCTCGGTGCCGACAGTCATGCCCGCCGGGACCGCAGCCGACCAGCACCTCCGGCCCTCCGGCTCGGATACGGCTGTCTTCCCGCAAGGAACCCTCGGGGGGCGGGGTCCTGTGTACAAGCCGTTCGCCCGCCCACAGGCAGCGGTGAACACCCAGGGATGCGGCCGTGCTGATCTCGACGCGGCCCCTTCCCGACGAAGCACGACGCGCCTTTGAGGTCGCCGTAGAGGAGGGGATGTCGATGACCGACGCCCATGAGTTCATACCGGCCGCCAAGCCTGTGATCGGCGAGGACGAGATCGAGGCCGCGGTCCGCGTGCTGCGCAGCGGCCTGGTCGTCCAGGGGCCCGAGGTGGCCGCCTTCGAGGAGGAGTTCTCGGAGCTGGTCGACGGGCGCCACTGCGTCGCCGTCAACTCCGGCACCTCGGCGCTGCACCTGGCGCTGCTGGCCCTCGGCATCGGTCCGGGCGACGAGGTCGTCGTCCCCTCGTTCTCGTTCGCCGCCTCCGCCAACGCGGTGCGTCTGGTGGGCGCTGACGTGGTCTTCGCCGACATCGAGGCCGACACCTTCTGCCTGGACCCGGCCGCCCTCGAGGCCGCGATCACCCCGCGCACCGCCGCCGTCATGCCCGTCCACCTCTACGGCCACCCGGCCGCGATGGACCGCATCATGGCGATCGCGCAGGCGCACGGGCTCGCCGTCGTCGAGGACGCCTGCCAGGCCCACTCGGCCGCGCTGCACGGCACGCCGGTCGGCGCGTTCGGCTCCGCGGGCACCTTCAGCTTCTACCCGACCAAGAACATGCACAGCCTCGAGGGCGGCATGATCTCCACGGGTGACGCGGAGACCGCGCGGACCCTGCGCCTGCTGCGCAACCAGGGCATGGAGAAGCGGTACGCCAACGAGATCGTCGGCGCCAACGTGCGGATGACGGACGTGTCCGCCGCGATCGGCCGCGTGCAGCGCGCCAAGCTCGGCGGCTGGACCGAGCAGCGCATCGCCAACGCCGCCTACCTCACCGAGCACATCACCGCGCCGAACGTGGTGGCTCCGAAGGTCGCCGAGGGCGCGCGCCACGTGTACCACCAGTACACGGTGCGCATCCAGGGTGACCGCGAGGCCGCCATGGCCAAGCTGACCGAGGCCGGCATCGGCAACGCGGTCTACTACCCGACCCCGATCCACCGGCTCAAGCCGTACTGGGAGCCGGACCAGAAGGCGGGCCGTTCCTGGGACCTGCCGGAGACGGAGCGCGCGGCCGCCGAGGTCGTCTCGCTGCCCGTCCACCCCGCGCTGTCGGCGCAGGACCTGGAGCGCATCGTGACCGCCGTGAACGCGCTGGGAGAGCAGCTGTGACCAAGCCTCTGCGGGCCGGACTCGTCGGCCTGGGCTCGATGGGGCGTCACCACGCCCGCGTCCTGGCGGGCCTGGACGGCGTCGACTTCGTCGGCGTCGTCGACCCGATGGGCGACAAGTTCGGTGCCGCGCAGGGTGCGCCGGTCCTGAACACGGTCGAAGAACTGATCGCGCTCGGGGTGGACTACACGGTCGTGGCCTGCCCCACCCACCTGCACGAGGAGGTCGGTCTGGCGCTCGCCGGCGCCGGCGTCTGCGCGCTGATCGAGAAGCCGGTCGCCGACACCGTCGAGGGCGCCCGCCGGCTCGTCCAGGCCTTCGAGTCGCGCGGCCTGGTGGCCGGCGTGGGCCACATCGAGCGGTGCAACCCGGCACTGCGCTCGCTGCGCGCCCGCCTGGAGGCCGGCGAACTGGGCGACGTCTACCAGGTCGTCACCCGTCGCCAGGGGCCGTTCCCGCACCGCATCGCCGACGTCGGCGTGGTCAAGGACCTGGCCACGCACGACATCGACCTCACCGGCTGGGTGACGGGCCGTCAGTACGTGTCCATCGCCGCGCACACCGTCTCCAAGAGCGGCCGTGAGCACGAGGACATGGTCTCCGCGGTCGGCCGCCTGGACGACGGCACCATGGTCAACCACCTGGTCAACTGGCTGAGCCCGCTCAAGGAGCGGTTCACCTCGGTCACCGGCGAGCGCGGCTGCTTCATCGCCGACACCCTCACCGCCGACCTGACCTTCCACTCCAACGCCGCGGTGACCACCGAGTGGGAGGCCCTCCAGGCCTTCCGCGGCGTCTCCGAGGGCGACATGATCCGCTACGCCATCCCGAAGCGCGAGCCGCTGCAGGTGGAGCACGAGCTGTTCCGGGACGCGGTGCTCGGCGAGCCCGCCGACATCTGCACCCTGCGGCAGGGCATGCGTACCGTGGAGGTCGCGGCGGCGGTCCTGCGCTCCGCGACGGAGAACGCCAGTGTTTCCCTTCAGCCGGAGGACCTGGCGCTCCATGGCAGCTGAGCGTCACTCATCGGGGGAACGGTGTGTGCTCGGCGGGACTCCTATGTTCTGTGAGACCTTCCCCGCAGGACCCAGCCGACCACCGGCTGTCGGAGACCAGGAGCCGGAGAATGAGTACTGCGCCTGACGTCAGCGTCGTCGTCGCGGTCTACAACACCATGCCCTATCTGACGGAGTGCCTGAACTCGCTCCTGGGGCAGAGCATCGGGCGGGACCGGCTGGAGATCGTCGCCGTCGACGACGGCTCCACCGATGACAGCGGCCGCGAACTCGACCGGTTCGCGGCGCTGTACCCGGACACCGTCAAGGTGATCCACCAGCCGAACTCCGGTGGTCCTGCCGCGCCCAGCAACAGGGCACTGGAGGTGGCCACGGGCCGGTACGTGTACTTCATAGGCTCCGACGACTACCTCGGCGAGGAAGCCCTGGAGCGCATGGTGAAGTGCGCCGACCGCAACGACTCGGACGTCGTGGTCGGCAAGATGGTCGGCACCAACGGCCGGTACGTCCATCAGGCGCTGTACAAGGAGAACGACCCGGACATCAGCCTGTACGACTCCGCGCTGCCGTTCACTCTGGCCAACACCAAACTGTTCCGCCGGGACCTGGTGGAGAAGCACAAGCTGCGCTTCCCCGAACACCTTCCGGTCGGCAGCGACCAGCCGTTCACCATCGAGGCGTGCGTACGTGCCCGGAAGATCTCGGTGGTGGCCGACTACATCTGCTACTTCGCGGTCAAGCGGGGCGACGCCAGCAACATCACCTACCGCGCCGACCACCTGGCGCGGCTGCGGGCCACCGCGGAGATCATGGACTTCACCGCCGGGCTCATCGAGGCCGGTCCGAAGCGTGACGCCGTACTGCGCCGGCACTTCACCTGGGAGCTGGCCAAGCTCGTCCAGGACGACTTCCCCGGCCTGGACCGCGAGGTGCAGCGGCAGATCTGTGCGGGCATCGCGAGCCTCGCCGACGTCTACTTCACCGACGGCATCCGCGACGCGATGGACGTCAAGCGCCGGGTGCGCATCGCCCTGGCACAGGTGGGGGCGATCGACGAGCTCTGCGAGGCGATCACCTCCGAGCAGGACCGCCAGGTGTCGTTCCTCCTCGAGGGCGGCCGTGCCTTCGCCCGCTACCCGGGCTTCCGCGACCCGCTCATCGGCTTGTCCGACCGTACCTACGAGCTGCTCGGGGAGTCCGTCCCCGGTCCGCTGGCACAGGGCACCGAACTGCTCGGCAGCGGCTGGGAACAGCAGGGCGACGGGCTCGTCTACACCGCGTCCGTGCGGCTGCCCGTCGTCGGTGACGTCGGCGGCGCCGTACTGCGGCTCGCCAAGGGCGCCATGCCCAAGTCGGCGGACAAGCCGGGAGCACGCCGGCTGAAGGAGGGCCACAGCCTTCCGGCGCCGGTGGGTGAGATGACGACCGAGCCTGCCGAGAACGGCGCCGCGACCGTGTTGCGCGCCGCGGTCCCGCTGGAGCGGGTCACCGCCAAACGGGGGGTCCGGGTCTACCTGGACCTCGCGGGGCGGACGTACGAGATCCCCGTGCGCGGCAAGGGGCTGCCCATGCCGCTGGCCCGTCGGTGGGGCCGGGACGCGGATCCGTACCGTGCGTCGGCCCTGGTGAACGACAAGGGCCGTGTGGTGATCGACACGGCCCGGATGCACCCACCGAAGAGGGACTTGGCCCGCGAGGCGCTGCTGCGTTTCGCCCGGAGGCTGAAGTCCCGTGCCGTCGGCTTGAAGTCGATCGGTTCCAAGAAGCCGAACGGTTCCAGAAGGAAGTAGCCACCGTCCATGAACATCTGTGTAGTAGCGCTCGGCAAGATCGGTCTTCCGCTGGCCGTGCAGTTCGCGTCCAAGGGCCACCGGGTCATCGGCGCGGACGTCAACGAGAAGGTCGTCGAGCTGGTCAATGCCGGTGTCGAGCCCTTCCCGGGTGAGCACGACCTCGACGTCAAGCTGAAGCAGGCCGTCGACGCCGGGCTGCTGAGCGCGACGACGGACACCGCGTCCGCGGTCGCCGAGTCCGAGGCCGTCGTCGTGGTCGTGCCGCTGTTCGTCGACGCCGAGGGCGTGCCGGACTTCGGCTGGATGGACTCCGCGACCAAGGCGATCGCCAGGGGTCTGAAGCCGGGCACGCTCGTCTCGTACGAGACCACGCTGCCGGTCGGCACCACGCGCACCCGCTGGGCGCCGATGCTGGCCGAGGGCTCCGGCCTGACCGCCGGTGAGGACTTCCACCTGGTGTTCTCCCCGGAGCGCGTCCTGACCGGCCGAGTCTTCGCCGACCTGCGCCGCTACCCGAAGCTGGTCGGCGGCATCGACGAGGCGTCGACGGCCCGCGGTGTGGAGTTCTACGAGCAGGTTCTCGACTTCGACGAGCGTGCCGACCTGCCGCAGGCCAACGGCGTGTGGGACCTGGGCACCGCGGAGGCCTCCGAGCTGGCCAAGCTCGCCGAGACCACCTACCGGGACGTCAACATCGGCCTGGCGAACCAGTTCGCGCGCTTCGCCGACAGCAACGGCATCGACGTCAAGAAGGTCATCGAGGCCTGCAACTCGCAGCCGTACAGCCACATCCACCAGCCCGGCATCGCCGTCGGCGGTCACTGCATCCCGATCTACCCGCGGATGTACCTGTGGAACGACCCGGCGGCGACCGTCGTGCGTTCCGCGCGTGAGGCGAACGCCGCGATGCCGGAGTACGCCGTGGACCTGCTGGCCGCCGCCTACGGCGACCTGACCGGGGTGAACGTGCTCGTGCTGGGCGCCGCCTACCGCGGTGGCGTCAAGGAGACCGCGTTCTCGGGTGTGTTCCCGACCGTCGAGGCGCTGAAGGCGCGCGGCGCCGTCCCGTTCGTCTCGGACCCGATGTACACGGACGAGGAACTCACGGCGCACGGTCTCACCCCGCACGCGGGCGAGAAGGTCACCGCCGCGATCCTGCAGGCCGACCACGCCGAGTACCGCTCCCTGACCCCGGCCGACCTGCCGGACGTCACGGTCCTCGTCGACGGTCGCCGTACGACCGACCCGGAGGCCTGGAAGGGCGTCCGGCGGGTCGTCATCGGCGGCTGAGCAGCCCCGTCGCAGACGCCTTTGGCCCTGTCCCGTATCCGTACGGGACAGGGCCAAAGGCGTTTCAGCGGGCGGTCACCGGCGAGGTGGCCTCAGGGCGGCCGGGGCGGCGGACGCCGGGGCCGATCCGGCGCAGTCGGCGTTCGGCGGGGTGTTCCACCCAGTGGTGGGCGGCGGCCGCGGCGGCCTGGCTGGTCAGGAGGACGCCGGCCCAGAAGAGGAGGGTGGCGGCGCCGGGGGCGGGCTTGCCCCAGTGGAAGACGGCTGCGCGGATGACGATCTCGTGGAGGAGGTACCAGGCGAACGACCAGTGGCCGAGCCGGATCATCCAGGGTCCGCCCAGTCCGGTGCGGCGGCCGTCGAGGTCGGCCCGGGCGGCGGCGCAGATGAGGGCGGCGAAGACCGGTGCGGAGAGCCACTGGGAGGCCGTGTAGGGGCTGTACCAGAGGGCGTCGGGCACGGCGTGGTGCCAGGGGATCAGCGCGAGGTGCCAGGCGACGACGAGTCCGGCGGCCACGGGCAGGGACACGGGAGGACGCCAGCCGCGTTTCAGCGCGAGCCCCGCCACCACACCCAGCACGAACTGGAGCGAGCGGGTCAGCGGCAGGTAGTCCAGGGCCCAGCTGCGGGTGGTGGGTTCCAGGCCCGACAGGGCGGGCCACAGGACGAGGGCGGCACAGGTGACGGCGAGCGCGGTCCACGCCCAGGTCCTGGCGCGCCGGCCGGCCAGCAGGGCCAGGAGGGCGGGGAAGACGACGTAGAAGAAGGCTTCGTCGGTGAGTGACCAGGCGGCCGGGTTGCCGCCGGTGAACATGACCGGCTCGGGGAACCAGGCGTGCACCACGAGCAGGGTCGCGGCGACCGCCTTCAGCGACACGGCACGGTCCATGACGGCCCATACGGCGACCGACAGGGCGGTGCTGACGGCGAGGAGCGGCCAGATCCGGGCGAAACGGCGCCACAGGAAGACCTTGGAGGGCACCCGCGCGCCGTCATAGGTCCAGGCGAGCACGACACCGGACAGCACGAAGAAGAACGTCACGCCACTTCGGCCGTACCAGACCGCCTCGCTGAGCACCGGGACGGTGCCGACCTGCCGGGACAGGTGGTACAGGACGACGAGGAGCGCCGCCCAGAAGCGGAGCCCGGTCAGTGAGGGCAGCCGATCGCGACCGGGCGCCGGTATCGAGGTCACGGAGGGGTCCTTCAGCGGTCGGGGATCAGCAGCCGGTCGAACTCCGCGCGCACGACCGGCCAGTCCCAGGACTCCAGCGCGTGCGTGGACGCCGACCGCGCGGCCTTCCGCCAGCCCTCGGCGGTGGAGGTGACGTCGAGGATCCGGTCGGCGGCCTCCTGGGCCGAGCCCACGACCCAGTCGGCGGGGAACAGCGTGCGGGCGCCGTTGGCCTTGCCCGCGAAGAACGGCCAGTCCCGCCCCACCGGCACGGCCCCGCTCGCGGCACCCTCGACGAACCCGCAGTGGAAGCTCTCCCGCACGGAGGAGCTGAGGATCACACCGACCTCGGTCAGCGCGGCGGGCACGTCGTCCAGCTGCCCGAGCCGGCGCACGGCACCCGAGGGCTCCAGCTCGGCCACCTCACGGCGGTAGTGCCGGGCGTACGCGCGGGACGCGGCGCTGAGCTTGGCGTCCACGTCCTCACCGAGCAGGAACAGCCGGTAGCGGGAGTCCTGCGCGCGCAGGATCCGCAGCACCTCGATCGCCCACCGGGGGTCCTTGGCCACCGAGGAGATGCCGGTCAGACCGAGGGTGAAGCGGGCGTCGTCGGCCTTGGGGCGGACATGGGAGGCCAGGTCCATGGCGTTGGCGATGACGTGCGGCCGGGGCGCGTGGTCGCAGGACAGCTGCGGCACGGTCGCCACCGTCAGGTCCCGCAGATGGGCGCCGACGAACACCAGGTCGTCCACCCGCGAGAAGTCGACCAGATACGGCCACGGACTGAAGGTCTCGGCGCTGTGCAGGCGTACGACGATCCGGGTGGTGCCGGGGTCGACGGAGGTGATCAGCGCCGCGGGACCGACGCACCAGTCGACGAACACGGTGTCGGCCCAGTCCAGGTGCGGGCGCAGGAGTTCCTCGGCCCGTCGGCCGAACTCCTCGTCGCCGCCCAGGCGGTGGGCCGCGATCCGGTTCAGCGAGGTGGCCAGCTTGTCGAGTTCCGGCACGTCCCGCAGGTCCAGTGAGCGGACCTCGACATCGGGGTGGTTCTCGTAGTGATCCCGGATCGGGTGCAGGAAGTTGGTGTTGCCGCGGGTGACGAACAGCAGGCGCAGCGGCCGTTCCGTGGGGGCGGTGGGCGGGGTGGCACGGCCGGCCGCCCTCGTCAGCGCACGGACGGTCGTACTGGCGCGCAGGGGCGCGGTGTAGGCCCGCGGGTCGTCGGCGAGAGGCGAACTGGTGCGGTCGAAATGCAGCACCCGGTGGAAGGCGAGCTGAAGCGCCGTGACCGCGGAGGCGGCGGCCGCCCGGGCGTCTCCGTCGGCCCACCGGGCGTCGGCCCAGGCGAGTTCGGCGGAGACGGCGGCGGTCAGTGCGCGCGGGGCCCGGCCCCGCGCCAGTTCGACCCGCGCTGCCTCGCCGAGCAGGTCGGCCCGGTGGCGGGCACCGGTCGTACGGTGGGCCGCGGAACTGAGGGTGAGGACCGCGCCCTCGGGGCGGTTGACCTGGTCGAGGCCGCCGCCCACGCGGCGGGCGAGCCGGGAACGCACCGTGTCGGACAGCCCGGGCGCGGTCACCACGAGCCGCCATGCACGAGCCCCCGCACCCGTGCGCAGCACCCGCGGGTGCAGCGCCCCGCGGGCCACCGCGCGGATCCCCCGTCGGACCTTCGTCATGCTCCCGCGCCCCCGGCGAGGAGCGCGGGCCGCACGGCGCGGGAGAGCTGCTCGGCGGCCGGGGCCATCAGCAGGCCGCGGGTGAACCTGTTGGCGTGCGCACGGGCCTCGGCCCGCTGCTCGGGGGTGGCCTCCACCGCCATCCGGGCCGCCTTCACGAACGAGTCCGCGATGCCCTCCGCGTCCAGACCGACGGCGCCGGTCCACAGCGGGTGGCCCGCCAGCACGTGGGAGGCGTCGTGGTCCACCTCATGGCAGGAGACCACGGGCAGCCCCGAGGCCATGAACTCGTACACCTTGCCGGAGGTGACGAACCGGCCGCCGACCAGCATCAGGACGAGTGCGTCCCAGCGGCCGTAGGTCGCGGCGACCTCCGCCTTGGCCACCGGGCCGCCGAACAGCACCCCGTCGGCCTCGGCCTGCCGGATCAGCGTCATGTGGGCGTTGGCCTCACGGCTGGCGCCCGCGCCGATGTGACCGCGGATCTCGAACCGGGAGCGGGCCACCAGCGGGTCGCGCTCGCGCGCGGCACGCCAGCCGTCCAGGACGGTGGCCAGGAACGCGGGCTTGAAGTTCACGGAACCCAGGTAACCGAACGTCAGGCCCTGATCGGCGGCAGGCTCGCCGTGCACCTCCGGAACGCTGTCCGGGTCGAAGCCGTTGCGCACGACGTGGACCCGCTCGGCCAGCTCGGGATAGCGCTCCCGGTAGAAGTCCGCGATCGGGTCGTTGACGCACCAGATCGCGGTCGCGTCCGACAGGACGCGCTGCTCCCACTGACCGGCCTCCGAGTCCCGAGTGAAGGCCTCGCCGCCGCCGATGACGTCGATCGACCAGCCGTCCCGGAAGTCGATCGCGTACGGGACCTTGTGGGTGTCCCACAGCTTCCGGGCGGCGGCCAGGTTCACGTACGGGGCGCAGCTCGCCAGCAGCATGTCGGCCGGGAACTCGCGGTGGATGTCCAGGACACCCTGCTCCAGCGCCGACCGCCAGCCGCCGAACACCGGCTCCGGGAAGTGCTCCAGGTGCCGCTCCCGCTCCCGCTGCATCCAGCGGATCGGGTTCAGCGCCCGGTCCTCGGTGAACAGCCGGATGTCGGTCTCCAGGTCCTCACGGGCCAGCGGGAGTTCGACGATCCGTACCCGCGGGTCCACCGGGTCCGACAGCGTGTGGTCCAGGCCGTACTCCCGCTCCCAGGACTCCTCCGCGATGGTGAGGACGGTGACGTCCCAGCCGAGTTCGACGAACTTGTTGGCCGTCTCGCGCATCCGGTACGCACAGCTCTTCGCCGCCGGCGGGAATCCGATGGCGAGGTAGATCATGTGCGGCCGGACGCCGTCGGGACGCGGCCCCGTGGTCCTGGTGCCGGACGGGACCGCGCCCGGAGCCGGCGGGCTGAGGCGCTTGATCACGTTTCGCAAGGGGGTGCTCCGAGAGACTGATGGAACGGTGACGGGACGGGCGGCCGGATCAGCTCTCGACGATCGCCCGCACGGCGCGCACCGCGGCGTTCCCGTCACCGTACGGCGTGCCGCGCTCGGTGTCGGGAGCGGGGCGGGTGGCCAACTGCGTGAAGTCCGGCGTCTCGTGGGGGTTCGGCACGAGCACGTTCCAGCCGCCCTCGAGGGTCTCGACCCACTCGGTCTCCGGACGGATGGTGGTGCAGGCGCGCTCCAGCAGGAACGCCTCCTTCTGCAGACCGCCCGAGTCGGTGACGACGCCGGCGGAGCCGAGGACCGCGCCCACGAGGCCGGCGTAGGGGAGCGGACGGCCGACGTGCACCGAGCCCTGGTCCAGCTTCAGGCCGTGCTCCTCGGCGCGGGCCACCAGACGCGGGTGCGCCAGCAGCGCCACCGGCACGGGCAGCGCGGCCAGCGATCCGATGATGGCGGCGAGGCGCTCGGGGTCGTCGGTGTTGTCCGGCCGGTGCAGCGTCGCCACCAGGTACGGGGCGTCGGCGTCGATGCCCTCGGGCAGCGCCGGGCGCGGGTGCTCACCGGCGAGCACGGCGTCGCGGATGCGCAGGCAGACGTCCACCATGACGTCGCCGACGAGCGTGGAACGCCCGGCCAGGCCCTCGTTCGCGAGGTGGCGCATGGCCTCCTCGGTCGGGGCGAGCAGCAGGTCGGCGGCGTGGTCGGTGAGGACGCGGTTGTGCTCCTCGGGCATCCGCCGGTTGAAGGAGCGCAGGCCGGCTTCCAGGTGGGCGACGCGGTAGTGCAGCTTCACCGCCGAGAGCGCGCCGGCGACGGTCGAGTTCGTGTCGCCGTACACCAGCACCCAGTCGGGCTTCTCCGTCTCCAGTACCTTGTCCATCGCGGCGAGCACCGCGCCGGTCTGGGCGCCGTGGCCGCCCGAGCCGACACCCAGGTGGACGTCGGGGTCCGGGATGCCCAGGCCGGAGAAGAAGACATCGGACAGGTCCGCGTCGTAGTGCTGGCCGGTGTGCACGATGACGTGCTCGTGGGGCGTGTCGGCGAAAGCGGCCGCGATGGGGGCGAGCTTGACCAGCTGAGGGCGGGCCCCCACGACACTGATGACCTTCACGTGTACTGCTCCTGCCGAATAAGCGACTGACGACCGAACCCCGATCATACGGGCGTGTCGGCGATTGACCGCGCGTGCCCGGGGGCGGTAGCGGGCCAGGCGGAGGGGTGCGGCTCACTGACGGTATGCTTTGATGCGGGCCGGGTTATGTGGCCGTGCCGTCTGCGCGCAAGTGCGATGCACGAGACGCCCGCTTCGAACGGAACTGGTGTGCGAGCTCGATCCTCCGTGCGGGCTCCTGCAACGTGCCAGAAGCTTCAGATCACGAAAGGCACACGTATATATGGAGCTCGACAGCGCTGACGGGCAGCGCCGGCCCAAGGGATCCCGAGGCCGAATCGTGATGCTCGTGGACAACGGCGTCAGGAACGACTCCCGCGTCCAGAAGTCGGCCCGGTCCGCCGCGGAAGCGGGATGGGACGTGATCCTCTTCGGCATCTCGAACACCCGTGAGATCCAGTCCTGGAACATCGGCGACGCCGAGGTCCGGCTGGTACCGAAGCCGAGCCCGCTGTCGCACCGCAGGCAGGAGCTGAAGGGACTGCGCTACCGCAGCCCGCTCGCCTACCGCTCGTCCGACGTCGCCTCGTTCCGCAAGCAGCAGGTGAAGGCCTGGCGCGCCGACCTCCGCTTCCGCGCGGCCGCGGCCAAGGCCGACGGACCCGGCAAGCCGAGCGCCGGCGGTTCGCCCGCCCGCCTGGTGGTGCCCAAGGCCGCCGCCAAGGCCACCAGCAAGTGGGTCGGGCTGCGTTCCCGGGCCACGCGCCGCGCCAAGCGCAAGCGCACGAAGTTCGACACGCCGCTCGACAAGGCGATCATCAAGTTCTGGCAGGTCTCCATGGGAGAGCGCGCCTGGCGCAAGCTCCTGCCCTACCTGTGGGACTACGAACTCGCCTTCGCCAAGCACATCGACGAGCTCCAGCCCGACCTGATCCACGCCCACGACTTCCGCATGCTCGGCGTCGGCGCCCGTGCCGCCGTCCGGCTCCGGGCCGCCGGACACCCGGTCAAGCTGGTGTGGGACGCGCACGAGTTCGTCCCCGGCCTGCACTCCCACCACGAGCGCTGGCTCCCGGGCCACGTGGCCTGGGAGAAGGAGCACGCGGTGTTCTCCGACGCCGTGATCACCGTCTCCCCCTCGCTCGCCGAGCTGCTGGTCAAGGGCCACAAGCTCAAGGAGACGCCGTACGTCGTCCTCAACGCCCCGGTCATGCAGCCGGCGCCGGACGAGGTGGCCGACGTCGAGCCCACGCCGAACCTGCGCGAGCTGTGCGGGGTCGGCGAGGACACCCCGCTGCTGGCCTACTGCGGCGGCATCAACCCGGTGCGTGGCGTCGAGACCATGATCGAGGGTCTCGTCAAGATGCCCGACGTGCACGTCGCGCTGGTCTCGCTGCCGCCCTCGGGCAAGCCGTTCCCCGCCACCGCCAAGATCATCGAGCTGATCGAGGAGCTGGGCGTCGGCGACCGTGTCCACGTCCTGCCGTTCGTGCCGCACTGGCAGGTGCCCGAGTTCCTGTCCACGGCGGACGCGGCGGTCAGCCCGCTGCACCACCTGCCGAACCACGAACTGGCCCTGAGCAACAAGTTCTTCGAGTACTCCCAGGCCCGGCTCCCGCTGGTGGTCAGCGACATCAAGACCATGGCCGAGATGGTCGAGAGGACCGGCCAGGGCGAGGTCTTCAAGGCCCAGGACGTCGAGGACTACGTCCGCGCCGTCAAGGCCGTGCTCGCCAACCCGGACCGCTACCGCAAGGCCTACGAGGACCCGGAGCTGCTGCGCAAGTGGACCTGGGAGGCGCAGGCCGTCGTCCTGGACGAGATCTACAGCCGGCTGCTGCCCGGCACCGAGGCGCCGGCGGCGTCGAAGGACCGGCGCCGGCCGGTCCCGATGACGGAGCCGGAGGGCTCCGGGCACGAGAGCACCGTCTGACGGGACGGCTGTGACCGGCCCGTCGGCCCGGTGAGGAGCATCGGTGGGGCCCGCCCCCCGAACCTCCTCACCGGGCCGACGGGCCCACGGCACATCCCCGGAACGGAACGCAGAACAGGTGGAGGACCTCCTCGCATGACCCATGTACTCCTGATCGCCGGCACGGCGCCGACGCTCTCGATGCTCAAAGCCGCCGTCGACCAGTTCCGGGCTGCGGGAGCGACCGTGCACCTCGCCGGACTCTTCGACCGGGAGGCGGTGGACGGCGTCCTCGACGCGGCCGACGTGTGCTCCCTGACCGAGGTGACCGCCGAGCGGGGCAACGCGTTCGTCAAGCGCATCGCCAAGCTCCCGCCGTCCCGCAGGACCTGGGCGGGCGCGGAACGCAGCCGGTGGGTGCGCGGCCACGCGCGCAGGGCACAGGTCCTCGTCGCCCTGGACGCCAACGCCGTCTACACCGTCTGGCGGCTCGCCGAGCGCAACCGACGGGCCGACGCGGTCTTCGGTGTCGCCCCCGGTCTGCGCGCCCTCCAGGCACGCGGCGAGCACCGGATGGCCTACGCGCTGCGTGACGCCGTGCGCACCGTCCCCTCCCCGACGGTGACGCTGCGCACGACGAAGCGCTCCGTGCGGCACGGAGCCGGGGCGGTGCTGCGCCGGGCCTCGTCGCCCGCCGTGATGCGCACCTCGATCGGCGCCAAGGCCTGGCGGACCGCGGTCGTCGCCCCGAAGGTGCCCGACGGCATGCGCGCCAAGCTGGCCCGCCGCGTGAGCCTGAGCATGGCGAAGGGCGGCCGCAGGACCGGCGCGACGATCGTGCTGAACCAGGCCGCCGACCGGATCGCCAACCGCAAGCTCAGCGCCGCCCTGCTCGCCGACGCCGCGCGCGCCGACCTGGCCCGCGGCCACGACGACCCCCGGGTCAGGGCCAAGGCCATCGAGGCCGCGCTGAGCCTCGCCGACCAGCGGTTCAAGAAGAAGGACTTCTCGGGGGCGGCCGACCAGCTCTCCACCGCCTTCTCCCTCGCCTTCAACCGGGGCCTGCACTTCGACGGCACGTCCTCGCCGATGGCGAAGGACCCGGAGGGCTACCT
The DNA here is from genome assembly GCF_044331705.1 of Streptomyces sp. NPDC017202. Taxonomy (NCBI): domain Bacteria; kingdom Bacillati; phylum Actinomycetota; class Actinomycetes; order Kitasatosporales; family Streptomycetaceae; genus Streptomyces; species Streptomyces sp. NPDC017202. Next base: position 649,108 of record NZ_JBIRNP010000001.1, on the reverse strand, counting down.
CGCGGTCTTCCGCAGGAGCGTCGCCTTCAAGGCGTTGTCCGCGCCGCGCGGGCGGGCTCTGCCCGCCGCCCCCGCGCCGACCGGCCGCCCGCTGCGGCTGCTGGTCACGACGTACGCGAACCCCAGCTTCCTGCGGGCGATCCGGGAGCGCTACGAGCACCACCCCGAGGTCGAGATCCGCTACCTCGACGTCAACGAGGACGACGCGATCCGCCCGTTGGCCAAGGGCCTCAAGCGGATCACGGAGCACGCGCTGGGGGGCCAGCCCGCGTTCCACGACAAGGTCGAGGAGGCCCTGCGGCCCCATCTCGACTGGGCGGACACCGTCTTCGTCGACTGGTGCACCAACGCGGCGGGCCTCTTCACGGTCGTCGACCCCGGCACCACGCGCGTCATCGTGCGGCTGCACAGCTACGAGGTGTTCGCCTGGTGGCCGCACGTCGTGGACTTCACCCGGGTGGACGACCTGATCCTGGTCAGCGACCACCTGCGCGAGCTGACGGAGAAGGTGCTGCCGCAGCTGGCGGGGTCCGACACGGCCACGCCGCGCGTGATCGCCAACGCGATGGACCTGGCGCCGTTCCAGCGGGAGAAGGCCGACGCGGACGTCCGCTTCGTCCTCGGGCTGGTCGGCGTGAGCGCGGTGGCCAAGGACCCGCGCTGGACGCTCCAGGTGCTGCGGCTGTTGCGCGAGAAGGACGAGCGCTACCGCCTGGTGATCATCGGCGAGGGCCTCAACCGCAAGGCGAGTGCCGCGGTCCGGGCCTACGACGACCTGCTGGAGCCGGAGTTGCGGGAGCTGGAGGCGGTCGGCGCCGTGCACCGGGTGGGACAGACGGACGACGTGCCGGCGGCACTCACCGGCGTCGGTGTCATCCTCAGCAGTTCGGTCCGCGAGAGCTTCCACTGCGGTCTGGTCGAGGGCGTGGTCAGCGGGGCGCTCCCGGTGGTCCGTGACTGGCCGTTCTTCGCGTCGCTGGAGAGCGGACCGCGGACGCTGTTCCCGGCCGACTGGGTCGTCTCGACGCCAGAGGAGGCCGCGCAGCGGATCCTGGCGCTGACCCAGACCGAGGAGAACTGGCGCGCCGCCACCGAGCCCGCCGCCAAGCACGCGCTGGCCACGTGGGACTGGTCCGTGGTGGGCCTGGAGTTCGACCGGCTGCTGCTGGGGGAGAAGGCGTAACCTCCGGCGAAGGAGAGGGGGACCGGACGCTGTGCGTCCGGTCCCCCTCTCCTTCGCCTCGGTGCTGTCAGACGGCCCGCTCGACGAGGACGCCGTCCTTCTCGTCGTACAGTTCGCCGGACTGCGGGCACTCCCAGACGCCGTTCTCCCCGGCGCGTTCGACCAGCCGGACGCCGGCCCGGCCGACCCAGCCGACCTGACGGGCGGGCACGCCGACGACCAGCGCGAAGTCCGGCACGTCCTTGGTGACGACGGCACCGGCGGCGACCATGGCCCAGCGACCGATGGTGATCGGTGCGACGCAGACGCTGCGCGCCCCGATGGACGCGCCGTCGGCGATCTTGACGCCGACGGCCTCCCAGTCGCCGCCCCGCTTCTGCTTGCCCTCGGGGTCCACGGAACGGGGGTTGTGGTCGTTGGTGAGGACCACGGCGGGGCCGATGAAGACACCGTCGCCCAGCTCGGCCGGCTCGTACACCAGCGCGTAGTTCTGCAGCTTGCAGTTGTCGCCCATGCGCACACCTGTGCCGACGTAGGCGCCACGGCCGATCACACAGCCCTCGCCGAGGCGGGCGCCCTCGCGGACCTGTGCCAGGTCCCAGACGCTGCTGCCGGCGCCGATCTCGGCGGTGTCGTCGACCTGGGCGCTGGGCTGGACCCTGTAGTTCACTTCGTCTTCTCGCTTCCGGGGTGGCTGTTACGCCCGGTGAGCATACGCGGCCGGTGCCGGGGGTGCGGGGCAGGGCCCGGCGTCCGGACCGGCCCGGTCCGGTCCGGACGCCGGGCCTCAGTGTCCGTCGGTGAGGACCGGTCCCGCCGGCGCCCAGTAGCCGGTCAGCCCGCCCGCGGTGATGTGGATCATGGGCCGGCCGTTGACGATGGCACGCCGGTCGAAGGGGGCGGTCGAGGCGCTCACCCGCCGCCGTATGGACCCGTACGGCAGTGAGCGCGGTAACAGCAGCACGGCCTGGGTCAACGACAAGGGGTTCCTGGGCAAAACGGTCGACGAGTCGACAGGGCTGGTGAACGTCGGGGCCCGGGAGTACGACCGCTCCATCGGCCGCTTCATCTCGGTCGACCCGATCATCGACTACAGCGACCCGCAGCAGATGAACGGGTACGTCTACGCCAACAGCAACCCCGTGACGAGCAGCGATGCGAGCGGCCTGTTCTGCGACGGCTGCAGCGTGGACAACCCCGACACGGCGTGGACTCCGGACAACGGTCCCGGTTGCACGACCCAGGCCTGCTACGACACGAGTGGGAACGTCCTCTACCCCACCAACGGTCAGACCACTGCCGAGTACAAGGCGGACGGGGAACGCAGGAAGGCGAACGCCGCCAAGAAGCGCGTCATGGACGCCGGCAAGGAGCTCGCCAAGATCGCGATGGACGAGCTCGGTATCACCGACGCGTTGGACTGCTTCACCACGGGCAACCTGGGAGCGTGCGGAGCCACGCTGATCAACGTGGCGACGAGCTTCGCCGGTGGTCTGGTCGGCAAACTGGCGACGAAGTACGGGGCGCCATGGAGGTGGAACAAGGCGGTCGCCCTCGCCAAGCGGATCTGGGGCTTGGTGGCGAAACTCGTCAAGGGCGCGGGTGACTGGTTCAAGCTCGAGAAGCGGGCGAAGAAGGCCGAGGCAGCCGCGGAAGCAGCCGCAGAGTCCTGCAACAGTTTCGTTCCGGAGACAAAGGTCCTGATGGCTGACGGGAGTCAGAAATCCATCGAGGACATCGACATCGGTGACAAGGTGCTCGCGACCGACCCTGAGACCGGCAAGACCAAGGTCCAGACGGTAACGGCGGAGATCAACGGCTCGGGAACGAAGCACCTGGTCAAGGTCACCCTCGACACCGACGGCGACAAGGGCACCAAGACCGCGTCCGTGACGGCGACCGACGGCCACCCGTTCTGGGTCCCCGAGCTGCGGGAGTGGCTCGACGCCACCGACCTCGAGCCGGGGCAGTGGCTCCGCACTTCGGCCGGCACCCTTGTCCAGATCAGCGCGGTCCAGCGCTGGACTCAGCAATCCACTGTTCACAATCTCACCGTCAGTGACCTGCACACGTACTATGTGCTGGCGGGTGGGACTCCAGTCCTCGTTCACAACTGTGATGGCAGCGTCGATTGGGTCAACGAGAACGCAAATATGAGTTCCGCCGCGCGAGCTTATGATGCTGGGGCGGCGGGTTCCAGGGCTGGCGTGGCTCCGGCGTTGCAGTACTACAAGGCTGGCGGGAATCGCCTGTCGCAGATCAAATTCGATGGGTTTGATGCGGCCAACGGCGTGATGATCGACCGAAAGGTGAGCGTCACAACCTTCAACAAGATCTACCGACAAGCCATGAATCAATCTCTGGCGCTTGAGCAGAACGGTTACAGTGGCCGGTGGGAAGTCCCCACTGCGGCTGAGGCCGCGCGGGCTCGAAAAGTCCTCGGCGGCCTCCTGATCACCAACATTCGAGTGAGGGTCGTGCCCTGATGGATGTCAACAAGGTCCTGGTTCGCGCATTCGTAAGCCTCGTCGTCTCGATCGACTTGACGGACGATGAAGATATTGATCCAGATATCGCGACGGACATTCTCGAACCTGCTGCCGCCCTGTTTCGCGATCTCTCGGAAGAGGGGCGACGGGAAATTACTTCCCTGGTTCTTGAGTGCGCCGAACTGGACGAGAACCCGGAGCGCAGGAGGGTAATTCTGGGGCTTCCGGAAGCCATTGGTCTTCTCGATGAAGACTGATCAGCGGGAAGTGAGGCGTAACCTCTGCGCTCGATCCCGCAACCGTCTCACTGGTTACCGGTAGCAAAGTTGGAGCCCCGTCAGGCGAGTCCTGGCGGGGCTTCTGCGTGGGGTGACGGCAGTAGTTGACGGCAACGTCAGCGGACGGGGGCGGCGCAGGGCGGCGGTTCGTCGCCGTCGGCGTTGCCTGTCCCGGTGTTCGTCGGGCCGTCGAGCGCGCTACAGAGGGCGTCGATAGCGTCTCGCTGGAGGCGGAGCCTCACGTGGGCATAGACGGTGGCGGTGACGCCGATGTGGGCGTGGCCGAGGAGTTCCTTGATCACGACGAGTTCGACGCCCTGCTCCAGAAGCAGGGTCGCGGTCGAATGGCGGAGGTCGTGGAAGCGGATGCGACGGAGGCCGGCCTTGCGGAGGAGCGTGGTGAAGGCGCGGGTGAGGTTGGTCGGGTCGATCGGCCTGCCCTGTGGCGTGGTGAACACGTACCCGTTGTGCTGCCACTCAGTTCCTGCCGCGTGCCGTTCGCGCTGCTGCTGCTCGTGGTGGTGCTTCAGCGAGTGGCGGCAGCGGGTGGGGAGGGCGATGCGGCGTTCGGAGGCACGAGTCTTGGTGGGCAACGTGGTGAGTCCGCCGGTGCTGGTGCGCTGCAATGTGCGGCGGACGGCAGCGGTGCCCCGATCAAGGGCGCCCCGCTGACGCGGGCCGCCGCGCGCCGGCGGTCGGTGACCGCCGCCCGCTCCTGTCTGCCGCCCCGCTGGCGACGGCCGCCGACCACTCGGCGCGCAGAGCCCGGGAACGTAGGCCGGATTACCAATCGGAAGCCCGGTCCGACCGCTCAGCAGCAGACTGGCCGGGCACCTGAGAGGCCGCCCGGCGGGCTCGCGCCGTCCCGGACGCCCATGCTTGCTGCCTGGCTGGAACCGTGACGATGGAGATAACTGGGCTGATGTCGGTGCGGGGTTGAGCGAGACACACGTGGCGGGTGGTCGGTCGGCGCGCCCGACGTCGTGGCTGACTTTCTGGGGCATAGGCCAGAACTCGAACCCCCACAGTCATGGGCACGGCATGCACGTGAGGGCCCGGCCCCGCCGGGGCTGACGAGTGCGGGGGAGCCTCGATCGGCTACGCCCGGCAGGGACGGGAGTCGGGTGGGTCAGCGCGGTGCGGCGCCTGGGCGAGCGGGGTGGGTCACGTCTGGCGCCAGGTTCGCCAGGGGCGGGTGATGATCTCCCGATAGGTGTGGTGGGACGGGTTCTGGCCGCAGTGCCGCAGCACCCAGTTCTGCGGTTCGGCGAAGTCCTCGCTCGTCGGTGACGTCTCTCCGTCCACGGCGCATTGCATCGCGTACCGGACCGGTTCCGCGTCCGGCTCGCGGTCGGGCTGAAGCGTCCAGGTCTCGTAGCGCAGGACCGAGCGAGGGGTCACCGTCCCCACCTCCGGTTGGCCACAGCCACCTTGGCGCTCAACTCCTCCGTCGGAGTGGGCGCACGTACGTCCTTGGGAGGCACGTCCCACTCCCGGCCACCGCGCGGTGGCCGAAGCTGCACGTACGGCCCCACATGCCCCATCACCACGCCCACCTTGCCGTTCCGTCGGTCGACCACCAGGGCGCCGACATCGGGCGAGACGGTGGGCCCGCCGGTATCAGGGGTAGGGGCCGTCATCGTGACCACCCCGGCGAGACGGTGCGCGACCGGGCGTCCAGTCGCAGGGCGGGAACACATGGGGTGGTGCTCTTTCGCACGGTGACGCTCCTCGGCGGCGTTGATGCGTGCCCCTGGGCCCGTCGGTGCCGCAGGGTCGGCACCGATCCTCACGCCGGTCACCGGGACGGAGGAACCTCCGCCAAACCCCACTCCGGGACGTCCCGCACCGTGTAGAACGTCCCTGGTGCCGTCCTGAGACGAAGGGGGAGACTCGTGCCGAACGAGAGACTGCGAGCCGTCATGGCGGCGGGAGGCTGGACGTACGCCGCACTCGCTCAGCAGGTCGAGGTCGACCCCAAGTCGGTCGAGCGCTGGGTGAACCTCGGGCGTATCCCACGTCGTGCCACCGCCCTGCTGGCGGCCAAGGCCCTGGGAGAAGATGTGCACGCACTCTGGCCGGCGCTCCGCCAGGCCCGCCCCGCCCGCGCCATCAGCCCCGAACTGGTGGCGCTCTACGAACAGCGGGCCGACATCCCCGTCTCGGCGTTCACCGACCTGATGGCCCAGGCCCGGGAACGGATCGACATCCTCGTCTACGCGGCCGTCTTCCTTCACGAGGCGTACCCGCGGCTGAACGAACTCCTTACCGAACGCGCTACCGAAGGCTGCACTGTTCGCATCGCGATCGGGGACCCCGACAGCGACAACGTCCAAGCCCGCGGCCAGGAGGAGCGGTTCGGCCACGGCATCGAATCCCGCTGCCGCCTCGCTCTCATGCACTACCGGCCACTCGCCGCCACCCCAGGCATCGAAGTCCGCACCCACGGCACCACGCTCTACAACTCCCTCTACCGCGCCGACGACCAGCAACTCGTCAACGCACACGTCTGGGGCGTCAACGCCTACGCCGCCCCCGTATGGCATCTTCGCCGACACCAGGAGAGCGGCATGTTCGACACCTACGCCGACAGCTTCGACGCCGTGTGGGCGACGGCAACCCCCGTACGAGAGGAAGGCTGACCGTGGCCCGCACCGAGTACTACGACGACCCGAACGCCCCCAAGCCGAACAGCATGGTCGTCGCTGCATCCGCCGTCGTCACCGACGACCACGGGCGCATCCTCCTCCAGCGCCGCCGCGACAACGACCTGTGGGCCCTGCCCGGCGGAGGCATGGACCTCACCGACTCCCTGCCCGGCACGGCCGTCCGCGAGGTCAAGGAAGAGACTGGCCTCGATGTCGAGATCACCGGCCTGGTCGGCACCTACACCGACCCGAAACACATCATCGCCTACACCGACGGCGAGGTCCGCCGCCAGTTCAACGTCTGCTTCACCGCCCGCATCACCAGTGGCCAGCTGGAGATCTCCGACGAGTCCACCGAACTCCGGTTCGTGCCGCCCGAAGAGATCGAGCAGTTGCCGATGCACCACACCCAACGGCTCCGGCTCCAGCACTTCCTGGAACAGCGCGAGAAGCCGTACTTGGGCTGAACCGCCTGACGGCAGTAGCGACGGCAACAACCCCGCACAACCACGGACACCCACGCACCTCACCGGACCAGCAAACCGTACTTGACCTGCGAAAAAGCAGGTCGAAGGCTTCGCGTAGCACACGTATTATGTGCTGGCGGGGGCCACACCAGTACTCGTTCACAACTGCAACCTTGGTGACTACGCTGACAGTATTCGCAACGAACCCGGGGTGAAGTTTGCCTCCGAGTACACATCCCCTTCAGGTGCGAAGTACTACGGCCGCAATAAGCACGGCCAGCAGGCAGAAGGCCCGTTGGCGGATGCAATCGAACGGACAGGTCACCATGGAGGGTGCGCGGAGGTGCACTGTCTAATTCAGGCGCAGGCGGCAGAGGGGCCCGAAGCCATCAGGGGTGGAACCATGCGAACGGTAAAGTCGCGAAATAACTCCATGCCGACATCGAATCCGGTTGGGCATGGTGAACCGGCTCATCCTTGTGGCCTTTGTAAGGGGCTGCTGAAAGACCTGGAGATCAACTGATGTCCCTGATTCGCTTCGATTCGCTCGGCGAGGATCTGCTTGGGGCGCTTGTTGCGTCCGGATGGAGCATGGGCAGGAAGGTTGACACTGGTCAATGGGTGAAGCCATTGGAGGGTGAAGGGTACCGGGCTCACCCATTGGCTGAAGAAATCCTCGCTGCGGTGGGAGGGCTCTCGATCGAGCCGGTCAATCGAGTCGGCCCGAACTTCAGTAATGACGAGCCTTACAATTTCGACCCCTTCGCCGCTGGATCAGGGCAGCGTGGTCTAGCGGAAGAGATAGAGAGTGTTCTTGGTGGGGACTATTTCCCAATCGGTGAATGGCTCAGTTATTCAAGCGTATTCGTCGAGGCTGAGGGAAGGGTGGTTGCTGCTGGTATGGGCTGGATTTGGGGGCTCGGGTCCACCTTTGAAGATTCCCTGGAGTTGGCATTCTGCGCGAATCGCCCGCTGGTCTGCCTGTACTCCGATCCAGGACTCGATCCCTGGCCGAAGCCTGATTCCCGTTAGTGAATATTGGCCGCGTCGGGCATCGTCTGACGGGGCTTCTGGTCGGGCTGACGGCAACGGCGGCGGACACAGCGGTGTCCGCCGCCGTTGCCGTCAGGGGCGGTCGAGCGCGTGACCGAGCAGGTCGATGGCTTCGCGCTGAAGGCGGATGCGTACGTGGGCGTAGACGCCGGCGGTGACGCCGATGTGGGTGTAGCCGAGGAGTTCCTTGATCACGACGAATTCAACGTCTTGCTCCAGGAGGAGGATGGCGGTCGAGTGGCGCAGGTCGTGGAAGCGGATGTGGCGGAAGCTGGCCTTGCGGAGGAATGTGATGAAGGCGCGGGTGAGGTTGGTCAGGTTGATCGGTCGGCCTTGCGCGCTGGTGAACACGTGCCCGTCGTGCTGCCATGTGGTGCCTGCGGCCTCACGCTCGCGCTTCTGCTGCTCGTGGTGGAGCTTCAGCGACTGGACGCAGCGGGTGGGAAGCGCGATGCGGCGCTCGGAGGTCCGCGTCTTGGTGGGCAGTGTGGTGAGACTGCCCGGGTTGGTGCGCTGAAGTGTGCGGCGGATGGCGGCGGTGCCCGCGCCGAGGTCGAGGTCTTCCCAGTGTAGGCCGAGGAGTTCGTCCTTGCGGAGTCCGGTATGGAGGGCGAGTTCGAGCAACGCGTGCAGCCGATGACCCCGGGGCGCGGTGAGGAGTTGGCGGGCTTCATCGGTGGTGAGGGGTTCGAAGCATCGGGGCCGGGGCGTGCCGGTGCGGACGTTGCGAGTGACGTTGCGCGGGAACTTTTCTTCGCGCACGGCGTGCTCCAAGGCGGACTTGAGCACGGAATGAACGTAGGCCAGCGTCAGTGGGGAGAGCACCTTCTGGCAGCACGATCCGACGGCGCAGCAGCGGGGCTGGTCGCGCCGGGCATCGATACCGCGCGTGCGGCACTGGCAGGTGGTGCGGAGCTGGTTGAGCCAGGTACGGACGTCCTTGGCGGTGAGCTTGTTGAGCTTCTCCTTGCCGAGGTCGGGGACGAGGTAGTGGTTGACACAGGTGGTGTAGCGGATGTGGGTGGTTCCGCGGAGGTGGTGGAGGGCGACGTTCTCCAGCCAGTACGCCAGGTACGCGGCCACGCTGCCCTGCGCGGATGGGACGAGAGGCCGCGGTTGCTGACGGCGATCTTCTCGGTGAGCTTGGCGAGGGCTTCCTTGCGGGTGGTGCCGTAAACGCGGACGCGCTTGCGGATGTTGCCGGAGGCCAGCACGTATCCGGCGGTTTCCCAACGGCCGTCCTTGCGCTGGTAGACGGTCCCGTCGCCGTTGGCGCGGAAGTGGGTGCGACGGGACGAGGCGGGGCGTGGCCATCAGGCGGCTTCCTGTTCCAGGCGGGTGCGAATGAAGTCCGTGAGGGCTTGGGTGGGGATGCGGCGGGCGCGGCCGAGGGTGAGCGAGGCGAGCGTCGGGTGCGGAGCAGGTCGTAGACGGCGGAGCGGCCGAGCTGAATACGGACCATCACCTGGGGCACCGTGAGCAGGTCCGGCACCGGTGCCGCCTCCGCACGGAGGACGTTGGGCGGGGACATGGCCATCAGAAGCCCCCTTCGGCCGTGAACTGCCTTTCCGGTTCCTTGCGGTGCCAGACGTGGGCGGCCAGAAGTGCGCCGCCGGAGCTATAGCCCGAGCCCGGGTAGTCCCAGTGGCCGACGCGAGAGTGGGCTTCGGGGCTAGCTCGGGCAGGTCGGAGTGGTGTTGCCGGCCGTGAGTGGTCGAGAGGCGCTGACTGACACGTTCCGGCCGGAGGGTGGCCGGTGGGAGTGCTTCGGGTGGTGACGAGAGGTCCGGTCGGCAAGCGCGGTGACGGACTGTGGGCTTTGGCTGGGAACAGACCTTGTCATGGCGTCAACGAGATCCAGAACTGTTCCCAGTTCGCGAAAGAGAAACGGGCAAAACTACCTCCGAAGGCGCTCCTCAAGCGCATGAGGGCCGAATTTGCACGTCTGTTTTTGGCCGCACGTGGCTCCGATGTGCCTTGATGGCTGACGGAGTCTTGGTCGTGAACGCGTCCAGGGGCGGGAGTGCGCCTTCGACGCCGGACTTGTGCGGACCCGCCCAACTTCACTCTCGGTGCGGGCAATTCGGGCGTGTAGTCAAAAGAGCGGGCGAGCGGTAGGGGGTTTTTGACGTTCCGTCACCTATGCATGTCTGGTTGAATCTCTCGATGTCGGACTTGCGTTCCGACCGTCCGGGGCGGCCTGAAGGTGGACTGTGTCGACTCCGTGTGTGACTGCTGGAGCCCGTGTGTGCATCCTGTGATTCATGTCATGTTCGCGAAAGTTCAGTCAGGTGTTGCATGAACGCTTCACGCGAAGTGATGATCCCCTGACGTTTCTTTAGTTTCTCTTTATCTACGGGGCGCCTGTGTCAAGGGTGGGGAAAGTGTGGCGGCGGAGCTCTGTCGCCGTGGTCGCGGGAGCATTGCTGACGTTCGGGGTGGGAACCGGAGGCACGCCCGCCGCGGCTGCCGTCGCGTGCCCCTCCGGGGTCGAATCGGACTTCAACGGGGACGGCATCCGGGACACGGCGGTCGCCGACCCGGAGGCGACCGTCGACGGGGTGCCGAAAGCGGGGGTCGTCCACGTCGTCTACGGCGGTGGCAAGGGCACGCTCACGCTTTCGCAGGCGCCCGACAACGTGCCCGGCGCACCCGAGGCCGGTGACCGGTACGGATACGCGCTGGCCGTCTACGACGCCGACCTGGACGGGTGCAGCGACCTCGCGGTCGGCTCGCCGTACGAGGACATCGGCACGGCGGCCGACTCCGGTGCCGTGCACGTGATCTACGGCTCCACCAGTGGGCTCAACGGCGGCACCAAGGCCGTCAAGGAGTTCTACCAGGGCACCGACAAGCCGCTCGGCGGCGGTGCCGAGGCCGACGACTGGGTCGGTTACGCGGTCGCCGCCGGAAAGACCTCGGCCGGCCAGCCGTACCTGCTGATCGGCTCCCCGGGCGAGTCCATCGGCACCATCGAGGACGCCGGCGGCTTCTACTACGTCAGCGGCACCGCGCAGACGGTCACCTTCACCCACCAGGACACCGAGGCCGGTGGCGTCGTGGCGGGCGCGGCGGAGCAGGACGACCGTTTCGGAACCACCCTGGCCGCGACCCCGACGCACTTCGCGGTCGGCACCCCGGGCGAGGCCCTCGGCACCGTGACCTTCGCCGGCGGGGTGGGCCTGTTCACCCACACCCTCACCTCCGGCTACCCGAAGCCGACCGGTGGACTGGGACAGGACCAGGACGCCATCGGCGGGAGCGAGGAGGTCGGCGACCAGTTCGGCGCCGCGCTCGCGATGGTCCCCTACCGGGCGTCCGGTGCCACCTCCACCACCGAGTCCCTGCTCGCGGTCGGTGTTCCGGGCGAGGACCTGTCCACCACCGTCGACGCGGGCGCGGTCCAGGTCTTCCGTCTGACGGCGAGCGGTGCCTACTCCGAGACGATGTGGATCGACCAGAACACCGCCGACGTGGACCAGGAGTCCGAGGCCGGCGACTTCTTCGGCAAGCGGCTCGCCGCCGTCAACACCTCCCCGAACGCCACCTCCACGGCCACCACCACCCGCCTCGCCATCGGCGTACCGGGCGAGGAGTCGTCCGAGGAGCACATGGAGAAGGGCGGCGTCCAGATCGTCCCGCTGGTCGGCGAGCCCGGCGCCTCCGACCAGTGGATCGACCCCGGCTACGGCGTTCCGGGCATCCCCGCCCCGCGTCAGCTCGCCGGACTCTCCCTGGCGGCGACCCCCTCGCTGCTCTACGTCGGCATGCCCTACGGCCCCGTCGAGGCCCGCGCGGTCCACGGTTTCCCGTGGAACGTGGCCTCCGGCGGCGCACCGACGGTGACGATCAAGCCCGGCGAAGGCGGGATACCGGCCGACGGCGTCGCCTTCGGCGCGACCGTCCGCTGACGACGCTCCGGACGTAGCTCCGGAGACACGACAAGAGCTATGGGGGAGTACACCCATGTCCACTGACAGACACGCGGGGACACGGCAGCGTGCCCTGCCCGACGGCACGCATCCGCCGAGAACGAACCCCCGCCGCCGGCGGGGCACCGCCGCCGCGGCGGTGGTGGCACTCATGAGCCTGGGGCTCGCTGCCGGTGGCACCCCCGCCGCGGCCGCGGGCACCTGCGCGGGCGTCCAGTCCGACTTCAACGGCGACGGCATACGCGACACGGCCATCGCCGACCCCGATGCCACCGTGGCGGGTCAGGCGAAGGCAGGCGTGGTCCACGTGGTGCTCGGCGGCGGCAAGGGGGTCGTCGAGATCTCCCAGGACACGCCCAACGTGGCCGACGGCCCCGAGGCCGGAGACCGCTTCGGCTTCTCCCTGGCGGTGTACGACGCCAACAAGGACGGCTGCTCCGACCTGGCGGTCGGCATTCCGTACGAGGACGTCGGCACCGTCAAGGACGCGGGATACGTCCAGGTGATCTACGGTTCGACCACCGCGGTCGGCTCGGAGTTCAACAGCAGGGGCTTCGTCCAGGGCGAGACCCAGCCGCTGGGCGGCGGTCCCGAGCCCGAGGACTGGCTCGGTTACGCGGTCGCGGCGGGCACCTCGCCGACCGGCTTCCCGTTCCTGGTCATCGGCGTGCCGGGCGAGGACGGCGCGGCCGGCGCGGACATCGGCCTGTTCGGCTACGTCTACGGAACCGACTACCAGGCGGCGTCCGTGGGGCAGAACACCACCGGCGTCTGGGAGGACGCCGAGCCCTACGACCGCTTCGGTGCCTCGATCACCGCCACGGACCGGCACTTCGTGGTCGGCGCCCCCGGCGAGAGCATCGGCACGGTCGCCTTCGCCGGCGGCGTCGCGGCCTTCCGGCCGTCGATCAACGCCGACGGCATCCCCGAACCGCTCTTCGGCATGGGACAGGGGCGCACCCCGGGCCCGGACGCCGCCGCCCAGACGGACGACCGCTACGGCAGCGCGCTCGCCATGGCCCCCTACCGACCCTCGGGCGCGGCCACCATCACCGACTCGATCCTCGCGGTGGGCGTCCCCGGCGAGGATCTCGGCACCACCGTCGACGCCGGGGCGGTGCACGTCTACCACCTCAAGGCGGACGGCACGGTCGCCCTCCTCAACTGGATCGACCAGAACGTCGACGGGGTCGAGGGCGACGCGGAGGCCGGCGACTTCTTCGGCCAGCGGGTCACCGCGGTCAACACCACGACCAACGTGGTGAGTACGGCGGCCACGATGCGGCTCGCCGTGGGTGTGCCCGGTGAGGAGTCGACGGAGGACGCCCCGGAGGCCGGCGGCGTCCAGATCCTGCCGGCGATCGGGGCGCCCGGCGCCTCGGACGCGTGGCTGGAGCCCGGCGCCGGCATCCCCTCGGGACCGGCGGCCCGCACCTACGCGGGCATCAGCGTCGGCGCCGGCCCGTCGCTGCTGTACGTGGGCGTCCCCTACGGCCCCGCCGACGGACGCGCCGTGCACGGCTACCCGTGGAACGCCACCACGGGCAGCGCGCCGACCCAGACCTGGAAGCCCGGAGAGGGCGGCATCCCCGCGGACGGTACCGCGTTCGGGGCGACCGTCCGGTGACCGCCCCCCGACCGAGCGATGCGGCTGACGGCCGCGCTGATCAGACAGACATGAACCGACGGGAGAGTGGACGCGTGTCCGCAGCAAGACCCAGACCGATACGGCGCGGCCTCGTACTGCGCGCCGCCGTCGCGGCGGCCGTCACCGGCGCCGTGGTGGCCGGCGCCGCGGCGCTCCCGAACGGCGGCGGAACGGACCGGGGCCCCGCCCCCGTCTCGGCCGACCAGCCGCTGATTACCGAGCAGCAGGCCATGGCCTCCGCGAAGGACAGCGGCAAGCGGGCCGAGGTCGTCGGGATGCGCACCGAGCGCAGGGAGATCTTCGCCGAGCCCGACGGCACCTTCACCGCCCGCGAGTACACCGAGCCCGTCCGCACCGTCCAGGGCGGCAAGTGGGTCTCCGTCGACCCGACGCTCGTCAGGCGCGCCGACGGCACCTGGGGCCCGAAGGCCGCCACCGTCGACCTGGCCTTCTCCGCCGGACAGCCGGGCAAGCCCTTCGTCACGATGCGGCGCGCCGGCCGCGAGTTCGCCCTGACCTGGCCGTACGGCAAGCTGCCCGCGCCCAGCGTCGACGGCGACACCGCCACCTACGCCGAGGTGCTGCCCGGCGTCGACCTGACGGTACGGGCGGAGTCGGACGGCTTCGGCCACCTGATCGTCGTCAAGACGCCCGAGGCCGCGGCCGACGCCCGGCTGGCCCGGCTCGACCTCGGCATGACCACCGACGGCCTGAAGGTCGCGGAGGACGCCGACGGCGCCATCCTCGCGAAGGACGCCGTCGTCGGCGGCACCGTCTTCCAGGCCGGGAAGCCCGCCATGTGGGACTCGGCGGCGGTCAAGGAGACGGCTGTCCGGAAGCAGGGCCCCAAGGCGGTCGCCAAGGCGCTGAAGTCGGCGGCGGCGGGCACGGCGGCGGCCGCTTCGGCAGCCTCCTCCACCGCTGCCGCGACTCCCACCGCCACCCCCGGACCGCAGGCCGCCCCCGAGCCCGCCCTCGAAGGCCCCGGCGGCGGTGGCCGCGTCGCCCCGCTGGGCGTCGAGGTCGGCAAGGACAAGCTGAGCCTGGTCCCCGACCAGAAGCTCCTCAAGGGCGAGGACACCGTCTTCCCCGTGGTGATCGACCCGATCCAGCGCACCACCTCGCGCACCTCCTGGACCGGCGTCATGTCCGGGATGCCCAGTGAGCAGGACTGGAAGTACTCGGGCAGCGCGGGCGTCGGCAAGTGCCCCACCGACTACAACCCGGTCTCCTGCAACGGGGTCGGCTCCCGGCGCGTCATGTTCACGATGCCGCTGTCCTTCTACAAGGGGAAGCAGATCCTGGGCGCGACCTTCTCCGCCCGCGTCGAGCACATCTACAGCGCCTCCCCGACCGCCGAGCCCATCCAGCTCTACCGGATCGGCGGTGCCAACTACAGCCTCACCTCGTCGAGCAGCTGGTCCAACACCTCGGACGACTGGGACGACTACCTCCAGACCGTCGACAAGGCGATCTCCCCGACCTCCTGCTCCAGCCAGGCCAACCTGCACTTCGAGAGCGGTGCGACCGGCGAGCTGACCACCGAGGTCAAGACGGCCGCCGCGGGCGGCTGGAACGCGATGACGCTGGGCCTGCGCGCGGCCGACGAGTCCCGTTTCGCGGAGTGGAAGCGGATCTGCGGCAACGCCTACCTGTCGATCAAGTACAACAACCTGCCCCGGCAGATCAAGACCTCGGACATGTCCACGGACCCGGGCGGGGTGTGCAAGTGGGGCACGAGCCGTCCCACCACCGACGTGCCGCCCAAGCTCCAGGCCATCGCCAGCGACCCGGACCACGGCAACGGCCAGACCGACAAGGTGAAGGTCCAGTTCAAGGTGGAGTGGGGCGGGACCACGCCCGGCTCCTACACGTACACCACCCCGGACTGGCTCTCCCCGACGACCAGCACCAAGTTCGTGCACACCGTCAAGTCGACGATCCCGCAGAACACTCCCATCTACTGGAGCGCGCGCGCCTACGACGGTGACGGGTACGGCCCGTGGAGCTCGGACGGCGACCCCGCGCAGCGCTGCGAGTTCACCTACGACAAGACCTGGCCCGGCAAGCCGCTCGTGCTGTCCAAGCAGTACCCGTCCGACACCGTCTACCACGACGGCGTGGGCACCTACGGCACCTTCACCTTCTCGCCGAACCCGAACGACGCCATCCCGGACAACGACGTCGTCAAGTACCAGTACTCCTTCAACGGCGCGGCGATGACCACCCTCACCCCGGCCTCGCCGGGCGGTGCGGTCTCCCTCCAGTGGATGCCGACCCGTTCCGGACGCCACGTGCTGGAGGTGGTCGCCATCGACAAGGCGGCGCACGCCAGCAGCACGCCGTACGACTTCCTGGTGAGCGAGGGCAAGCCGGTCGTCGCCCAGTGGAACCTCGCCGACCAGGCTGGTGACACCGAGGCGCACGACGAGAGCGGCGAGTTCTCGGCGACCGCCGGCACCGCCGTCACCTTCGGTGCGGACGGCCCCGGCGGCAAGGTCGACAAGGCGGCCCGCTTCGACGGCGGCGCCGAGTCCTACCTCGACGCCGGCGAGACGGTGCTGGACACCGCCAAGAGCTTCAGCGTCAGCGCCTGGGTGCGGCCCACCGCCCTGGACAAGGACATGACGGTCGTCAGCCAGGACGGCACCGGCGAGCCCGGCTTCACCCTCGGCTACGACGCCACCGCGAAGACCTGGAAGTTCTCCGTCCCGGTCAACGACGTGGACTCGCTCGGCGAGTGGAAGGCCGTCTCCACCGGCATCACCGTGGTCAAGGACCAGTGGGTCCTCCTCACCGGCGTGTACGACGCGCAGAAGAGCGGCGGCCCGCAGCTCCAGCTCTACATCAACAAGGACCTGAAGGGATCGGCCACCCGGCGCTCCACCTGGAAGTCGTACGGACCGCTGCAGATCGGCCGCTCGACGGCCAAGAGCGGCTACCGCGACCACTTCACCGGTGACCTCGCCGAGATCCGCGTCTTCGACCGTGTCCTGCCGGCGGCCCAGGTCGCCGAGCTGATGACGATCATGCCGGTGCGCAAGGCCTACTGGCAGCTGGACCAGGCCACCAACGGCTCGGTGGCCGAGACCGGCGGCGGCCAGGCGCTGACCCTCGCGGGCAACGCCTCCATCTACCGCCCGGCCGACCCGCTGTTCGACACCGCCGCCCTGGTCGGCGACGGCAACCTCGTCCTGGACGGCGACGGCGACTACGCGTCCACCGCCACCGCCCCGGTCACCGGCACCAGCAGCTTCACCGTGACCGCCCGCGCCCAGCTCACCTCGCTGGACCCGGAGAAGTCGCAGACGGTGCTGTCCCTGCCGGGCGCCAACGCCAACCGGGTGCAGGTCCGCTACCAGGCGGCGACCGGCCAGTGGGAGCTGGCCGTGGCGAAGACCGACGTGGCCGCCCCCTCGGTCGTCACCTTCACCGACGACCAGGAACTCCCCGACACCGGCGGCTCCGGCCAGCACCTGGCGGTCGTCTACGACGCCTTCGCCAACGCGATCCGCCTGTACGTCGAGGGTCAGCTCGTCGCCGGTGCCTACGGCACGGACGACACCCTGTGGTCCGCCACCGGCGGTCTCCAGGTGGGCCGTTCGCTGCGCGGGGCGAGCGAGTACTTCGCCGGTGCGATCGACGAGGTGCGGGTCTACAGCGGCGCGGCCGACCCGGTCGCGGTGCAGCAGATGGCCGCGCTGACGGCCGTGACCGACATGTGACGCGTCGTCACGACTGAGGTGTGCCGGGCCCCCCGAGGCCCGGCACACCTGTCCTGCGCACCATTTCTCCTTCTCTCGTTCCTACGATCAGGAAGTTGGCAGATGTTCTTCCGTGGCCGCTCACTGAGCCGCCGCATGCCCAGACAGACGCTGGTCGCGACAGTGATGGGGCTCTCCCTCGCGCTGTCGGCGTCGTCGGTCCAGGCTGTGGTGCTCGACGACGGAGACCGGGGCCGCACCAGCCGCCCCGGTGTCCAGGACGACGGCGATCCCGCCGAGGGATCCGACGCCAAAGCGAAGAAGCGTCCCTCCGACCCGGCGCGCAAGGCCGCGGTCAAGGGCCTCGACAAGGCGGTGTGGCCGAAGCAGGGTGGCGCCGAGATGGCCGTCGGCGCGGCCGCCGCGACCGAGGCCGGCGGTCTGCCGGTCAAGGTCGGCAAGGCGAAGGCGCAGGCCAAGGCGGCGACGGCAGCGGACAAGGTCCGCGTCGACGTCCTCGACCCGAAGCGGGCCGGGCAGCTCGGCGCCGGTGTCCTCCTCGGCGTCGAACGCGCCGACGGTGCGGACAAGGCCGCCAAGGTCCGCCTGACCGTCGACTACTCGGAGTTCGCCGAGGGCTTCGGCGGCTCCTACGGCTCCCGCCTGCAGCTCGTGCAGCTCCCCTCCTGCGCCACGGTCGCCGTGCCCGGCAGCAAGGAGTGCCCGGAGCAGCCCAGGGTGCTGCCCACGGTCAACGACGTGGAGGCGGGCACCGTCTCCGCCGACGTGACCGCCGCGCCGGCCCCGGCCGAGGGTGTGTCCACGATGGCCGGGACCGCGACGTCCCTCGTGGCCGTCGCGGCGGGCCCCTCCAGCGCCCAGGGCACCTACAAGGCCACGGCCCTCGCGCCGTCGTCGAGCTGGAGCGTCGCCACCTCCTCCGGCTCGTTCAACTGGAACTATCCCTTCCGTTCGGTGCCGACCCCGGGCGGTCTGACGCCGACCGTCGGCCTCGGCTACTCCTCCCAGTCGGCCGACGGCCGCACCTCGGCCACCAACAACCAGGGCTCGTGGATCGGCGAGGGCTTCTCCTACGACCCCGGCTACATCGAGCGCCGCTACAAGCCGTGTTCCGACGACGGCCACGACAACTCCGGTGAGCAGTGCTGGGCGTTCGAGAACGCCACGGTCATGCTCAACGGCTCCGCCGGCGAGCTGGTCAAGGACGACACCACCGGCAAGTGGCACATGTCGTCCGACGACGGCAGCAAGGTCGAGAAGCTGACCGGCGCCACCAACGGCGACAACGACGGCGAGTACTGGCGCATCACCACCTCGGACGGTACGGAGTACTACTTCGGCCAGAACCGGCTGCCGGGCTGGGCCACGGGCAACGAGGAGACCAACTCCACCTGGACCGCGCCGGTCTTCGGCGACGACTCCGGCGAGCCCTGCTACAACGCCACCTTCACCAGCGCGCACTGCCAGCAGGCCTGGCGCTGGAGCCTGGACTACGTCAAGGACACCCACGGCAACGTGATGTCCTACTTCTACGACCGCGAGACCAACTACTACGCGCTGAACGGCAAGACCGACGTCAACGGCACCGCGTACCACCGCGGCGGCTGGCTGAAGCGCATCGACTACGGCCAGCGCGACGGCCAGGTCTACGCGGCCAAGGCCCCGGCCCGGATCGTGTTCAACACCGCCGAACGCTGCCTGCCCACCGCCGACTTCGACTGCGCGGAGAGCAAGCGCACCAAGGCGAACGCGGCCAACTGGCCGGACGTCCCGGTCGACCAGGAGTGCAAGGCGAGCACGAAGTGCACCTCGCCGGTTCAGACCTTCTTCACCACCAAGCGGCTGACCTCGGTCGTCACCCAGATGCGCAAGGACGCCACGAGCTACGACGACGTGGACGCCTGGACGCTGACGCACCTGTTCACCGACAACGGTGACGACTCCAAGACGCTGTGGCTGTCGAAGATCGAGCACGAGGGCCGCGCCGGCACGACCGCGATCAAGCTGCCCTCCGTCGACCTGTTCGGCGAGCAGCTCGCCAACCGCGTCGACGCGATCGGCGACAACATCGCGCCGTTCCACCGCTTCCGGCTCTCCATGGTCCTCAGCGAGACCGGCGCCCAGCTCGACGTCAACTACGCGCCCACCGACTGCACCAAGGCCACACTGCCCGCGCCGGGCGAGTCCACCAAGCGCTGCTACCCCGTGAAGTGGGCCCCGCCGGGCTACCTGGAGCCGATCACCGACTGGTTCCACAAGTACGTCGTCTCCGCGGTCATCGAGACCGACCGCACCGGCGGCAGCGACGGCATGGTCACCCGTTACAGCTACCAGGGCGACGCGGCCTGGCGGAAGGCGAAGCCGGACGGCATCACCGACGCCAAGTACCTCACCTGGGGCGGCTGGCAGGGCTACGGCAAGGTCAAGGTCACCTCCGGCACCGCCGACGTGCAGAAGTCGCGCGTCGACTACACGTTCATGCAGGGCATGGACGGCGACAAGGACGCGGCGGGCAACGCCCGTTCGGTGACCGTGAAGGACTCCACGGGCGCGTCGTACTCCGACGACGAGGAGTTCACCGGCCACCAGCTGGAGGTCGCCACGTACGACGGCGCCAAGCTGATCTCCAAGTCGATCCAGACCCCGTGGAAGCACTACACGGCCACGCAGACCCAGAGCTGGGGCACCAGCCGCGCGGTGATCGTGCGCTCGCAGACCGGTCGCGGCTTCAACCTCCGGTCCGACGGCACCTGGCTGGAGACGAAGTCCACCACGACGTACGACACGTCCAACGGCACCGGCCGGGTGCTGGCGGTCGACGACCAGGGGGACGTCTCCACCACCAAGGACGACACCTGCACCCGCACCACGTACGCGGACAACACGGCGAAGAACATCCTGTCGCTGCCCGCACGCAGCGAGTCCGTGTCCGTGAAGTGCGCGACCACGCCCGACCGCAAGACGCAGGTCCTGGCCGACGAGCGCACCTCCTACGACAACCTCGCCTTCGGAGCGGCACCCACCAAGGGTGACGCCACCAAGACCGAGCGGATGACGTCGCACAACGGCACCACGGCGACGTACCAGGTCACCGGCACCACCACCTACGACGACTTCGGCCGCCCGCTGTCCCAGAAGGACGCCAAGCAGCAGGGGACGACGGAGCAGACGAAGACCGTCTACACCGAGACCAACGGCCTGCTGACGAAGACGACCGTCACCAACGCCGCCGGTCACGTCACCACCACCGACTACAGCCCCGCCTGGGGCATGTCCAAGGGCCAGACCGACCCGAACGGCAAGCGGACGGACCTCGCGTACGACGCCATGGGCCGGCTGACCTCCGTCTGGCTGGCGGACCGCACGACGGCGCAGACGCCGAGCATCAAGTACTCGTACAACGTCCGCAAGGACAAGGTCACCTCGATCAAGACCGAGAAGATCGAGAACGACGGCAGCTACGGCGCCGAGTACCAGCTCTACGACGCCTTCCTCAGGCCCCGTCAGATCCAGACCGAGGGCCCGGACGGCACCCGCATGGTCGCCGACACCTGGTACGACGGCACGGGCAACGTCAGGAAGACCAACGCCACGTACAACGCGGCGGGCGCAGCCTCGGACGAGCTGCTGCTCGTCAGCAACGGCGAGGTCGGCCAGCAGAGCCTCATGGAGTACGACGGCCTGGGCCGCCCGACCGCGCAGATCCTCGCCGTCGGCGGGGGCGAACAGTGGCGCACCACGACCACCTACAACGGTGAGCTGACCAGCGTCGACCCGCCGATCGGCGGCGTCCCCACCACCACGGTCACCGACGGCCAGG
Organism: Streptomyces sp. NPDC017202; assembly: GCF_044331705.1. Lineage (NCBI taxonomy): Bacteria > Bacillati > Actinomycetota > Actinomycetes > Kitasatosporales > Streptomycetaceae > Streptomyces > Streptomyces sp. NPDC017202. Next base: position 627,865 of record NZ_JBIRNP010000001.1, on the reverse strand, counting down.
GCAACGTCTCGGAGATCCGCCACCACCGCGGCGCCTCACCGGCCGCGGGCGTGCCCTACGACTCGACGAAGTACACGTACACCGCGGCGGGTCAGCTGGAGACCGTCACGGACGCCAAGGGCAACGTGTGGCGGTACGAGTACGACCAGCTCGGTCGGCAGACCAAGTCGATCGACCCCGACGCGGGCACCTCGCGCGTGGAGTACGACGAGTTGGACCGGCCGATCGCCACGTACGACGGCCGGAACAAGAAGACCTCCACGGTCTACGACAGTCTCGGCCGCGTCCTGACCACCTGGCAGGGCGACGTCAACACCGGTACCAAGCTCACCGAGACCAGGTACGACAAGGCGGGCTGGCTGGGCCAGGCCTACGGCTTCCTCAACTACACCTCGCCCACGGAGTACTTCGCCACGGCCGTCCAGTCGATGGACGAGTTCTACCGCCCGCTGAAGACCGCCTACCAGGTTCCCGCCTCCCAGGGCGACCTGGCCGGCACCTACGTCTACACGTCCACCTACAACCGTGACGGAACGCTCCAGGGCACCGGAATGCCGGCCGTCGGCGACCTGCCGGCCGAGGCACTGACCTACACGTACGACAGCCTCCAGCGTCCCAAGACGATGACGGGCTCCACTTCGTACGTCACCAACACCGTCTACTCCGGCAAGAGCCTCCTCCAGCAGCTGGAGCTGAACACCGGCAGCGGCAAGAAGGTCTGGCAGACCTACAACTACGAGAAGGGCACCGAACGGCTCACCCGCTCGATCGTCGACGTCTATGGCGCGACGGCCCCGGCCAAGGACTCCCGGTACTCGTACGACCAGGCGGGCAACGTCCTGTCCATCGCGGACACCGCGAACTCCGCCTCGCCGGACATGCAGTGCTTCGCCTACGACGACCGCCAGCGGCTGAAGGACGCCTGGACGCCGACCGCCACCGCGACGACCGCGGCCGGCATGGGCACCCGAGGCTCCTCCGTCCCGGTGGAGGGATCCGGCCCGACGGCCTGTGACTCCGCCGCCGGCACGAGCGCCCTCGGCGGTCCGGCCCCGTACTGGAAGTCGTACGAGACCGACGCCATCGGCAACCGCGTCTCGGAGACGGTCCACGACACCGGGCTCGACGCCGCGAAGAACATCACCCGCAGCTACGAGTACGGCACCGCGGGCACGCTGGGCGACGGTCCGCACCAGGTCACCAAGATCGTCGAGAACACGCCGACCGGCGACCGTCAGTCGACGTACGAGTACGACGACTCCGGCAACACCATCAAGCGCACCATCGGCGGCAACGCGCAGTCCCTGCTCTGGACCGACCAGGGCAAGCTGAGCGAGGCCACCGAGGCGAACGGCTCGAAGACCAGCTACCTCTACGACGGCTCCGGCAACCGCCTGGTGCGCAAGGACCCGTCGGGGACGACGGTCTACCTGCCCGGCACCGAGCTGAAGCTGTCGGCGGACGGCACCAAGAAGGAGGCCACCCGCTACTACGAGTACGCCGGCCAGGCGGTCGCCGTACGCACCGCGGGCAAGGTGTTCTTCATCGCCTCCGACCACCACGGCACGGGTGAGGTGGCGATCGACGCCGCGACCGGCGCGATCAGCCAGCGCCGCTTCGACCCCTTCGGCGTCGACCGCGGTGAGAAGACCGGCGTCTGGCCCGGAGAGAAGGGCTACGTCGGCGGCACGATCGACGCCTCGACCGGCTTGACCCACCTGGGGGCGCGCGAGTACGACGCGGTGATCGGCAAGTTCATATCGGTCGACCCCGTCATCGACCACACGCAGCCGCAGCAGATCAACGGCTACGCGTACGCCAACAACTCGCCGGTCACGCACGCCGACCCCAGCGGCATGATCATCCCGGAGTGTCGGGAGGGTCTGATCGAGTGCCGCGGCGGTGTGCCGTACTTCCCGAAGACCGACGTCGACAAGGCGGAGTCGGAGAAGGACAAGGCGTCCTGGAACGTCACGCAGGCACAGGGGCAGCAGTCCGCGGCCAAGCAGCGCATCAAGTCCGCGGGCAAGGCCCTGGTCAAGATCGCGCGGGACATCCTCGGTGTCGACGCGGCCCTGGACTGCATCTCCAGCGGTGACGTCGGCGCCTGCGGTGAAACCCTGCTCAACATCGCCGGCAGCTTCGCGGGCGGTCTCGCGGGCAAGATCCTGGCCAAGTACGGCGCGCCCTGGAAATGGGCCAAGGGCATCAAGCTCGCCAAGCGGGTCACCGGCCTGGTCGGCGACCTGATCGGCGGGGCCAAGGACCTGTGGAAGGCCAACAAGGCCGTCGGCAAGGCCCAGGCAGGGCTCGCCAAGGCCGGGGAGAAGCTCGCGGCCGCCAAGAAGAAGGCGGCCGAGGCCCTCAAGAAACGGAAGAAGAACGAGGAGGGCGGCTCCTGCCCGGTCGGCGGGAAGCACAGCTTCCTGCCGGGCACGAAGGTGCTGCTCGCGAGCGGCAAGACCAAGCCGATCGAGAAGGTGAGGCTCGGCGACAAGATCACCGTCACCGACCCCGCCACCGGCGGCACGACGGTCCGTGAGGTCGTCGGCACCATCGTCACCGAGGACGACAAGCACTTCGTCGACCTGACGATCAAGGGGACCTCGGGCGAGTCCGAGACCCTGGTCTCCACCACGACCCACCCCTTCTGGTCGGACTCGGAGCAGGTGTGGATCGAGGCCGGAGCCCTGAAGCCCGGCATGCGCCTGCACACGGCGAACGGCGAGGCGGTCGAGCTCACCGCGATCCGTGCTTTCGACGAGCGTCAGCGCACGCACGACCTGACGGTCGAGGACGTCCACACCTACTACGTGCACGCGGGGGAGACCCCGCTGCTGGTGCACAACTGTGGCGATGGCGATGAGGGAACGGCCACGGTGCGCTGGGACGAGGACATGGAACACGCCACGATCAAGGTGGAGATGGACGGGGCCGAACCGCTGGAGACGGAGCAGGTCGTCAACGGCTGGGACGGCACGGGCAGCCCCAACGGATACCCCACCACCGGTGCGGTCGCCGAACGCCTGGGACCGAACGTCATCGAGCGGACGTTCCGTCTTCCCAACGCGCGGGCGGCCATGGAGGCGCAGCGCAGGACTCTGGGTGCGGACATGGGGGGGTACGACGGCATCCACAACAGTTGCGTCACCTACTGTGTGGCAATCCTGAGAGAGGGTGGCGTGGACATACCGGCAGGTGCGCGAGGCATGGTCGCTCTCAAACGGACATTGGGATAGGGGCTCCATTGACTGACGAAACGGAACACTGGAACGCGGTGCTCGCCGAGATCCTTCTGAGCGAGAAGGTGGGGGTGGCCCACGTGCGTCTGGTGGGCGACCTGATCTCCGTCCAGGCCCAGCTGAGCATGGGCATGCAGGGGCCGGTCGGCCTCTCGTTGGCCGACCGGGCGGACATCGCCGAGGAGCTGCTGGTTCTGGAGGACACCTACAAGGAGGTCTGGCAGACAGTGGTGGCCGCGCCCGACATCGACCGGCGTATCCCCGAGCTCAAGAGGCTTGAGGTCGCGCTGGAGGAAGCCGTTGAAGGGGTTGCGGCCGTGGCCCGCCGATACGGCATCACGTCGGAGCCCAGGCGCCTGGATGACGACCGCTAGCGTGCCGCACTCCTGAAGATCGGGGCCCGGTTTGACCCCTCAAGCCGGGCCCCGTAACCTTGACCGTCGGCGTGTCGAGTGGCGCGCCACATCCCCGTAAACCTCTTCCTTCCGGACGCCGGTCTGTCGGTGGCCGGGAGAGGTCGCCCGTGTTTCCTGCCCGGGTGGCTGGCCTGCGGGGGTGCCGTTCTCCGAGCGAAAGAGAGACCCGCGTGTACGCCATCGTGCGCAGCGGTGGTCGCCAGCACAAGGTTGCTGTCGGCGACATCGTTGAGGTTGACAAGATTTCCACCGCCAAGGTTGGCGACACGGTCGAGCTCTCGACCCTGCTCGTGGTCGACGGCGACGCTGTGACCAGCGACCCGTGGGTGCTGGCCGGCATCAAGGTCCAGGCCGAGGTCGTGGACCACCACAAGGGCGTCAAGATCGACATCCTTCGCTACAAGAACAAGACCGGTTACCGCCGTCGTCAGGGCCACCGCCAGCAGTACACGGCGATCAAGGTCACTGAGATCCCCGCGGCTGCGAAGTAAGGGACTGAGGAGACATGGCACACAAGAAGGGCGCATCGTCCACCCGGAACGGTCGCGACTCCAATGCCCAGCGGCTCGGCGTGAAGCGCTTCGGCGGTCAGGTCGTCAACGCGGGTGAGATCCTGGTCCGCCAGCGCGGCACCCACTTCCACCCCGGCTCCGGCGTCGGCCGCGGCGGCGACGACACGCTGTTCGCGCTCCAGCCCGGTGCGGTGGAGTTCGGTACGTTCCGTGGCCGCAAGGTCGTGAACATCGTTCCGGTCGCCTGACCTCAGGCTTTCCGGGAACGCTTCGCGAGGCGGACCTCACTTCCCTTCCGGGAAGGCGGGTCCGCCTTTCGCTTGTTGGCACAGGTAACACCCGTACATCACGTACATCACTGGAGGCACCCACCATGACCACCTTCGTGGACCGCGTCGAGCTGCACGTCGCCGCGGGTAACGGAGGTCACGGCTGTGCCTCCGTCCACCGTGAGAAGTTCAAGCCGCTCGGCGGCCCGGACGGCGGCAACGGCGGCCGCGGCGGGGATGTCATCCTCACCGTGGACCAGTCGGTGACCACCCTGCTCGAGTACCACCACTCCCCGCACCGCAAGGCCACCAACGGCAAGCCCGGCGAGGGCGGCAACCGCTCCGGCAAGGACGGCCAGGACCTGGTCCTGCCCGTGCCGGACGGCACCGTCGTGATGGACAGGGCGGGCAACGTCCTCGCCGACCTCGTCGGCCACGGCACCTCCTTCGTCGCCGCCCAGGGCGGCCGCGGCGGTCTCGGCAACGCGGCCCTGGCCTCGGCCCGCCGCAAGGCGCCCGGCTTCGCGCTGCTCGGCGAGCCCGGCGACCTGCACGACATCGTGCTGGAACTGAAGACCGTCGCCGACGTGGCGCTGGTCGGCTACCCGAGCGCCGGCAAGTCGTCCCTGATCTCGGTGCTCAGCGCGGCCAAGCCGAAGATCGCCGACTACCCGTTCACCACCCTCGTGCCGAACCTCGGCGTCGTCACCGCCGGCTCGACCGTCTACACCATCGCCGACGTCCCCGGCCTCATCCCCGGCGCCAGCCAGGGCAAGGGCCTCGGCCTGGAGTTCCTGCGCCACGTCGAGCGATGCAGTGTGCTCGTGCACGTCCTGGACACCGCGACCCTGGAGTCCGAGCGCGACCCGGTCTCCGACCTCGACATCATCGAGGAGGAGCTGCGCCAGTACGGCGGGCTCGGCAACCGCCCGCGCGTCGTCGTCCTGAACAAGATCGACGTACCGGACGGCAAGGACCTCGCGGAGATGGTGCGGCCGGACCTGGAGGCGCGCGGATACCGCGTCTTCGAGGTGTCGGCGGTGGCGCACCTGGGGCTCAAGGAGCTGTCGTTCGCGCTGGCCGACATCGTCGGCAAGGCGCGCGCCGCGAAGCCGAAGGAGGAGGCCACCCGGATCGTCATCCGGCCCAAGGCCGTGGACGACGCCGGCTTCACCGTCACGCGCGAGGAGGTGGACGGGGAGCTGGTGTTCCGCGTCCGCGGCGAGAAGCCCGAACGCTGGGTGCGCCAGACCGACTTCAGCAACGACGAGGCCGTCGGCTACCTCGCCGACCGTCTCAACCGGCTCGGCGTCGAGGACGAGTTGATGAAGGCGGGCGCCCGCTCCGGCGACGGCGTCGCCATCGGCCCCGAGGACAACGCGGTCGTCTTCGACTGGGAGCCGACCGTCACGGCCGGCGCCGAGATGCTCGGCCGCCGCGGCGAGGACCACCGCTTCGAGGCCCCGCGCCCGGCCGCCCAGCGCCGCCGCGACCGCCAGGCCGAACGCGACGAGGCGACCGAGGAGTTCGAGGGCTTCGAGCCCTTCTGAGCCACCGGCTCCTCCGGGACCCGCCGCGGCACGCGCCGCGGCGGGTCCTCCGTCGTTGCTTCCCCGCCGTCCCGCCGTCCCGCCGTCCCGCCGTCCCGGTGCCCCGGACTCATCGCGGTCCCAGGCTCCTCTCAGCGTCGCCTCAGGGACGCCTCTTACCGTCCTCTGACCATGGAGACGCACTGTACGAGTGACGAGAATCCCCGGAGCGGCCCCGGAGCGGCCCCCTGAGCGCGGTCTCCGTGCCGCCCGGCACCCGGCTGCTGCACATCGGGCCGCACAAGACCGGCACCACCTCGATCCGGGGCGCCCTGTTCGCCGCCCGGGACGCGCTGCCGGCGTACGGCGTGGAGTTCCCGGCGACCAGCAGGCACCCCCTGCAGGCGGTGCTGGCCGCCTGCGCCCGGCCCGGCATGATGGGGGACACCGCGCCCACCGAACGGCACTGGACGCGGCTGCTCCGACAGGTGCACGCCACCGGCCCGCGCACATCCGTGATCAGCAGCGAGTTCTTCGCCGACGCCCCCGACGACGCGACGGTCCGGCGGATCGTCGCACAGCTCGGCGGAGACCGGGTGCACGTCCTGGTCACCCTGCGCACGCTGGCGCGGATCATGCCCTCGCAGTGGCAGCGGTACGTGCAGAACGGGCTGCGCACGGGCTACGAGGACTGGCGGGAGCACATGCTCCGCAAGGCGCCGTACGAGAAGCCCACCCCCAGTTTCTGGCGGCGCCACCGGCACGACCGGCTGGTGGAGCGGTGGGCGGCGGCGGTGGGCGCCGACCGGGTCACCGTCGTCGTGGTGGACGACCGGGACCGGGACGGGCTGATGCGCACCTTCGAGGAACTGCTCGGACTGCCCGAACGGCTGCTGCGGGCCGTCCCCGGCACCGCGAATCGCTCCCTCACTCTCGCCAAGACCGGGATGTTGCGGAATCTCCATAAGGAATTCCGGGGCCACGGCCTTCCCGACGAGCTCTATTCGAAGCTGGTCCGCAACGGCGCGGTCATGCATTTGAAGAACACGTGCGGTCCCACGGCCCGGGACGTGAAGATCTCCACACCGGCCTGGGCGGCCGAGCGCGCCGCCGCCGTCGGAGCCGCGGCCGCCGCCCGGAGCGGGGCGACGGGCGTGCGCGTGCTGGGGGATCCGGGCCTGCTGTCCACCGGGCCGGAGCCGGCCGGGGCCGGGGCGGACCGGGCCCCGGGGACGGCGGTGCCGGACGGGTCCGTCATCGCGCCGGAGGTGGCGGCGCAGGCGCTGTACGGGGCGCTCGCGGCGGCGGCCGCGGCGTCGGGCCGACGGTCCGGGCGTCCGGTGCACCGGACGCCCTCGAAGGAACTCGTGAAAGTACTCGGCGGGCGCTGCCTGAAACGGCTGCGACGCCGGTGAGCCGCAATCCCGTCACTCTCGGCAATCCGTTACCGTCTGTGCGGTTACTCACAGGATTTAACGAGAGGGTGTCAGGAAGGCCCATCCGCACCGGCCCAATCACCCGCACCGTATGGTTCATCCGCACCGGCTTCATCCGCACCGCAAGGTGAATGGCGGGTGGCGCGCACATATGCGCTGAACGGCGCTCACCTTGCACCGCGGTTACCGAAAGTGGGAGCATTTCCCCGTTCCCTGTCGCCCCAAGGTAGGTCACCCGTGTCCCAGCGCATAGCCAAGCCCCGTACCACCGCAGTGATCCTGGCCGGTGGCACCGGCCAGCGGGTGGGTCTGTCGATCCCGAAGCAGCTGCTGAAGATCGCCGGCAAGGCCGTCATCGAGCACACCCTGACCACCTTCGAGCACGCCGACTCCGTCGACGACGTCATCGTGCTGATGGCGCCGGGCTACGTCCCGGACGTCGAGAAGATCGTCGCCAAGGCCGGGTTCACCAAGGTCTCCCGCGTCATCGAGGGCGGCTCCACCCGCAACGAGACCACCGAGCGGGCCATCGCCGCCCTCGGTGAGGGCCTGGCCGAGGGCGAGGACCTCAACGTCCTCTTCCACGACGCCGTACGCCCCCTGCTCTCGCAGCGCGTCATCGACGACTGCGTCGCCGCGCTGGACCGCTACCAGGCCGTCGACGTGGCCATCCCGTCCGCCGACACCATCATCGTCACCCGCACCCACGGCGAGGACGGGGAGTTCATCACCGAGATCCCGGACCGCTCCCGGCTGCGCCGCGGCCAGACCCCGCAGGCCTTCAAGCTCTCCACCATCCGGCGGGCCTACGAGGTCGCGGCGGGCGACCCCAACTTCCAGGCCACCGACGACTGCACCGTCGTCCTGCGCTACCTGCCGGACGTGCCGATCCACGTCGTGGCGGGCGACGAGTACAACATGAAGGTGACGCAGCCCGTCGACGTCTTCATCGCCGACAAGCTGTTCCAGCTCGGCTCCACCGCCGCGCCCGAGCAGATGAGCGAAGAGGCCTACCGTCAACTGCTCACGGGCAGGACCCTCGTCGTCTTCGGCGGCTCGTACGGCATCGGCAAGGACATCGCCGAACTCGCCCGGTCCTACGGCGCCCACGTCTACGCCCTGGGCCGCTCCACCACCAACACCCACGTGGAGAACCCGGAGGAGGTCGACGACGCGCTGTCCAAGGCCTACGCCGAGACCGGCCGCATCGACTACGTCGTCAACACCGCGGGCGTCCTGCGCATCGGCAAGCTCGCCGAGACCGACAACGCGACCATCGAGGAAGCGCTCAAGGTCAACTACCTGGCCCCGGTCCAGATCGCCCGCTCCGCCTACAAGTACCTCTCCGAGACCAAGGGCCAGCTGCTGCTCTACACCTCCAGCAGCTACACCCGCGGCCGCGCCGAGTACAGCCTCTACTCCTCGACCAAGGCCGCCATGGTGAACCTCACCCAGGCCCTGTCCGACGAGTGGGCCGCCGACGGCGTCCGCGTCAACTGCGTCAACCCGGAGCGCACCGCGACCCCCATGCGCACCAAGGCCTTCGGCCAGGAGCCGGCGGGCAGCCTGCTCTCCTCGGAGACCGTGGCCCGCACCTCCCTGGACGTGCTGCTGTCCGAGCTGACCGGGCACGTCATCGACGTCCGCCAGCAGGACCCCACCGCCGACGCCTCCCGCGCCTCCGGCTTCGAGCAGGCCCTGGCCGGCGTGCTCGACCGACAGGACGGCGTGGCATAATCAACCGCCATCAGCCTTGAAATTCAGGCCTCTGTGGCTCCCTGTTTACGGGATATTCACAGAGGCCTGAATCCGTAAGGCTCCGGAAACCTTCACAACGTATTTTCCGGACTTTTCGGATTCACTGACCGGCCCCCTCCCAGAGCAGGTTTCTCCGTGATAACGACCGCCATTCGCGTCGCCCGGGTGGGCAGCGTGGCCGAGCTGGCCGCGGTGGCCCTCATGACGCTGGGCTTCCCCTGCCTCATGCTGGCCGCGCTCGTCCCGAACGTCCCCGCCTTCGCCGCCGCGGCAGCCGTGACCTACCTTGCGGACCTCTATCTCCACCGCAAGGGCAGCTACCTCATCAGCCTCCTCGGCAAGGTGAGAGCCGGCCTGTCGACCCGGTTCCTGGTCAGGGAGCTGCTCCTGATCCTGCTCCTGGCCCGGCTCGAGCTGTCGGAGGAGCCGGTCTTCTACGCGGCGATCGCCTGCTTCACGGTCTTCTTCGGTCTCCAGGCCCCGCACGGCGCCCTCGTCACCCTGATCGGCAACCGCCGCCAGATGCCGGTCGTGACCCGCAACGTCGACCTGGTCTCCCGCCTGACCGTCCCCGACGCCCCGCCGCGCCTGCTGCTGCGCCGGGCCGACGTGAAGATGCTCCACCTCGACCTCGCGGCCGTCGCCGGCCTGCTCGCCTACGCCGTCACCGACAGCGAGGCCGCCGGCTTCGCCGGAACCGGCGTCACCCTGGGCCTCGGCGCCCTGTACGTCCTCGCGCTGGCGCCGTACCTGCGCGCCAAGCGGATCCCGCCGAAGGCCGACAAGGTCCTCAAGGCCGTCAGCGCCTGGCTGCGCGAGTACCGCCCGGAGACGGTGCTGTACTTCTCCGGCTCGGCCGACTCCGCCTACCAGCTCAACATGTGGCTGGAGACGATGGAGCAGTTGGAGTCCCGCCCGCTGATCATCCTGCGGGAGCGCGTCATCCTGGAGAAGATGGCGCCCACCACGGTCCCGGTCGTCTGCGTGCCCGGGGGGGTGCACCTGATGAACATGGACCTCTCCATGGTGCGGGTCGCGTTGTACGCGGCGAACGTCGGCAAGAACATCCACCTGCTGCGCGTGCCCACCATGAAGCACGTCTTCATCGGCCACGGCGACAGCGACAAGCTCGCCAGCGTCAATCCCTTCAGCAAGGTGTACGACGAGGTGTGGACCGCCGGCCGCGCGGGCCGCGACCGCTACGCCATCGCCGACGTCGGCATCCGCGACGAGGACATCGTCGAGGTCGGCCGCCCGCAGCTCGCGCCCATCGAGTCCTGGCAGGGCGCGCCGGCGGACCGGATCCCGACCGTGCTGTACGCGCCCACCTGGGAGGGCTGGGACGACGACCCGGGCAACACCTCGATCCTGCTGGCCGGCGAGAACATCGTGAAGAAGCTGGTCGCGGCCGAACCCCCGGTCCGGGTCCTGTACAAGCCGCACCCCTTCACCGGCACCCGCAGCGCCAAGGCCCGCACCGCGCACCGCCGGATCACGGCCCTGGTCGAGAAGGCCGCCGCCGAACGCGCCGCCGACCCCCGGTTCACCGCGGACCCGGCCGCCCAGGCGAAGGCCAGGGCCGAGCTGACCCGCCTCAAGGCCCGCCTCGACCAGCTCTCCCTCACCTTCGACGAGAAGGCCGACGAGGCGGTGACGAGCCGCGACGGCCTCGTCGACCTGCGCAAGCACCAGGAGGCCGCCCGGCTGCGCGCCGACTGGAACGACGCCTACTGGCGCTCCTTCCCGTCGTACGAGCACCGCGTCATCACCGGCGGCGAGCCGCGCCTGTACGACTGCTTCAACGCCTCCGAGGCGATGGTCTCGGACATCTCCAGCGTCGTCTCCGACTTCATCGCCAGCGGCAAGCCGTACGCCGTCACCGACTCGGCCGAGCTGGGCGCGGAGGAGTTCCGGCGGCAGAACACCGCGGTGCGCGCGGCCGTGATCCTCACCAACGACGCCGCCGGGGTGCAGCAGCTGCTGGACGCCGTCCGCGACCCGGCCGCCGACGTGCTGGCCGAGGACCGCAAGGAACTGAAGGAGTACCTGCTCGGCCCCGACGAGCCGACCTCCCTCGAGCGGTTCGACACCGCGATCGCCGACCTCGCGCTGAAGGCCGAGGCCCGCAACGTCGGCCAGGAGTCCCGCGTCGTCGCGGAGGCCGGAGAGGCGGAACTGGCGGAGGGCGGCGTGACCGCGGTCTGAGGCACCCGCGTGTGAAGCCCGCGGTACGAGGCGCCCGGTAGGAGGCGCCTGTGGGACATCTGCTCGGCCCCCGGAGAGGGAATCTCCGGGGGCCGAGCCGTTTCCCTAGGCTGTGACGCGGCACACATCCAGGGTGCGGGTAACACGAGCAACCCCTTTCTGTAATCCCCCGTCTACCGGGTTGCCCGATCTTTGACCAGGGGGGAAACCGTGCGTGACGAGGGGGAGAAGTGACCGTGGCCGAGCCCGATGTCAGCGTGATCATCGGGGCGTACGAGGCGATGCCGTACCTGGTCGAATGCCTGGCATCGGTGGAGGCACAGTCCCTGGACCCGGCGCGCATCGAGGTGATCGCGGTCGACGACGGCTCCACGGACGGCAGCGGCGACTGCCTGGAGGAGTTCGCCGCCCGCGTCCCCATGGCGGTCACCGTGATCCGCCAGCCGAACTCCGGCGGCCCCAGCGGCCCGCGCAACGTCGGCCTGGCCAAGGCCACCGGCCGGTACGTCTTCTTCCTCGACGCCGACGACCGGCTCGGGCCCGAGGCCCTGGAGCGCATGGTCGCCATGGCCGACCGCAACGGCACGGACGTGGTCCTCGGCCGCGTCGAGGGCGTCAACCGCAAGGCACCCCGGTCCATGTGGGGCAAGACCCTGGAACGGACCGACGTCTTCTCGTCCAACATCAAGTTCACGCTCAGCGCGCAGAAACTGTTCCGGCGCGCACTGCTGGAGCGGCACGGCATCCGCTTCGACGAGTCCCTGTGGACCGGCGAGGACGCGGTGTTCACCATGGAGGCCTACCTGCGGGCCGACGGCGTCTCCGTGGTCGCTGATCACACCTGCTACTACCTGGTGGGCCGCAGCGACGGCAAGCACGTGACCAAGAGCGGCAGCTACACCCTGCGCTTCGACTCGGCGCGCGCCCTGATGGAGCTGATCGCCCGGATGCTGCCGCCCGGCCCCAAGCGGGACGTGCTCATGGTCCGCCCGTTCCTGGTGACCGTCCTGCCGCAGTTCGGGCCGGTCTTCCTCAGGAACGACGAGGAGATCCGGCGCACCAAACTCGAACTGGCCAAGCCGCTGATGGACGCGTACTGGAACGAGGGCGTCTCCCACCGCCTCCGGGTCCACGAGCGGTTGCGCCTGCACCTGGTCGCCGAGGGGCGCCCCGACCTCCTCGCGGAGGTCATCGAGTTCATCAAGGACAAGCGCGAGCCCGACCCCGTCCTGGAGAAGCGCGGCACGCGGCTCTACCTCGCCTACCCGCACTTCCGGGACCGCGCGGCCGGCGTCCCCGACCGCGTCTACCTCGCCGAGCCCCGGGAGGCCAGGGAGTTCCCGGGCTGGCGCCAGGGCCCGGCCGAGTCCTTCCTGCGCAGGGCGACCCGCAAGGTGCGGCGCACGCTGCGCCGGCTGAGGGCTCGGACGACGGCGGCGGCGTGACGAGGGTGGCGATGTGACGTCGGCGGCGGCGTGGCGAGGGCGGCGACGGCGGTGTGCGGGGCGGGAGGGCTCCCAGGGCTACTTCGACGGCTTCAGCGCCCGCCGCAGCGGCCCTCCGACCGCCCGCCGGGCACGCCGGTAGATCGACGGAGTGACCAGCGCGGCCTTGGCCGCGCCCCGTGCCCCCGCCCGGCTCTTCGCCAGCTCCCGCTTCAACTCGGTGTTGTGCGCGTCCAGTTGGCTGATCCGCTGCTGAAGCCACCCGAACCGGCTCGTCAGCGAGGCAGGGTCCGTGTCGTTCCAGGGCCGCACCCCGGCCGGGAAGGACAGCGACCGCAGCTTCTTGTCGAAGGCCGCGCCGCCGTCGCCGTGCGTGAAGGTGTTCTCCAGGCCGTTCTTGTCGAGGAAGCCCGTGAACCGCTCGAAGCGCTCCCGGTGGTTGCCGGTCAGCGGCCCGAAGTCGGCCTCCTCGTACAGGGTGGCCGGGTCGAGGTCCGCGGGCACCTCGTTGAGGAGCCGGTGCGGGATCTCGAAGTAGCGGCACAGCTCCAGCGTGCGCGAGTCGAAGGCCAGCACCGTCGCGGGCGTGCCCGCCAGCAGCGCCGCGATGTTGCCGTGGATCCGCGAACCGAACGAGTAGTCGAAGTCGCGGAGGTCGTCCATCCACCTCACCGGGTCGACGTACACCCGGACCTTGTCCTCGCGGTACATCGGGTGGTCGGGGTGGGTCGGCATCTGCGTCACGCGGCCGGCCGGGGAGTCCACGTCACGCCAGTGGAGCTGCTTGGCGTCGGTGAGGTTCTGGCCTATGTACCGCAGGTTCGGGTAGTGCGCGTGGGTCCGCGTGATGATCCGGTGCAGACCCCCGCTGCGCACCGCGGTGTGCGAGCCGTTGACGGCTATCCGCGACTCCGGCGTGAGGGACTCGACCCGCTTCTCCACGGTCAGCCGGTCGCCGTGCAGGAACATCGACGGGCAGCCGATGACCTCCACGTCCCGGAACCCCATGTCGGTCAGGTACTTCTCGGTGAACTCGCCCCGCACGCCGATCGACGCGCTGCGCTCCAGCACCGCCGAGCAGAACGCCCGCACGGTCGGCTCCATGGCCTTCAGCCGCGCGGGGTCCTGGTCGAGGCCGGCCTGCGCGCCGACGCCCAGCACCACGACCGGGATCCGCAACTTGCCGATCAGCCGGGTCAGCCGCTGGAGCGCCGGCTCGAACGTCGGCCGGAAGGCGTTGGCGAGAGGCACGACGAAGGCGTCGTACTCCTCGTTGATCCGCCCCGCCGCGGCCACCTCGGTCCGCATGCTGTTCGAGACCACCTCGGTGTCCGGGGTGGTGAGGATCTTGTGGGCGGCATCGCTGAAGATCAGGTTGCCGGAGTTGGTGGCGATCACGTCGCGGTGCAGTGCCTCCTCGACGGGGAGTACGTCGAAGGGGCTCTTCCCCGATCTCAGGAGTATGCGCTTCACAGGGCGAACTTTAGGTCACGCGAACTTCGAAGGAAATTTTGGATCTCTTCAAATTTCCTGTGGAACCCGCACAGGCTCTTTGCCCTACGCAAACGGTGAACATCCGCGGGCACAGCGTGACCGTCCCGGCACGTGAAACCCCGGCGCGCCCTCCGCCCCCGTTCGCGTAGATTGCGTGAGGGGCAGCCGTGGACCTACGCGAGGGGACGAAGAACAAGGTGGCAGGGGCAAGGCAGGCCGTGCGCGAGGCCCGCAGGATCGTCGTCAAGGTGGGCTCCTCGTCGCTGACCACCGCCTCCGGCGGCCTGGACGCCGACCGGGTGGACGCGCTCGTCGACGTCCTCGCCAAGATCCGCAGCGGAGGAGAGCGCGAGATCGTCCTGGTCTCCTCCGGCGCCATCGCCGCCGGACTCGCACCGCTGGGCCTGCGCCGCCGGCCGAAGGACCTCGCCCGGCAGCAGGCCGCGGCCAGCGTCGGCCAGGGCCTCCTCGTGGCCCGCTACACCGCCTCCTTCGCCCGCTACGGCGTCCGCGTCGGCCAGGTCCTGCTCACCTCCGACGACATGAGCCGCCGCGCCCACCACCGCAACGCCTCCCGCACCCTCGACAAACTGCTGGCGATGGGCGCCTTCCCGGTCGTCAACGAGAACGACACCGTCGCCACCGACGAGATCCGCTTCGGCGACAACGACCGGCTCGCCGCCCTCGTCGCCCACCTCGTCCACGCCGACCTCCTCGTGCTCCTCTCCGACATCGACGGCGTGTACGACGGCAACCCCAGCAAACCCGGCACCTCACGGATCGCCGAGGTGCGCGAACCCGCCGACCTGGACGGCGTCGAGATCGGCAGCGCAGGCAAGGCGGGCGTCGGGACCGGCGGCATGGTCACCAAGGTCGAGGCCGCCCGGATCGCGGCCGCCGCGGGCATCCCCGTCGTCCTCACCAACGCCGTCCACGCGGCCGACGCCCTCTCGGGCGGTGACACCGGCACCTACTTCCATGCCACCGGCAAGCGCTCCGCCGACCGGCTGCTGTGGCTCCAGCACGCGTCCACCCCGCAGGGCTCGCTGACCCTGGACGACGGAGCCGTACGGGCGGTCGTCGAACGCCGCACCTCGCTGCTGCCGGCCGGGATCGCCGCCGTCGAGGGCGACTTCAGCGCGGGCGACCCGGTCGAGCTGCGCGACGGCTCCGGGCACGCCGTGGCCCGCGGCCTCGTCAACTTCGACGCCAAGGAGATCCCCCAGCTGCTCGGCCGCTCCACCCGCGAACTGGCGCGCGAACTCGGCGCCGAGTACGAGCGGGAGGTCGTCCACCGGGACGACCTGGTGATCCTGCACCCTTGAGGCTCCCGCCCCCGCGCCCGCGGTCGAACGGCCGCTCCCGGCGACGCTCGAACGGTCCGTACCGGTGGGGGACGTTCCGTGAAACGGCCCCATGGAGCCGTGCGGCCTGCTCCACTTTGTTTCTGGGACATGTTCCGCACGAGCGCTGCGTAAAGGAGGCCGTCGTGAGACGAGTACGCCCTGGGGTGGCAGCGGCCCGTGGGAGTGCCGGCGGGGCGAGTCCGGCGGCCTCGCGCCCGGCGGCCGAGGAACGCGCCCTGACGAGCGTGGCGACCGGGGAGAACTACCGGGAGCGGCAGGAGGACGGCGGCCCGGGGCGGACCCGCCCCGCGGACCTGCCCCGCCTGTGGCACGTCACCCTCAGCGTCTCCG
This sequence comes from Streptomyces sp. NPDC017202, assembly GCF_044331705.1. Classification (NCBI taxonomy): domain Bacteria; kingdom Bacillati; phylum Actinomycetota; class Actinomycetes; order Kitasatosporales; family Streptomycetaceae; genus Streptomyces; species Streptomyces sp. NPDC017202. The sequence continues at coordinate 611,862 of NZ_JBIRNP010000001.1, read as the reverse complement.
GCGAGGAGGCCGACCTCAAGGAGGTGCGGCGCGCCCTGGAACGGCTCGCCCACGACCACCCCTTCCTCCTGACCAGCCGCTACGCCGTCGACCACGCGGAGATCCGCTACTGGGAGGAGGCCCGCGACCTGCACGACGCGGCCGCGGTCGCCCTGCGCCTGTGGGGCGAGCACCGTCAGACGGCCGGACTCCCGCCGTGGGAGATCGTCGGCCTGGAGGTCATCGACCGCCAGACCTACCACCAGCGCATCGCCGAGGGCTACGGTCCGGCCCCGGCGACCCCCGTCGGGGTCCACCCCTACTGACCTCGGCCGGCCCGGGCGGGAGCCCCGAGAGGCGTCTCGGCCGACATCTCGGCCGACGTCTCCAGGGGCGTCCCGGCCGGTGTCTCGGTGGGTGTCTCGGGGTGTGGAACAAGCCATGAGCGGGCCCGCGCCGCGCACTACCCTTTCCTTATGACCACGCTCTCGCCGTACGACGCCCTCTCCCCGGTGACCCAGGCCGCCTACCGCGCCAAGGCGGCCGCCGCCGACCTCGCGCCGCTGCCGCGGGCCGTCAAGGACGACGCGCTGCTCGCCATCGCGGACGCGCTGGAGGTTCGTACGAGCGAGATCGTCGAGGCCAACGCCAGGGACATCGCCAAGGCCCGCGAGGCCGGCACCAGCGAGGCGATCGTCGACCGGCTGACCCTCACCCCGGAGCGGGTGCGGGCCATCGCCTCCGACGTGCGCGACGTCGTCGCCCTGCCCGACCCCGTCGGCGAGGTCGTGCGCGGCTCCACCCTCCCGAACGGCATCGACCTGCGCCAGGTCCGCGTCCCGCTCGGCGTGGTCGGCATCATCTACGAGGCCCGGCCGAACGTCACCGTCGACGCCGCCGCCCTGTGCCTGAAGTCCGGCAACGCGGTCCTGCTGCGCGGCTCCGGCTCCGCCTACGAGTCGAACAGCGCTCTGGTGCGGGTGATCCGCGACGCCGTCGGCGGCGCCGGGCTGCCCGCCGACGCCGTCCAGCTCGTGCCTGGGGAGAGCCGGGAGAGCGTGCGCGAGCTGATGCGCGCCCGCGGCCTCGTCGACGTGCTGATCCCGCGCGGCGGCGCCTCGCTGATCCAGACGGTCGTATCGGAGTCCACCGTTCCGGTGATCGAGACCGGCACCGGAAACTGCCACGTGTACGTCGACGCCCAGGCCGACCTCGACATGGCGGTCGACATCCTCATCAACTCCAAGGCCCACCGGGTCAGCGTCTGCAACGCCGCCGAGACCCTCCTGGTCCACCAGGACATCGCCGCCGAGTTCCTGCCCCGCGCCCTCGACGCCCTCGCGGACGCCGGGGTCACCGTCCACGCCGACGAGCGCGTCCTGGCCTACGCCAAGGACTCCCGGGCGACCGTCGTCGAGGCCACCCCGGAGGACTGGGAGACCGAGTACCTCTCCTACGACATCGCCGCCGCCGTCGTCGACTCGCTCGACAAGGCCGTCGAGCACATCCGGCTGTGGACCTCCGGCCACACCGAGGCCATCGTGACCACCTCCCAGCAGGCCGCCCGCCGCTTCACGCAGTTGGTCGACTCCACCACGGTCGCCGTGAACGCCTCCACCCGCTTCACCGACGGCGGCCAGTTCGGCTTCGGCGCGGAGATCGGCATCTCCACCCAGAAGCTGCACGCCCGCGGCCCCATGGGCCTGCCGGAGCTGACCAGCACCAAGTACATCGTCACCGGCGACGGCCACGTACGACGCTGACGGGAGGCACGTGGCGCCCGCCGGGGGCGTGAGAGGCGTCTCGGCGGGCGGATGAATTTCCGTACCGTCTGCCCAAATTAACCCCCCAGGTCTACTCTGGATCCGTGCCGGAGGACGTGGGGGGCACGCCGTTCCCGGACGGCTGGGAGCCCGACGACGACCACGACCGCGGGGTGTCGGACGAAGAGTTCGCCTCCGTGGTCTTCGACGAGGCCTTCGTACGGGCGGCGCCGGTGCACGAGCCGACCGCCGTCGAACGCCTCCTGGCCGCCGCGCAGGCGAGAGCCGAGGCCTCGGAGGCCGAAGCCCGCCGCGCCCGCGGCGACCGCTACGACGACCTGTACGGACCCGGCGTCTTCGGCCATGATCCGGACTACGACGATCCGGACGACCTCGAGGATCCCGACGACCCGGACACCTGGGGCCGCCGGCACGACGGTTTCGGGCCGTACGGCAAACAGGTCCGCTGGCATCGGCCGGTCGCCTGGATGCTCGCCGTCGTCATGGGGGTGGGCATGGTCGCGCTGGCCTTCGCCGCGGTCTACCGGGGAGCCTCCCCCTCCGACAACCGCGACCACGCGCCGTCGCCCGCGTCGACCGGGCTCGAAACCGGTGCCGGGCCGGTCCCGTCCGCCTCCGCCGGCCAGGTGCGGCCACCCGTCGCGGCCGTCCCGCGCACGCCTTGAGGCAGCGCCGCCGACCGGGTGAGAACCTGTCAGAACTTGTGGCGCAGCGCGGCGTTTACCGGGACTCCCGGCGACCTACTCTGAAGGTATGGGCGGGCCCGGAGAGCCACCGGAGGGGGCACCCGAGGGAACTCCCGGTGGCGGTGAGGACGAGTACCGATCCGTCGTCTTCGACGAATCGTTCGTCCGCGCTGCCCGCCTCCAGGAGTACTCCGCCGAGGAACGCATCGCCGACCACGCCCCCGCCGTACGCCGCCGCCCGCCCGTGCGGCGGACCGGCCTGCCCCGGCAGGCTCTCGCCCTGGTCCTGCTGATCGCTCTCGCCTTCGGCACCGCGATCTACATGGGTGTCCGGCACCCTTACCAGAACCCGGCCGCCCGCCGCGCCGTCGAGCCGCTGCGGATGACCGTCATCCCGCTCGCCCCGCAGGGCGCCGTGCCCGGCACCGCCGACCCCGCCCACCTGTTCGCACACAGCCCGGCCGCCCAGTACCGCGTCGGCGCGGAGGGCATCCCGCTGCCCCCCTCCCGGCGCACCGCGCACTTCTCCGACAGCCAGGTCGTCACCGCCCTGAGCACCGCCAAGGACTACATCGTGCGCTCCTCGCTCTACCCGGAGGTGCTCACCGGGCAGCAGGTCAGGCCCGTACGGATGCTGCTCGACCCCGCTCAGCTCGACCAGTTCGACGAGAGCTTCACCCACCCGGCGGCCGACGGACGGCACGCGCCCACCGGATGGCTCGTGCGTTTCGACCCCGCCCGAGCCGAACTCGCCGACCGCGGGATCCGCGTCCAGGGCACCCTCCAGGCCGCCGAGGCCGACGCCGCCACCCTCGAGGTCACCGCCGACCACACCTTCGTCTACGCCCTGCGCCCGGCCGGAGCCGACGCCGGGACCCCCGCCTCGCTGTTCACCGTCCGCCGCGAGCTCCAGTTCCGCTTCGACCGCGACGACCTGCGGCTGCGGCAGACCCAGCTGATCGTCTCCTACGTGCAGGCCGGCCCGCTGTCCTGCGGCGACGACTCCACGAACCACCTGCGGCCCCTGCTCGCCGGCCAGACCGCCGGGACGGGCGGCCCGGCCGGCACCGACCCCTACGCGACAGGCGGGGCGACGGCGCTCTGCGGATCGCTGGCGGCGAGCGCACAGCCGAGCGTGTGAGCGGCGGGGGCCGCAGGGGCGGGTCCGGGGAACGGGACGTGCCGGCGAGACGCGAGCCGGCGCGGGCGTGAGCGGTGGGGCCGGTGCGCCCCGCCGGGCGAACGGGCCCGTCAGGCTTCGTCGCGCGGGGGCGTGTCCGTCGGACGGTCCTGCGGGGGCGCGGTGCCGGTGAAGCCGTCGAAGCCGCGGCGCACCCGGCCCCCCAGGTTGCCCGCCCCACCCGCGATGTCGGTGACCAGCTTCATCAGCGGGTCCTTCGAGCTCTTCACGTGATCGGTGTAGTGCGACGCCGACTCGCGGAGGGAGTCGGTGACCGAGGTCTCCTTGTCCTCGGTGCGACGCGGGTAGTGACCGTCCAGGATCCGCTGGTGGTCACGGGACTCGGCCCACTTCTTCAGCTCGGCCGCGCGCACGGTGGTGAAGGGGTGGGAGCGGGGCAGTACGTTGAGGATCTTCAGCACGGAGTCGCGCAGGTCGCCTCCGGCCTCGTACTCCTCGGCCTGCTTGAGGAACGCGTCCACGTTCATCTCGTGCAGGTGGTTGCCGCCCGCGATCTTCATCAGGCCGCGCATCGAGGCCTTGAGGTCCTGTCCGACCAGCAGGCCGGCCCGGTCCGCGGACAGCTCCGACTTGCGGAACCACTCGCGCAGCGCGGTCACGATCGCCATGATCGCGAGGTTGCCCAGCGGGATCCAGGCGACCTTGAGGGCGAGGGTCGTCAGGAACAGCAGGATCGTGCGGTACACGGCGTGCCCGGACAGGGCGTGACCCACCTCGTGACCGACGACGGCCCGCATCTCCTCCTCGTCGAGCAGCTCGACGAGGCCGGTGGTCACCACGATGATCGGTTCGTCCAGACCGATGCACATCGCGTTGGGCTTCGGGTCCTGGGTGACGTACATCGCCGGGACCTTCTCCAGGTCCAGGATGTAGCAGGCGTCCCGCAACATGTCGTTCAGGTGGCTGAACTGCTGGTCCGAGACGCGGACCGAGTCGGACAGGAACAGCAGACGCAGACTCCGCTCGGGCAGCAGCCCGCTGAGCGCCTTGAAGACCGTGTCGAAACCGCTCAGCTTGCGCAGCGCCACCAGGGCGGAGCGGTCGGCCGGGTGCTCGTACGCACGCGAGGAGATCCCGGGGAAACGCCTGCGCTGCCTGCTCGGCACGTTCTCGTGACCGTTGTGCTCGTGGCCGTCGTCGGACATCCATCCCCCAAGTGCGTGTGTATGGCCCTTGTACGTGTGGTCCTTTGCGGACCTTTGTGCAGCCCTTTGCGCCTCCGAAGCAGGGCCCGTCCCAGGCGGAGTTACGGTGGACGGGCACCACACCGAAGGAGTCCCGCGCCATGGAGCACACCCCCACCGCCGCCTGGATCGCGCAGGCCGCCGGCGCCGCGCAGCAGCAGGGTTCGGGGTACCTGCTCCGGGTCGTACTGATCGTGATGGTGCTGGGTTGCGTGCTGACAGCCTGGTTCCTGTTGCGGGGCTACAAGCGGAAAGACGACTGAGCCGTCGGGAAGGTTCCCCCTCGCCTCCCACGCCACGTCCGCCTCCTCCGGAACCGCCCACGGAGCCGCCGCCGGCGGCGCCCGCGGGCAACCGGCCTCCCCAACGGCGGAGTCGGCGTGTGGCGTGCCGAGGCGCCCGCTTACGATGGGCCGACATCTTTATCCCGCCCTCCATCGGATAGGTCCTGCCGAAGATGAGCTTCCACAGCGCAGCCGCCCAGTTGGTCACTCTCGCCGCCGAGGGCGAGGAGCACGGTGGCAACCACGAGAGCCTGAGCCCCCTGGTCACCGGTGGTGCCGCCTTCCTGATCCTGGTGCTCCTGCTGTGGGTCACCACCCGCTTCAACCGCGACCGCTGAGACCACTGAGACCACTGTGTTCATAGCGGGGCGCTTCGGACATCGGTCGGACCGTGTCCTCGGGACGGGCCGGTAGGGTCTGCACGCATGGGAGAGCAGGACATGCCTACCGGTCCGTCGAACAGCCCGTCGAAGCCGGGCAAGCGCCGCCTCGGCGTCATGGGCGGGACCTTCGACCCGATCCACCACGGGCACCTCGTGGCGGCCAGTGAGGTCGCCGCGCAGTTCCACCTGGACGAGGTCGTGTTCGTCCCGACCGGCGAGCCGTGGCAGAAGAGCCACCGCAGGGTCTCCCTGGCCGAGGACCGCTATCTGATGACGGTCATCGCGACCGCCGAGAACCCGCAGTTCTCGGTCAGCCGCATCGACATCGACCGCGGCGGTCCCACCTACACCGTGGACACCCTGCGCGACCTGCGGTCCCTCAATCCCGACACGGACCTCTTCTTCATCACGGGTGCGGACGCCCTGGGACAGATCCTGACCTGGCGGGACAGCGAGGAACTGTTCTCCCTCTCCCACTTCATCGGTGTCACCCGGCCCGGCCACAACCTGGCCGACCCCGGCCTCCCCGAGGGCGGCGTCTCCCTCGTCGAGGTCCCCGCACTGGCCATCTCCTCCACGGACTGCCGCGCGAGAGTCGCCAAGGGCGACCCCGTCTGGTATCTGGTGCCGGACGGAGTCGTGCGCTACATCGACAAGCGCGAGCTGTACCGCGGCGAGTGAGCCGAGAGGGGCACCGGTGAACGACCGAAACGACGCGGGCTACGGGGAGACCCCGTACGAACTCGTCGGCTATGACGAGTACGGCCAGCCGGTGTACCGGCAGGTCCCGCCGCAGCAGGCCTACGACCCGTACGCACAGCAGCAGGGCTACGGCCACGACCCGTACGCCCAGGGCGAGGGGCAGCAGCAGGCCTACGACCCCTACGGCACCGGCCGGCAGCCGGCCACCCCCGCGTACGACCCGTACGACACCGGCCGGCAGGCTCCCGTCCACGACCCCTACGGCACCGGCACGCGCACGCAGCAGGCAGGCGGGACCGCGGCCCCGTACGACCCCTACGGGCAGACGGCCACCAGCGGCCAGCAGTCGCGGGCCGCCGAGCAGACCGCCTACATCCCGCAGCAGGCCGGACCGGCGGAGGCCGAGGAGGAGCCGGACGCCTCCGCGCGGCCCCAACGGGATTACCACACGGAGCAGTTCGCGTTCGTCGAAGATCCCGACGGGGACTCCGAGGACGTCATCGACTGGCTGAACTTCACCGAGAACCGCACCGAGCGCCGCGAGGAGGCCAAGCGCCGCGCCCGCAGCCGCCTGGTCGCCCTGGCCGTCGTCCTCGCGCTGACCGCGGTCGGCGGAGTGGGCTACCTCTGGTACGCCGGGAAACTGCCCGGACTGTCGTCGTCCGACGACTCCAAGGGCGGCACCACGGCCGCCCCCGCCGCCCAGAAGCGCGACGTGATCGTGGTCCACCTGCACGACACCGCCCAGGGCGGCACCTCCACGGTCCTGCTGGTCGACAACACCACCACCGAGCAGGGCACCACCGTCCTGCTGCCCAACTCCCTCGTCGTCACCACCGACGACGGCACCACGACGACCCTCGCGAAGTCCGTCGACGGCGACGGTTCCGCAGGGACGCGCGAGTCGCTGGACACCGTCCTCGGCACCGAGATCCAGGGCACCTGGCGGCTGGACACCCCCTACCTGCAGAACCTCGTCGACCTCGTCGGCAACATCGAGGTGGACACCGACACCGCCGTGCCGGACCCGGCCGCCAAGAAGGGCCAGGCCCCGCTCGTCAGCAAGGGCGAGGGTCAGACCCTCAGCGGCAAGGCGGCCGTCGCCTACGCCACCTACCGCGCCGAGGGCGAGGCCCAGAACGCCCAGCTGGAGCGGTTCGGCCAGGTCATGCAGGCCGTGCTGCGCAAGGTGTCCTCCGACCCGCAGGGCGCCACCGTCACCGTGCAGACCCTGGCGCAGATCCTCGACCCCTCGCTCACCGACAAGGATCTCGGCGCCTTCCTCGCTGGCCTCGCCGACCTCGCCAAGGGCGGCGACTACAAGACCGCCCTCCTGCCCGTGCAGGCCGACGGCACGCTCAGCGCCGAGGCCGGCGCCAGCGTGGTCAAGGACATCCTCGGCGGCACCGCGAAGAGCCCCGACAAGGACGCGGCGGTCAGCGTCTTTGTGCAGAACGCCGGCGGAGTCAAGGCCACCACCGAGGACGCGCGCGTGGTCCTCCTCAACGGCGGCTTCACCTTCCTGGACGGCGGCACGGCCCCGGGCGGCACCGCGTCCACGTCCAAGGTGCTCTACGCGGACGCCGCCGACAAGGAGAACGCCACCGAGGTCGCCAAGACCCTGGGCCTGCCCGGCACCGTCGTCGCGAAGGGCACGGTCCCCGCGAACGCGGATGTCACGGTCGTCCTCGGCAAGGACTACGAGCCCTCGTCGTCATAGCCGGGGCGGAACCGGGGGCCCGTCACGGAAGCGGCCCCCGGTCACGCCGGGTCCGGTGCATTCCCGTGGGGTGTCGTCGGCGGCCGTGAGACCCTTGAGGGCAAACGACCGCCGACGGAAAGCCACGCAGTGACCGCCACAGACCGCTCCATCGAGCTCATCCGGACCGCCGCCCAGGCGGCCGCCGACAAGCTCGCGCACGACATCATCGCCTACGACGTCAGCGACGTGCTGTCGATCACGGACGCCTTCCTGCTGGCCTCCGCCCCCAACGACCGCCAGGTCAAGTCGATCGTCGACGAGATCGAGGAGCGCCTGCAGAAGGAGCTCGGCGCCAAGCCGGTCCGCCGCGAGGGCGACCGCGAGGCCCGCTGGGTCCTGCTCGACTACGTCGACATCGTCGTGCACGTCCAGCACAGCGAGGAGCGCGTCTTCTACGCCCTGGAGCGGCTGTGGAAGGACTGCCCCGAGCTGGACCTGCCCGCCGACGCCCGGGCGACCCGGGGCAAGGCCCGGGAACACGCCGAGCTGCAGGCCGCCCAGGACGCCGCAGAGCCGGGGGGCGACTGGTGACGACCCCACCTGGTGCCGAGGCCGCGGCCGGCCGGTCGCCGGGCCGCGGCCGGCGCGTCATCCTCTGGCGGCACGGCCAGACCCTGTGGAACGTGGAACGCCGCTTCCAGGGCACCACGGACGTCCCGCTGACCGAGACCGGCGTGGCCCAGGCCCGCCGGTCCGCCAGGCTGCTGGCCTCCCTCAAGCCCGACGCGATCATCGCCTCGGACCTTCAGCGGGCCGCGAACACGGCCGCCGAGCTGGCCGCGCTCACCGGCCTCGAGGTGACCCACGACGAGGCCCTGCGGGAGACGTACGCGGGCGTCTGGCAGGGACTGACGCACGAGGAGATCGTCTCCCGGTTCGGTGACGAGTACACCGCGTGGAAGCGCGGCGAGCCCGTCCGCCGCGGCGGCGGCGAACTGGAGACGGAGGTGGCCGACCGCTCCGCCCCCGTCGTGCTGCGGCACGCCGAGAAGCTGCCCGAGGACGGCACGCTCGTCGTCGTCAGCCACGGCGGCACGATCCGCACCACCATCGGCCGCCTGCTCGGCCTGGAGGCGCACGACTGGGAGAGCCTCGGCGGCCTCTCCAACTGCTGCTGGTCCGTCCTCGGCGAGGGCGCCCGCGGCTGGCGGCTCCTCGAGCACAACGCCGGCACCCTGCCGGAGCCGGTCCTCGGCGACGACGACTGAGCACCTCGGGGCGGACCGGACCCGGATTTCACTTTCCGGCAGGTCGCAGGCTAAAGTTCTTCTTGTTCGCCCCGCCGAGCGGGAAGAACGCAAGGGGCTATAGCTCAGTTGGTAGAGCGCCTGCATGGCATGCAGGAGGTCAGGAGTTCAATTCTCCTTAGCTCCACTGATCGACACTCTCTGGAGTTGTCAAAGATCGGTTTCGGGAAGATCCCGTCCCTCAGGGGGCGGGATTTTTCATTGCCCGCGCAGCGCCTCCACCCGCAGCGCCGTCTCCTCGTCCTCCGGTGTGTAGACCACGATGCGGCACTCCGGCATCCCGTTGATCGACAGCGACATGGACGTCATCCACAGCTCGCCCACCGCGGGACCGTGCCGCTCGTGCTCGGCCAGGAGGAGGACTGGCCGTCGTGGTCCCTGCTCTCGCCGGCCGTCGGCGCGCTCCTGTTCGCGGTGTTCCGCGGTTGTGAAGCCCGGCTCGCCCGGCGCGGCGGTGCCCCGCTGATCGCGCCCCGCGTGCTGCGCCACCCCGGCATGGGGCTCGCCGTGCTGCGCATCGCGGCCGTCATGGCGGCCAACGGCGGCTTCCTGTTCGTCCTCACCCTGCACGTCCAGGCGGGCCTGGGTACAGCGCGCTGCGCGCCGGTCTGACGTTCGCGCCGACCGCGGTGGTCTTCGGCGCGGTCGGTCTGACCTGGCGCAGGTGGCCCGCAGCCTGGCAACGGGGGCTCGCTCCGGCCGGGTTCACGCTCACCGCCGTCTCCCTGGCCGCGGTGGGCCTCGTCTTCAGGGGCGGGGGCGACGGGGGCGTGTGGCTGTATGCGGCGTACGCCGGAGTGGGAGCGGGGCTCGCGCTGGCGTTCAGCCCCACGCTCACCCGGGCCCTGGCCGCCGTACGCCCGAGGACGCGGCGGACGCCGGCGGGCTGCTGGCCACGGTCACGCAGCTCGGGCAGCTGGTCGGGGTCGCGGCCTTCGGCGCACTCTTCTTCGACCGGCTTGAGTCACTCGGGGGCCTGGCGGCGTATACCTCTTCGCAAGCGCTGCTGACGTGCATGTTCGCGCTCGCAGCGACGGCCGCGCTGGGTGGCGTGTCCGGACTGGTACTGAGGCGTCGCTGACCGTATCGGCCCGGCCGTGGCAGAATCAAACGGCCGGAAGGGGGCGCGGCCCGACGGGAGGGAGTTGCGATGCCTGCGAGCATCCTCGGAGAGGTCGGCCACCTCTCCGGAGCAGCGGTGACACGGGACACGGCCACCCGGCTCGGCTGCCCTTCCTGCGGTTCCGCCTTCGTGGCCCAGGTCCTCGGTGACAACGGCGGGATCTCCTACGTGTGCACGGCCTGCGGCCACAGCTGGAGCTGATCGATGGGTGCCCACAGGCGAAAGTGCGACTGGTGCGGCAGTGGCACCCCGATCGTCCGCGACATGGAGCCGGTCAATCCCGACTACCAGTACTGGTGCGAGGAATGCGCGCGGGCGCTGATCATAAAGGGCGACCCGATCGAGACCTATCGGGAGCTGGAGGGCGAGCCGATCTACGGCCGGCTCCTCGAAGAGCACTGCACGCTCAAGCGGTTCTACTCGTTCGTCACCGCCTGAAGTGGCATTCCGGGTGAATCCGGGCAGAACGGAAACGATTTGGTAGTGCACCCCCCGGACCGTGTAATGTTGGCGTCGCCGCCAGGGAAACCCGCAAGGGAAGCCCGGTGGACAAGGCAAGGGGCTATAGCTCAGTTGGTAGAGCGCCTGCATGGCATGCAGGAGGTCAGGAGTTCAATTCTCCTTAGCTCCACAGTGGATCCCGCCGGGTCGAAAGAACCGGCGGGATCTTTTTTGTGTTCTCACGCGCGCGTGCGGCGGGACACACGCGCGTGCGGCGGGAAACGGGCCGAGGGGCCGCTCCCCGCCGGGCGGCCCCTCTCGGTGTCGCCGCGGCGACGGGTGCGCGGCGCCGGTCAGCGGCCCAGGGCGCGGCGGCCGCGGCCCTGGGAGAGGACCGGAAGGTTGCGGGAAGGCTCCTTCGCGCGCGTGTCCTCCTCGATGCGCAGGGCGAGCGCCGGGCAGCGGCGCACCGCGCGCAGCGCCTTCGCCTCCGCGTACCGCGGCACCTTGGCCTGCGCGACCGTCGGGAAGCCGTCGGCGCCGAGCTGGAAGACCTCCGGGAGGATGTCCGCGCACAGCCCGTGGCCGCGGCACAGGGTCCAGTCCACGAAGATCTTCTGACGGCTGTCGCCGGCGTCCTCGGGCGCTCCGCCGGCCGAGATGCCCGCGGGGGCCATGCCGCCCTCGAAGAGCGGCAGGACGCCCTCCACGGGCCGTCCGCAGCCATTGCCGAGGACATGGGCCGCGAGGTCGTCCGTGAACGCCTTGATGGTCGACTCCAGGAACATCGCGGAGCCGTCCGGGTGCGAGCAGGCGCCGCGCCGCTTGACGTTCTTGGCGACCTGCTTGAGTGCCTCCAGGGCGGCCGGGCCGCCGCCGTTGATGATGTCCTCCATGCCGCGCGCGGCGGCCGGCAGACCGAGGTAGCAGGGGCCGCACTGCCCCGCGCTCTCCTCGGCCAGCCACTGCGCCACGCGCAGCGACTCGCCGAGCGGGCAGGTCTCCTGGCTGATCGGCAGGATCGCGCCGGCGCCGAGCGCGCCGCCCACCGCGTCCAGGGAGTTGCGGGAGACGATCGCCTCGTTGACCGTCGCCGCGTCGATCCACTTGCCGTGGTAACCGCCGGTCAGCACCCCCTGCGGGACCGGCGGGGCGCCGGCCAGCTGGAGGACGTAGCGCAGCGGGACGCCCGTGGGGACCTCGATCACCATCGGGCGGGCGACCGCGCCGGAGACCGTCAGCATGACGGTGCCCGGCTCGTCGTACAGGCCGGTGTTGCCGTAGCGCTCGGGGCCGATGCGGGCGCCGATGGCCAGCTGGGCGAACGTCTCGGCGTTGGACAGCAGGGTCGGGGCGCCGCCGACGCCGTTCTGCGAGGCGCTGACCTTGCGGCCGGGCGGGATCGCCGGGCCGCCGTCGATGGAGCGGATCACGGACGCGGCCGCGCCGGTGACCATGCGGATCGGGTTGCGCTGGACGAACGCCTTCAGCGCCGAGCGGCGGCCGTTGCTGAGGCCGCGCTCGGCCAGTGCGGCCTCCATGGAGCGCTGGGTCGATTCGCGGGTGACCGCCACCACGAGCGTGCGGGCGCCCAGCGCCTCGGCGACCAGCAGCGCGCCGTCCAGGATGAGGTGCGGGGCACGGTTGATCAGGACCGTGTCCTTGCGGCAGGCCGGTTCGTCCTCGCTGCCGTTGACGACGACGACGGGCCGGACGCCCCGCTTGATCGCCGCGTCGGCGACGGAACGCAGCTTCTTGTGGAAGGGGAAGCCCGCGCCGCCGCGGCCCTTGAGGTTGATGCGTTCCGAGAGCTGCGCGAGCTTCTCTCCGCCCATGGGTTCGAGCGGCCCGTGCACCTTCAGGTGCATGGGCAGGTCGAGTCTCTCGACAAGGTCGAAGCCCGACGTGAGCTGCGGAAGGCCGACCACGCGGACTTCCGGGACGTCGGGCAGGGCCTCGTTCACCTATAGCCTCCGGAAGGCGTGTTCCAAGGTTCGCCCGAACCCGGCGCGTCGAAGGACGCCCCGGGGGATGGTTCATCGGCGGGACCGCTGTTGTACGTGTCGTTCGGGTTGTACGCGTCATACCGGGTGTTTGTCTCACCGGTGTCGTACATGTCACTCCCGCCGTACCCGCCGGTGCCCGGATTGCCATAGACCGGGATGGTGAATCCCGTGTCCTGGAGCGGGTCGTAGACCGACTGCGGGGCCTCGCCGACCGGCGGCGGGGACGGGATCGGCCAGCTGCCGGAGGTGCTGCCGCCGCTGTCCACGCGCGGGACGGCCTCGGTGGCCTGCAGGTCGAACGGCAGGTCCATGCGCGCGGTCTGGCCGGACGCGAACGACTGCTCCGCGCGCGGGGGCGTGGAGACGGCGCGGTAGGCGGCCGCGAAGCCGTTGGCCGGCTCGGGCGCGGGAGCGTCGAACAGGGGCGACGGCGGTGGCGTCCCGCGTCCGGAGCCCGCCGTGTCCGCTCCCCGGCCGGGGCGGCCCTCGTAACCCGGCAGCGACTGGGACTCGGCCATCCGGGCCCGGCTCGCGTCCAGGGCGTCGCGGCCGGCCGGCTCGTCGGTGCCCAGGACGGCGGCGATGCGGTCGGCGACCTGGCGCTTGAAGGGGCGTGGTGCGGAACGCAGGGCGAGGGCGGCCATGACGCCCAGCAGGCACAGGCTGTAGAGGATGGTGAAGATCGGTTTGGCCGCGCGACCCGCGTAGAGTCCGTGGATCAGCGCGGCGCACCAGGCCGGGTAGGCCAGCATGTGCATGGCCCGCCAGCGGGCGGCCACCGGGGCGGGCGAGGCGAACCGGCTGCGCAGCGCGCCGGTGATGCCCACGAAGATCATCAGAAGTCCGGCCAGCGAGCCGAGTCCGATCAGCCCGGCGGCTCCGGTGACGCCGAGCGAGAACGGGATGATCGCGGCGATGAACTGGGTGTGGTCCAGCGCGATCTTCGTGGTGATGTGCAGCAGCAGGAACGCGATCGAGGCGACCGCCGTCGTCCGGTGCACGGCCTGCCCGATGAGCCGCTGGCGCGTGTTGAGGAAGATCCGGTCCTGGGCGACCAGGCCCCAGATCACCGAGCAGCTGAGCGAGACGAGGGACAGTACGCCCGCGCCGAAGTTCAGGAACGCGCGGAACTGGTCACCTCCGACCAGCACGACCACGGGTATGAGGAGCAGGACGACGGCGGACGCCACCCCGTAGGCCGACCGGCCCGGCTGGGGGAGCGAGCTGTTACTACGAAGAGGGTTCATGGGGGCAACTCCGAGCAGTTCGGGAAAGCGGTCCCGATGCCGAACTCTAAGTGGGCGCCATACCGATGGGTACGAGGTTTGAGTTATTGCGTTGTTATCAAAGGACAATGTGGCCACGGCGATGTCCCTTAGTGGCTGTTACGCGAAGTAATCCCTGACCTTGGTCCGGTTGCGGCGTGGTGCGTACGTGTCGACCAGGCATACGCAAGCGCGTCGCAGCTTGCTCAAGCCCTGCGGTACCCTGAGGCCATGCGTGCCGTACGCCTTCTGCTTAGCGAGCCGCGCTGATCAGTCCCGAACGCCGGAGAACCGGGCGGTTCGGAATCGGCGCGGCGTCCCCTCCTGTGCGAGGGGATTTTTCGTTTCCCGAGTGGCAGCCGCTGGCAGAGACGATCGATGGAGCTTTGAGGACATGAGCGAGACGAACCCCGCCGCCACCGCCGAGGTGGCCGCGCCGCACCGGTACACGGCCGCCATGGCAGCCGACATCGAGGCACGCTGGCAGGACGTCTGGGACGCCGACGGCACGTACGCGGCACCGAACCCGAAGGGCGACCTGGCGGGCGACCCCGCGGTCGTCGCCCGGCCGAAGAAATTCATCATGGACATGTTCCCGTACCCCTCGGGTGCGGGCCTGCACGTCGGCCACCCCCTGGGCTACATCGCGACCGACGTCTTCGCCCGCTACCAGCGGATGACCGGCCACAACGTCCTGCACACCCTCGGCTTCGACGCCTTCGGCCTGCCCGCCGAGCAGCACGCCGTCCAGACCGGCGAGCACCCCCGGATCACCACCGAAGCCGCCATCAACAACATGAAGTCCCAGCTGCGCAGGCTGGGCCTGGGCCACGACAAGCGCCGGTCGTTCGCCACGATCGACCCGGACTACTACAAGTGGACCCAGTGGATCTTCCTGCAGATCTTCAACTCCTGGTACGACGACGAGGCGAAGAAGGCCCGCCCGATCGCCGAACTGGTCGCCCGCTTCGAGTCCGGTGAGCGGAGCCTGCCCGGCGACCGCTCCTGGGACGAGCTGAGCGAGGTGGAGCGCGCGGACGTCCTGAGCGAGTACCGCCTGGCCTACGCCTCCGACGCGCCCGTCAACTGGTGCCCCGGCCTGGGCACCGTGCTGGCCAACGAGGAAGTCACCGCCGACGGCCGCTCCGAGCGCGGCAACTACCCGGTCTTCAAGGCCAAGCTGCGCCAGTGGAACATGCGCATCACCGCCTACGCCGACCGGCTGCTCGACGACCTGGACGCGCTGGACTGGCCCGAGGCCATCAAACTCCAGCAGCGCAACTGGATCGGCCGCTCCGAGGGCGCCCGCGTCGACTTCCCGATCGACGGCGAGCGCATCACCGTCTTCACCACGCGCCCCGACACCCTGTTCGGCGCGACCTACATGGTGCTGGCGCCCGAGCACCCGCTGGTCGAGAAGTTCACCCCGGACGCCTGGCCCGAGGGCACGCACGACGTGTGGACCGGAGGCCACGCGACCCCGACCGAGGCCGTCGCCGCGTACCGCGCGCAGGCCGCCTCCAAGTCCGACGTCGAGCGTCAGGCCGAGGCCAAGGACAAGACCGGCGTCTTCATCGGCGCGTACGCGACCAACCCGGTCAACGGCGAGCGGATCCCCGTCTTCATCGCCGACTACGTCCTGATGGGCTACGGCACCGGCGCGATCATGGCCGTCCCGGCCGGCGACCAGCGCGACTTCGAGTTCGCGCGCGCCTTCGAGCTGCCGATCCAGTGCATCGTCGAGCCCACCGACGGCCGCGGCACCGACACCTCGACGTGGGAGGACGCCTTCGCCTCCTACGACGCGAAGATCGTCAACTCGTCGAACGACCGGGTCTCCCTGGACGGCCTGGGCGTCGCCGAGGCCAAGGAACGCATCACCGAATGGCTGGAGCGGTCCGGCGTCGGCGCGGGCACGGTCAACTTCCGGCTGCGCGACTGGCTGTTCAGCCGCCAGCGCTACTGGGGCGAGCCCTTCCCGATCGTCTACGACGAGGATGGCATCGCCCACCCGCTGCCCGAGTCGATGCTGCCGCTGGAGCTGCCCGAGGTCGAGGACTACTCGCCCCGTACCTTCGACCCGGACGACGCCGACACCCAGCCCGAGACGCCGCTGTCGCGCAACGAGGACTGGGTCGACGTCACCCTCGACCTGGGCGACGGCCGCGGTCCGCGCAAGTACCGCCGCGAGACCAACACCATGCCCAACTGGGCCGGTTCCTGCTGGTACGAACTGCGCTACCTGGACCCGCACAACTCCGAGAAGCTGGTCGACCCCGAGATCGAGCAGTACTGGATGGGCCCGCGCGCGGGGCAGCCGCACGGCGGGGTCGACCTGTACGTCGGCGGTGCCGAGCACGCCGTGCTGCACCTGCTGTACGCCCGCTTCTGGTCCAAGGTCCTGTTCGACCTGGGCCACGTCTCGTCCGCGGAGCCGTTCCACAAGCTGTTCAACCAGGGCATGATCCAGGCCTACGTCTACCGTGACAGCCGCGGCATCGCCGTACCGGCCGTCGAGGTGGAGGAGCGCGACGGGGCGTACTACCACCAGGGCGAGAAGGTCTCCCGGCTGCTGGGCAAGATGGGCAAGTCCCTCAAGAACGCGGTCACTCCGGACGAGATCTGCGCCGAGTACGGCGCCGACACCCTGCGCCTGTACGAGATGGCGATGGGCCCGCTGGACGTCTCGCGGCCGTGGGACACGCGCGCGGTGGTCGGCCAGTTCCGGCTGCTCCAGCGACTGTGGCGCAACGTCGTGGACGAGGCGACCGGTGAGATCACCGTCGTCGACACCGAGCCGGACGAGGACACCCTGCGTGCCCTGCACAAGGCCATCGACGGTGTGCGCCAGGACCTGGAGGGCATGCGCTTCAACACCGCCATCGCCAAGGTCACCGAGCTGAACAACCACCTGACCAAGGCCGGCGGCCCGCTGTCGCGCAGCGTCGCCGAGGCCCTGGTGCTGCTGGTCGCGCCGCTGGCCCCGCACATCGCCGAGGAGCTGTGGCGCAAACTGGGCCACACCGACTCCGTGGTCCACCAGGACTTCCCGGTGGCCGACCCGGCGTACGTCGTGGACGAGACCGTGACCTGCGTGGTGCAGATCAAGGGCAAGGTCAAGGCGCGCCTGGAGGTGTCGCCGGCCATCTCCGACGAGGAGCTGGAGAAGGTGGCGCTGGCCGACGAGAACGTCGTCAACGCGCTGGGCGGCGCCGGGATCCGCAAGGTGATCGTGCGGGCGCCGAAGCTGGTCAACATCGTGCCGGCCTGACGAAACACGGGTACGGGACACGGGTACGGGCGCGGCTGGGGCCGGCGTCCGGGCGTCACGCGGCGCGTGCGGCTGGGACCGCTGCGCGGGGGCGCCCCGTGCGTGCGGCTCCGGCCGGCGCCCGAGGGACACCGGTGCGTGCGGCTCCGGCCGACGCTTGCTTCGGGGTAGTCCCCTACGGGCAGGTTCGGGGTTCTGACGGAACTCCGCGCCTGCCCGTTGCGTTTACCGTTGAAGAGCGGCGCGCGGCGTGCCGTGTCGGACCGGAGGAGGAGCTCGTGGAAGCAGTGATCGCGATCTTTGCCCTGCTCTTCGTGCTCTTCCTGGCGGCGGGGGCCTACGCGACGGTGAAGGTCGTCGGTGCCGCCAAGCGCGGCGTCGACCGCACCATCACCCAGGCCCGCCGCACCGTCGAGGACCACACCCTGCGGGCCAAGTCCTTCGCCCAGACCGGTCCGGCCGGCGAGATCGCCCAGCTCCGCCTCAAGCTGCGGACCTCGATGCGGGCCACCCAGGAGGCGCTCCACGCCGGCGTCGCCGAGGACGAGTCCCTCAAGGAGTCCCTCGCCCTCTTCGCACGCCTCAGCGGACACGGGCGCGAACTCGACGACGAACTCAAGCGACTGGAGTCCGAGCCCGACCGGGCCACCCTCGCCGAGCGGCTGCCGTCGCTGCGCGAGCGCACCGGACGGATCACGTCGTCGGCCGACTCGCTGCGCTGGGCCGCCCGCGACCGGGCCCACCGCTTCGCCGACGACGACCTGGACACCCTCCACGCACAGATCGACGTCGAGGCCGGTGCCCTGCGGCACTGGACCACCGCGGACGACCCGGCACCGGCGCAGGCGCCCCCCTCCTGGCCCGAGGCACCTGCGGCCGACCGCGCGTCCGGAGGCCGGACCCGGTCGGAGACGTCCGCCGCGCGTCCGGCGGAGACCCCCGCACGGCCCGCCATCACCCCGCCGGGGCCGCGTCCCAGCTACCCCTGGCAGAAGAAGCCCCGGCCCGAGAGCACCACCTGAGCCCCCCCGGCCCGGTACCCGATCCGGTCGACGGCCGACCGGCCGCGAGGGCCCGGACTCCCGTCCCGCGGATACGGCAGGTAACCTCCAGCTCATGTCCCGCCATGTCGCTATCGTCACGGATTCAACGGCCTATCTGCCGCAGCGGACGATGGAGCGCCACGGCATCACCGCAGTGCCCCTGACCGTCGTTCTCGGCGACCGGGCACTCGAAGAGGGCACCGAGATCTCGACCCGCTCCCTGGCTCTGGCACTGCAGAAACGACGCTCCGTCACCACCTCGCGCCCCAGCCCCCAGGTCTTCGCGGAGACCTACCGCAGGGTCGCCGAGTCCGGCGCCACCGGCATCGTCTCCCTCCACCTGTCCGCCGAGTTGTCGGGTACCCACGACGCGGCGGTCCTCGCGGCGCGTGAGGCCCCGGTCCCGGTGCGGGTGGTGGACACCGGCATGATCGCGATGGCGCTCGGATTCTGCGCGCTCTCGGCGGCCGAGACGGCGGAAGCGGGCGGCACGATGGACGAGGCGGTCGCCGCCGCGGAGAAACGCGCCTCCGGCACCTCCGCCTTCTTCTACGTCGACACCCTCGACTATCTGCGCCGTGGCGGCCGCATCGGCGCCGCCCAGGCCCTCTTCGGTTCCGCGCTCGCGGTGAAGCCGCTGCTCCAGCTGGACGGGGGGCGCATCGAGCCCTTGGAGAAGGTGCGGACGGCGTCGAGGGCGATCGCCCGCCTCGAGGAACTGGCGGCCGACCGTGCGGGCGGCGCACGTGTGGACATCGCCGTCCACCATCTCGCCGCCCCCGACCGGGCGTCAGCCCTGGCGGACCGGCTGCGGGCGCGGGTGCCCGGTCTCGGGGAACTGCATGTGAGCGAGGTCGGTGCGGTGATCGGGGCGCACACCGGGCCCGGCTTGCTGGGAGTCGTGGTTTCGGCCCGGTGATGCGGGTCGGTGGATCGGCTCGTTCGGCTCGGTGGTTCGCCTCGTCCGGTTCGGGGTTCGGCTCGGGGTTCGGCTCGGCTAAGAGCCGTCGCCTCACTCCCGCGGGTGGCGGAGTTATCCACAATCAGGTGGTTCTCCCCGAGAATTGAGCAAGATCATCGCGGATTCGTGAAGTGTCCCATTCTCGTGGCATGGCACTTCGATCACGCACACGGACGACCACCGCGACCAGTGGACCCGGGCGTCGGCCCGGCTCCGACGGACGCGTCCGACACCGACGGTCACCGGCACGCAGCCGGGTGGGGAACCGCCATGCGCCGGCTGAGGAGCTGCGCCGACGAGCGGAGCTGTTGTTCGGGGAACGGGACGGCGAGCGCGGGGAGTTGGGGATGGGGCCGCCGCAGCACGGCGGCGGTCCGGGGAGCACGCCCGGCGTGGTGGGGGAGGGGACTGCCGGTTCCCGGTCCGGGTCCGTAGCCGAGGGCGAGGGCGAGGGCGAGGGCGACGACCGTGCGGTGGTGACTCGGGGGCCGGGGCAATGGCGGGCGCGGGCCGGACTGGCCCTGCGGGAGAGGCTGCCGGTGTGGGCGCAGGCGCGATGCGGACTGGAACGCAGGAACGTACTCGCGCTGGCCGTCGTGGTGGTCGCCGTCGCCGCGTTCGCCGTCCAGCACTTCTGGACCGGCCGCGCGCAGCCCGTGCGGGCTCCCGAGGTGGTGCAGGCGGCCGCTCCCTACGCAGAGGACGAGCGGAGCGGGCCGGCCGAGCCATCGGCTTCGGCCCCGGCGCCCGGCGGGGCGGGTACGGCGGAAGCGCAGATCGTGGTGGACGTCAGCGGCAAGGTCCGCGATCCCGGCATCCATCGCCTTCCGGCCGGCTCGCGCGTGGTCGACGCACTGGCCGCGGCCGGTGGGGTGCGGCCGGGCACGAACACGGACGGTCTGAACCGGGCGCGCTTCCTCGTGGACGGGGAACAGGTCGTCGTCGGTGGGCCGCCGGGGACCGGAGGCCAGCCGGCTGGAGCAGGGCCCGGAGGTGGCGCGGTGGGAGCGGGACCGCCGGCTCCCGTCTCCCTCAACACGGCCACCGCGGACCAGCTCGACACGCTGCCGGGAGTGGGGCCCGTGCTGGCGCAGCACATCGTGGACTACCGGACGCGGCACGGCGGCTTCCGATCGGTGGACGAGCTGCGCGAGGTCAACGGCATCGGGGAGCGCCGCTTCTCCGACCTGCGGAACCTGGTGCGGCCATGAGGGAGGAGGAGACGGGGAACGGCGGGACCCGACGGGTGGGTCCGGCGGGGGACGCGCCGGTGGCTTCGGCAGGGGCCGGGACACCGGCCGGGACGGGAACGGCGACTGCGTCGGGTGCGGGAGCCGGTGCAGGGGCGGCGGCCGGGGTCGGGCCTGGGCGAAGGGCGGAGGCCGGAGCGGATGCCCCATCGCGTTCGCGGCGAGCGGTGCACGCCGCTTCCGGGAGCCGACTGGGAGCTTCGCACCCGCGACAGGAAGGGCCGGTGGATCTGCGGCTCGTACCGCCCGCGCTCGCGGCCTGGGCCACGGCGGCATGGACGCTGGACGCCCCGCCCCGGGTGGTGGGCGGTGTGGTGCTCCTCTGCGGGATCGTGGCGGGGATCCTCCTCAGCGGGTGGGGGAGCGGTGCTCGGGGAGTACCGATGGTGGCCGGCGGCGGTGCGTCACCGGGCGGTGCGGGTGGCGCGACGCCGGGCAGCGGTGCGCGACCGTCGGGCGGTACGGGGAACCTGTCGCCGGACGGTCCGCCGGACCAGTCGCCCGACGGGCCCGGGGACCGGTCCTCCCAAGGGACGAGAGTCCGATCCCGAGACGGGACGGGGGATCGGTCGCCCACGGGCACGAGCCCGCTGTCACCGGAAGGGCCGAGGAGCCGGTCGCCGGGCCGGTCGTCGGGGTGGCCGGCCGGCGCTCGGTACGAGTGGTCGCGGATGAGCGGGGCCGCGCTGCTGCTCTGTGTGGCCGCGGCCGGCGTGTCCGCCGGGCTGCACGGGGCCGACCTGCGTCGCGGACCGGTACCGGTGCTGGCGCGGGAGTACGCCACCGTCACCGCGGAGGTGGAACTGACCTCGGACCCGCGGCTGACCCGGCCGAGGGTGAGTGGGGACCACGTGACCCCGGACTCCGTCCTGGTCGACGGGCAGGTGCGATCGGTCGCGGTGGACGGGGCGGCGAGGACGGAGACCAGGGCGCCGGTGCTCGTGGTGGTGGACGTCCGGGACCGTGCGGGACCGGACGGCGGACGACCGGCGGGCGTCGGCCGGGGCGCACGGCAGGCATGGCTCGGACTGCTGCCGTCCACCCGGGTGCGGGTGACCGGGCGGCTGGCTCCCGCGCTGACGGGCGGGGACCGGATCGCTGCCGTGCTGCGGGTGCGGGACCGCGGTGCGGGCGCGGTTCCGGTGGTCGTGCGGAAGCCGTCGGCACCGCAACGCGCCGCGGGCCGGCTGCGGGCGGGGCTACGGGAAGCCACGGACGGGTTGCCGACGGACGCGCGGGCGCTGCTGCCGGGGCTGGTCGTCGGGGACACCTCGCGGATCACGCCCGAGCTGGACGAGGCCTTCAAGGAGACGGACCTCGCCCACACCCTGGCCGTGTCCGGGAGCAACCTCACGATCATGCTCGCCCTCCTCCTGGGGCCGCCCGGTCTGGCCCAGCACGTCGAGCGTCGCGGCCTGGCACCCCGCCTGGGCATCCCGCTCCGCACGACCGCACTGCTCGGCGGGGCGCTCACGCTCGGGTTCGTCGTCGTGTGCCGGCCCGACCCGAGTGTGCTGCGGGCGGCGGCCTGCGGCGCCGTCGTCCTGCTCGCCCTGGCGACCGGTCGCCGCCGGTCCCTGATCCCGGCACTGGCGACGGCGGTCCTGCTCCTGGTCCTGTACGACCCCTGGCTGGCGCGGAGTTACGGCTTCCTGCTGTCGGTGCTGGCCACAGGGGCCCTGCTGACGCTGGCGCCGCGCTGGAGCACCGCTCTGCGGCGTCGCGGGCTTCCGCCGAGGCTCGCGGAGGCGCTGGCGGCAGCGGGAGCCGCACAGGCCCTGTGCGCGCCGGTCGTGGCGGTGCTGTCGGCCCGGGTCAGCCTGGTGGCGGTGCCGTGCAACCTCCTCGTGGAATTCGCGGTGGCACCGGCCACCGTCCTGGGGTTCACCACCCTGGCGACGGCGCCGTGGGCGATGCCGGCGGCGAAGGCGTCGGCCTGGTTGGCGAGTTGGCCGGCCGAATGGATCGCGGGTGTCGCACGGACCGGGGCGGCGCTGCCCGGCGCGGGAGTGGACTGGCCCGGCGGTTGGGGCGGGGCACTGCTGCTCGCCCTCGCCACCGCGGTGGCGGTGCCGCTGGGGAGACGGCTGCTGCGGCGGCCGTGGCTGTGCGCGGCCTGCGCGGCGCTGCTGCTGCTCGCGGTGGTGCGGCCGACTCCGCTGACCCGGGTGCTCACGGGCTGGCCACCGCCGGGCTGGCGGCTGGCCATGTGCGATGTGGGCCAGGGCGACGCGACGGTGCTGGCGGCGGGTGACGGCACCGGCGTGGTGGTGGACGCCGGCCCGGACCCGGCACTGGTCGACCGGTGCCTGGACCGGTTGGGCATCACCCGGATCCCGCTCGTCGTGCTGACCCACTTCCACGCCGATCACGTGGCGGGACTGCCCGGCGTGCTGCGGGGCCGGACGGTGGGGGCGATCGAGACGACGGGGTTCGCGGAGCCGGTGGACCAGGTGGCGTTCGTGCGGAGGGAGGCCGAGGCCGGCGAGGTTCCCCTGGTGCGGGCGGTTGCGGGGGAGCGGCGGCGGCTCGGTTCCCTCGACTGGGAGGTGCTGTGGCCGCCGGCCCGGCAGGTGCCGGAACCGGAGGGGCCGAACGACGCGAGCGTGACGCTGCTCGTTCGGTCGGCCGGGATACGGATGCTGCTGCTCGGCGACCTCGAGCCTCCCGGCCAGCAGGCGCTGGCGCGGTCGCCCGCGGCGGCCCGGTGGGCAGGGGTGGACGTGCTGAAGGTCGCCCATCACGGCTCGGCCTACCAGGACCCGGATCTCATACGCGCGGTGGCGCCCCGGCTGGCGTTGATCTCCGCGGGGGCGGACAACCCGTACGGCCATCCGGCACCCGGCACCGTCGCCGCACTGAGGGCCACGGGCGCGGTGGTGCTGCGGACCGACAGGGACGGGGCGTTGGCCGTCGTGGGTGCGGGCGGCCGACTGCGGGTGGCGCGAGACTGAGGACATGGATTCCGTACAGGCCGCCATCGCCACGTCCCCGCTCGACGCGCGTCTGGTCGAGGCGTATCTGCGTCGGCTCGGCGTCGAGTACCCGGCGTGGCCCACCGCCGACGTCCTGCGGGAGCTGCACCTGCGGCACCTGCGGGCCGTGCCCTTCGAGAACCTGTCGGTGCATCTGGGAGAGGAGATCGTGCTGGAGGAGAGGTGGCTGGTCGAGAAGGTCGCCACGTCGGGGAGGGGAGGGTTCTGTTACGAGCTGAACGGCGCGTTCGGCGCGCTGCTCACCGCGCTGGGCTTCGATGTGACGCTGCTCGCCGGCCGGGTCTACGGCGACGAGGGGCGCCTCGGGATCCCGTACGACCACCTCGCGTTGCTGGTGCGCACGGTGGACGCGGGGGAGTGGCTGGCCGACGTCGGGTTCGGGGCGCACAGCCACTACCCGCTCCGTTTCGAGCACCGGGGGCAGCAGGAGGACCCCGGCGGCCTGTTCCGGATCACGGAGGCCCGTGCGGACGCGGCCGGGGTGAAGGACGGGACGGGCCGGCCGGCGCGTGCGGGCGGTGGCGTGCCGGGGGCGGCCGACCTGGACGTCGTACGGGACGACAGGCGGGTGTACCGGCTGGAGGCGCGGCCCCGGGTGCTGGGTGACTTCGTGGCCGGGGCGTGGTGGCACAGCACCTCGCCCGCGTCGCACTTCACACGGTCGCCGGTCTGCTCGCGGGTCACGCAGGACGGCGGACGGATCACTCTCAGCGGCCGTCGGCTGAAAGTGACGGACTCGCAGGGACACAGCCGGGAGGAGGAGTTGGCGGGGGACGAAGAGGTGCTGGACGTGTACCGGGAGCGGTTCGGGATCGGGTTGGAGCGGGTGCCGGTGGCGCGGGGCGGTGGCGCGCCCTGAGGAGACCGACCGGCCGGCCGGCCCGCAAGCCCGGAGGGCCGGCGCGGCGTGCCGGGGCCCGGCGACGGGATCGAGCTGGACGTGGCGCTCGTCTCCCACGGCCGACCTGCCCTCCGGCCTCCGTGGGGGTGCCGGAAAATGGGCGGATGAGCGATGTGAGACATGTGCTGGTGCTGCCCGACCGCGACGCCGCCGAAGAGGTCGTGGAAGCGCTCGGGGAGCGGTTCGGGGTGCGCGAGGAACCGCAGGTCGTCCGGGACGCGTTGGCCGGTGAGGACGACGCGGAGGACGCGCAGTGGCTGGTGGTGCTGCGGGACGAGGAGGGACGGCTCGACGCGGACGAACTGCACGCCTTCGCGGCCGAGTGGGAGGGATGGCGGGAGGAACCGTAGAGGCGACGCCGGAGGCGGAGCCGCTGCCGGGTCCGCGCTGCCGGGTCCGCGCTGCCGGGTCCGCGCTGCCGGGTCCGCGCTGCCGGGTCCGCGCTGCCGGGTCCGCGCTGCCCCGGTCCCTGGCTCCCGCTGCGGCCGGTCCCCGGTCCCGGCCGGTCCTCGCTGTCACCGCCCCGTGCCATCCTTGAGCCAATGGCCAGGAAGACTGCGAATGACGACCCCCTCGCCCCGGTGACGCTCGCCGTGGGCCAGGAGGACCTGCTCCTCGACCGTGCCGTGCAGGAGGTGGTGGCCGCCGCCCGGGCCGCCGACGCCGACACGGACGTGCGTGACCTGACGCCGGACCAGCTCCAGCCCGGCACGCTCGCCGAGTTGACCAGCCCGTCGCTCTTCGCGGAGCGCAAGGTCGTGGTCGTACGCAATGCGCAGGACCTGTCCGCCGACACGGTCAAGGACGTGAAGGGATATCTCGCGGCGCCCGCCGAGGAGATCACGCTCGTGCTGCTGCACGCGGGTGGCGCCAAGGGCAAGGGACTGCTGGACGCCGCGCGCAAGGCGGGGGCGCGGGAGGTGTCCTGCCCGAAGATGGCCAAGGCGGCGGACCGGCTGGCCTTCGTCCGGCAGGAGTTCCGGGCCACCGGCCGGTCGGCCACCCCGGAGGCCTGTCAGGCGCTCGTCGACTCCATCGGCAGCGATCTGCGGGAGCTGGCGGCGGCGGTGTCGCAGCTCGCCGCCGACATCGAGGGGACCATCGACGAGGCGATCGTCGGGCGGTACTACACGGGCCGGGCCGAGGCGTCGAGCTTCACCGTCGCCGACCGCGCCGTGGAGGGCAGGGCGGCGGAGGCGCTGGAGGCGCTGCGCTGGTCGCTGGCCACCGGCGTCGCACCCGTGCTGATCACCAGCGCCCTCGCGCAGGGCGTGCGGGCCATCGGCAAGCTGTCCTCCGCGCGCGGCGGCAGACCCGCTGACCTCGCGCGGGAGCTGGGCATGCCGCCCTGGAAGATCGACCGGGTCCGTCAGCAGATGCGGGGCTGGACGCCCGACGGCGTCTCCCTGGCCCTGCGCGCGGTCGCCGAGGCCGACGCGGGGGTGAAGGGCGGTGGCGACGACCCGGAGTACGCGCTGGAGAAGGCCGTGGTGGCGGTGGCACGGGCGGCCCGTTCCGGGGGCCGGGCGTAAGGCCGGCCCCCCAGAGCCGGAGCTGGAGCCCGACGCCGGAGCCGGAGCCCGACGCCGGAGCCGGTCGCCGCTTCGGCTGCCGTCGGTACCGGACCCGACCTGTCCGCCAGCCACCTGGACCCGATCAGCACGCCTCGAACCCCGCGCCTCGAACCCCGTGCCTTGACCCCCACACCTCGAACCCCCCCACCTCGCACCCCGCGCCTCGCCCCCATCGGCCCCTGGATCCAGTCGCCGTGCCCGGTGGACGGAGGAGAATCGAAGCAGCAGCCGACGCATCGCCCAGGACGTCGGAAAGGTGGCGATCGACCATGGCTGAACACCCGCACGCAGCGCTCGTTCGCAGGGGCTTCGAGGCCTTCTCCCGAGGGGACATGGACACCCTGCGGGAACTGATGGCGAAGGACGCCACGCATCACGTGCCCGGCACTCACCCGCTCTCGGGTGACTTCAAGGGCCAGGACGCGATCATCGACATGTACCGGCGGCTCGGTGAGGAGACGAACGGCACGATGCGTCTGGACATGCTCGGCACCTGTGCCGACGGTCGCGGACACGCGGTCGGGATGTGCCGTGTCACCGCCGAGCGGCAGGGCAAGCACCTCGACGACACCGGATGCATCGTCTTCCGGGTCGTCGGCGACAAGATCACGGATCTCGACGAGTGCGTCGAGGACATCGACAGGAGCGACGACTTCTGGGCGTGAGAGCACCCGCTGGGAGCACCGCTGAACGCACCAGTTGGGGGCACCCGTTGAGAGCACTCCCTCAAAGCACCCCTGAGAAACACCACCTGAGAAACACCACCTGAGAAACACCCCGACCGGGAATGCCGAAGGCCCCGGCGCCCGCCCTGGGGAAGGGCGAGGCACCGGGGCCTTCGGTTCGCGATGCTGGATCCACGCCCGCGTGGCGAACGCAGGCCGCGCGTAGATCCGTGGGTGCCGGTCGGGAGCGGATGAGAGAGGGCCCGCTCTGGGTCTCCCCGGCGATCAGATCAAGAAGGGAGTTCAGCCCTTGAGGGTCGCGACCTTCGAAGCGAGCGCCGACTTCTTGTTGGCGGCCTGGTTCTTGTGGATGACGCCCTTGGAGACGGCCTTGTCGAGCTGACGCGCTGCAGCGCGCTGCAGCTCGGTGGCCTTCTCGACGTCACCCGCGGCAGCGGCCTCGCGGGCCTTGCGGATCGCGGTCTTCAGGGAGGACTTGACGGCCTTGTTGCGCAGCCGAGCCTTCTCGTTGGTCTTGATCCGCTTGATCTGGGACTTGATGTTCGCCACGAAAGAGCCTTTGCAGGTTCAGGCACGGGGCCGCTCGGGTCCCGCACCAGGTGATTTCTTGAGTGTGCCTCGCGCTGAGAGGGCATGAGACACAGCCACCCAGACTACCAGCGGGTCCGAGAGCGGCCCAAACCGGTCCCCGGTCGCCGCGCGTGGGACCATGGAACCTACGTATCGATCCGACCCGAGGCATAAGGCGCCTCAAGAGACAGGACCCTGCGTGCCCGCGACCCCTAACAATGTGCCCGAGCCGAGCCGTACCGACCCGGCACTGATCCGCAACTTCTGCATCATCGCGCACATCGACCACGGCAAGTCCACCCTCGCCGACCGGATGCTCCAGCTGACCGGTGTGGTCGAGCAGCGGCAGATGCGTGCTCAGTACCTCGACCGTATGGACATCGAGCGTGAGCGCGGAATCACGATCAAGTCCCAGGCGGTGCGTCTGCCGTGGGCTCCGACCCAGGACCCCGGAAACACGCACATCCTCAACATGATCGACACCCCGGGGCACGTCGACTTCACCTATGAGGTCTCGCGGTCGCTCGCCGCGTGCGAGGGCACCATCCTCCTCGTGGACGCCGCCCAGGGCATCGAGGCCCAGACCCTCGCCAACCTCTACCTGGCGATGGAGAACGACCTCGCGATCATCCCCGTGCTCAACAAGATCGACCTGCCGGCCGCGCAGCCGGAGAAGTTCGCCGAGGAGCTGGCGAACCTCGTGGGGTGCGATCCGGACGACGTGCTGCGGGTCTCCGCCAAGACCGGTGTCGGCGTCGACGCGCTGCTCGACAAGGTCGTGCGGGAGGTCCCGGCGCCGGTCGGGGTCAAGGACGCGCCCGCCCGCGCGATGATCTTCGACTCGGTGTACGACTCCTACCGGGGTGTGGTCACGTACGTCCGTGTCATCGACGGGCAGCTCAACAAGCGTGAGCGGATCCGGATGATGTCCACGAACGCCACGCACGAACTGCTGGAGATCGGCACCAACTCGCCCGAGATGCTGGCGGCCGACGGCCTCGGCGTCGGCGAGGTGGGCTATCTGATCACCGGGGTGAAGGACGTCCGCCAGTCCAAGGTCGGTGACACCATCACCAGCCAGCAGAAGGGCGCGACCGAGGCGCTCGGCGGCTACAAGGACCCCAAGCCGATGGTCTTCTCGGGCCTGTACCCGCTGGACGGCTCCGACTACCCGGAGCTGCGCGACGCCCTGGACAAGCTCCAGCTCAACGACGCCGCGCTGGTCTACGAGCCGGAGACCTCCGCCGCCCTCGGCTTCGGTTTCCGCGTGGGCTTCCTGGGGCTGCTGCACCTCGACGTGATCCGGGAGCGGCTGGAGCGCGAGTTCGGTCTCGACCTCATCGCCACCGCGCCGAACGTGGTGTACCGCGTGGTCATGGAGGACGGCACCGAGCACACCGTCACCAACCCGAGCGAGTTCCCCGAGGGCAAGATCAGCGAGGTGTACGAGCCGGTCGTGCGCGCCACCGTCCTGGCGCCGACCGAGTTCATCGGCTCGATCATGGAGCTGTGCCAGACCCGGCGCGGCACCCTGCTCGGCATGGACTACCTCTCCGAGGACCGGGTCGAGATCCGCTACACGCTGCCCCTCGCGGAGATCGTCTTCGACTTCTTCGACCAGCTGAAGTCGAAGACGCGCGGCTACGCGTCGCTGGACTACGAGCCCACCGGCGAGCAGACCTCCAGCCTGGTCAAGGTCGACATCCTGCTGCACGGCGACAAGGTCGACGCCTTCTCGGCGATCACCCACAAGGACGCCGCGTACGCCTACGGTGTGCGGCTCGTCGCCAAGCTGCGCGAGCTGATCCCGCGGCAGGCCTTCGAGGTGCCCATCCAGGCCGCCGTCGGCTCGCGGGTCATCGCCCGCGAGACCATCCGCGCCATCCGCAAGGACGTCCTCGCCAAGTGCTACGGCGGCGACATCTCCCGCAAGCGCAAGCTGCTGGAGAAGCAGAAGGAGGGCAAGAAGCGGATGAAGATGGTGGGTTCCGTGGAGGTTCCGCAGGACGCCTTCATCGCCGTCCTGAGCAGCGACGAGAACGCGGGTTCGGGCAAGGGCAAGAAGTAGCCCGCCGACACGCCGGTTCCGGGGCCCGTCGCGCTGCAGCGCGGCGGGCCCCGCCGCGTCACCGGGTCGCCGTTGTGTAAAAAGTGACAGTCCGTGGCCCCTTACGTGCAGGCCAGTCGCCCTCTACTCTGATCCCTGCTCGATAGTTACTCGCGAGTTAAACAACAGCCGCACCGAGTCGGCCGCATTGTCAACAGCCGCACCGAGCCAGCCGCACCGTCGCGGGTCCCGGAGGATGTCGTGAGCGACACACAGACACTGATCGAGAACCGTCCGCCGTCCGTCGCGGGCCTCTTCCTGGAGCGGGTGGCCGCCACGCCGGACGCGGAGGCCTACCGCTACCCCGTGCCGGCGCCGGCGGGCGAGGGCCCGGACGAATGGAAGTCGCTGAGCTGGGCGCAGGCCGCCGAGCGGGTCCACGCCATCGCGGCCGGCCTGATCGAACTGGGCGTGCAGCCCGAGCAGCTGGTGGCGCTGGCCTCCTCCACCCGGATCGAGTGGATCCTCGCCGACCTCGGCATCATGTGCGCGGGCGCGGCGACGACCACCATCTACCCGCAGACCAACGCCGAGGAGTCGGCGTTCATCCTCTCCGACTCCGGCAGCCGGGTGCTGATCGCGGAGGACGCGGCCCAGGTCGCCAAGGCGGTGGAGAAGCGCCAGGAGCTGCCCGAGTTGACCCATGTGGTGGTGATCGACCCGGCCGGGGTGGAGACCGCCGACTGGATCCTCACGCTCGACGAGCTGGAGAAGCGCGGCGCCGCCCGCCTGGAGCAGGACCCGCAGCTGATCAAGGAGCGGGTCGGCGCGATCACCAGGGAGCAGCTCGCCACCGTCATCTACACGTCGGGCACCACGGGCCGCCCCAAGGGCGTGCGGCTCCCGCACGACAACTGGTCGTACATGGCGAAGGCGATCGCCGCGACCGGCCTGGTCGGCCCCGACGACGTGCAGTACCTGTGGCTGCCGCTCGCCCACGTGTTCGGCAAGGTGCTGACCTCCGGCCAGATCGAGGCCGGGCACGTCACCGCCGTGGACGGCCGCGTCGACAAGATCATCGAGAACCTGCCGGTCGTGCGGCCGACGTACATGGCGGCCGTCCCCCGCATCTTCGAGAAGGTCTACAACGGGGTGGCCGCGAAGGCCCGTGCGGGCGGCGCCGCCAAGTACAAGATCTTCCAGTGGGCCGCCGAGGTCGCCCGCGAGTACGCCAGGGTCGCGCAGGACAACTTCCGGCGCACCGGCACGGCCTCCGTGCCCTTCGGGCTCGGCGCCAAGCACAAGGTCGCCGACGCGCTCGTCTACGCGAAGATCCGCGAGGCGTTCGGCGGGAACCTGCGCGCGTGCGTCTCCGGCAGCGCCGCCCTCGCGCCGGACATCGGCTTCTTCTTCTCCGGCGCCGGCATCCACATCCTCGAGGGGTACGGCCTGACGGAGTCCTCCGCGGCCTCCTTCGTGAACCCCGGCGAGGCCTACCGCACCGGCACGGTCGGCAAGCCGCTGCCCGGCACCGAGGTGCGCATCGCCGACGACGGCGAGATCCTGCTGCGCGGTCCCGGCATCATGGAGGGCTACCACGGGCTGCCGGAGAAGACCGCGGAGGTCCTGGAGGCCGACGGCTGGTTCCACACCGGCGACATCGGCGAGCTGTCCCCCGACGGGTACCTGCGGATCACCGACCGCAAGAAGGACCTCATCAAGACGTCCGGCGGCAAGTACATCGCGCCCGCCGAGGTCGAGGGACAGTTCAAGGCGGTCTGCCCGTACGTCTCCAACATCCTCGTGCACGGCGCCGACCGGAACTTCTGCACGGCCCTGATCGCCCTGGACGAGGTGTCCCTGCGCGCCTGGGCCGAGGAGAACGGCCTGGGCGGCAAGTCGTACGCCGAGATCGTGGCCGCGCCGGAGACGGTGGCGCTCATCGACGGCTACGTGAAGCACCTCAACCAGGGGCTGCAGAAGTGGCAGACGATCAAGAAGTTCCGGCTGCTGCCGCGTGACCTCGACGTGGAGCACGGCGAGATCACGCCGAGCCTGAAGCTGAAGCGGCCGGTCGTCGAGCGCGAGTACAAGCACCTGATCGACGAGATGTACGCCGGGTCGCGCGAGGCGTAGGCGCCGGCAGCGGACCTCGTAGGCCGGGGGCGGCCGCGGACACGCCGCCCCCCGGCCGAGGCCGCGCCCGGCACGGGCCCACCGGGACGAACGGCAGGGTGCTCGAATCCCGCCCCCTAAGCGCCCCTTTCCGGACACATGCGGAACCCGGTTTTCCCTCATCACGGCCCACTTCGGTAACTCAGCGCGTAGGAGTGCGACCGGTCTGTCACCCTGTCGGCATCGGCCGGGGTGTGCCGCCCGCGGACCGAGGCCCGATTCGTCGATCGCCCGGGAGCCGTCCATGGGGGCCATTCCCACGCAACGGGAGACCGTGTCCCGTGCCAGTGGTGCGCCGGCGCACGCGGGCGGGCACCCGCACACGCGCGTGACCCTCGCCGGCGGCCCCCTCGCGCCCGGCGCCGCCCGTGACGTCGTCCGCGTCGCGTTAGCCGAGTGGACCGGCCGTGGCCTGCCCGGCGCCCGGGAGCTGGCGGGACGGCTCGGCGAGGAAGTGGTGCTCGTCGTCAGCGAACTGGTCACCAACGCCGTCGTGCACGCCGGTACCGACGTCGACCTGCTGTGCCGGCTGGAGGCGGAACCGGAGCAGCCCGACACCTGCGCCGTCGTCGTGGAGGTCACCGACCGCCACCCCTCGCGCGCACCCCGCGACGGCGGCCCCGACACGCCGTACGACACCCCCGAGCACGGCCGCGGCCTGCGCCTGGTGGCCACGCTGGCCGACGCGTGGGGGGTGACGTACCGCCGGGGGGCGAAGACCGTGTGGGCGCGGCTCCCGGCCCGCCCGGCGGACGACGACGGGAACCCCGACGAACCCCGGGCCCGCACCGCCCCCGAGCCCGCCACCCCCCTCGCCCTCGCCGAGGCGCTCGCCCCCGAGAGCCGGTCCGCCGCCCACGACCGCGACTGGCTCGGCCGCGGCGCCCTGTCCTTCCTCGCCGAGGCCTCCGACCTGCTCGCCGGGCAGCTCGACGAGGAGCTGGTCGCCGCGCTCACCGGCCAGCTGATCGTGCCGCGCCTCGCGGACTGGTGCGCGATCCGGCTGGAGGACGAACTCGGCCCGCGCGCCGGCTGGGACGACGGACCGCAGGCACGGCTGACCCGCGTCTGGCACGTCAGCGAGAACCACGTCGAGGAGCTGCGCCGGGCCCTGGAGAAGGACCCGCCGCGCCCGCCCGACGGGTCCTTCTCCGGGCCCGCGGCCCACCCCTGGCCCGGTGGCGCGCTCGGCCCGCACGGCACCGCCCTCGCCTACCGCCTGGTCGCCGGCGGCCGCCCGCTCGGCACCCTCGTCATCGGACGGGCCGGGCTGCCGCGCTTCCCCGACGAGGTCACCGGGCTCGTCGAGGACCTCGGCCGACGCGTGGCCCTCGCCATCGGCGCCGCCCGCCAGTACGCCCGCCAGGCCACCATCAGCGCCGTCCTCCAGCGCGGTCTGCTGCCCGGCGCGGTCGCCGAGATCCCCGGCCTGCGCAGCGCCCTCGTCCACGAGCCGCGCGAGCAGGGCGGGCCGAGCGGCGACTTCTACGACCTGTTCCCGGTGGGCGACGGCCGCTGGTGCTTCGCGGTCGGCGACGTCCAGGGCAAGGGCCCCGAGGCGGCCGTGGTCATCGGACTGGCCCGGCCCTGGCTGCGGCTGCTGGCCCGCGAGGGGTACGGCGTCGCCGACGTCCTCGACCGCCTCAACCAGCTCCTCCTCGACGACGCCACCGAGGCCGCCGACGCGGCCGCCCGCGCCTTCGTCGGCCCGGCGGGCCCCGGCGACGGGCCGCAGACCCGCTTCCTCTCGCTCCTCTACGGCGAGCTCGTGCCCTTCGACGGCGGCGTCCACTGCACCCTCGCCTCGGCCGGCCACCCCCTGCCGCTGCTCCTCGGGCCCGACGGCGGAGTGACCACGGTCGCGCAGCCGCAGACCCTCCTGGGCGTCGTCGAGGACGCCACGTACGTCAGCGAGAGCCTGGACCTGTGGCCCGGCGACACCCTGCTCTGCGTCACCGACGGCGTCACCGAGCGCCGCTCCGGCTCCCGCCAGTTCGACGACGGTGACGGCCTCGCCCTCGCCCTGTCCGGCTGCGCGGGGCTGGACGCGGAGCTGATCGCCGAGCGGATCCGCCGCCTGGTCCACGAGTTCGGCGGCCGGCCCCCGGAGGACGACCTCGCCCTGCTGGTGCTCCAGGCCGAGTAGCCGGGCGGCGCAGGCGCGGCACCGCGGAGGAGCCGGACGACGGACGGCGGACGACGGACCCGCGGGACCCACGGGCCGCGTACGGGACAATGGAGGACATGCCTTCCGCACTTCCCGACGGCGAGCCCGTCCCCACCGACGGCGCACTGCCCGCCTCCGCGCTCGCCGGGGCCGCCGACCGCCCCCTCGGGTTCTACCTGCACGTGCCCTACTGCGCGAGCCGCTGCGGCTACTGCGACTTCAACACCTACACCGCCACCGAGCTGCGCGGCACCGGCGGTGTCCTCGCCTCCCGCGAGAACTACGCCGACACCCTGCTCGACGAGATCCGGCTGGCCCGCAAGGTCCTCGGCGACGACCCGCGCGAGGTCCGCACGGTCTTCGTCGGCGGCGGCACGCCCACCTTGCTCGCGGCCGGCGACCTGGTCCGGATGCTCACGGCGATCCGCGAGGAGTTCGGGCT
Source organism: Streptomyces sp. NPDC017202 (assembly GCF_044331705.1). Taxonomy (NCBI): domain Bacteria; kingdom Bacillati; phylum Actinomycetota; class Actinomycetes; order Kitasatosporales; family Streptomycetaceae; genus Streptomyces; species Streptomyces sp. NPDC017202. The sequence goes on along the minus strand of NZ_JBIRNP010000001.1, from coordinate 577,732 downwards.
GGCCGCGGACGCGGAGGTCACCACCGAGGCCAACCCGGAGTCGGTCGACCCGGCGTACCTCGCCACGCTCCGCCAGGGCGGCTTCAACCGGATCTCCTTCGGCATGCAGAGCGCCCGGCAGCACGTGCTGAGGATCCTCGACCGCACCCACACGCCCGGCCGCCCCGAGGCCTGCGTGGCGGAGGCCCGCGGCGCCGGCTTCGAGCACGTCAACCTCGACCTGATCTACGGCACCCCCGGCGAGTCGGACGACGACTGGCGGGCCTCCCTGGACGCGGCCCTCGGTGCCGGACCCGATCACGTCAGCGCGTACGCCCTGATCGTCGAGGAGGGCACCCAGCTCGCCCGCCGGATCCGCCGCGGCGAGGTTCCGATGACCGACGACGACGTCCACGCGGACCGGTACCTGATCGCCGAGGAGACGATGTCCGCGGCGGGCTTCGACTGGTACGAGGTGTCCAACTGGGCCACCTCCGAGGCGGGCCGCTGCCTGCACAACGAGCTGTACTGGCGGGGCGCCGACTGGTGGGGCGCGGGTCCGGGAGCCCACAGCCACGTCGGCGGCGTGCGCTGGTGGAACGTCAAGCACCCGGGGGCGTACGCGGCGGCGCTGGCGAGCGGCCGTTCACCGGGTGCCGGACGCGAGGTCCTGTCGGAGGAGGACCGCCGGGTCGAGCGGATCCTGCTGGAGCTGCGGCTGCGGGAAGGGGTTCCGCTGGACCTGCTGAAGGAGGCGGGGCTGGCGGCGTCGCGGCGGGCCCTGGCGGAGGGGCTGCTGGACGGCGGCCCCTACGAGGCGGGCCGGGCCGTCCTCACCCTGCGGGGCCGCCTGCTGGCGGACGCGGTGGTGCGGGACCTGGTGGACTGAGGGTCTCGACGGAGGGACCCCGACCCCGGTGTCCCGTACCCCGGGTCAGGTTTCGGCCGGTGCCGTGACGAAGTCGATCAGTTCCTCGACCGCTCTCAGCAGCTCCGGCTCCAGGTCCTTGTAGGACTCCACCCGCTTCAGGACGGCCTGCCACACCGCGCCGGTGTTCTCCGACGGCCATCCCAGGGCCCGGCACACCCCCGTCTTCCAGTCCTGCCCGTGCGGGACGCGGGGCCAGGCCGCGATGCCCAGCGCCGACGGCTTCACCGCCTCCCAGACGTCGATGTAGGGGTGGCCCACCACCAGCGCGTGCTCGCTGGTCACGGACCGGGCGATGCGCCACTCCTTGGTGCCGGGGACGAGGTGGTCCACCAGGACGCCCAGGCGGGCGTCGGGGCCGGGGGCGAACTCGGCGACGATCGACGGCAGGTCGTCCACGCCCTCCAGGTACTCCACGACCACGCCCTCGACGCGCAGGTCGTCGCCCCACACCTTCTCCACCAGCTCGGCGTCGTGCCGGCCCTCGACGTAGATGCGGCCGGCGCGGGCCACCCGGGCGCGGGCGCCGGGCACGGCGACCGAACCGGAGGCGGTACGGGCGGGCCGTACCGGAGCCGTCGGGGCCGGGCGGACCAGCGTCACGACGCGTCCCTCCAGGAGGAAGCCGCGCGGCTCCAGCGGGAAGACCCGGTGCTTGCCGAAGCGGTCCTCCAGGGTGACCGTGCCCGCCTCGCAGCGGATCACCGCGCCGCAGAAACCGGTGCCGGGCTCCTCCACCACCAGACCGGGGTCCGCGGGGACCTCGGGGGCGGGCCGCTGCTTCTTCCACGGCGGGGTCAGGTCGGCGGAGTACACACGGGGGCCCATTCGGATGACGATAGGAGAAGCCTCGCGGCGCTCACGGCGACACGCCGAAACGCGCGGCCAGCGCGTCCCGCTGGGCCCGGACGAACGCCGCGTCCACCACCGCGCCGTGACCGGGCACGTACAGCGCGTCCTCACCGCCGAGGTCCAGCAGCCGGTCGAGGGCGGCCGGCCAGTGCGACGGTACGGCGTCGGGCCCGGCCTGCGGTTCGCCGGACTCCTCGACGAGGTCGCCGCAGAAGACGACCTCGGGCGAGCCGGGGCCCGCCGGGACGAGGACGGCGAGGTCGTACGCGGTGTGGCCCGGACCGACGTTCGCCAGCAGGACCTGCCGCCCGCCGCCCAGGTCGAGCGTCCACTCGCCGGAGACCGGGTGGTGGGGCCGTACCAGGGTGTCCGCGGCCTCCGCGGCCGTGGCCCCGTCCAGGCCGCACCGGACCGCGTCCGCGCGCAGTTCGTCCGCCGGTACCGTGTCCGCCCCCACCGCCGCGTAGACCTCCGCGCCCGCGAAGGCCGCCGCCCCGAGGACGTGGTCGAAATGGGGGTGTGTGAGCGCGAGATCCGTCACACGCCGGCCGGCGAGTTCCTCGGCGCGCATCCGCAGCCGGGCGCCCTCGGCGAGACTCGACCCCGCGTCCACCAACAGGGCCCGCCCCTCGCCGACGACCAGCCCCACCGTGCAGTCCCAGCCGGGCAGCCGGCACCGGCCGACCCCGGTGGCGACCCGCTCCCACCCCAGCTCTTCCCAAGTCACCGTCATACCGCGACGCTAGACCCGGCGGCCCGGCGGGGCGACCGACCTTGCCCTGGGTGTACCCCACAGCCGTACACTGGGCCGGGGAACGCTGGCACTCGAATGTGAAGAGTGCCAGGCGGGGCGCCCGGGGGACCGGGGACGACTTCTGGAGGTGAGCGCGGATGCTGAGTGAACGCAGGCTCCAAGTGCTGCGCGCCATCGTCCAGGACTACGTCGGCACCGAGGAACCGGTGGGTTCCAAGGCGCTCACCGAGCGGCACAACCTCGGCGTCTCCCCGGCCACGGTCCGCAACGACATGGCGGCCCTGGAGGACGAGGGGTACATCGCGCAGCCGCACACCAGCGCCGGGCGCATCCCCACCGACAAGGGCTACCGGCTGTTCGTCGACAAGCTCGCCGGCGTCAAGCCGATGACGGCCCCCGAGCGGCGGGCCATCCAGAACTTCCTCGACGGCGCCGTCGACCTCGACGACGTCGTGGCGCGGACCGTACGGCTGCTCGCGCAGCTCACCCGGCAGGTCGCCGTCGTGCAGTACCCGTCGCTGACGCGCTCCACGGTGCGGCACGTCGAGCTGCTGTCGCTGGCGCCGGCCCGGCTGATGCTGGTGCTGATCACGGACACCGGGCGGGTCGAGCAGCGGATGGTGGACTGCCCGGCGCCCTTCGGCGAGACCTCGCTGGCGGACCTGCGGGCGCGGCTGAACAGCCGGGTCGCGGGCCGCCGCTTCAGCGACGTGCCGCGGCTGGTCGAGGACCTGGCCGACGCCTTCGAGCTCGAGGACCGCGGCACGGTCACGACGGTGCTCTCCACGCTGCTGGAGACGCTCGTCGAGGAGAACGAGGAGCGGCTGATGATCGGCGGCACCGCCAATCTCACCCGCTTCGGACATGACTTTCCCCTCACGATCCGACCCGTCCTGGAAGCCTTGGAGGAGCAGGTCGTCCTCCTCAAGCTCCTTGGCGAGGCGGGGGATTCGGGCATGACCGTACGCATCGGTCACGAGAACGCCTACGAGGGACTCAACTCCACTTCGGTGGTGTCGGTCGGCTACGGTTCGGGCGGCGAGGCAGTCGCCAAGCTCGGCGTGGTCGGACCGACCCGCATGGATTACCCGGGAACGATGGGAGCGGTACGCGCAGTGGCACGGTACGTCGGACAGATCCTGGCGGAGTCGTAAGTGGCCACGGACTACTACGCCGTTCTCGGCGTGCGCCGCGACGCGTCGCAGGAAGAGATCAAGAAGGCCTTCCGGCGGCTCGCACGCGAGCTGCACCCGGACGTCAACCCCGATCCGAAGACCCAGGAGCGGTTCAAGGAGATCAACGCCGCCTACGAGGTGCTGTCGGACCCGCAGAAGAAGCAGGTCTACGACCTCGGCGGCGACCCGCTGTCCCAGGCGGGCGGTGGCGCGGGCGGCTTCGGGGCCGGTGGCTTCGGCAACTTCTCCGACATCATGGACGCCTTCTTCGGCACGGCGTCGCAGCGCGGACCGCGCTCGCGCACCCGCCGGGGCCAGGACGCGATGATCCGGCTGGAGATCGACCTCGACGAGGCGGCCTTCGGCACGACCAAGGACATCCAGGTCGACACGGCGATCGTCTGCGGCACCTGCAGCGGCGAGGGCGCGGCGCCGGGGACCACCGCGCAGACCTGTGACATGTGCCGCGGCCGCGGTGAGGTGTCGCAGGTGACGCGGTCCTTCCTCGGCCAGGTCATGACCTCGCGGCCCTGCCCGCAGTGCCAGGGCTTCGGCACCGTCGTGCCGACGCCGTGCCCGGAGTGCGCGGGCGACGGCCGGGTGCGCTCGCGTCGCACGCTGACCGTGAAGATCCCGGCCGGCGTCGACAACGGCACCCGCATCCAGCTCGCCGGCGAGGGCGAGGTCGGCCCCGGCGGCGGTCCCGCCGGCGACCTGTACGTCGAGATCCACGAGCTGCCGCACGCGCAGTTCCAGCGGCGCGGCGACGACCTGCACTGCACGGTCACCCTGCCGATGACCGCGGCGGCCCTGGGCACCAAGGTGCCGCTGGAGACGCTCGACGGGCTCGAGGAGGTCGACATCCGGCCCGGCACGCAGTCGGGCCAGTCGATCCCGCTGCACGGGCGCGGCGTCACGCACCTGCGGGGCGGCGGACGCGGTGACCTCATCGTGCACGTCGAGGTGCAGACCCCCAACAAGCTGGACCCCGAGCAGGAGCGGCTGCTGCGGGAACTGGCGAAGCTGCGCGGGGAGGAGCGGCCCCTCGGGCAGTTCCAGCCCGGTCAGCAGGGCCTGTTCTCCCGGCTGAAGGACGCGTTCAACGGACGCTGACGATGGCGGGCGGGCGGTGGGGCCTCCTCGCCCCGCCGCCCCTTCCCCGTCCCGTCCCTCCGGGGGCCGCGCCCCCGGACCCCCGATCTCGGCCCGGACCGCCCCTCCCCGGATGCCGGACGGGCTGGGTTCGGACTTGTCCGGGCGACGTGACAACATGCCGTCATGTCCTCCGCACTGACCGATCTCTTCCCTCTCCCGATCGTGCAGGCCCCCATGGCGGGCGGCGTCTCCCTCCCGCGGCTCGCCGCCGCCGTGTCCGAGGCCGGCGGGCTGGGCTTCCTGGCCGCCGGGTACAAGACCGCCGACGGCATGTACCAGGAGATCAAGCAGCTGCGGAGCCTCACCTCCCGGCCCTTCGGCGTGAACCTCTTCATGCCGCACCCCGAACACGCCGAGACCGGCGCCATCGAGGTCTACGCCCACCAGCTGGCCGGTGAGGCCGCCTGGTACGGGACCGAGCTGGGTGATCCGGACAGCGGCCGCGACGACGGCCACGACGCCAAGCTGGCGGTCCTGCTGGACAACCCGGTGCCGGTGGCCTCGTTCCACTTCGGCGTCCCCGATCCGGACGCGCTGGCCGCGCTGCGCCGGGCGGGCACGCTCACCCTGGTCACCGCGACCACCGTGGAGGAGGCCCTCGCGGTCGAGCGGGCCGGCGCGGACGCGGTGATCGTGCAGGGCGTGGAGGCCGGCGGACACCAGGGCACCCACCGCGACATCCCCGAGAACGACGGCTCCGGGATCGGCCTGCTGTCGCTGGTCGCCCAGGTCCGGGAGGCCGTCGGCCTGCCGCTGATCGCCGCGGGCGGCCTCATGCGGGGCAGCCAGATCGCCGCCGTCCTCGCCGCCGGGGCGAGCGCCGCCCAGCTCGGCACCGCCTTCCTCGCGACGCCCGAGTCCGGCGCGGCCGCCGTGCACAAGGAGGCGCTCACCGACCCGCTCTTCGTGCGCACGGAACTGACCCGCGCCTTCTCCGGACGCCCGGCCCGCGCTCTCGTCAACCGCTTCCTGCGCGAGCACGGCCCGTACGCGCCCGCCGCCTACCCCGAGGTCCACCACCTCACCTCGCCGCTGCGCAAGGCCGCCGCGAAGGCGGGCGACGCGCAGGGCATGGCGCTGTGGGCCGGCCAGGGACACCGGCTGGCCCGCCCCCTGCCCGCCGGTCGACTGGTGGAGGTGCTGACGGCCGAACTCGACGCGGCGAGGACGGCGTTGTCGGACGGCGGCGCGGCCGGCGCGGGCGGTGCGCGATGACCGCCCCCGTCTTCGTCGTCGAGGAACTGCCGGGCGGTCCCGCCGAGTTCGTACTGGACGGGCCCGAGGGACGGCACGCCGTCTCCGTGAAGCGGCTGCGGGCCGGTGAGGAGGTCGTCCTCACCGACGGCACCGGCCGCTGGGCGCGGGGCGAGGTCGTCGCCGCCGAGGGCAAGGACCGGCTCGTCGTCGATCTGACCCAGGTGGCGGAGGAGCCCGCCGAGGCGCCGCGGATCACCGTCGTCCAGGCGCTGCCCAAGGGCGACCGGGGCGAACTGGCCGTCGAGACGATGACCGAGACCGGCGTCGACGCGATCGTGCCCTGGTCCGCGTCCCGCTGCATCACCCAGTGGAAGGGCGACCGCGGGCTGAAGGCGCTCGCCAAGTGGCGGGCGACCGCCCGCGAGGCCGGCAAGCAGTCCCGCCGGGTCCGCTTCCCCGAGGTCGCCGACGCCGCGACCACCCGGCAGGTGGCGGCACTGCTGGCCCGGGCCGACTTCGCGGCCGTGCTCCACGAGGACCGCGACTACGGCAGCGAGCCGCTGGCGACCGCGGTACTTCCCGCGGACGGGGAGATCGTGCTCGTCGTCGGACCCGAAGGGGGCGTCTCCCCGGACGAGCTGGCGCTCTTCGAGGAGGCCGGTGCCAGGGCGTACCGGCTGGGGCGCAGCGTGCTGCGGACCTCGACCGCCGGGACGGCCGCCGCCGCCCTGCTCCTGGGCCGGACCGGCCGCTGGTCCTGACCGGCCGCCGGCCCTCACCCGTCCGCCTCCGAGAACCGGGTCGGTCCGGTGGGGCTTCGGTCATGGCCGTCGCGCGGCTGAGGGCGTCGAACGGGATCCAGCCGTCCGACTCCCGCTCCCGTTCCCCCTCGTGCGGCAGCAGTCGGCGGCGGACGGCCTCGTCGACGAGCGCGCGCACCGTGCCGGGCCTGTGCAGGCCGAGATGGTGGGCGCGGTCGCCGACGCCGCCCGCGTGCGGGTACGCGCCGCCGCCGACGTAACGGCCCTCGCCCTCACGGAAGACGATCCTGGTGCGCGCGCCGTCCCGGATCGGGGTGAGGACGTCCTCGCAGCCCCGGCCGTCCCGGTGCCGGTGGCGGACCGTCCACAGGCAGGCGGTCGTGTCGTCGACGATCGGTTTCCTCGGGCGGCGGCGGTCGCGCATGCGGTCACCGTGGACGGCGGCGGCGGCGGTGCGGCGCATGGCGGTAAGTGCTCTACCGCGTCCCCGCCGGCGGTGGCAGGCTGCCCTCCATGGGGGCATGGAGGAGAAGGACGCGGGGCCGGGCGCGCGGGACACGTGCGGCGGCGGTGGCGGGGCTGGCGGTCCTGGCCGTGGCCGGCGCGGTGGCGTGCGAACCCGGCGGGATCGGCTCGGCGGCCGTCGCGTACACCACCGACGAGGCGGCGACGGCCGAGATCGAGCGCCGGGACGTCGACGTGCGGTGGCTGACCTGCACCGCCGACTACGGCGACGGCGGCGCCTCCGGGGGCCGGGAGACCGTCGCCTCCGTCGACTGCGAGGGGGAGACCGGCAACGGGCGGGACATCGCCGTCACCGGCCACGTCACGCGTGCCGTCGACGGCTCCTGCGTGCGCGGCGACCTCCGCGCGGACGTCGGCGACAAGCAGCTGTTCCAGGTGAGCGGGCTGGGCGACTGCGGGTCCGCCACCCCTTCACCGCTCACCCCGCCCCGCTCCGCGCGGCCCGCCGAACCCGGGCGGCCCACGGTCACCGTGACCGTCACCCGGACGGTCTGGTGCGGGGACGACACGCGCTGCGGGTCCGCCGGCACCAAGTGACCCGGGCGGCCAACCGGCAAGAACCCCTGTCGGTCACCGCCGCCCTTGCCTAGAGTGATCGGGTGACACAGCCCGTGACGCCTGCCGCGTACTTCCGATTCCCGCACTTGCAGGGCGAGTTGGTGGCCTTCACCGCCGAGGACGACGTGTGGCTCGCGCCCCTCGGCGGCGGGCGCGCCTGGCGGGTCAGCGCCGACAACACGCCGGTCACCCTGCCCCGCGTCTCACCCGACGGCACCACCGTCGCCTGGACCTCCACCCGCGACGGCGCCCCCGAGGTGCACGTCGCCCCGGTCGACGGCGGCCCCGCCACCCGGCTCACGTACTGGGGCAGCCCCCAGACCAGGGTGCGCGGCTGGACCCCCGACGGCCGGGTGCTCGTCCTGAGCACCCACGACCAGGCGAGCGGGCGCCGCAGTTGGGCCCGCGCGGTCCCGCTCGACGGCGGACCGGCCACCACCCTGCCGTACGGGCCCGTCGGCGGGGTCGCCTTCGGCCCGCACACCGTGCTGGTGTCCGCGTCCATGGGGCGCGAGGCCGCCCACTGGAAGCGCTACCGGGGCGGCACGGCCGGCAAGCTGTGGATCGACCGGGACGGCGACGGCGAGTTCACGCGGCTGCACGAGGACCTCGACGGCAACATCGAGTACCCGGTGTGGGCCGGCGACCGCATCGCCTTCCTCTCCGACCACGAGGGCACCGGCGCGCTGTACTCCTCCCTCGCCGACGGCTCCGACCTGAGGCGCCACACACCCCTCGACACGTTCTACGCCCGGCACGCGGCCGGGGACGGCCACCGCGTCGTGTACTGCTCCGCCGGTGAACTGTGGGTCCTGGACGACCTCGACGGCGCCGAGCCGCGCCGCCTCGACGTCCGCCTCGGCGGGCAGCGCACCGACCGGCGGCCGCACCCGGTGTCCGCCGCCCGCTGGCTGGGCTCCGCCACCCCCGACCACACCGCGCGCGGCAGCGCCGTCGAGGTGCGCGGCGCCGTCCACTGGGTCACCCACCGCCACGGCCCCGCCCGCGCCCTGGCCGCCGAACCCGGCGTGCGGGCCCGGCTGCCGCGCACCTTCCGCACGGAGGGGGAGGAATGGGTGGTGTGGGTGACCGACGCCGAGGGCGAGGACGCCCTGGAGTTCGCCCCCGCCACCGGCCCGGCACCGGGCGCCGGCCCGCGCCGGCTGGCCGCCGGACGCCTCGGCCGGGTGGTGGGACTGGCCATGGCCCCCGACGGCAGCCGGGCCGCCGTCGCCGCGCACGACGGACGGCTGCTGCTCGTCGAGCGGGAGACCGGCGAGGTCCGCGAGGTCGACCGCAGCGAGGACGGCGACGTCGGCGGCCTCGTCTTCTCACCCGACTCGGCCTGGCTGGCCTGGTCACACCCCGGCCCGCGCCCGCTCAGCGGGATCAAGCTCGCCAACACCGCGGACCTGTCGGTCACCGAGGCGACCCCACTGCGCTTCCACGACTACGCGCCCGCCTTCACCCTCGACGGCAAGCACCTCGCGTTCCTGTCGACGCGCGCCTTCGACCCGGTCTACGACGAGCACGCCTTCGACCTCTCCTTCATCGAGGGAGCCCGCCCCTACCTCATCCCGCTGGCCGCGACCACCCCCTCGCCGTTCGGCCCGCAGCGGCACGGCCGCCCCTTCGAGGCCCCCGACAAGGACGAGACCCCCGACAGCCAGGGCACCCCGGCCACCCGGATCGACCTGGAGGGCCTCGCCGACCGGATCGTGCCCTTCCCCGTCGAGGCCGGCCGCTACTCGGGGCTGCGCGCCGCCAAGGACGGCGTGCTGTGGCTGCGGCACCCCGTGCGCGGTGTCCTCGGCGCCTCCCGCGCCACCCCCGACGACCCCGGTCCCGGCACCGAGCTGGAGCGCTACGACCTCGTCCAGCAGCGTCTCGAACACCTCGCCCCCGACGCCGACTCCTTCGAGGTCAGCGGCGACGGCAAGCGGCTGCTGCTGCGGTCCGACGGCAAGCTCAGGGTCGTCCCCGGCGACCGGCGCGCCTCCGGCGACGAGGACAGCGACACCAACCTCACCGTCGACCTCGGCCGGGTCCGCCAGACCGTCGACCCGGCCGCCGAGTGGCGCCAGATGTACGACGAGACCGGCCGCCTCATGCGGGACAACTTCTGGCTGCCCGACCTCGGCGGAATCGACTGGGACGGCGTCCTCGACCGCTACCGGCCGCTCCTCGACCGGGTCGCCACCCGCGACGACCTCGTCGACGTCCTGTGGGAGGTGCACGGCGAACTCGGCACCTCGCACGCCTACGTCGTCCCCCGCGGCCACGGCGGCGGCGCCCGCCAGGGTCTGCTCGGCGCCGACATCTCCCGTCACGACGACGGCGGTTGGCGCATCGACCGGATCCTGCCGTCGGAGACCTCCGATCCCGACGCCCGCTCCCCGCTCGCCGCGCCCGGCGTCGCGGTGCGCGCGGGCGACGCGATCCTCGCCGTCGCCGGGCACCCCGTGGACCCGGTCACCGGACCCGGACCGCTCCTCGTCGGCACGGCGGGCCGGGCCGTCGAGCTGACCGTGTCGCCGGCCGGCGGGGGCGAACCCCGGCACGCCGTCGTCGTCCCCGTCGACGACGAGGGGCCGCTGCGCTACCACGCCTGGGTCGCGGACCGGCGGGCGTACGTGCACGAGAGGTCCGGCGGCCGGCTCGGCTACCTCCACGTGCCCGACATGCAGGCCCCCGGCTGGGCCCAGATCCACCGCGACCTGCGGGTGGAGGTGGCCCGCGAGGGTCTCGTCGTGGACGTCCGCGAGAACCGGGGCGGGCACACCTCCCAGCTCGTCGTGGAGAAGCTGGCGCGGCGGATCGTCGGCTGGGACGTGCCGCGCGGGATGCGGCCGTACAGCTATCCGGAGGACGCGCCGCGCGGTCCGGTCGTCGCGGTCGCCGACGAGTTCTCCGGCTCCGACGGGGACATCGTCAACGCGGCGGTCAAGGCGCTGGGCATCGGGCCGGTGGTCGGGACCCGCACCTGGGGCGGCACGATCGGCATCGACAGCCGGTACCGGCTGGTCGACGGGACGCTGGTCACCCAGCCCAAGTACGCGATCTGGCTGGAGGGTTACGGCTGGGGCGTGGAGAACCGCGGCGTCGACCCGGACGTGGAGGTGGTGACGCGCCCCCAGGACCACGTGGCGGGCCGGGACGCGCAGCTGGAGGAGGCGGTCCGGCTGGCGCTGCTCGCACTGGAGGAGACGCCGGCGAAGACGGCTCCGCCGCTGCCGGAGCTGTAGGCCGCCGAAATCGGGGGCCCGCGGGGCACTGCCCCCGCTCCCGGCCCGAACGGCCCCGTCCTCGGACTCCCCCGGAGGGGGCGCCCCCGGACGGGCCGGATCGGCCCGGCGCTCGCTACCATGCCTGCGTACTGATCGAACCGGCGTGAGGAGGCCCCTGTGCCAGGCGAGCCGCAGGACGACTGTCTGTTCTGCAAGATCGTGGCGGGGACGATCCCTGCGACGATCGTCCGGGAGACGGCGACGACCATCGCCTTCCGGGACATAAACCCCCAGGCGCCCACGCACGTCCTGGTGATCCCCAAGGCGCACCACGTGGACGCCGCCGCTCTCGCCGCCGAGGCGCCGCAGCTCGCCGCGGACGTCCTGCGCGAGACGCGGGCGGTCGCCGACCAGGAGAAGCTGGAGAGCTACCGCATCGTCTTCAACACCGGCAGCGGCGCCGGCCAGACCGTCTGGCACGCCCACGCGCACGTCCTCGGCGGCCGTGGCCTGCAGTGGCCCCCCGGCTGAGCCGTGTCCGTACGTGAACTGGTGGTCCTGGGCACCGCCAGCCAGGTCCCGACCCGGCACCGCAACCACAACGGCTACCTCCTGCGCTGGGACGGCGAGGGCATCCTCTTCGATCCCGGCGAGGGCACCCAGCGCCAGATGCTGCGGGCCGGGGTCGCCGCGCACGACCTGCACCGGATCTGCGTCACCCACTTCCACGGCGACCACTGCCTCGGCGTCGCCGGGGTGATCCAGCGCGTCAACCTCGACCGGGTCCCGCACCCGGTGATCGCCCACTTCCCGCGGTCCGGGCAGCACTTCTTCGACCGGCTCCGGTACGCCACCGCCTACCGCGAGACCGTCGGCGTCACCGAGGTCCCGGTCGACGGCGACGGGCCCCTCGCCGTCACCGCGTCGTACACGCTTCAGGCCCGCAGGCTCTCCCACCCGGTCGAGTCCTACGGCTACCGCCTGGTCGAGCCCGACGGCCGCCGGATGCTGCCCGACCGGCTCGCGGCGCACGGCCTGCGGGGACCCGACGTCGGCCGCATCCAGCGGGAGGGCTCGGTCGGCGGGGTGTCGCTGGAGGAGGTCAGCGAGGTGCGGCGCGGACAGCGCTTCGCGTTCGTCATGGACACCCGCCTGTGCGACGGCGTGGGGGAGCTGGCCGAGGGCTGCGACCTGCTGGTCATCGAGTCGACGTTCCTCGACGAGGACGAGCGGCTCGCCGACGAGCACGGCCATCTGACCGCCGGTCAGGCCGGCCGGGTCGCGCGGGACGCCGGTGTCCGGCACCTCGTGCTCACCCACTTCAGCCAGCGCTACGGGGAACCCGCCGAGTTCGAGCGGCAGGCACGGGCGGCCGGGTTCGCGGGGGAGCTGACGGTGGCGTACGACCTGCTGCGGGTGCCGGTTCCGAAACGCCGGTAAAACGCCCGTACGATGCTTTGATGCCCCTCCCCAAAGCTGAACTGCACCTGCACATCGAAGGCACCCTGGAGCCAGAGCTGGCCTTCGAGCTGGCCGCCCGCAACGGTGTCGCCCTGCCGTACGCCGACACCGAGGCGCTCCGCGAGGCGTACCGCTTCGAGGACCTCCAGTCCTTCCTGAACCTGTACTACGAACTGATGGCGGTCCTGCGCACCGAGCGGGACTTCGAGGACCTGGCGAACGCCTACCTCGCCCGTGCCGCCGCCCAGGGCGTACGGCACGCGGAGATCTTCTTCGACCCGCAGGCCCACCTCGCCCGGGGCGTCGGGATGGGCACGGTCGTCGAGGGGCTGTGGCGGGCGCTCGGCGCCGGCGAGGCGAACCACGGCGTCTCCACCCGGCTGATCATGTGCTTCCTGCGCGACGAGTCCGCCGAGTCGGCGCTGGAGACCCTCGACGCCGCGAAGCCGTACCTCGACCGGATCACCGGCGTCGGGCTGGACTCGGCGGAGGTCGGGCATCCGCCCGTCAAGTTCCGCGAGGTCTACGAGGCCGCCGCCGCCCTCGGTCTGCGGCGGGTGGCGCACGCCGGTGAGGAGGGGCCGCCGGAGTACATCACCGAGGCCCTCGACGTCCTCGGGATCGAGCGCGTCGACCACGGCCTGCGCTGCATGGAGGACCCGGCGCTGGTGGAGCGGCTGGTGCGGGAGCGGATCCCGCTGACGCTGTGCCCGCTGTCCAACGTCCGGCTGCGGACGGTCGACGTCCTTGCCGACCACCCGCTGCCCGCCATGCTCGACGCCGGACTGCTCTGCACGCTCAACTCCGACGACCCGGCCTACTTCGGAGGCTACGCGGGCGACACCTTCGACGCCGTGCGGTCGGAGCTGGGCCTGGACGAGGAGCGGCTGCGCGAACTGGCCCGCAACTCCTTCCTCGCCTCCTTCCTGGAGGACGACGAGGAGCGACGCGCCCGCTACCTGGCCGAGGTCGACGCCTACCGGTTCTGAGCGGACCGGTCACCGGTGCCGCCGGGACGCCCGGCCGGGAGACCTACCGTCCGGCCCCCGGCGCGGCCCCCGCCCGCCGGGGGCCGGCGGTGTCGTAGGCCCCCTGGACGGACACGCCCGCCGGGACCTCCACCGCGATCTCCACGACCTCCTGCTCCACCGCGCCCACCCGCGGCACCGCACCGCTGGGCGTGCCGGTGGACGCGGCGAGGACCGCCGCCGGGGTTCCGCCGCGCCGCCGGACCGCACCCGGAAGCAGCGGACGTCCGCCCGCGTGCAGCGCGACGACGGTCATCGGCACCGCCACCACCAGCAGCCCGGCGCCCAGCACCAGCCCCATCACCGGGAAGCCGGCCCGCGCCGACAGCAGGCTCCCGGTCAGCGGCCCCGCCGCCGTCCCCAGCGAGGACGCCGAGCCGACCAGCACCGCCCAGCGCCCGCGCGGGTCGAGCGAGGCGGCCAGCCCGATCAGGTACGACAGCACGACCGGGTAGAGGACGTTCCAGGCGATCTCGCCCGCCGCGAAACTCCCCGGACCGGTCGCCGACGCGCTGACCACGACGCACCCGGCGATCAGCACGGTCCCCCCGCCGATGGGCAGCGCCCGGCCCAGCCGCGCGCCCAGCGCCCCCGCGCCCAGCACCCCCAGCAGCCCGGCGCCGAGCGCCACGGCGAAGACGACCCCGACGCCGGCCTCGCCGAGCCCCGCCTGCGTCAGGCCGATGCGCCCGCTGACCCCCCACAGGGAGTTCTGCACCAGCGACCAGCACGGCATGGCCGCCGCCAGCAACAGCCCGGACCGCAGGTGCGGCAGCCGCGCGGAACCGCCCTCGGGTCGGGCCGGAGCAGGGGCCGCCCGCCCCGGAAGCCGCCCGGTCAGCGGCCACACGGCGACGGCGGTCAGGGCGATCGCGGCCAGCGGCTGCCCGTGTCCGGGCCCCAGGTGCGGCACCGTCAGGTAGACGGCGCCCGCGAGCGCGGACACCCCGAGCAGGCCGAGCGTGGAGGCGCGGTGCGGGTCGGGCTCGGCGGCGATCCGGGTGGCGGCGACCGTCGTGGCCGTACCGGACCCGAATCCGCCCAGCACCGCGCCCGCGACGACCGCCGGCACGCTCCCGGCGAGAGCGGCCCCGCCGTACCCGACGACGGCCAGCACCAGGCCGACGCGGGCCAGGGTGCGGGCCCCGATCCGCTCGACGCGCGAGGCCAGCGCGAACCCGGCCGAGGCCGAACTCAGCAGCAGCGCGCTGCCGACGGCCCCGGCCTGGGTGGCCGACAGGGCGAGCCCCGAGTCCAGCCGTCCCACGACGGTCGGCAGCAGGTAGGGAGCGAGGTACCCGGCCGTGAAAAGGGCGACGAGGGGCCAGGGAGTGGTGCGGGGCGCGAACACGGGCGTTCCAGGGCAGGCGAAGGAGCGGCTCGGGAGGAGCGGCTCAAGAAGAGGAGGAGCGACGACCGTCGAGGGACGGGAACGCGCGGCCAATTTGTATCAAGCACGCAGTTGCGAGCAGAAGCGGGGCGAGAGTGATGTGGGTCACCATCGGTTTGGCCGGTGAGCCGTCGGGTAACAGCGTCCGCCCTCACCGCCCCCGACGGGTCCCGCGCGCCGACGGCTCCGTTGACGCCCACCCGTCCATGTATCTAGCCTCCATCTTCATACGTGGACGACTTTCACACAGGGAGATGGCCGGGTGGACCTCACCGTCACGGACGTACGGCTGACACCGATCCTGATCGCCGACCCGCCCCTCCTCAACACCCAGGGCGTGCACCAGCCGTACACCCCGCGCCTCATCGTGGAGATCGTCACGGCGGACGGCGTCACGGGCCTGGGCGAGACCTACGGCGACACCAAGTACCTCGACCTGGCCCGCCCCTACGCGAACAAACTCGTCGGCCGGCCGGTCAGCGACCTGAACGCCCTGTTCACCCTCGGGGACGAGATGGACGTGGACCGCTCCCGCGTCTCCGACCAGGTGGACGTCGGCGGCCTGCGGGGCGTCCAGACGGCCGACAAACTGCGCCTGTCGGTGGTCTCCGCCTTCGAGGTCGCCTGCCTGGACGCCCTCGGCAAGACCCTCGGCCTGCCGGTGCACAGCCTGCTCGGCGGCAAGGTCCGCGACGCCGTCGAGTACAGCGCCTACCTCTTCTACAAGTGGGCCGACCACCCCCGGGAAGTGCCCCACGAGAAGGACGACTGGGGCGCGGCGGTCGACCCGGCCGGCATCGTCGCGCAGGCCCGCACGTTCAAGGAGCGGTACGGCTTCACCTCCTTCAAGCTCAAGGGCGGCGTCTTCCCGCCCGACGAGGAGATCGCCGCCGTACGCGCCCTCGCCGAGGCCTTCCCCGGCCACCCCCTCCGCCTGGACCCCAACGGCGCCTGGAGCGTCGCGACCTCACTGCGCGTGGCCCGGGAACTCGAGGACGTCCTCGAATACCTGGAGGACCCCGCGCTCGGCACCCCCGCCATGGCCGAAGTGGCGGCCGGAACCGGCGTACCGCTCGCCACCAACATGTGCGTGACGACGTTCGCCGAGATCCGGGAGGCCTTCGCCCGCGACGCCGTCCAGGTCGTCCTCTCCGACCACCACTACTGGGGCGGTCTGCGCAACACCCAGCACCTGGCCGCGATCTGCCGCACCTTCGGCGTCGGCGTGTCCATGCACTCCAACACCCACCTCGGCATCAGCCTCGCCGCCATGACCCACGTCGCCGCCACCGTCCCCGACCTCCACCACGCCTGCGACTCCCACTACCCCTGGCAGTCCGAGGACGTCCTCACCGAACGCCTCGCCTTCACCGACGGCAAGGTCACCGTCCCCGACACCCCGGGCCTGGGCGTCGAACTCGACCGCGACCGCCTCCAGCACCTCCACCGGCGCTGGCTCGACGACAAGGGCACCTACCGCGACCGGGACGACGAGGCGGCGATGCGCGTGGCGACCCCGGCCTGGACGACCCCCGCCGTCCCCCGCTGGTGACGGCCCGCCGGCCGCCCCGGCGACACCCCGCCCCCGACGCCGACGCGTCGTCCCCGACGTGGTGCACACTGGCCGGATCGGCACCACGTCAGGGAGCACACCGTGACCGCGTCCACCGGAGAGGGACACCACCGACACCCGCGCCAGGCCCAGGTGGACCCCCTGGCCGCCCGGCGCACCCCGACGGACCCGCCCTGGGACGTCTACCTCACCGGCGCCGTCTTCCTCGACATCATCTTCACCGGCCTGGACTCCGCCCCCGTCCGCGGCACCGAGTCCTGGGCCCGCGGCATGGGCTCCAGCCCCGGCGGCGTGGCCAACATGGCCACCGCCCTGGCCCGCCTGGGCCTGCGGACCGCCCTCGCCGCCGCCTTCGGCGACGACCACTACGGCGAGTACTGCTGGGACACCCTCGAACAGGGCGAGGGCATCGACCTGACCACGTCCCGCACGGTCCCCGGCTGGCACTCCCCGGTCACCGTCTCGATGGCGTACGAGGGCGAACGCACGATGGTCTCCCACGGCCACGAACCGCCCCCGGAGGAGCCCGCCCCCGCCTCCCCGCCGCACGCCAGGGCCGCCGTGGCCTCCCTCGTCCCCGGCAGGCGCGACCCCTGGATCGCGCAGGCGGCGAGCCGGGGCACCCGCGTCTTCGCGGACGTCGGCTGGGACGACACGGGCGCCTGGGACCTGGCGGGCCTGGCCGACCTGGAGCACTGCGAGGCCTTCCTGCCCAACGCGCAGGAAGCCATGCGCTACACGGGCGTCACCTGCCCGCGCGCCGCGGCCCGCGCCCTCACCGAGCACGTACCGCTCGCGGTCGTCACCCTCGGCGCCGAGGGCGCCTGTGCCGCGGACGGCCGCACGGGCGAGACCGCGGAGGTCCCCGCGATCGCCGTCGAGGCACTCGACCCCACCGGCGCGGGGGACGTCTTCGTCGCCGGTTTCGTCACGGGCACGCTGGCCGCATGGCCGCTCGCGGACCGCCTGGCCTTCGCCGGCCTGACCGCCGCCCTGTCCGTCCAGGAGTTCGGCGGCTCGCTGTCCGCGCCCGGCTGGTCCGAGGTCGCCGCCTGGTGGCGCCGCGTGCAGTCGGTGGAGACCCAGAACCCGGAGGCACTGCGGCGGTACGCGTTCCTGGAGGACCTGCTGCCCACCCGGGAGGTCACCCCGTGGCCCCGCCGCCGAGCGGTCCCCACCATCGGGTTCGGCCGCTCGGCCTAGGGTCTCTCGTTTGGATCATGCCGGGCTCGCAGGCCCTGGCACCGCACCCTGATCCGGCCTGATCCAAACGAAAGACCCCAGCCGGGACACCGCCCGCCCGGGACCCCGGCCGCGGGCCGCCCCTTGTTCGAAAAGCCCTACGGCGTTGTCAGCCCCCTGGCGTACCCTGGAAATCGCCAGGCCGCCCTCGTGGCAGGCGAGTCGTATCCGGGAGGACGTAGAGGCCTTCGGGCCGGCCTATGACTCAGACACCGACAGCTCACACGCCCGCGCAGGGCGAGGCGAGAGCACAGTTCACCGTTCCCGCCCAGCACCCCATGGTGACCGTGCTGGGGTCCGGAGATTCCCTTCTGCGCGTGATCGAGACGGCTTTCCCGGCGGCCGACATCCATGTCCGGGGCAATGAGATCAGCGCGGTCGGCGACCCGCGGGAAGTCGCCATGGTCCAGCGCCTGTTCGACGAGATGATGCTGGTGCTCCGCACCGGGCAGCCGATGACGGAGGACGCAGTGGAACGCTCGATCGCCATGCTGCGGGCGAGTGAGAACGGGACGAACGACGGCCAGGAGACCCCGGCCGAGGTTCTGACGCAGAACATCCTGTCCTCGCGCGGTCGCACGATCAGACCCAAGACCCTCAACCAGAAGCGGTACGTCGACGCGATCGACAAGCACACGATCGTCTTCGGCATCGGCCCCGCCGGCACCGGCAAGACGTACCTGGCGATGGCCAAGGCCGTCCAGGCGCTCCAGTCCAAGCAGGTCAACCGCATCATCCTGACCCGCCCGGCGGTCGAGGCCGGCGAACGCCTCGGCTTCCTCCCCGGCACCCTCTACGAGAAGATCGACCCCTACCTGCGCCCGCTGTACGACGCCCTCCACGACATGCTCGACCCGGACTCGATCCCGAAGCTGATGGCCGCGGGCACGATCGAGGTGGCGCCGCTGGCGTACATGAGGGGCCGGACCCTCAATGATGCTTTCATCATCCTGGACGAGGCCCAGAACACGAGCCCCGAGCAGATGAAGATGTTCCTCACCCGGCTCGGCTTCGACTCGAAGATCGTGATCACCGGTGACGTGACGCAGGTCGACCTGCCGAGCGGCACCAAATCCGGGCTCCGCCAGGTCCAGGACATCCTGGAGGGCGTGGAGGACGTCCACTTCTCCCGGCTGTCGTCCCAGGACGTCGTACGGCACAAGCTGGTGGGCCGTATCGTCGACGCGTACGAGAAGTACGACGACACGCACGGCACGGAGAACGGCACGCACAAGGGCGGCCGGGGCAAGTCCGGGCACAAGGGGAAGTAGACCGAGCACCACCATGTCGATCGACGTCAACAACGAGTCCGGAACCGAGGTCGACGAGCAGGCGATCCTCGACATCGCCCGCTACGCGCTCGCGCGGATGCGCATCCACCCGCTCTCCGAGCTGTCGGTGATCGTCGTGGACGCCGACGCCATGGAGCAGCTGCACATCCAGTGGATGGACCTGCCGGGGCCGACGGACGTCATGTCCTTCCCGATGGACGAGCTGCGTCCGCCGTCGAAGGACGACGACGAGCCCCCGCAGGGACTGCTCGGCGACATCGTGCTGTGCCCCGAGGTCGCGAAGAAGCAGGGGGAGGAAGCGCCGACGCGGCACTCCATGAACGAGGAGCTCCAGCTGCTCACCGTCCACGGCGTGCTGCACCTGCTGGGCTACGACCACGAGGAGCCCGACGAGAAGGCCGAGATGTTCGGCCTCCAGGCGGCCATCGTGGACGGCTGGCGCGCGGAGAAGGGCCACACCGGCCCGTCCCCGGCCCCGACCGTGTCATGAGCCTTCCCCTCGTCGCCGGTGCCGTCGCCCTGGTCGTCGTGGCGTGGCTCGCCGCCTGCGCGGAGGCGGGCCTCGCGCGCGTCTCCAGTTTCCGTGCCGAGGAGGCCGTCCGCTCCGGGCGGCGCGGCAGCGCGAAGCTGGCGCAGGTCGCGGCCGACCCGACCCGCTACCTCAACGTGGCGCTGCTGGTCCGCGTGGTCTGCGAGATGGCGGCGGCCGCACTGGTCACCCACGCCTGCCTGAAGACGATCGACGGCACGACGCCCGCGCTGCTGGCCGCGATCGGCGTGATGGTCCTGGTGTCGTACGTCGCGGTGGGCGTCTCCCCGCGCACCATCGGCCGCCAGCACCCGCTGAACACGGCGACGGCGGCCGCGTACGTGCTGCTGCCGCTGGCGCGGATCATGGGCCCGATCCCGTCGCTGCTGATCCTCATCGGCAACGCGCTCACGCCGGGCAAGGGCTTCCGGCGCGGCCCGTTCGCCTCCGAGGCGGAGCTGCGCGCGCTGGTCGACCTCGCGGAGAAGGAGTCGCTGATCGAGGACGACGAGCGCCGGATGGTGCACTCGGTCTTCGAGCTGGGCGACACGCTCGTGCGCGAGGTCATGGTGCCCAGGACCGATCTCGTCGTCATCGAGCGGTACAAGACGATCCGTCAGGCCCTCACCCTGGCACTGCGCTCCGGCTTCTCGCGGATACCCGTCACCGGGGAGAGCGAGGACGACATCGTCGGGATCGTGTACCTCAAGGACCTGGTCCGCAGGACGCACATCAGCCGGGACTCGGAGAGCGACCTGGTGTCGACGGCGATGCGGCCCGCCGCGTTCGTCCCCGACACCAAGAACGCCGGCGACCTGCTGCGCGAGATGCAGCAGGAGCGCAACCACGTCGCCGTGGTCATCGACGAGTACGGCGGCACCGCGGGCATCGTCACCATCGAGGACATCCTCGAGGAGATCGTCGGGGAGATCACCGACGAGTACGACCGCGAGCTCCCGCCCGTGGAGGAACTGGGCGAGGACCGCTACCGGGTCACCGCGCGCCTCGACATCACGGACCTCGGCGAGCTGTACGGCCTGGAGGAGTACGACGACGAGGACGTGGAGACCGTCGGCGGACTGCTCGCGAAGGCGCTGGGCCGGGTGCCGATCGCCGGTGCCTCCTCGACCGTCGACCTGCCCGACGGCCGTGCCCTGCGGCTGACCGCGGAGGCCGCCGCCGGCCGCCGGAACAAGATCGTGACGGTGCTGGTGGAGCCGGTGGACCCGCCGGGGGACGAGGAGGCGGCGTGACCCCGGGGGAGCTGCGCGACCTCTGCCTGTCGTTCGAGGCGGTGGTGGAGGACTTCCCGTTCCGTCCGGAGATCTCGGTCTTCAAGGTCGGGGGCAGGCTCTTCGCGCTGACGAGCCTGGACGCGAAGCCCCTGAAGGTGAACCTCAAGTGCGACCCGGAGGACGCGATCCGGCTGCGCGGGGAGCACCCCGGCCTGATCGCCCCGGGCCATCACATGAACAAGCGGCACTGGAACACGGTGACCGTCGACGGCGGCCTCCCGGACCGGGTGGTCCGGGAGCTGGTCGAGGACTCCTACGACCTGGTGGTGGCCGGTCTGCCGCGTGCGGAGCGGCTCCGCCTCGACCGGCCCTGAGACACCCCGACCCTGGGCGTCCGCCGCGCCGGCCTGTTCGTATGCTCGGGGCATGACCGACATCAACGCGCTTGGTCCCGAGGACCGCAAGATCGTCACCCTGGCCCGTTCGGCGCGGGCCCGCAACGGTGTGGCCGAGGGGGCCGCCGTACGGGACGAGACGGGACGCACCTACGTCGCCGGGACGGTGGACCTGCCGTCGCTGAAGCTGAGCGCGGTGCAGACGGCGGTGGCGATGGCGGTGGCGTCGGGGGCCGAGTCGCTGGAGGCGGCGGCGGTGGTGACGTCCGCGGAGGGCGCCGCCGCGGCGGACCTGGCCGCGGTGGGGGACCTGGGCGGGCCGGGGACACCGTTGCTGGTGGCCGCGCCCGACGGGACGGTGCGGCTCAGCGTCCTGGCCGGCTGAGGCACACGTCCGCGGCGGTTGCGGGCCGCCGCCCGGACGGCGCGTCCGGCTCACCGGATTCCGGCGGGCGCACCCCGACCGGACCGGGGGCCGGTCAGAGCGCGTCGGGGCCGCGCTCGCCGGTCCGGACCCGCACGACCGTCTCGACCGGCACGGCCCACACCTTTCCGTCGCCGATCTTCCCCGTCTGCGCGGCCCTGACGATCGCGTCGATGACGGCCTCGGAGTCCGCGTCCTCGACGACGACCTCGATCCGGACCTTCGGGACGAGGTCGACCTGGTACTCGGCCCCGCGGTACACCTCGGTGTGGCCGCGCTGCCGGCCGTAGCCGCTCGCCTCGGTGACGGTCAGACCGTGCACGCCCAGTTCCTGGAGAGCGGTCTTGACCTCGTCGAGACGGTACGGCTTCACGATCGCGGTGATGAGCTTCATGCCTGGGGCTTGACCTTCTGAGCGGAGGGGACGGAGGACGCGCCGACCGGGGCGCCGTGGCCGAGGACGCCGTGATCGTATGCGGTCTCGGCGTGCACCGTAAGGTCCAGGCCGGTGTGCTCGTGCTCCTCGTCGGCCCGCAGCCCCAGCGTCCGGTGGAGCACCCGGGCGATGCCGTACGTGACGAGGAAGGCGTACCCGCCGACGGCGAGGACGGCCACGAGCTGCTTGCCGAGCTGGGCGAGGCCGCCGCCGTCGAGCAGGCCCCGGGGGCCGCCGGTCATCGACTCGACGGCGAAGACGCCGATGAGGAGGGTGCCGATGATCCCGCCGACCAGGTGGACACCGACCACGTCGAGGGAGTCGTCGTAGTCGAACCGGAACTTCCAGCTCACGGCGTAGGAGCAGACGACGCCGGCGGCGAGGCCGACGACCAGGGCGCCGAGCAGGGAGACCGAGCCGCAGGACGGGGTGATGGCGACCAGGCCCGCGACGGCGCCGGAGGCCGCGCCCAGGGTCGTGGGGTGCCCGTCGCGCTTCTGCTCGACGAACAGCCAGCCCAGCAGGCCGGTGCAGCCGGCGGCCAGCGTGTTGAGGAAGGCGGCGGCCGCCAGACCGTTCGCGCCGAGGGCGGAGCCCGCGTTGAAGCCGAACCAGCCGAACCAGAGCAGGCCCGCGCCCAGGACGACCATGGGGAGGTTGTGCGGACGCATGGCGTCCTTCTTGAAGCCGAGGCGCGGGCCGAGGACCAGGCACAGGGCCAGGCCGGAGGCGCCCGAGGTGATCTCCACGGGGAGGCCGCCGGCGAAGTCGAGCGCTCCGAGGCGGCTCAGGATCCAGCCGTCCGGGCCCCACACCCAGTGCGCGACGGGAACGTATACGAGGAGCGCCCAGAGGGGCACGAAGACCAGCCAGGCCCCGAACTTCGCGCGGTCCGCGATCGCGCCGCTGATCAGGGCGGCCGTGATGATCGCGAACGTGAGCTGGAAGGTGGCGAACAGCAGGGTCGGCACGGTGCCCTGCACGCTGTCCGGGCCGAGACCGGCCATCCCGGCGTGCTCCAGGGTGCCGATGAGGCCGCCGCCGGCGTCGGGTCCGAAGGCGAGGGAGTATCCGGCGGCCAGCCACACCACGGTGACCAGTGCGATCGACACGAAGCTCATCATCAGCATGTTGAGGACGCTCTTCGTGCGGACCATGCCGCCGTAGAACAGGGCGAGGCCCGGTGTCATCAGCAGGACGAGGGCGGTGGCGGCGAGCAGCCAGGCGGTGTCGCCGGTGTCGATCCGGGCGGCGGCGAGGGTCACGGTCGTCTCCAACGGTGCGGGGGCTCGTCAGAGGGTCACGGGCACGCGTTTCCGGGCGTGTACGGGTGTGTTTCCGCGAGGTTTCATTGCCCGCGGGTTTCCGGACGCTCACGTCCGGGGGCGCTCTCGGGCGGTTGTACGGCAGGGCTTCGTGGATCAGGGAGAATGGGCGGCATGAGCGTTCGTACCCAGTCATCCGAACAGCCGGCCGAGGCCGCCCACCGGGCCGGTTTCGCCTGTTTCGTCGGCCGCCCCAACGCGGGCAAGTCCACCCTCACGAACGCTCTGGTCGGGAAGAAGGTGGCGATCACCTCCAACCGTCCGCAGACCACCCGGCACACGGTGCGGGGCATCGTGCACCGGCCGGACGCGCAGCTGATCCTCGTGGACACCCCGGGGCTCCACAAGCCGCGCACCCTGCTGGGCGAGCGGCTCAACGACGTCGTGCGCACCACCTGGGCCGAGGTCGACGTCATCGGCTTCTGCCTGCCGGCCAACGAGAAGCTGGGCCCCGGCGACCGGTTCATCGCCAAGGAGCTGGCCGGGATCAAGCGGACGCCGAAGGTCGCGGTCGTGACGAAGACCGATCTCGTCGACTCCAAGGCGCTCGCCGAACAGCTGATCGCGATCGACCAGCTCGGCAGGGAACTGGGCATCGAGTGGGCCGAGATCGTGCCCGTCTCCGCCGTCGGCGACCAGCAGGTCGAGCTGCTCGCCGACCTGCTGATCCCGATGATGCCCGAGAGCCCGCCGCTCTACCCCGAGGGCGACCTGACGGACGAGCCGGAGCAGGTGATGGTCGCCGAGCTGATCCGCGAGGCGGCCCTGGAGGGCGTCCGCGACGAGCTGCCGCACTCCATCGCGGTGGTCGTGGAGGAGATGCTCCCGCGCGAGGACCGCCCCGCGGACAAGCCGCTCCTCGACATCCACGCGAACATCTACATCGAGCGCCCCAGCCAGAAGGGCATCATCATCGGCCCGAAGGGCAAGCGCCTGAAGGACGTCGGCATCAAGTCCCGCAAGCAGATCGAGGCACTCCTCGGGACGGCCGTCTTCCTGGACCTGCACGTGAAGGTCGCCAAGGACTGGCAGCGGGATCCGAAGCAGCTGCGCAAGCTGGGGTTCTAGGGGTTCCGGGGCGGTCAGGGCTCGCGAGGCGTCCGGGACGTCCGGGCGCTGCCGGGGCGGGCCCTCGTCACCTCTGGGCCCGCAGGACGTCCCGCAGCCAGTGGTAGGAGGCCTTGGGGGTGCGCTTCAGCGCGCCGGGGTCGGAGAAGTCCACGTGGACCAGGCCGAAGCGGCGTTCGTAGCCCTGCGCCCACTCGAAGTTGTCCAGCAGCGACCACACGAAGTAGCCGCGCACGTCCACGCCCGCCTCCATCGCCCGGTGCAGGGCGCGCAGGTGACCGTCGAGGTAGGCGATGCGGTCCTGGTCGTCGACGCCGGGACAACTGCACCCGTTCTCGGTGATGACGACCGGCGGGAGGCGGTCGCCGTAGCGTCCGGCGAAGCCGGTCAGGAGTTCGGTCAGGCCCTCGGGCACCACGGGCCAGCCGAAGTCGGTGACCGGGACGCCCTCGATCTGCCGGACGGTGAAGGGGAGTCCCGCCGGGATGCGGACGCCGCCGAACTCGATCTCGGTGCCCTGCGGGGCGCCGACGCGGGTGGGGGCGTAGTAGTTGACGCCGTAGAAGTCGAGGGGTTCGGCGATGACCTTCAGGTCGGCCGCCACGTCACCCGGCATCGACTCGCCCAGCCCCTCGGGGTATTCGCCGAGCAGGAGGGGGTCCGCGAAGAGCCGGTTCAGCAGGACGTCGTAGAAGGCGGCGGCCTCCTGGTCGGCGGGTTCCCGGGAGGCGGGCCACGTGGGGCCGTGGGAGTTGGCGATGCCGACGTCCCGGGCGCCCGCCGCCCGCAGTGCCCGGACGGCCAGGCCGTGGGCGAGGAGCTGGTGGTGGGCGACCGGCAGCGCGTCGAACATCAGCTGCCGGCCGGGGGCGTGGGTGCCCAGGGCATGGCCCAGCAGGGTGTGTTCGGCGGGCTCGTTGAGGGTGATCCACCGGTGGACGCGGTCACCGAGGCGGTCCGCGACCAGGGAGACGTACGCGGCGAAGCGGTGCGCGGTGTCCCGTTCCAGCCAGTCCAGCCGGGCCGGCAGGTCCCAGTGGAAGAGGGTCGGCACCGGGCGCACGCCGGCCGCCAGCAGCTCGTCCACCAGCCGGTCGTAGAAGTCGAGGCCGCCGGGGGAGTTCACCCGCGGCCAGGAGATCGAGAAGCGGTACGCGTTCACGCCCAGGCCGGACAGGAGCGCCACGTCCTCGGTGTGGCGGTGGTAGTGGTCGCAGGCCACCGCGGCCGTGGAGCCGTCCGCGACCCGTCCCGGTCCGGCCGTGAAGACGTCCCACACGGACGCCTCGCGCGTGTCCGCCGCGCCCTCGATCTGGTGGGCGGAGGTCGAGACACCCCACAGGAAGCCGGCCGGGAACCGGGGGATCGGGTGCGTCGTCCCGTGCGTGTCGGTCGCCATGGGCGCGATCATCCGTACCGCCGGCGACGGAAGTCAACGCCCGCGCGGGAAACGGCTGTTACGCACCCTCCTTCAGCACGCGCGAGATCAGCTCGCGCTGCTCCGGGGTGAGCCGGGGGTCGGCCGCGTACACCGTCGCGCCGTCCACCGTGATCTCGTAGCCGAACCCGTCGGGGACCCCGGCCGGGCGGGACCGGTGGCCGTCCGTCAGCGCCTGCCCGGCCAGGGCCTCCCAGGCGCGAGCATCGGGCCGCCCCGAGGTGTCCACCTCGGCGGCGCGCTCGATGCCCGCGAAGCCGCCCGTGCGTCGTACGTGAATCCGCATGGGACGTGTCTAGTACGGATCTACGGGATCCGCACCCCCACCCGCTCCCACGCCTTCTCCACGGCCTGGAACTCCTCGCCGCCGTCGCCGAAGCGCTCGCGCGCGGCCTTCACGGTGAGCTTCGCGAAGTCGGTGAAGAACGCCCTCTCCGACAGCTCGCCGCCGGTCAGCACGTCGTACCAGATCTGGCCGGCCTTCTCCCAGGCGAAGCCGCCGAGGGCGGTGGCGGCCAGGTAGAACGCGTGGTTGGGGATGCCCGAGTTGATGTGGACGCCGCCGTTGTCGCGGCCGGTGCGCACGTAGTCGTCCATGGTCGCGGGCTGCGGGTCCTTGCCGAGCACGTCGTCGTCGTACGCGGTGCCGGGCGCCTTCATGGAGCGCAGGGCCCGACCGGACACGTCCGGGGCGAGCAGCTCGGCGCCGATCAGCCAGTCGGCCTCGGCGGCGGTCTGGCCCAGCGCGTACTGCTTGACGAGCACGCCGAAGACGTCGGACATCGACTCGTTGAGGGCGCCCGGCTGGCCGTAGTAGGTGAGGTTCGCCGTGTACTGGGTGACGCCGTGGGTGAGTTCGTGGCCGATCACGTCGAGGGAGCCGGTGAAGTCGAGGAAGATCTCGCCGTCGCCGTCGCCGAACACCATCTGCTCGCCGTTCCAGAAGGCGTTGTTGTAGTCCTCGTCGTAGTGGACGGTGGCGTTCAGGGGCAGGCCGTCGCCGTCGATCGAGTGGCGGCCGTACACCGTGAGGAAGTGCTCGAAGGTGGCGCCGAGACCGGCGTAGGCGCGGTTCACCGTGGCGTCCCGGCCCGGTTCCTCGCCCTCGCCGCGGACCTTGGTGCCGGGCAGCGCGGTGCCGTGCCCGGCGTCGTGGACCGTGCGCAGCGGCTGGTCCGAGGGTGCCTCGGCGGCCGGGGCGGTCGCGAGGCGGAACTCGCTGGTCACGCGGCGCCGCGCGCGCAGTTCGCTGTCGCGCAGCAGGGTGCGCCGAGCGGGTCCGGACCGTGCGGGGTCGTCGCTGCGCGCCAGGCGGTCGAGGACGTGGGGCGGTACGACGGTGCAGAAGACGGGCTCGAAGCCCCCGTGAGTCGTCATGTCCGGCACCTTCGCACCGTGTGACCGTGCTGTCACCACCTGCAACCATGATTGGTGAAATACGGTGACAAACGACCTCGATCCGCGCTCGCGAGTGGTATACGGCACTTTTTGCCCGATTGGTCCGCCCGGTCCCGCATACTGGAACGGCCCCGCGCGTCCCGTGGGGCTCGGCTAAAGTGCGGAGCACTATGCGTTTCGGGCTGCTTCTCCTTAGCTGCCGCGGCGAGGGCCTGTAGTCGAGGCCGACTCCCTCCCCGCGGAGCTTCGCGTTGCGTCGTCGGCCGTCCTTCCGGACATCCTGAGGAGCCCCGCATAGATGGCGAACCGCCAGCAGCCCAGCACCATGCCGATCCACAAGTACGGGCAGTACGAGCAGGTCGACATCCCCGACCGCACCTGGCCGGACCAGCGGATCACCGTCGCCCCCCGCTGGCTCTCCACGGACCTGCGCGACGGCAACCAGGCCCTGATCGACCCGATGTCGCCCGAGCGCAAGCGCCGGATGTTCGACCAGCTGGTCGCGATGGGCTACAAGGAGATCGAGGTCGGCTTCCCCGCCTCCGGCCAGACCGACTTCGACTTCGTGCGCTCGATCATCGAGGAAGAGGGCGCGATCCCGGACGACGTCACGATCTCCGTCCTGACCCAGGCCCGCGAGGACCTGATCGAGCGGACCGTGGAGTCCCTGAAGGGCGCCCGGCGCGCCACCGTCCACCTGTACAACGCGACCGCGCCGGTCTTCCGCCGGGTGGTGTTCCGCGGCTCCAAGGACGACATCAAGCAGATCGCCGTCGACGGCACCCGCCTGGTGATGGAGTACGCGGAGAAACTGCTGGGCCCCGAGACCGAGTTCGGCTACCAGTACAGCCCCGAGATCTTCACCGACACCGAGCTGGACTTCGCGCTGGAGGTCTGCGAGGCGGTGATGGACGTCTACCAGCCCGGCCCGGGCCGCGAGATCATCCTCAACCTGCCCGCCACCGTGGAGCGTTCGACCCCCTCCACGCACGCCGACCGCTTCGAGTGGATGAGCCGCAACATCTCCCGCCGCGAGCACGTCTGCATCTCGGTCCACCCGCACAACGACCGCGGCACCGCCGTCGCCGCCGCCGAACTGGCGCTGATGGCCGGCGCCGACCGCGTCGAGGGCTGCCTGTTCGGGCAGGGCGAGCGCACCGGCAACGTCGACCTGGTCACCCTGGGCATGAACCTGTTCTCGCAGGGCGTCGACCCGCAGATCGACTTCTCCGACATCGACGAGATCCGTCGTACGTGGGAGTACTGCAACCAGATGGAGGTCCACCCGCGCCACCCGTACGTGGGCGACCTGGTCTACACGTCCTTCTCCGGCTCCCACCAGGACGCCATCAAGAAGGGCTTCGACGCCATGGAGGCCGACGCGGCCGCCAAGGGCGTCACCGTCGACGACATCGAGTGGGCCGTCCCGTACCTGCCGATCGACCCGAAGGACGTCGGCCGCTCCTACGAGGCCGTCATCCGCGTCAACTCGCAGTCCGGCAAGGGCGGCATCGCCTACGTCCTGAAGAACGACCACAAGCTGGACCTGCCGCGCCGGATGCAGATCGAGTTCTCGAAGATCATCCAGGCCAAGACGGACGCCGAGGGCGGCGAGGTCACCGGCGGCGACATCTGGGCCACCTTCCAGGACGAGTACCTGCCCAACCCCGAGAACCCGTGGGGCCGCATCCAGGTGCGCAACGGCCAGTCGACCACCGACACCGACGGCGTGGACACCCTCACCGTGGACGCGGTCGTCGACGGCGAGGAGACCGTCCTGTCCGGCTCGGGCAACGGTCCGATCTCGGCCTTCTTCGACGCCCTGGAATCCATCGGCGTCGACGTACGCCTGCTGGACTACCAGGAGCACACGATGAGCGAGGGCGCCTCCGCGCAGGCCGCCTCGTACATCGAGTGCGCGATCGGCGACAAGGTCCTGTGGGGCATCGGCATCGACGCCAACACCACGCGTGCCTCGCTGAAGGCGGTCGTCTCCGCCGTCAACCGCGCGACGCGCTGATCATCCCCACGGGGAGTTCCGCAGCCCCGGCCGCCGTTCCCGGCGGCCGGGGCCGCGTCGTATATCGGCCATCCGTCCGTGGAGGTCACGGAAAGGTCTCGTCCCGGGTGCTGACTCCGCCTCGACGATGTGGCTAACATCACGAAAGCGCGCGGCGATGTTGCCACGCGGTTACGGAGGTGCGACGTGCTGCCAGAACGGGGACGAGACGGCCGTGCCACCGGGCTGGCCCGCGTGCTGGGCCACCGCACCGCCTGGACCCCCGTCGGGGACGGCGAGTTCTTCTGCCCCGGCTGCGGTGGCGACCGCAACTACCAGCGGCTCACCGGCCGACGCCGCTTCACCCTGCTGGGCGTACCCGTGCTGCCGCGCGGCGAGACCGGCCCCGTCGTCGAATGCGCCGCCTGCCGCCGCCACTTCGGCACCGACACCCTCGACCACCCCACCACCACCCGCTTCTCCGCGATGCTCCGCGACGCCGTCCACACCGTCGCCCTCGCGGTCCTCTCGGCCGGCGGCCCCTGCGCCCGTACGTCCCTGGAGACGGCCGCGGTCGCGGTGCGCGCGGCCGGCTTCCCGGACTGCACCCGCGAGCAGCTCGCCGCCCTCGTCGACGCCCTCGCCGCCGACACCGGCCGCGTCCACGGCGAACCCTGCACCCCCGGCCTGGCCATAGAGCTGCACGAGGCCCTCGGCCCGCTCGCCCCGCACCTCGCCCCCGTCGGCCGCGAGTCCCTCCTGCTCCAGGGCGCCCGCATCGCCCTCGCCGACGGCCCCTACACCCCCGCCGAACGCGAGGTCCTCGCCACCGTCGGCACGGCCCTCGCCCTCCGCGCGGACGACGTCACCCGGCTGCTGGCGGCGGCCCGGACGCCGTCCTGACGCTCCCGCGGGAGTGGCACGGCCCCGTCGGCCGCCCGCCCGGTCCGCAGGACGGCCCCGCACGCACCACGCCGGGCGACTCGTACGCACCACGCCGGGTGACTCGTACGCCACTCGAAGGGCTCACAGGGTGAGCGTCATGAGGAGGCGGTCCTCGCCGGGGCCGAAGTAGTCCGGTCGGGGTCCGCCGGGGTCGGGGGCGAAGCCCAGGGACCGGTACAGCGCGATCGCCGTGTCGTTGCGCGGCTCCACCGAGAGCGTGACGCCGTGCACGCCCCGGGTGCGGAGATGGGCGAGGATCCGCGTCATCAACTGCCGTCCGAGTCCCTGGCGTTGCAGCGGCGGGGAGATGCCGAGGCTGAGGATCCAGCTCCGCGCCGCGTCCGGCGGCGTCGACAGCACGTATCCGCCCAGGTCCTCGCCCATGTCCACGACGAACACGAAGTCCGGGAACGAGGCCAGCAGTTGGCGCAGCACGAAGTAGGGGTACGGGGCGGTCGGGAAGGCCTCCTCGTCGAGCCGGACGATGCGGGGGAGATCCTCCTCCGTGGCCGCTCTGATCACTGGGCGCCTTTCCTGGGACGCCTGGCCCACTGTCGAACCGGCGACCGACCGGGAACGATCTCGGGGAACACGGGGAAGAGGAGTCATGCAGTCCCCTTGTGAAGGATCGACGAAATGAATGGCGCGCGTGCTCGCTCTTGTCCGATATGCATACCCGACCGTCCATCATTGCCCGATGCACGCACTTCTTCAAGAGTGCGTCGCCCTGCTAGGCTGAACCAATGACCTCGGGACCGCCCACCGCCACCGAAAAGCTGAATGCCGATGTGCCCTGGGACGCCTTCGATCCCGATGAGTACATCAAGCGGAATTACCTGGAGATCCAGCCCGTGGACAGGGCGATCCTCACTCGGGTCCGAGATCACTTCAATGATCACTTCGAGAAGCACGGCGGTCGCGGCGGCGCCGGTATCGACGTGGGTGCGGGGCCCAACCTCTATCCGGCCCTGGCGATGCTCCCCTGGTGCGGCCGGATCACGCTCCTCGAGCGGTCCGAGCGGAACCTCGACTACCTCCGCGGCCAGCTCTCCGGCTACGACGCCCACTGGGACCAGTTCTGGGAGGTCCTCACGAGCGGCGCGCACGGCGAGGGCGCGGTTTACGCGGGCCTCGGCGCCGACCCCAGGGCGCACTTCCGGAAAGCGGTCCGCGCCCCCAGGCCCGGCAGTCTCTTCGACCTCTGCGGCGAAAAGCCCGCCTGGGACATCGGCACCATGTTCTTCGTCGCGGAATCCATCACCACCTCGCTCGAAGAATTCCGGCGGGGTGTGGGCTGTTTCATGAAGTCCCTGAAACCCGGCGCGCCTTTCGCCGCCGCTTTCATGGAACATTCCGAGGGCTATCGCGTGGGCGTGCAGGAGTTTCCCGCCCGCGATATCGACGAGGTGGAGGTGCGCACCGTTCTCGCCCCGTTCGCCGAAACGGACATGAAGGTCTTCTGCCTGGACAACCCGAAGCAACTGGTGCGCCACGGATACACCGGAATGATTCTGGCCTGCGGCCGGCGAAGGAAAAAGTGACGTCCCGCGGTTCCACGACGGGGTGAACATGTGGATCGTGTGGTGACGGGCCTGTGCGAGGGGAATGGGCATGCAGATCAAGCCGAGACAGAACCTGCTCGAGGTGTGGCAGGCCGTCGCCCGCCACTCCTTCGACGACGGTGAGTGGGAGTGGGGGGAGTCGGGCGGCCTGAGCAGCGTCGCCGACGCCGAGCGGCTGCTCTGCCTGCTGTACCCGGCCACCGAGATCACCGCCTTCCGCCTCGACGACCCCGACACCACCCAGCGGGACGTGGAACGGGCGCTGAGGACCGCGGGCGACTCCAGTGAGATCCCCGGGAACCTGGTCGAGGTCCTCGCCGACTTCATGGAGAAGCACCGCGGCGAGGAGAGCCCCACCTTCTCCGGCGGCCACTACTTCGCCGCCGAGGACCCGCAGCAGGAACTCACCAAGGAACAGCGGGCCCTGGGGGTGGTCGACAGCTACTCCATGTCCGTCACCCTCTGCCTCGCCACCCTCGGCTTCCTCAAGGTCTACCGGGGCAAGACCCAGCGGGCGAGCACCCTGCAGCAGATCGACCGGCTCCGGGACGCCACCAGCGCCCGGCTCACCGCCGCCATGGTGAGCCTGCTGCGCTCCTTCACCGTCAACGTCGTCGACGTCGCCTCCGACCAGGGGCAGTCCCTGACCCGCCTCCTCGGCCAGGGCCGGCTCTCCGAACGGCAGGTCCTCCAGCGCTTCCAGGAGCGCTTCAAGGCCCTGCGCGCCGTCATCAGCGAGAGCGTCACCCTCGGTCTCGACTCCGACGTCACCGACGCGCTGCGCAACGAGAACCGCCTCTTCGAGTGCGGCTGGGCATGGAGCCTGGTGAAGGGCGCGCCCGACATCCAGGTGGAACCGGCGACCGCCGAGGCGATCGGCAAACAGCCCGCCGGCGTCGCCCACCCCACGCCCTACCTGTACTTCACCGTCGTCGCCCTCGACGGCATCCCCGACCTGTTCTCCGAGCGCACCCTCGTCCTCGGCCTGCTCACCGCCGAACAGCAGAAGCTCGCCGACGCGCTGCGACTGCGCTGGGAGATCACCCAGCAGTACTGGTCGGCCATCGCCCGCTTCGGCGACGGCACCTGGCCGCTGGAGCAGATCCCCTGGCGCACCACCCTCCAGCAACTGGAGTCGGAGTACTTCTCCCTCTCCGTCGCCTCCATCCTCGTCCACGACCTGGTACGCCGCCGCGCCACCGACGACGACCTCACCCGCACCGTCGCCGTCATGGAACGCCTCGCCGAACGCGGCCGGATCACCAGCGGCATGACCCGCGACGACCCCGCGGTCGGCCTGCACAACCCCGGTGTCACCCTGCCCCTGCTGGGCAGCGGGGCCGTCGGCCCGCCCATGAAGTGGACGATGACCGACTTCTCCGCCCAGTTGCTCAAACGGACCGTCCAGCTCTGCTCGCTGTCGAGGAACATCGCCTCCCAGGACCGCCTGCTGCGGCTCGCCGAGGACATCCTCGACCACCTCTGGCAGCGCCGCATCAGCGAGGGACGGGGCGTCGGCCTCTGGGACAACGTGCACGCCGTCTACCCCGAGTCCCCCGAACGCCAGGGCCCGGTGTCCTGGAGCATGACCGAGCGGGTCACCGAGTGCATGGTCGCCGCGCACGGCCTCTACGACCAGCCGCCCATCCGCAGCGCCGAACTGTCGCTGCTGGCCAGGGCGTTGATCAGCGAGTCGGCGCATCTCTTCGGCAAGGAGCAGATGCAGCAGCCCGCGCCCGCCCCCAAGAGCCCCCAGGGCGAGGAGGTCAAGGGCATCGAGGCCGACCTGCGCCGGGCCCGCCTGCTCGTCGACGAACAGCCCGGCACCGCCTACGCGCTGGCCCTCGGCGTCCTCGGCCGGCTGGACACCCTCTCCCGGGCCCGCGGCGGCTCCGGCCACCAGGGGGTGTGAGCGTGCTCGTGTTCGCCGCCTCCGACAAGGGAGGCACCGGCCGGTCCGTGACCAGCGCCAACCTCGCCTACCACCGCGCGCTGGACGGGGACGACGTCTGCTACCTGGACTTCGACTTCGGCTCGCCCACCGCGGCCGCCGTGTTCGACCTGCCCGACGTCCTCTCCGAGGCCGAGGACCGCGGCCTGCACTCCTACCTCAAGGGCAAGACCGCCGAACCCCTGCGCGTCGACGTCTGGTCGCGCACCGAGCACCCCGTGCTGCGCAGCCGGCCCGGCGGATCGGGCCGGCTCGTCCTGCTGCCCGGCGACCGCACCGGCGGCGAATTCGTCACCGACGAGGAGAACCTGCACCGCTGCGTCGATCTCGTCCTGCGGCTGAAACGCGAATTCGACGTCATCATCGTGGACTTGAGCGCCGGACGCAGTTATGCGATGGACCTCGCTCTCGCCGCCACCTCGCCCCGCGGCGGACTCGGCCGCCTGAAAACGCGCTGGCTCGTCTATCACCGCTGGACCCGCCAGCACGTCATGGCCGCCGCCGAACTCGTGTACGGGAAACAGGGCATTGTGAAGGCAGGCGTCGCCATGGGGCACGACACCGACGCGCTTTCCGCCTCGATCCGCTTCGTCCGCGCCGCCGTACCCGATCTCGACTCGCCGATGTGGTCGCAGGCCTCGCCCGCGCAGTACGCGTGGATGCGGCAGTGCGACACCCAACTGGAGGAAACCGCGGCCGGTCTCGGTATCGGCAGGACCCGCGTCCTGTCGTCCATTCCGCTGGAACCCGTCCTCCAGTGGCAGGAGCGGCTCATCACCGACGAGGACGTGCACGACCGGCGCATCGCCAACGTGGAGACCTGGCAGAAGATGGGCGAACTCGCCCAGCGCCTGACCGAGGACAAGCACTGGGGGCAGCTGTGACCGGACCGGGAACCGTCTTCCGGGAGACCAGCGCACAGCCGCGCACCGAATCCGTGCCGTTCTCCCACCTCTCCCTCGAACTCGGCCACCTGTACATGGAGGACTTCGCCGAGGGCCCCGCCCGGCTGCGCCGCCACTTCGCCGCCGTACGGCCCTGGGTGGACGCCGCCCGCGCCTGCGTCGGCCCCCTGCCGGCCGGCGCACGGCCGCGGATCAGCACCTGTTTCCTCGTCGACGACTACTTCAGCCGGCTGTCCACCCCCGCCGAACTCGTACCGCCCCTGCTGGCGGCCGCCGCCGAGGCCGGCCTGAGCATCGACTACCTGGCCCGCGAGTCCGGCTGCGCCGCCGCCGAACCCGGCCACCGCGACCGCGCCGGACTCGCCGAGTCCGTCCTGCACCGGCTGGTGGAGTCCCCGCCGCCCGGCAGCAACGGCTTCCGCCCGCCCGTCAGCCGCTCCGGCTGGCTCACCAACGGCCGGCGCACCCCCTCGCACCGCACCTCCGCCGCCCTCGACGCCACCGGCACCGTCTGGGAGCCGCCCAGCGAGACCGGCGCCCGCGGCCACTCCGTCTTCGTCGACGTCGAACTGTGGAGCGGACCCGAGGACGAACGCCTCTGGTCCTGCGCCTTCCTCGCCTCCGTCTGGCAACTCGTCCGGCTCGGCCTGCTGCGCCACGACGGCCGGGCCGTGCTGACCCCCGAGCCCTGGGACGACAAGGAGTTCCCCGCCGACTGGGACGCCCTGCCGCCGGTGGTACGCCTCAACCCCCTGGCCGCGCCCTTCGCCGCGTACGCCACCTGCAGCATCCTCCCGGCCCGCTTCCTGCCCGTCGAACACGCCGTCCGCGTCGTCCTCGACCAGGTCCACGTCGAGTCCGAGGCGTTACGGCAGGTCGCCGAGCGGTCCGCCGCGGAGGGCCGGCCCGTCCCCGCGGGCGTAGTGGACCGCACCTCCTACGTCTTCCCGCCGGGGCTGTGACATGAGCGGCCCGCAGGAGTCCACGGAGCCGGTCCTCGCCTGCGGGGAGGTCCGCACCTGCCTGCTGCCCACCCGGGACGCGGTCGACGAGCGGGCCGCCGAACAACTGCTGCGGCTGCGCGCCGACGAACGCGTCCGGCTCTCCCGCCGCCCCAACCGGCACGCCGTCTCCCCGGACGTCCTCACCGGCGTCGACTGCCGGCTGCCCACCGCCGGCGGCGCCAGGATCCGGGCCGTCGGCACGGTGACCGCCCGCGCCGCCCTCGTCGAGGGCCGCGTCCTCCAGGCCACCGCCCACTTCTGCGTCCCCGCCCGCGGCCCCGACCGGCGGCAGCCCTGGGGCTACTACCTGGTCCGCCCCGGCGTCCTCGTGCCCGTCGGCAAGCTCTCCGCGCCGGCCGTGGTCAAGGGCTTCCTGACCGGACACCGGCAGGACGAACTGGACGTCGGCTCGGTCGCCGAGAGCCTCCTCGCCCGGATCTCCCGCCAGCACCGGCTGCTCGACTACGACACCCCGCTCAACACCACCGACACCAGCCTGCGCTGGGCCGCCCTGCCGGCCGCCGACGGCGAGGCGGCCGCCCCGCACTTCACCGTCGCCGACGACGGCCGGCGGATCGTCGAGCTGCGGCTGCCCCGCGGGACCGCACCCGCCGCGGCGGCCGCGCTCTGCGAGGACCTCGCCCTGCACGACTGGCTGCTCACCACGGTCGCCGACAAGCTCGACGGCCTGCGGCTCGGCTCCGACGACGGCCGGGCCGCACTGAAGGTGCTGCGCCCGCTCGTCGACCACCTGCTGCACCTGTGGATGCCGCAGGCCCGCGTCGACCGCGGCCTGCACACCCTGTGGCGGGAACTGGAGGAGACACCGGGCTTCAGCAGACAGTGGACGAGCCTGGCCCAGCGCATCCGGGACCAGCTCGCCGTACGTCTCCTCACCCGGAGCGACGCGCTGACCCCGTCCTGACGGCGGCACCGCACGGCACCACGCCCCACGGCACCGGGTTCCACGGGGCCACGTCCCACGGCACGACACCTGTCCGAACCTGTCCGAGCATCATCCGACGCACAACTCGACGCACGATCCCAACGGGGGGAGAAAGAGAGATGAGCGCACCGACGGACTCGTACTTCCGAAGCGGCCAGCAGCGGCGGTCCGACAACGACAGCGCACGTCAGCTCACGCTGAAACTCCTGGTCACCGTAGTGGTGGGCGGAGTGGTCTACGTCCTCACCAACGTCCTGCTGCCGAAGGAGGAAGGTCCCTGGCAGCTCGTCCTGTCCGTGCTGTGCGGCGGCACGGTCCTGATCGTGCAGTTCATGGCGTCCTTCGTGAACCAGCTCAGCGAACTGAAGGACGTCGTGGAGAAGCGCTTCGCCGACATAGGCGAGGCCACCAAACTCTTCAACGAGGTGGAGAAGCTGCGCGGCGACGGGGTGCCCCGGCTCGCCGAACACGCCACCAAGGTCGTCTCCATGGGACCCGGCATCCTGCACGAGTTCGCGCACGAGGAGATCAACCGCCTCGCCGCGCAGATGGAGGACCTCACCAACCTCACCGCCGAGACGCCGGGCGAGAACCACGACTGGCTGATGACGCTGACCAAGTGCACCAGGAGCAGCATCGACGCCATCAGCACCAGCGTCGTCGACGACGGCTTCTGGTCCAGCGAACCCGCGAGCCGCTATCTCACCGCCCAGCGCGAGGCGATCACCGAGCGGGGTGTCACCGTACGGCGGCTGTTCATCGTCAAGGAACCCCGGGAGCGCTCCGCGCTGGCCCCCATCTGCGAGGAGCAGCGCCAGATCGGCATCCAGGTCCGGGTGGTGGTGCTGGAACAGCTCCCCGCCCATCTGCGGCGCGGCAAGATGATCGACTGGATCGTCTTCGACGGGGCGCTGTCGTACGAGATCCACGCCGACCAGCTCAGCGTGAACTCCTCGACCACGGTGAACGCCCGCGCGGACGAGGTGCAGCCGCTGATCCGGCGCTTCGACCAGCTGTGGGACGCCTCCGCGGAGATCTCCCCGAACGGCACGCCCGACACCGTGCCCGTGCTGACCCCGGGGGCCGACCCGGACGGTGACTGACGCGCCGTCCGGGCCCGCCCCCGGGGCGGTGCCGGTGGCGGCGTCTCAGCCGAGCGTCGCCGCCAGCAGCCTCGTCGTCTCCACGATCAGGTCGTGGTCGTAGGCGGCCTCCCGGTCCGGCATCGTGACCTGCACGACCAGCACGACGGGTGCGCCGTCGGGCGTCCAGGCGATCCCGGCGTCGTTGTTGGCGCCGTACCAGCCGCCGCCGGTCTTGTCCGCGAGCGTCCAGGTGGGCGGCAGGCCGGCCCGGAAGCGGTTGTCGCTGGTGCGGTTGGCGAGCATCCAGTCCGTCAGCCGCCGCCGGTCGCCGGGCGCCAGCGCGTCGCCCAGCACCAGCCGGGCGTAGGAGCGGCCGATCGCGTACGGGGTCGTGGTGTCCGTCACCCGCCACGGCTCGGCCGAGTTCAGCTCCGGCTCCCACCGGTCGAGCCGGGTGACCCGGTCCCCGATCGACCGGGCGAAGCGGGTGACGGCGGCCGGGCCGCCCAGCTCGCGCAGCAGCAGGTTGGCGGCCGTGTTGTCGCTGCGGCGGATCGCCGCGTCGCACAGCTCGGCCACGGTCATGCCGTCGGCCACGTGGTCCTTCGTGACGGGCGAGTTCTCCACCACGTCGTCGCCGGTGAAGTGGATGCGGCGGGCCAGGACCTCGCCGTCCCGGTCCAGGTCGCGGAGCACGGCGGCGACCGCGAGGACCTTGAACAGGGAGCAGACGGGGAAGCGTTCGCCGGCGCGGTGGCGCACGGAACGCCCGGTGCGCACGTTGTGCGCGAAGACGCCGAGGCGGGCGCCGTGCGCCTCCTCCAGGGCGCGCAGGCGGGCCGCCACGGGTCCGGCGCCGTCGGCGGCCCGCGCCGGACCGGCGCCCAGCAGGGAGGCCGCGGTGAGGGCGCCCGCGGTGGTGAGCAGGGTGCGGCGGTTCGTCGAGCTTAAGATCGTTCTCTCCGTCCGTCGGTGACTGAGCCGGGGAAACCCGGTGGTCTCCGGGGTCCCCTCAGTCACGGACGCCTCCTCCTGCCACACGGTTGCGGGAGCGGTGGACCGCCGACGGCACACCGCTCCCGCCGCGTAGGCGAGAATGGCGGCATGAGTCTGTTCCGCGACGACGGCATCGTGCTGCGCACCCAGAAGCTGGGCGAGGCGGACCGGATCATCACCCTGCTCACCCGCGGGCACGGCCGGGTGCGGGCCGTCGCCCGCGGGGTGCGGCGGACCAAGTCGAAGTTCGGGGCCCGGCTGGAGCCGTTCTCGCACGTGGACGTGCAGTTCTTCGCGCGGGGCAGCGAGCTGATCGGGCGCGGACTGCCGCTCTGCACGCAGAGCGAGACCATCGCGCCGTACGGCGGCGGCATCGTCACCGACTACGCCCGCTACACCGCCGGCACGGCCATGCTGGAGACCGCCGAGCGGTTCACCGACCACGAGGGTGAACCCGCCGTGCAGCAGTACCTGCTGCTCGTCGGCGCCCTGCGCACCCTCGCCCGCGGCGAGCACGCCCCGCACCTCGTCCTGGACGCCTTCCTGCTGCGCTCCCTCGCCGTCAACGGCTACGCGCCCAGTTTCGGCGACTGCGCGAAGTGCGGCATGCCCGGCCCCAACCGGTTCTTCTCCGTCGCCTCCGGCGGCTCCGTCTGCGTCGACTGCCGGGTGCCCGGCAGCGTCGTACCCTCGCCGCAGGCCCTGGCGCTGCTGGCGGCGCTGCTCACGGGAGACTGGGAGACCGCGGACGCCTGTGAGGCACGGTACGTGCGGGAGGGCAGCGGGCTGGTGTCCGCGTACCTGCACTGGCACCTGGAGCGCGGTCTGCGCTCCCTGCGGTACGTCGAGAAGTAGAAGCAAGCCGAGACGCAAGAGGAGACGAGAAGCACATGGTCGTACGCGGGTTCCTGGGGCGGCAGCGTCGGGAGTACAAGGCGCCGGAGCCGCACCCGTCCGGCGCCCGCGCGCCGAAGCTCCCCGGCGAGCTGGTCCCCGAGCACGTGGCGATCGTCATGGACGGCAACGGCCGCTGGGCGAAGGAGCGGGGCCTGCCCCGCACCGAGGGCCACAAGGTGGGCGCCGAGCGGGTGCTGGACGTCCTCCAGGGCGGCGTCGAGATCGGTGTGCGCAACATCTCCCTGTACGCCTTCTCCACCGAGAACTGGAAGCGCTCGCCCGACGAGGTGCGCTTCCTGATGAACTTCAACCGCGACTTCATCCGCAGGACCCGCGACCAGCTCGACGAGCTGGGCATCCGGGTGCGCTGGGTGGGCCGGATGCCCAAGCTGTGGAAGTCGGTCGCCAAGGAGCTCCAGATCGCGCAGGAGCAGACGAAGGACAACGACCGCCTCACGCTGTACTTCTGCATGAACTACGGCGGACGCGCGGAGATCGCCGACGCGGCGCAGGCCCTCGCGGAGGACGTGAAGGCGGGCCGTCTCGACCCGTCGAAGGTCAACGAGAAGACCCTGCAGAAGTACATGTACTACCCGGACATGCCGGACGTGGACCTGTTCCTGCGCCCGAGCGGCGAGCAGCGCACGTCCAACTACCTGCTGTGGCAGAGCGCCTACGCGGAGATGGTCTTCCAGGACGTCCTGTGGCCGGACTTCGACCGCCGCGACCTGTGGCGGGCCTGCCTGGAGTTCGCCTCCCGGGACCGCCGCTTCGGCGGCGCGATCCCGAACGAGGAGCTCCTGGCGATGGAGGGCCGGCAGGAGTGACCAGCCCGTCCGGCGATTGAGGACGAGGCCGTTCAGGCCGAGAAGGGGGTCCGGGGGCGAAGCCCCCGGGCGGTCCCGTGACCCACCCGCACGTGGGTCCCGCTCACCCCGCGGCGCACTCCGCGCAGGTGCCGAAGATCTCCACCGTGTGGGCCACGTTCACGAACCCGTGTTCCGCGGCGATGGCCTCCGCCCACGTCTCGACCGCGGGTCCCTCGACCTCGACCGCCTTGCCGCAGGCGCGGCAGACGAGGTGGTGGTGGTGTTCGCCGGTGGAGCAGCGCCGGTAGACGGACTCGCCGTCGGAGGTGCGCAGCACGTCGACCTCGCCGGCGTCGGCGAGGGTCTGCAGGGTGCGGTAGACCGTGGTCAGCCCGACGGAGTCGCCCTTGTGCTTGAGCATGTCGTGGAGTTCCTGAGCGCTGCGGAACTCCTCGACCTCGTCGAGCGCCGCCGCCACGGCGGCGCGCTGCCGGGTGGCTCGGCCCTTCACGGGCGATCCAGCGGTCGTCACCGTTGCCTCCTCACGTCTGCGCTGTGCCGGGCCATTGTGCCAGTCCGGGCTGTGCGTGGTCAGACGCCGACTCCGTCGCCGCCCGCGCGGCTGGCCGGAATCGCGCACTCCGCCGGGTCCCCGGCGGGTTGCGCGGCGGCGGCCGCGCGGGCGCGGCGCCGGGCCAGCGGGGCGGCCAGGGCGGTCAGCACGAGGAACGCGCCGATGGTCAGCAGCACGATCGTCGCGCCGGGCGGGACGTCCTGGTAGTACGAGGTGACCGTGCCGCCGATCGTCACGCCGACGCCGATCGCGACGGCGATCGCGAAGGTCGCCGCGAAACTGCGGCTGAGCTGCTGGGCCGCCGCCACCGGCACCACCATCAGCGCCGACACCAGCAGCAGGCCGACGACCCGCATGGCGACGGTGACGGTGACCGCCGCGGTGACGGCCGTCAGCAGGTTCAGGGCGCGCACCGGCAGTCCGGTGACCCGCGCGAACTCCTCGTCCTGGCTGACCGCGAACAGCTGCCGGCGCAGTCCGACAGTGACGAGGACCACGAAGGCCGCGAGGGCGCAGATCGCGGTCACGTCCGACTCCGACACCGTCGACAGCGAGCCGAAGAGGTACGACGTCAGGTTGGCGTTGGAGCCGGTCGGCGCGAGGTTGATGAACATCACGCCGCCGGCCATGCCACCGTAGAAGAGCATGGCGAGGGCGATGTCGCCGCGGGTCCTGCCGTACCAGCGGATCAGCTCCATGAGGACCGCGCCGAGGACGGAGACGGCGGTGGCCATCCAGACCGGGGACCACGACAGCAGGAAGCCGAGGCCGACGCCGGTCATCGCGACGTGGCCGATGCCGTCGCCCATGAGGGCCTGGCGGCGCTGGACGAGGTAGATGCCGACGGCGGGGGCGGTGATGCCGACCAGGACGGCGGCGAGCAGCGCCCGCTGCATGAAGGCGTAGTCGAGGAAGTCCATCAGCTCAGCAGTCCCGTGCGGATCGGTTCGGTGCCCGCCGGAGCGTGCGGGTGTACGTGGTCGTGGCCGGGCAGCGCGTGCTGGCCGAGCGCCCGGGGCGGCGGCCCGTCGTGCGTGACGCAGCCGTCGCGCAGGACGACGGCCCGGTCG
Source organism: Streptomyces sp. NPDC017202 (assembly GCF_044331705.1). Taxonomy (NCBI): domain Bacteria; kingdom Bacillati; phylum Actinomycetota; class Actinomycetes; order Kitasatosporales; family Streptomycetaceae; genus Streptomyces; species Streptomyces sp. NPDC017202. The sequence continues at coordinate 535,644 of NZ_JBIRNP010000001.1, read as the reverse complement.
ATGAGGGGCTCCAGGGGGCCCAGTTCGTGCAGGACGAGCAGCACGGTGGTGCCCTGGGCGACCTGCTCGCGCAGGGTCTCGGCCAGGACCTCCTGGCTCGCCAGGTCGACGCCCGCCATCGGCTCGTCCATGATCAGCAGCTCGGGTTCGGCGGCGAGCGCGCGGGCGATCAGCACCCGCTGGTGCTGGCCGCCGGAGAGGGCGTCGACGGAGTCCTTGGCGCGGTCGGCCATGCCGACGAGGTCCAGCGCGCGGCGCACGGCCTCGTGGTCGGCCCTGCGCAGGACGCCGAAGCGGGCCCGGGACAGCCGTCCGGAGGAGACGACCTCGGTGACGGTCGCCGGGACGCCGCCGGCGGCCGTGGTGCGCTGCGGTACGTAGCCGAGGCGCGGCCAGTCCCGGAACCGGCGCCGGTCGGTGCCGAACAGCTCGATGTGCCCGGCGCTGAGCGGCACCTGGCCGATGACGCTGCGCACGGTGGTCGACTTGCCGGAGCCGTTGGCGCCGAGCAGGGCGACGACCTCACCGCGGTGCACGGTGAGGTCGATGCCGCGCAGGACCGGGCGCGAGCCCAGTTCGGCGCGGACACCGTGCAGCGATATGACGGGTTCGCTCTTGGTGTCCATCACGCCCTCCGTGAAGATCATGCGGTTCCCAGGGCCGTCTGCAGGGCCTTGAGGTTCGCCCTCTGGACCGCGAAGTAGTCGGTGCCGCGGGACTTGTCGGTGATGCCCTCGATCGGGTCGAGGACGTCCGTCTTCAGCTTCGCGTCCCGGGCCACGGTCCTGGCGGTCTTGTCGCTGACGAGCGTCTCGTAGAACACGGTGGTGACGCCGTCGGCCTTCGCCATCTTCTCAAGCTCCTTGACGCGCGCGGCGCTGGGCTCCGACTCGGGGTCGAGGCCGCTGATGGCCTCCTCGGTCAGGCCGTAGCGCTCGGCGAGGTAGCCGAAGGCGGCGTGCGTGGTGATGAAGACCTTGGTCTTCGCGGCGGCCAGGCCGTTCTTGAACTCGGTGTCCAGGGCACCGAGCTTGGCCACCAGGTCGGCGGTGTTCTTCCGGTAGTCGGCCGCGTGGTCCGGGTCGGCCTCGGCGAACGCCTTGCCGACGCCCTCGGCGACCTCGGCGTACTTCACCGGGTCGAGCCAGACGTGGGGGTCCTTGCCGCCGGTCTCCTCGTGCCCGTGCTCGTCCTCGGCGGCGTGCTCGTCCTCGTGCCCGTCGGCGTGGCCGCCGACCTCGCTGCCGTGCTCCTCCAGCGTGGTGAGGGTGGTGGCGTCGATCTTCGTCCCGATCCCGGACTGGTCGACGGCCTCGTCGACCGCGGGCTGCAGGCCCTTGAGGAAGAGGGCCGCGTCGGACTCCTCCAACTGGGCGCGCTGCCGCGTGCTGATCTCCAGGTCGTGCGGTTCCTGGCCGGGCTCGGTCAGGCTGGTGACGTTCACGTGGTCGCCGCCGATCCGCTCGGCGAGGAAGGCCATCGGGTAGAACGACGCGACGACATCGAACTTCTCCGTGCCGCCGGCGGCCGCGCTGTCGGTCGAGCAGGCGGACAGGGTGCCGAGGCCGAGGGCGGTGACGGCCGCGAGGGCCGTCCCGGATATGTGGTGTCGTCGTACGTTCATGACAGTCATTTTCAACAAATATGGAAACCGTTGTCAACAAAGTCGTGGGCGGCGGCCGGGGCGAGGACCCGGCGAGGATGCCCCCGGCGGGTCCGCCGCCCTCCGTGAAGCCTTGGAAGGGTACCGATTTGGCCGAGGGGGAGCCCCCGCCGGTACCCTGGGGCAATTCTCTGGAAGCATCTCGCTTCGTCGCCCGTCGTCGTTATGAAGAGAGCACCGTGGCCGCCGACAAGATCGACACCATCGTCAGCCTGAGCAAGCGCCGTGGCTTCGTATTCCCCTGTAGTGAGATCTACGGTGGCCAGCGCGCCGCCTGGGACTACGGACCGCTGGGTGTCGAGCTCAAGGAGAACCTGAAGCGCCAGTGGTGGCGCTACATGGTGACGTCGCGCGAGGACGTGGTCGGCATCGACTCGTCCGTCATCCTGGCCCCCGAGGTCTGGGTCGCCTCCGGCCACGTCGCCACCTTCTCCGACCCGCTCACCGAGTGCACCTCCTGCCACAAGCGGTTCCGCGCGGACCACCTGGAGGAGGCCTACGAGGCCAAGCACAAGCGCCTGCCGGAGAACGGCCTGGCGGACGTGAACTGCCCGAACTGCGGCAACAAGGGCCAGTTCACCGAGCCCAAGCAGTTCTCGGGCCTGCTCTCCACCCACCTCGGCCCCACGCAGGACACCGGCTCCATCGCCTACCTGCGCCCCGAGACCGCCCAGGGCATCTTCACCAACTTCGCCCAGGTGCAGACCACTTCGCGCCGCAAGCCGCCGTTCGGAATCGCCCAGATGGGCAAGTCCTTCCGCAACGAGATCACGCCCGGCAACTTCATCTTCCGCACGCGCGAGTTCGAGCAGATGGAGATGGAGTTCTTCGTCAAGCCGGGCGAGGACGAGCAGTGGCAGGAGTACTGGATGGAGCAGCGCTGGAACTGGTACACCGGTCTCGGCCTGCGTGAAGAGAACATGCGGTGGTACGAGCACCCGAAGGAGAAGCTCTCCCACTACTCCAAGCGCACCGCCGACATCGAGTACCGCTTCCAGTTCGGCGGCAACGAGTGGGGCGAGCTGGAGGGCGTCGCCAACCGCACCGACTACGACCTCGGCGCCCACGCCAAGGCCTCCGGCCAGGACCTCTCCTACTTCGACCAGGAGGCCGGCGAGCGCTGGACGCCGTACGTCATCGAGCCCGCGGCCGGTGTCGGCCGCGCGATGCTGGCGTTCCTGCTCGACGCCTACGTCGAGGACGAGGCGCCCAACGCCAAGGGCAAGCTGGAGAAGCGCACGGTGCTGCGCCTCGACCACCGCCTCGCCCCGGTGAAGGTCGCCGTGCTGCCGCTGTCGCGCAACCCGGAGCTGTCGCCCAAGGCCAAGGGCCTCGCCCAGGCGCTGCGGCAGAACTGGAACATCGACTTCGACGACGCCGGCGCGATCGGCCGCCGCTACCGCCGTCAGGACGAGATCGGTACGCCGTACTGCGTCACCGTCGACTTCGACACGCTCGAGGACAACGCGGTGACCGTGCGCGAGCGCGACTCGATGAAGCAGGAGCGCGTGTCCCTCGACCAGATCGAGGGCTACCTGGCCGCCCGCCTGATCGGCGCCTGAGCCCCGGCACCGACCGAAGCCCCCGGCTCCCTTCCCGGAGCCGGGGGCTTCGTGGTGCCGCCGTGGAGTCCGGGGCGGCGGGGGAGTCCCCGCGCGCGAGGGCCTCGCCGCCGGGGCTACGCCCCCGCGGGGTCCACCGTCGCCTGATGGGCCTGCGCCAGGTGCTCCTCCGCCTTCAGCCAGGGCAGGAACTGGGCGCCCTGGTGCCAGCCGCACGTGTCGCACCGGATCGTGCGCCGGCTCCCCGCCCGCCGGACCCGGACGACGTGCTCGCGCCCGTGCTGGTCCCAGCGGCTCACCTTGCTCGTGTTGATCTCCGACATGCTGCCTCCAGAGGCGGGACCGGCTGAGAGTGTGCGACAAGTCCAACATCAACGGGGCATTCCACGGGGTGAGTTGGCCGGACCGGGGCTCGCCGGCCGGGAACGCGCGGGAACGGCGCACCGGGGCCGGGCCCGGCCGGAGCGGCCGCACGCGGACCCGCCGGATCGGGTCCGGACCCCGGCCGGGAGGAACCGGGGACGGTTGTCCCGTCCATGGGTGAGGGTCCGCGGTGCGGGAACTCGGGCGGTCGGGGGACAGGGGGGCCACCCGAGGAGTGAGAGCCATGACCGAGCAGAACGCGACCTCGACACGGGAACTCCCCCAGCCGCTGCGGGCGGCCGCCTCGGTGCTGAACAGGGTGCCCGGCGCCGGCCTGGTGGGCCGGGCCGCCGGGGGCGCGCTCGACAAGGTCGGCGCGGTGTCCCCGCGCGGGCGCCGGCTCGCCGTCTACACCGGCGCGGGCGTGCTCGGCGTCGCCGGGGTCGTGGAGTGGCCCGTCGCGGTGACCGGGGCGGCGGTGGCCTGGCTGACCCAGCCGCGACCGCGGCCGCGGACGGACGGCGACGCGGCGGGCACGGACGTGGCGGGCGCCGACGTGGCGGGCACGGACGTGGCGGACGCGGGTGGGACCGGCAGGCGCACCGCGGGCGACGCGTCCGGCGCACCGACCACGCCCGAGGTGCTCGCCGGGCACTCGGCGGTGGCCGCCGCGGCGGAGCGCGCGGCGACGCCCGCGACCCCCTCCGACAAGCTGCCCTCGCACCACGCGACGCCGTCGCGTGCCGCACGGGACGCCGAGGGCCGGTGATGGCCACGGGAATCCTCACCCGGCCCGCGGCGGCCGCCGCCGGGCTGGCCCTGGCCGGCCCGCGCCTGCTCGCCCGCGGCACGGCCCCGGCCGTGGGCGCCGCCGCCGGCGCGGTCGCGGGCACGGCCAGGGCGGGAGTACGGGTCGCGGACTCCGCACTACGGCTGGCCCGGGTCACCCGCGCCGCCCTCCCGGGCACCTCCCCCCACTGGCGCGCCGGCACCCGCACCCACCTGTCCCTGCGCGAGGCCGCCCCCGGGGAGGCCACGCTCGGGGAGACCACCCCTGGAAAGCCGCCCCACCCGACCGCCGAGGCCTCCGCGCGCCCGCAGGCCGGAAGGCCGCCAGGTCCGACGGACACCGAGGCCTCCGCGCGCCCGGTTCCCCAGGACGCGCCCGGTGCGGCTGCCGAGGCTGCCGCACGCCCGGATGCCGGGAGGCCGCCCCGCCCGGACGCCGAGGCTCCTGCGCCCCCGCTCCCCGGGGAGCCGCCCCGCCCGGCGGACGCCGGGGCCCCCGCGGAGGCCCCCGCCGGCGTCACCTCCCGCACCCGTTCCCTCGAACACCGGGCCCGCCGGGTGGCGGCCGTGCTCGCCGAACATCCCGATGTCGCCCTCGCCTACTGGGACAGCGGGCTGGCACGGCTGGTGGTGGTGGCGGTCGAGGAGGCGGTGAGCGACAGCGTCGTGGAGCGGGCGGAGGCGCTCGCGGAGCGGCACGGGCTGGTCCCCGCCGACGACGACGTGGAGGAGCTGGGGCACCCCGGCGATCCGGCCTCCGTGCGGACCGCCGCCGAGACCCTCGCCGCCGACGCGGCGGGTGCCGCGGCCGCGCTGGCGGGGTCCGCCCTGCGGCTGCCGCCGTCGCCGCGGCTGCTGACCGCCGCGGTCACGCTGCTGCGCGAGAACCCCCGCTTCCGCTCCTGGCTGCGGGCCCGCCTGGGCGACCCCCGCATGGAGGTCTTCCTCGCCGTCGTGAACGCGGCCGTGCACGGCGCCGGGCACACCCCGACCTCGCTGGTGCTGGACGGCGCGCTGCGCGCCGCCCAGCTGACGGAGGCGCTGGTGCGGACGGCCGCCTTCGAGACCGTCCACGACCACCTGTGCGTCCCGGACCGGCACAGCGTGCCCGCCGACCCGTCCCTGCGGCCGCCGCTGCGCACCTCCCCGGCCCAGGAGTACGCCGCCCACGCCTCGGCGGGCAGCGTCCTGGGCGCGGTGGCGGCGCTGCTCGTCAAGCACGACCTCGCCGAGTCGGCGGAGGCGGTCCTGGCCGGTTCCCCGAAGGCGGCCCGGTACGGGCCCGCCGTCTTCCACGCCGCCCTTGGCTGCGCCCTCTCCCGCGAGGGCGTGCTGGTGCGCGACCCGGGCCGGCTGCGGCAGCTGGAGATGGCCCGGACGGTCGTCCTGCACCCCAGTGCGCTCCGAAAGCCCGGCGCGGGCGCCGACCCGTGGACCGAGCCCGTCCTGGACGCCGCCCGCCGGGCCGGCCTGCGCGTCGTGGTCGTCGACGACCCGGCACTGGCCGACTTCACCGGCCTCGCCGACCGGGTCGTCGGCGCGGACCGCCCGTTGGGCGAGGTGGTCGACGGGCTGCGCGGCGAGGGCGGCGTCGTCGCGGTCGCCCGCCCCCGCCCCCACGACGACGCCGACGTCACCGCCGGTCTGCTGCGCGGCGACGTGGCCGTCGCCCTCACCGACGAGGACGGCCAGGTGGTGTGGGGCGCGGACGTCCTCGCCCCGCACGGCCTGGCGGACGTGTGGCGGCTGCTGACCGCCGTACCGGCGGCCCGCCGGGTCGGCGGCCGGTCGCAGACCCTGGCCCGGTCCGGCGCCGCGCTGTCCGGCCTGCTCGTGGCCGTCGGCGAGTCCCGCGGGAGGAGTCCCGGCTCCTTGCTGCCGGGCCTGCGGCACGCGCCCGTCGACGCGGGCGCCGCGCTGGCCCTGCTGACCGGAGCGCGCGCCGCGCTCGGCGTCGCCCTGGCCCGCCCGCCGCACCCCCGGCCCCGGGTCGCCTGGCACGCCCTGCACCCGGACGACGTGCGGGACCGGCTGGAGCGCGAGGCGCCCCCGGAACCGGGCCCCGCCGAACGGGCGGCGGCCCGGGTGCGCACGGCCGCCGGCACGGTCGTACGCCTTCCCGTGCTGGCCCCGGCGCGCTGGTCGGGGCAGCTGGCCCGGGCCGTGCGGGGCGAACTGGACGACCCGCTCACCCCGGTCCTGGCCGTCGGCTCGGCCGCGTCCGCGATCCTCGGCTCGGTCGTGGACGCCCTGCTGGTCCTCGGCGCCCTCGACCTGAACGCCCTGGTCGGCGGCTTCCAGCGGCTGCGGGCCGAGCGCGCCCTGTCCGGGCTGGTCGCGGGACAGCAGCAGAAGGCGCGGGTCGCCGACGACGGGACGGCCACGCACGTGGTCGACGCCGCCGGGCTCGCTCCCGGCCACGTCATCGACCTCCAGGCCGACGACGTCGTGCCCGCCGACGCCCGCCTGCTGTGGGAGGACGGGCTGGAGGTCGACGAGTCGGCGCTGACCGGCGAGTCCCTGCCGGTCGGCAAGGCCGTGGACCCCGTCCCGAAGGCCCCCGTCGCGGAACGGCGGTGCATGGTCTTCGAGGGGACGACCGTGGTGGCGGGGCACGCCCGGGCCCTCGTCGTCGACACCGGCGACCGCACCGAGGCCGCCCGCGCCGTCTCCCTCGCCGCGCGCGTCCCGCCGGCCGCCGGAGTGCAGGCCCGCCTCCAGGAGATCACCCGCAAGGCCATGCCGTTGACCCTGGCGGGCGGCGCCGCGGTGACCGGCCTGGCGCTGCTGCGGGGCACCCCGGTCCGCCGGGCCGTGAGCGGCGGGGTCGCCGTCGCCGTGGCCGCCGTACCCGAGGGGCTGCCCCTGGTCGCCACGGTCGCGCAGCTCGCCGCCGCCCGCCGGCTCAGCGGCCGCGGCCTCCTCGTCCGCACCCCGCGCACGCTGGAGGCGCTGGGCCGGATGGACACCGTCTGCTTCGACAAGACCGGCACCCTCACCGAGAACCGGCTGCGCCTGGTCCGGGTGACCGGTCCGGACGGCACGGTCCACCCACTCACCGACCCGGCCGCCGCCGCCCCCCTGCGCGCCGCGGCCCGGGCCTGCCCCCGCCTCGACGGCGACCCGCACCGCCCGGCGCACGCCACCGACGAGGCCGTCCTGGACGCCGCCGGACCCGACCCCGACTGGCGGCAGACCGAGGGGCTGCCCTTCGAGGCCGGCCGCGGCTACGCGGCCGCGGTCGGGCGGTCCGCCGGCGGTCCGCCCGTGCTGGTCGTCAAGGGCGCCCCGGAGACCGTCCTGCCCACCTGCGCCGGTCTGCCCTCCCGGCTGCACGACCGGTCCCAGTCCCTCGCCGCCGACGGCCTGCGGGTCCTGGCGGTGGCCCAGCGCCCGCTGGCGGACGGCGAGCGGGCGGCGGACGCCCTCGAAGCGCCCCTGGAGGGGCTGGAGTTCACCGGACTCGTGGCCCTCGCCGACGTACCGCGCGAGACCTCGCCGGCCCTGGTCCACGGACTGCGCGAGGCGGGCGTACGGCCCGTCGTGCTGACCGGCGACCATCCGCGGACCGCGCACGCCATCGCCGTCGGGCTGGGCTGGCCGGACGACGCGAACGTGGTCACCGGCGACGAACTCGCCGCCGCCGACCGCTCCGTGCGCTCCCGGATGCTCCGGGACGCCGACGTCGTCGCCCGGGTCGCGCCCGAGCAGAAGCTCCAGGTCGTCGAGGCCCTCAGGGACGCGGGCCGGGTCGTCGGCATGGTCGGCGACGGCGCCAACGACGCCGCCGCGATCCGCGCCGCCGACATCGGCGTCGGCATCAGCGCCCGCGGTTCGGCCGCCGCCCGCAACGCCGCCGACCTCGTCGTCACCGGCGACGACCTCTCGGTCCTCATCGATGCCGTCCAGGAAGGCCGTTCGCTCTGGCACAGCGTGGCCGACGCCATCGCCATCCTCATCGGCGGCAACGCGGGCGAGGTCGGCTTCGGCGTCCTCGGCACCCTGCTGTCGGGCTCCGCGCCCCTGTCCACCCGCCAGATGCTGCTGGTCAACCTGTTCACGGACCTGTTCCCGGCGATGGCGGTGGCGGTGACCCCCAAGGAGGAGGCCGACGCCGCGGAGACCGGCGCCCCCCTGGGCACGGCCCTCCTCGGCGCCCCTCTCGTCCGCCAGATCCGCCACCGGGCCCTCACCACCTGCCTGGGCGCCACCGTCGCCTGGCTCATCGGCCGCTTCACCCCGGGCACGGCCCGGCGCTCGACCACGATGGCCCTGTGCGCGGTGGTGGGCACGCAACTGGCCCAGACCCTGGCCGACCGCCGCGACAGCCCCCTGGTGCGCCTCACGTCCCTGGGGTCGGCGGCGGTCCTGTTCGCGCTGGTGGAGACGCCGGGCGCCAGTCAGTTCTTCGGCTGCACGCCACTGGGCCCGCTGGCCTGGGCGGGGGTCCTGGCGGCGATGGCGCTGGCCCTGGCGGGCCAGAAGGCACTGCCGAGGGTGGAGGACCTGCTGCTGAGGCGCCGGCCCGGCCCGGCCGCACGAGCGGCGTGAGCGCGGTTCGCGAGGGACGCGGTGCCATGCGGCACCGCGGCCCGCCCGGCCCGGGACGGTCCGAGCCCGCCGCCCCCCGAGCAGGCCGCGGGGCGCACCCGCCCGCCGTCCGAAGGCTTGGCGGCCGGGCGTGATGGGTCTGCCGCCCGCAAGTCCGTCCGCCGGGCGTCACGGGCCTGCCGCCCGCAGGCCTGTGGTGCGGGGCGTTGCGCGTCTGCCGCTTCGTGGGTCCGGCCGCGGGGCGCACCCGCCCGCCGTCCGGAGGCTTGGCGGCCGGGCGCGATGGGCCTGCCGCCCGGGAGTCCGTCCGCTGGGCGCCATGGGCCTGCCGCCCGCAGGCCCGTGGCGCTGCTCGTCTGCCCCTTCCTGAGTCAGCCCGCAGGGCGCTACCCGCCCCCCCCGAAAGCCCGCCCGCAGGGCGTCAGGCGCTCAGCTCCGCCTGTTCGCGGATCTCGGGGGAGGCCAGCCGCTCGGCCGCCCGCGCGGCCGTCCCCCGTGCCCACGGCCCGCTGCTCACCAGGCCCACCACCAGCACCAGCGCCCCGCACCCGGCGAGGATCCACCATCCCGGCACCGCCGCCGCCACGAACGTCTCGCGGTACGCCGACGCCCCGATGCCCGCCGCGAGCACCGCCCCGACCACCGCGACCCCGAGGGTCTGGCCGAGCTGCCGGCTGGTGGAGGCGACGGCGGCGGCGACCCCGGCCTGGGCGCGGGGCATCCCCGAGACCGCGGTGTTGGTGATGGGGGCGTTCACGAAGCCGAAGCCGATGCCGAACAGCACGTACCCGAGGAACAGCGTGGTGTCGGAGGTCTCCGCGTCGAACGCGGCGAACAGCACGCCGCTCGCGGTCATCGCGAGGCCGGCGACCAGCAGGGGCACCCGTGGCCCCCGGCTGCCGACGAGCCGCCCGGACAGGGGGGCGCACAGAAAGGTCGGGAGGGCCATCGGCAGCATCCACAGACCGGCGTGGAGGGCGTCGAGGCCGCGGACGTTCTGGAGGTACAGCGTGGACAGGAACAGGAACCCGCCGAGCGCCGCGAAGGCGCTGATCGCGATCACGGTCGCCCCGCTGAACGGCGCCGACCGGAAGAACCGCAGGTCGATGAGGGGTTCGTCGCGGCGGGGCTCGTAGCGCAGGAGGCCGAGCAGGGCGGCGAGGGCGACCGCGGCGAAGGGCAGGCTGGTGCCGGGCCCGGCCTCGGGCGCCTCGATGATCGCGTACGTCAGGCAGCCGAAGAGGACGATGACCAGGAGCTGGCCGACCGGGTCGGGGCGGCGGGCCTTCGGGGCGCGGGACTCGGGGACGTACCGCAGGGTCAGCAGGAGGGCGGCGAGGCCGACCGGCAGGTTGACCCAGAAGACGGAGCGCCAGCCGACGGACTCCACCAGCAGGCCGCCGATCAGGGGGCCGGCGGCCATGGAGATGCCGACGACCGCGCCCCACACGCCGATGGCGCGGGCGCGTTCGCGCGGGTCCGTGAACGTGTTGGTGATGATCGACATGGCGACCGGGTTGAGCATCGAGCCGCCGACGGCCTGCACCATGCGGGCCGCGACCAGCAGGTCGAGGCCGGGGGCGAGGGAGCAGAGCAGGGAGCCGAGGGAGAACACGACCAGGCCCGCGAGGAAGACCTTCCTGCGGCCGATCCGGTCGGCGGTGGACCCGGCGAGCATCAGCAGGGACGCGAGGACGAGGGTGTAGGCGTCGATCGTCCACTGGAGGCCGGAGGTGCCGGCGTGCAGGTCGCGCTGCATCGCGGGGAGGGCGACGTTGAGGATCGTGTTGTCGAGGCTCACGATCAGCAGGCTCATGCAGCAGATCGCGAGGACGAGCAGACGTCGTCGCTGGCTCAGCTCGGGCATGCGGTCATGCTACGCCGGGTTCGATAGTGCGTCTAACTAATGACCGCTACATGAGGGTCGTCGATGGGTGACAATGGGCGGATGTCCACGCCCGTTCCCCCCTTGCAGATCGGCCCGCACACCGTTCAGCCGCCGGTCGTCCTCGCTCCCATGGCCGGTATCACCAACGCGCCCTTCCGCACCCTGTGCAGGGAGTTCAGTGGGGGGAAGGGCCTGTTCGTGAGCGAGATGATCACGACCCGGGCGCTGGTCGAGCGCAACGAGAAGACCATGCAGCTGATCCACTTCGACGCGAGCGAGAAGCCGCGCTCGATCCAGCTGTACGGCGTGGACCCGGCGACCGTCGGCAAGGCCGTCCGCATGATCGCCGACGAGGGCCTGGCCGACCACATCGACCTGAACTTCGGCTGCCCGGTCCCCAAGGTCACCCGCAAGGGCGGCGGCTCCGCGCTCCCCTACAAGCGCAACCTGCTCCGCGCCATCCTCCGCGAGGCCGTCGGCGGCGCCGGGGACCTCCCCGTCACCATGAAGATGCGCAAGGGCATCGACGACGACCACATCACCTACCTCGACGCCGGCCGCATCGCCGTCGAGGAGGGCGTCACCGCCATCGCGCTGCACGGCCGTACCGCCGCCCAGCACTACGGCGGCACCGCCGACTGGGAGGCGATCGCCCGTCTGAAGGAGCACGTCCCGGAGATCCCCGTCCTCGGCAACGGCGACGTCTGGTCGGCCGGGGACGCGCTGCGGATGGTGCGCGAGACGGGCTGCGACGGAGTGGTCGTCGGCCGCGGCTGCCTGGGCCGGCCGTGGCTGTTCGCGGACCTGGTCGCCGCCTTCGAGGGCCGTCCCCAGGACGTCGCGCGCCCCTCCCTGCGCGAGGTCGCCGACGTCATGGTCCGGCACGCCACTCTCCTCGGCGAGTGGATCGGCGACGAGACCAGGGGCGTCGTCGACTTCCGCAAGCACGTCGCCTGGTACCTCAAGGGCTTCGCCGTCGGCTCCGACATGCGGCGGCGCCTCGCGGTCACCTCCTCCCTGGCGGAGCTCCGCGCCGGACTCGACGAACTGGACCTCGACCAGCCCTGGCCCGCCGGTGCCGACGGCCCCCGCGGGCGCACCTCCGGCAACAACCGGGTCGTCCTCCCGGACGGCTGGCTGAAGGACCCCTACGACTGCGCGGGCGTCGGCGAGGAAGCGGAACTGGACACCTCCGGCGGCTGAGGCGACCGACGGGGTGTGCCCTCCCACGCCCCGCCGGTTCCCGGTCCGGGTCAGTCCTTCGTGGGGTGCGGGGTCGACCCGTACGCGGTCAGGAAGCGGTCCCGGAAGAGGTCCATCTTCCAGACCGGGGCGTCGTGGGCCGGCCGGAGGCCGTCGGTCCACTTCCAGGCCGCGATCTTGTCGAGGACCGCCGGGTCCTTGGCGACGACGGAGACCGGCACGTCACGGCTGGCGTTCTCGCCGCTGACCCGGGTGATGGGCTGGTGGTCGCCGAGGAAGACCAGGACGGTGTCCTCGGTGCCGTAGCGCTCCAGCCACTGGGTGAGGGCGGTCACCGAGTACTCGATCGACCTGCCGTAGGCCTCGCGGGACCTGGTCGAGTCGGCGATGACGTCGGACGCCTTCTCGCCGGCCCGCTGGATGCCGTCGAAGACCGAGCCGTCGCCCACCTCGTCCCAGCCGACCATCTCCGGGAGCGGGGCCCACGGCTGGTGGCTGGAGGTCAGGATGATCTCCGACATCAGCGGCCTGTCGCGTTCCCTGCCGTGCTCCAGCCGCTGGAACGCCTCCAGCGCGTACTGGTCGGGCATCGTCGACCAGCTGAACTTCGGTCCCCGGTAGCCCATCTGGAAGGCGTTGTAGACCTTGTCGAGGCCGTAGTGCTTCTGCTCGGGCCACGCCTTCTGGATGCCGGGCATCACGCCCACCGTGTCCCAGGCCCCGGTCTTCTGGAAGATCTTCGGCAGGCTGAGGCGGTCGCTGTTCATGACCGTGCGGTAGCGCTGCTGGTTGTCGATCCACAGCCCGGACAGCGTGCTGGAGTGGCCGAGCCAGCTGCTGCCGCCGAAGGTCGCCGAGGTCAGCCAGCCGCTCTTGGCGCGGTAGCCGGCCTTCGCCAGCGCGGCGGTGCTCGCGGTGAGCGTCCGGTCGACGCCGGGGGACATGATCGGGTCCTCGATCGCGCTGCGGCCGTAGCTCTCGATGAAGGTGAAGATCACGTCCTTGCCGCGCAGGTCGGGCACGAGCTGGTCGGGCGGGGTGTCGCCGAAGGCGTCCGCGCGGGCCTCCTTCGCGAACGCGGCCTCGTCCGCGAGGGTCTGCCGTACGTCCTTGGCCTTGACGGTGACGGCGCTGACCGCGCGGTGGAAGGCGAGCGGCAGCCCGGCGTACTGGAGGGACAGGACGGAGCAGGTGATCCAGACCGTGCCGGCGATCAGCGTGCCGCGGGTCGCCGCGGGGACGTTGCGCGCCAGCACCTCGCTCAGCCGGACCGCCGCCAGCGCCATCACGACGAACAGCACGGCGATCAGCAGGAGCAGGCCGATCGCGGCGCCGAGGGCCGTCGCCCCGCCCATCGAGTCCGCGACGTAGGACTGCGCGTCGTCCAGCAGACCCCAGTCCAGGACCAGGTTGAAGCCGCGGCCCAGGTACTCGGAGTACGCCATGTCCAGGACGTTGACCACGGTCAGCGCCGCGAGGCCGGCCCCGAGCGCCGCCGCGGCCACCACCCGGGGGCGGCGCGGCAGCGACAGCAGCACGGCCGCCGAGACGATCGCCTCGCCGGGCAGCCGCAGAAGCCGGTCGGCCCGCAGGAGGCCCAGCTGGTTCGGCAGCACCATCGCCCCGAGCACGAGCACGAGGGCCAGCACGGTCGTCGTCCACCACAGCGCGCGCGCCGCCCGCGGATGGCGGCTCCGCCAGGCCCACCCGTACGCGATGCGGGAGGCGAGGGTGCGCGGCGGCGTGGTTCCGCCCTCCGGCGCCTCGGGCTCCCCGGCCGCCTCGGTGCCGTCGGCGCCCTCGGGCGAGCCGTCGCGGGAGTCGGGCAGGTCACGAGACCGTGTGAAGACAGGCACCCGAGGGGTCCTTCCGTACGAAGCCGGGCGGAGCGGCGGATCCGGTGGGGGGACCGGATCCGCCACCGTTTCGTACGGCGTGCCCGGGCCCGGCGTTCACCGGTCCCGGCGAGCGGTCGGCAAACACCGGGCAAACGTCCGGCCATGGGTGACGCTACGCTCCGCCCACCGCCGTGAGCAGGGCCAGCGGGGCCGCCGCCGAGCGGGACTCCCGCACGCACGCGTGCGGGTACGGCACCGGTTCCGCGTGGGTGTCGCGGCCGTAGCCCGCGAGCACCTCCGGCAGGCGGTGGCCGGTCGCGGTGGCCGCGTCGACCAGCCCGTGCGCGACGGTGCGGGCCTCGTCGTGCAGGCCGTAGCGGGCCAGCCCCAGGGCGATCAGCGCGTTGTCGTGCGGCCACACCGAACCGCGGTGGTACGACAGCGGGTGGTACGCCGGCTGCCCGGCCGCCAGCGTGCGCACGCCCCAGCCGGAGAAGAAGTCCGGCTCCAGCAGTCGCCGGCCGACCAGTTCGCCGTACTCCTTGTCCAGCAGCCCCGACCACAGCAGGTGGCCGGCGTCCGAGGCGAGCGCGTCGACGTGGCGGCCCTCGCCGTCCAGCGCGAGCGCCGGGAAGGAGCGCTCGCGCATCCAGAAGTCCCGCTGGAAGCGGTCGCGTAGATCGGCGGCGGCCTGTTCGAGCAGGGCCGCGTAGGTGTCGTCCCGCCACGCCGCGCGCGCCACGAACGCGGTCCGGCGCAGCGCGTCGTACGCGTAGCCCTGGGCCCCGGCCGCCGTCACCGGGCCCGAGGGGCGGCTGCCGTCGGCCGAACAGATGGCGCCGGGGGAGTCCTTCCAGTTCTGGTTGGCGAGGCCGCCCTGGTCGGCGCGGTAGACCAGGTAGCCGCGCGAGGTGAGGCCGCCGTGGTCGAGCATCCAGCCGACGGCCGCGCGGGCGTGCGGCTCCAGCCGGCGGGCGAGGGCCGCGTCGCCGGTCTGTTCGACGTAGGCGCCGAGCAGGACGAGGAAGAGCGGGGTGGCGTCCACCGAGCCGTAGTAGCGGCCGTAGGGGACCTGATGGAAGTGGGCGAGTTCGCCGTGCCGCACCTCGTGGACGATCTTGCCGGGCTGGGCGACCGACTCCGGGCCGGTCTCGGTGGCCTGGGCCGCGGCCAGCGCGAGGAGCGTGGCGGCGGCCGGGGCGGGCCGGTAGGGCAGCGCGAAGAGCGAGGTGAGCAGGGCGTCGCGGCCCAGCAGGGTCAGGAACCAGGGGGCGCCGGCGGCCGGGACGCGCACTTCCTCCCCGTCCGGCCCGGTCGCGGGGACCTGGAGCGCGGCCAGGTCGGCGAGGCCCCGCGCGCAGGCGGCCGCCAGTTCGGGCCAGCCGGTGGGGAAGGCCACGCCCTCCACGAACGCCCCCTCCTCGGCGAGCAGCTTCGCGGTCAGCGCGGCGGGGGAGCCGGGGACGCGCAGGGCCCGCTTCTCGCCGTGCGGGCGGGCCATCACCCGCAGCGTCAGCTCGGCCGAGCCGTGCGGCTCCAGTTCCACGGTCCACACCAGGCGGCGGGCGCCGGTGCCGGTCTCCTCCACGCCGTCCGGCGCGGGGTCGGCGGTCACCGCCGTGAGGGACCGCCACTCGCCGCGCCGGTAGCTGAACTCCACCCCGTCGTCGAGGATCCGGCGGCCGCGGACCGCGCCGGTCTTGGCGTAGGTGCGGTGGTCGGAGCGGAGTTCGAACTGGTCGGTGAAGTCGGCGTCGACGGTGAGCGCCAGCCGGACCGTCAGCGGCGTTGGACGGTTGCCGACCACCCGCAGCGACTCGACGAACGAGCCCTCGCCCACCGCCTGTTCGCGGAAGACCGTGCACGACGGCGGCTCCGTGCGACCGCCGCGCGGTACGAGCACACAGCGCGCCGCGTCCCCGTCCGCGACGGGCACGAGCACCTCGGGCACCGCCCCGTCCACGGTGAGCTGCCAGCGGCTGAGGTGGCGCGCGTCCCTGACGAACAACCCGTCGGGGGATCCGGCGCCGCGCACGCCGCTGATGTCCCCGCGGTCACCGACGGCGGCGAACGTCCCGCCGTACACGAGCAGATGATGCCGGTCCGTCATCCCCGGTCCCCTCCCTTGAACGAGCTGTCGTCCCTGACGATGTCCGTGCCGCACGGCACGCCGTCCGTGTCGTGCAGCAGGTCGAGCATGAGCGCGGCGGTCCAGCTGAAGCCGGTCGCCCCGCAGGCCACGCCGGTGTACGGGTCGACGTACTCGGCGAAGTCCGAGGAGTCCGCGAGGTCCAGCACGGCCTCGCGCAGCGCGTCCGCGTCCGCCCGCTCGCCGTGCAGCCGCAGACCCCGCTCGACGAGCCAGGCGGTGTTGAACCAGGCCGGCCCCCGCCAGTAGCGGTGCGGGTCGAAGGCCTCGCCGAGCAGGTCGTAGCTGGGGGCGAGGCGGGTGGTGACACCCACCCCGAAGTGCGGGCCGCGCAGGGTGCGGACGAGAGCGGAGACGATCTCGCGGGGCAGGGCGGGCAGCAGCAGCGGGACCAGGCCGGCGACCCCGCGCTCCGGGATCAGGCCGCCGCCGCGCAGGTCCCGGCACAGGAACAGGCCCTCTGCGGGGTCCCACAGCCGGTCCACCAGCGCCGCCGTCAGCCGCTCCGCGCGCGCGTGCCGGGCGGTGCCGGTGGCCCCCAGCTCCCGCGCGATCCGGGCCAGCGCGTGCTCGGAGGCGATGAGCAGGGCGTTGAACGCGGGGTCCTCGACGGCGAAGGCGGCCCGGCCGTCTCCCCTTCCCCCGCCCGTCCCGTCCCCCCTTCCCCCGCCCGGCCCGTCCCGGTACCCGCCGTCCCGGTACCCCCCGTCCCGGTAGTCCGCCGCCAGCCGCACGTACCGCCCGTAGTCCAGGTCCGTCGGCCGGTCCTCCGGTGCCCCGTGGGCGAGGTCGGCGCGCCGGAAGGAGCGGGCCGGGGCCGGGGTGATCCGGGCGAGCGGCGCGTCCCACGAGGGGGCGTTGTCCATCCCCTGCTCCCAGGGATGCACGACCGACGCCAGACCGCCCCCGCCCAGGTCCCGCCGGTGCAGCAGGTAGCGGTGCCAGGCGGCCAGCCGGGGGTACACCCGGGCGAGGAAGCCGCGCGCCCGGGACAGCCCGGGGTCGGCGCGGTGCACCAGCCAGGCCGCCAGCGCGTGCACCGGTGGCTGCACGATGCCGGAGGTCTGTACGGTGCGCGGGGCGCCCGCAGCGCGCCCCGCGGTCGAGGAGCGCCAGAAGTCGGGGCTCGGGAAGTACGCGTCGAGCGGTACGGAGGGGTTGAAGACGATGTGCGGGATGCGCCCGTCGCCCCACTGGGCGTCCAGCAGCGTCTCCAGCTCGGTCTGCGCCCGGCGCGGGGAGACGTGCCGCAGCCCGATCGCGACGAACGCCGAGTCCCAGGACCACTGGTGCGGGTACAGGCCGCGCGAGGGCACCGTCGAGGTTCCCGTCCAGTTGCCGTCCAGCACCTCCACGGCCCTGAGGTGCGGCGACCCGGCCGCGGTGGTCGGATCGTATACGGAGGGGTACTCCGCGGGACGGGCGACGAGCTGGGCAGTGCGATCCACTCGGGCTCCCCGAAGAACGACGACGACGAGGCCACCGTCGACCGGTTCGGCAGTGGCTACCGTGGGGTTACGTCTATTTAACACGCAGAACTCAATATGTAATGCAGGATTGAGAAACACAAGGGGGTGCGCATGACCGGACAGCCCGGACGGACGGGCAGGGGCGGCGGTCAGGCCGGCGCCGGAGACCTGCTCGCGCTGGTACGCACCGGCCGGGCCACCACGCGAGGTGCCCTCCAACAGGCCACCGGACTCTCCCGGGCCACGGTCGGGCAACGCCTGGACCGCCTCTTCCGCGCGGGCTGGCTGCGCGAGGGCGCGGGCGGCCCCGTCGACTCCCCGCTGGGCGGCCGCCCCTCCATCACGCTCGAGTTCGACGACGCGCACGCCGTCGTCCTCGCCGCCGACCTCGACACCCGCCACGCGCGCGCGGCCGTGCTGTCCCTGACCGGCGAGGTCCTCGCCGAGCACTCGGGCACGCTGGCCGTCGAGGACGGCCCCGACACCGTGCTCGGCGAGCTGGGCGGCTGGTTCGCGGAACTGCTGGAGAAGGCCGGCCACCGCGCGGACGAGGTGTGCGGCATCGGCCTCGCCGTGCCCGGCCCGGTCGACAGCGAGACCGGCCTGGTGGTCCAGCCGCCGATCATGCCCGGCTGGGACGGCTACGACATCCGCGGCCGGCTCGCCAGGGCGTTCACGGAACGCGCGGGCACCGCGCCCGTCCCCGTCCTCGTCGACAACGACGCCAACCTCATGGCCTACGGCGAGCAGCGCACCGGATACCCCGACTGCTCGGCGTTCGTGCTGGTCAAGGTGTCCACCGGCATCGGCGCCGGGGTCGTGGTGGGCGGCGAGATCTTCCGGGGCGTCGACGGCGGCGCCGGCGACATCGGGCACATCCGGGTGGGCTCCGAGGCGCTGTGCCGCTGCGGCTCCCACGGCTGTCTCGCGGCCGTCGCCAGCGGCGGCGCGGTGGCCCGCAGGCTGGCCGAGACCGGGGTGCCCGCGGCCTCCGGCTCGGACGTGCGGGACCTGCTCGCCGCCGGGCATCCGGGCGCGGCCGCGCTGGCCCGCGAGGCCGGGCGCCAGGTCGGCGACGTGCTGGCGACCGTCGTGACACTGCTCAACCCGGGCGTGCTGATGATCGCCGGGGACCTCGCCGGCACCTCCTTCGTCACCGGCGTGCGCGAGCTGCTGTACCAGCGGGCGCTGCCCCGCTCCACGGCCCGCCTGGAGGTGGTGACCTCCCGGCTGGGGGAGCGGGCGGGGCTGGTGGGGGCCGGCGCGCTGGTGGTGGAGCACCTGTACGCGCCCGGGCGGGTGGAGGAGCGGCTGCTGGCGCTGGGGGTGTGACGGGGGCGGGCGCCGGGTGTGCGGGCGGCGGTGCACGCCGGGCGTACGACTGCGGCCGGGGTCGGGCGGCGGTCGTGTGACGAGCGCGTTTCCGTTCGGAGGCGGGTCCGGGTCGCGTCCGGGGAAGCGTCCGGATGGTGAAATCCGACGGCCTGTGGAAGCGTGATTCTCGCCACCCTTGATAGCGGTAGTGCTCAGATGAGCAGCACGCGCTCGTTTGCACTTCCTCAAGGGGTGGCACTCAGTGCCACCCCTTGATCGTTCATCGATCGAAATCAAGCGTGGCGACGGGCGCTCACATGAGCGCAAAATGGGGCGTGTGAAGAGGGATGCGTTCAAGAAGTGAAAACACCGGCCGCTCCGCGCTTGCCGAGCTTTGACTTTCGATCCGGTGGCGGACGACTGGTTACAGGCGTATGACGCACAAGTGGACGTACCCAGGTGCCTTCGATCTGGGTATGTTCCTGGCCGTCAGGGCAGCCACCGCGTCCTCGAGGAGTCGAGACCCGTGTCGGAAAAAAAAGATCTCCCGGTAGCCGGAACGGCCACGAGTGTTGAGGCCGTGAAGTTCGTCTACGACTTCACCGAGGGCAACAAGAACCTCAAGGACCTCCTCGGGGGCAAGGGCGCCAACCTCGCCGAGATGACCAACCTCGGCCTGCCGGTGCCCCCCGGCTTCACCATCACCACCGAGGCCTGCAAGGTCTACCTCGACAGCGGTGAGGAACCGGCGGCACTGCGTGACGAGGTGAGTGCGCACCTCGACGCCCTGGAAGAGAAGATGGGCAAGAAGCTCGGCCAGGCCGACGACCCCCTGCTCGTCTCCGTCCGCTCCGGCGCCAAGTTCTCGATGCCCGGCATGATGGACACCGTCCTCAACATCGGCCTCTCCGACAAGTCGGTCCAGGGCCTGGCCAAGCAGGCCGGCGACGACCGCTTCGCCTGGGACTCCTACCGGCGCCTCATCCAGATGTTCGGCAAGACCGTCCTCGGCGTCGACGGCGACCTCTTCGAGGAGGCGCTGGAGGCCGCCAAGGCGGCCAAGAAGGTCACGGTCGACACCGAGCTGGAGGCCGCCGACCTCAAGAAGCTCGTCACCAGGTTCAAGAAGATCGTCAAGACCGAGGCCGGCCGGGACTTCCCGCAGGACCCGCGCGAGCAGATGGACCTGGCCATCCACGCGGTCTTCGACTCCTGGAACACCGACCGCGCCAAGCTCTACCGCCGTCAGGAGCGCATCCCGCACGACCTGGGCACCGCCGTCAACGTCTGCTCGATGGTCTTCGGCAACCTCGGCCCCGACTCCGGCACCGGCGTCGCCTTCACCCGCGACCCCGCCTCCGGCCACCAGGGCGTCTACGGCGACTACCTCCAGAACGCCCAGGGCGAGGACGTCGTCGCCGGCATCCGCAACACGGTCCCGCTCGCCGAGCTGGAGTCCATCGACAAGAAGTCGTACGACCAGCTGATGCAGATCATGGAGACGCTGGAGAACCACTACAAGGACCTCTGCGACATCGAGTTCACCATCGAGCGCGGTCAGCTGTGGATGCTCCAGACCCGGGTCGGCAAGCGCACGGCCGGCGCCGCCTTCCGCATCGCCACCCAGCTCGTCGACCAGGGCCTCATCGACGAGACCGAGGCCCTCCAGCGGGTCAACGGCGCCCAGCTCGCCCAGCTGATGTTCCCCCGCTTCGACGAGCACGCCAAGGCCGCGCAGGTCGGCCGGGGCATCGCCGCCTCCCCGGGCGCCGCGGTCGGCAAGGCGGTCTTCGACTCCTACACCGCCGTCAAGTGGTCCCGCTCGGGCGAGAAGGTCATCCTGGTCCGCCGCGAGACCAACCCCGACGACCTCGACGGCATGATCGCGGCCGAGGGCATCCTCACCTCGCGCGGCGGCAAGACCTCGCACGCGGCGGTCGTCGCCCGCGGCATGGGCAAGACCTGCGTCTGCGGCGCGGAGGAGCTGGAGGTCGACACCAAGCGCCGCCGGATGACGGTGCCCGGCGGGCACGTCGTCGAGGAGGGCGACCTGATCTCGATCGACGGCTCGTCCGGCAAGGTCTACCTGGGCGAGGTCCCGGTGGTCCCGTCCCCCGTCGTGGAGTACTTCGAGGGCCGCATGCACGCCGGCGCCAACGACGCCGACGAACTGGTCGAGGCCGTGCACCGGATCATGGCGTTCGCCGACCGCAAGCGCCGCCTGCGGGTCCGCGCCAACGCGGACAACGCCGAGGACGCGCTGCGCGCCCGTCGCTTCGGCGCCCAGGGCATCGGCCTGTGCCGCACCGAGCACATGTTCCTCGGCGACCGCCGTGAACTGGTCGAGCGCCTGATCCTGGCGGACACGGAGGCCGAGCGCGAGGAGTCGCTGGCGGCGCTCCTGCCGCTCCAGAAGAAGGACTTCGTGGAGCTGTTCTCGGCGATGGACGGCCTGCCCGTCACCGTCCGCCTCCTCGACCCGCCGCTGCACGAGTTCCTCCCCGACATCACCGAGCTGTCGGTGCGCGTGGCGCTCGCGGAGTCCCGCCAGGAGCCCCACGAGAACGAACTGCGCCTGCTCCAGGCGGTCCACCGCCTCCACGAGCAGAACCCGATGCTGGGCCTGCGCGGCGTACGCCTCGGCCTGGTCATCCCCGGCCTGTTCACCATGCAGGTCCGCGCCATCGCCGAGGCCGCGGCCGAGCGCAAGAACGCCAAGGGCGACCCGCGCGCCGAGATCATGATCCCGCTCGTCGGCACCGTCCAGGAGCTGGAGATCGTCCGCGAGGAGGCCGACCAGGTCGTCGCCGAGGTCGAGGCGGCCACGGGCGTGTCGCTGAAGCTGTCCATCGGCACGATGATCGAGCTGCCGCGCGCCGCGCTGACCGCCGGTCAGATCGCGGAGGCGGCGGAGTTCTTCTCCTTCGGCACGAACGACCTCACCCAGACCGTGTGGGGCTTCAGCCGCGACGACGTCGAGGCCTCCTTCTTCACCGCCTACCTGGAGAAGGGCATCTTCGGGGTCTCCCCCTTCGAGACCATCGACAAGGACGGCGTCGGCTCCCTCGTGAAGGCCGCCGCCGAAGCCGGCCGCGCGACCCGCCCCGACCTGAAGCTCGGCGTCTGCGGCGAGCACGGCGGCGACCCGGAGTCCGTGCACTTCTTCCACGAGGTCGGCCTCGACTACGTGTCCTGCTCCCCCTTCCGCATCCCGGTCGCCCGCCTCGAGGCGGGCCGGGCGGCGACCCAGTCGGAGGGCAGCGACCACCGCTGAGCCGGGGGGTGGGGGACAGTCCCCTGACGGTCCGTCCCCCACCCCTCTCCACACCCGGAGCCGCTGCGGTCCCCGACCCTCAGCACCGATCGCGGCGGCTCCGGCGCACCGAGAGAGGGCGGCACCCTGTGCGGGGGTGCCGCCCTCTCGCGCCGTTCCCGGCTCGCGCCGTTCCCGGCTCGCGCCGTTCCCGGCTCGCGCCGTTCCCGGCTCGCGCCGTTCCCGGCTCGCGCCGTTCCCGGCTCGCGCCGCCCTTCCGCGGTCCGCTACTCGCAGCCCGTTCCGTCGCCGTCCCGGTCCAGGTGCCGGCCGTAGCCGGGGTCGCCCGCGTGGACGGGGGCCGCGCCCGCGGCCCTGGCCTCGGTGCAGTTGGCGTAGTAGGCGCTGTCGGAACCCCCCGCGCCCCCCGAGTCGCCGGAGCCCCCCGAACTGCTGCCGTACGAGCCGCTGTCGTCGTCCGCCGCCGGCTCGGCCGTGACCGTCCTGGTCACCTTCACCGTCTCCGTCGCGGTCACCGTCTGCGCCGGCTCCGGGGCGGCGGTCGCGGTGGCGGTCGCGGTGGCGGTGGCCGTCGTCGTCACCGTGACCGTCGGCCGGGGCTTGGCGGAGAGGGGTTCCGCGTCCTTCGCGGAGTCCTCGGCACTCCCGCCCATGCCGACCCCGACGAACAGGGCGAGGGCGAGCGCGGGCAGGACATAGCGCTTGCGGGCCCATCTCGGCGCGGGGCGGGTGGTGGTGTACGGGTTGCTCATGTCGTCCCCCTGAGACGGTGGTGTCAGAGGGACGACCGTAGGGCGCCGGGACGGAGCGTGAAGGCTTCGTGGCTGATCCGTGATGAAGATGTGTGCGGCACCCATCCGGGTGGGCGGGGTCCGCGGGCTGGTGGAGCGGGCACCGGGCGGGTGGGGACGGTGCCCGTGCAGGGGTCAGGCCCGGAACGGGCCCCTCACCTCGTACGTGATGCCGCCGGAGGAGCTGCCCGAGGTGCCGCGCTGGCTGGAGAAGTACAGGCGGGTGCCGTCGGGGGAGAAGGCCGGGCCGGTGATCTCCGAGCCCGACTGGCCGTCGACGCGCAGGAACGGGGCGACCACGTCGGCCGGGGTGATCACGCAGATCTCCATATTGCCGCCGTCCTCCGCGACGAACAGGTCACCGGAGGCGGAGCCGGTGATGTTGTCGACCCCGGTGAGCGGTGCCGTGCCGGAGACCAGGGAGTCGTCGTAGGCCAGCTCGTAGGTGTTGTTCACCAGGTTCAGCTGCCAGACCCGGTTGTCGCCCTTCGTGGTGAACCAGACGGTGTCGTCCGCGTAGTGGCAGCCCTCGCCGCCGTTGAAGGACTTCGCGCCGGACACCTGGGTGCGGGTGGTGGTGGGGGAGCCGTCCGGGTCGGGGACGTTCGCCCAGGTGAAGGAGCCGGACGTGGCGCTGCCGGCGACCATCACCTGGAGCGTGCCGGAGGCCAGGCTGCCCCAGGTCGTCGGCACGAAGCGGTAGAAGCGGCCGTCCGTCTCGTCCTCGGTCAGGTAGACCACCTTGCGCACCGGGTCGGCGGCGGCCGCCTCGTGCTTGAAGCGGCCCATCGCCGGCCGCTGCACGGCCGCGTTCACGCCCCACGGGTCCGTCTCGTAGACGTGGCCCAGCGACACCTCCTCGCACGACAGCCAGGTGTTCCACGGGGTCTTCCCGCCCGCGCAGTTCTGCCGCGTGCCGGACAGGATGCGGTACGCGCCGGTCACCGTGCCCGTCGAGGAGAACCGCACCGCGCTCGCTCCGCCGGACGGGTTGATCTCCGAGTTGGAGACGTAGATCCAGCCCGTGCCGTCCGCGTAGCAGGCGCCTCCGTCGGGGGCGTTGTGCCACGTGTACGACGTGCCGGGCACGGTCTGCCCGGAGCGGGCGATCACCCGGCTGGTGAAGCCGCTCGGAAGCCTGATGCCGTTGGCGTCCGGCGAGCCGAGCGCCCCGTACGGGCTCGCGCCGGGCTGTGCCGGCGCGGCGTACGCGGCGCCGCGCCACAGGGTTCCGCCGAGCACGGCGGAGGACCCGCCGAGGACGGCCGCACGCAGGACAGTACGACGTTCCACGCTCACTCCCAAGGGGTGTCGTGACACCCCGCGGCCGGCCGGCCGCGGGGGTCGTGCGGTCAGGGAGACTACGAGCGCAGGGTGACCGTGTCGTGGACACGCCGTGACGAGGAAATGCCTAGGCTGGGGACAGCAACGGAGGGAGCACGGCCATGACCGGCTGGAACACGCACGACATCCCCGACCAGAGCGGCCGCACCGCCGTCGTCACCGGCGCCAACGGCGGGCTCGGCTACGTCACCGCGCGGGAGCTGGCCCGCAGAGGCGCGCGGGTCGTCCTCGCCTGCCGCAGCGAGACCCGGGGGCGGGAGGCCGTGGCCCGGCTGACCGGTGAAGTGCCGGGCGCGGAAGTGGAGTTGGGGAGGCTGGATCTCGGGGACCTGGCCTCCGTCCGGGAGTTCGCCCGGCCGTACGCCCGGCTCGACCTGCTGGTCAACAACGCGGGCGTGATGGCGATGCCGTACGGCACGACCGCCGACGGGTTCGAGACGCAGTTCGGCGTGAACCACCTCGGCCACTTCGCCCTCACCGGACTGCTCATGCCCGCGCTGCTCGCCGCGCCCCGGGCCCGCGTGGTGACCGTCTCCAGCATGGCCCACCTGCTCGGCACCATCGATCCCGGCGACCTCAACAGCGAACGGAGGTACCGGCGTTGGATCGCCTACGGCCGTTCCAAGACCGCCAACCTGCTGTTCACGCACGAGCTGGCGCGCCGGCTGGAGGCGTCCGGCGCGCAGGTGATCGCGGCGGCCGCGCATCCCGGGTACGCGGCGACCGGCCTCCAGACGGCCGGACCGCGTGCGCAGGGCCGCCGGACCGCCGAGCGGCTCATGTCCGCGGGCAACCGTGTCTTCGCCCAGTCCGCCGAGGTCGGCGCCCTGCCCGTCCTGTACGCCGCGACCGCGCCGGACGTACGCCCCGACTCCTTCACCGGCCCGTCCCTCGCGATGTGGCGAGGGGCGCCCGCTCCCTCGTGGCGGGCGCCCTGGACCCTCGACGACCGGGCGGGCCGCCGCCTGTGGACGGAGTCGGAACGGCTGACCGGGGTGTCGTACGCCGGCCTCGACGGCTGACCGGGCGCCCGCGCCGGCGTCCGCGCGAGCGCCCGGCAGGCAGGCCGGCCGGCCGGCCGGAGGTCAGCCCGCCGCCCGCACCTCGTACGTCGTGATGCGGACCGCGTCGTCGTCCAGGCACTGCCCGCTGCGCAGGTCGAAGCGCTGCTTGAGCAGGGGCGAGGCGACGAACGGCCGCCCCTGCGCCGAGCCGGTCAGACCGCGGGAGAGGACCGCCGCGCCGCTGAACGGGTCGCGGTTGTCCACCGCGTACAGCTCCCCCGCCCGGTCCCGGAACAGGGCCGCCTGGCGGCCGTCCGGCAGGAGCGCCGCCACGCCGCGGCCGGGGACCAGCAGGCTCAGGTCGCAGACCGTGAACCAGTCCTCGCCGAGCTGGAGCTGCACCTTCAGGTCGGTCGTCTCGAGTGCCAGGGTCATCGCTGGGCGCTCCCTTCCAGGGGACGGTGGCCGATGGAGAGCAGCGGCAGATCGGGCTTGATCTGGTCGCGCTCGGGGACGAAGCCGACGACCGGGTCGGGGGTGTCCGGCGCGTTGACGAAGGACACGAACCGGGCCAGCTTCTCGGGGTCGTTGATGGTGGTCGCCCACTCGTCGGCGTAGTTGGCCACGTGCGCGGCCATCAGGGACTCCAGCTCCTCGCAGATGCCGAGGGAGTCCTCCACGACCACGTCCCGCACGTGGTCCAGGCCGCCGGGGATGCGCTCCAGCCAGGTCGAGGTGCGCTCCAGCCGGTCGGCGGTGCGGATGTAGAACATCAGGAACCGGTCGATCAGACGGATCAGTTCCGCGTCGGTGAGGTCCTGGGCGAGGAGGTCGGCGTGGCGCGGGGTGGCGCCGCCGTTGCCGCCGACGTACAGGTTCCAGCCGTTGGAGGTGGCGATGACGCCGAAGTCCTTCGACTGGGCCTCGGCGCACTCGCGGGCGCAGCCGGAGACGGCGGACTTCAGCTTGTGCGGGGAGCGCAGGCCCCGGTAGCGCAGCTCCAGGTCGATCGCCATGCGGACGGAGTCCTGGACGCCGTAGCGGCACCAGGTCTGCCCGACGCAGGACTTCACGGTGCGCAGGGACTTGCCGTAGGCGTGGCCCGACTCGAAGCCGGCGTCGACCAGGCGGGCCCAGATCAGGGGGAGTTGTTCCACGCGGGCGCCGAACATGTCGATCCGCTGGCCGCCGGTGATCTTCGTGTAGAGACCGAAGTCGCGGGCGATCTCGCCGATGACGATCAGGCCCTCGGGGGTCACCTCGCCGCCGGGGATGCGCGGCACCACCGAATAGGAGCCGTTCTTCTGGAGGTTGGCGAGGAAGTGGTCGTTGGTCTCCTGCAGCGCGGCCTGCTCGCCGTCCAGGACGTAGCCGCTCGCGCCGATCACGGGGGCGAGGGAGGCGATGATCGAGCCGATCGCGGGCTTGCAGACGTCGCAGCCGTCGCCACCCCGCGCGCCGTCGCGGCCGTAGCGGTCGAGCAGGTCCTGGTAGGTGTTGACGCGCAGGGCGAGGACGATCTCGTACAGCTCCTCGCGGGTCTGCGCGAAGCAGCCGCACAGGCCCTTGTCGACCTCGACGCCGCTCGCCTCCAGCTCGGCGGTGACGAGCTGGCCGAGGACCTTGACGCAACTGCCGCAGCCGGTACCGGCCTTGGTGCACTTCTTCACCTCGGGCACGGTGGTGCAGTGGTGCTCGGTGACCGCGCCGCGGATGGTGCCCTTGGTGACGTTGTGGCAGGAGCAGATCACCGCGTCGTCGGGGAGCGCGGACGGGCCGAGCTGGGCGCCGCCGCCGGCCCCGGCGGGCAGGACCAGCGACTCGGGGGAGACCGGCGGGACGGAGCCGGTGAGGGCGCGCAGGGTGCCGTAGGCGTCGGCGTCGCCGATCAGGATGCCGCCCAGCAGGGTGCCGTCGCGGCCGATGACCAGCTTCTTGTACAGGCCCGAACGGGAGTCGGAGTACACGACGTCCAGGCAGTCCTCGGCGGTGCCGTGCGCGTCGCCGAAGGAGGCCACGTCGACGCCGAGCAGCTTCAGCTTGGTGGAGAGGTCGGCGCCGGTGAACGACTTCTGCTCGCCCTCGCCCTCGCCCTCGCCCTCGTCGGCGGCGATGGCCGCGGCCGCCGTCTCGGCCTGCTCGTAGCCGGGGGCGACCAGGCCGTACACCCGGCCGTCGGCGGCCAGCGCGCACTCGCCGATCGCGAAGACGTGCGGGTCGGAGACCGTGCGGCACCGCTCGTCGACGGCGATGCCGCCGCGCTCGCCGACCGTGAGGCCGCAGGCGCGGGCCAGCTGGTCGCGCGGGCGGACACCGGCGCTGAACACCACCAGGTCGGTGGCCAGTTCGGAGCCGTCGGACAGCTTCATGCCGGTGACGGCACCGGAGGCGTCCGTCACGATCTCCTGGGTGCCGACGCCCGTGTGGACGCTCAGGCCCATCTCCTCGATGGTGCGCAGCAGCGCCGCGCCACCGCCCTCGTCGACCTGCACCGGCATCAGGCGCGGCGCGAACTCCACGATGTGGGAGGTGAGTCCGAGGCCCTGCAGCGCGCCCGCGGCCTCCAGGCCGAGCAGACCGCCGCCGACGACGGCGCCCGTCGTGGCCCGCGACTTCGCGTACTCCTCGATGGCGAGGAGGTCCTCGATCGTGCGGTAGACGAAGCAGCCCTCGGCGTCCTTGTTCGGGACCGGCGGCACGAACGGGTAGGAGCCGGTGGCCAGCACCAGCACGTCGTAGTCGACGACCAGGCCGGAACGGGCGGTCACCCTGCGGGCGTCACGGTCGACGGTCTCCGCCGGGTCGCCGACGTGCAGCTCGATGCCGTGGTCCTCGATGAACCCCGGGTCGGTCAGGGAGAGGTCCTCGGGCGTCTTCCCCGAGAAGTACGAGGTGAGCTGGACGCGGTCGTACGCGGGACGCGGCTCCTCGCACAGCACGACCACGCGGTGCGTGGCGGTCAGGCCGCGGTCGGCGAGTGCCTCGAGGAAGCGCTGGCCGACCATGCCGTGGCCGACGAGGACGATCGTGGGGGTGGCCCCCGGGGCGGCGGTCATTCAGGGCCTCCATCGTTGGTGAGCAGGTGGAGCAGGGGGCCGTCGTCGGGGAGCGGCTCTGCTCCCTCCCAGGCGCGGGCGAGCGCGCCGACGGTGCCGAGTTCGCCGACCAGCACGCCGCCGACCAGACGGTCGTCGCGGACGACGACCTTGCGGTAGGTGCCGCGGGTGGCGTCGGCGAGCTGGACGACGTCGTCGCCGGGGCGCGCCTCGGTCTCGCCGAACGCGGCGAGGTCGAACGCGCCGAGGTCGAACGCGGTGCGGCCGGGGCCGGCGTGCCCGTGGAGCGTGAGGCGGGTGAGGGAACGCGTCCCCGCGTAGCGGGCGCCGGCCGAACCGGTGAGCAGCTCGGCCAGCACGTCCGCCTGTTCCAGCGCGGGCGCGGCGAGCCCGTAGACCTCGCCCCCGTGCTGGACGCAGTCCCCGATCGCGCGGATGTGCGGGTCGGAGGTGCGCAGTTCGTCGTCGACGAGGACGCCCTTGTGGACGGCGAGGCCGGCGTCCTTCGCGAGGCCGGTGCGCGGGTGGACGCCGCAGGCCAGGACCACCAGGTCGGCGTCGAGGGCGTATCCGTCGGCCATCTCCACCGAGCGGACGGCGCCGCCGACGCAGGCCACGTCACGGACCCGGCACTCGGTGTGCACCTCGACGCCGAGGTCCCGCAGGTGCCGCAGCACCAGCGCCGAGGCACCGGGGTCGAGCTGGCGTTCCATGAGCCGTTCGGACTGCTGGGCGAGGACCACCTGCGCGCCGCGGGCGGCGAGCGCGCGGGCGGCGGAGACCCCGAGGAGCCCGCCGCCGACGACGACGGCCCGCACGCCCGGCCGGACCGCCTTCGACAGCCCCAGGCAGTCGTCCATGGTGCGGAAGGCGTGGACGCCCTCGGGCAGTTCACGGTCCGGCGTGAACAGTCCGCGCAGCGGCGGCAGCACCGGGTTGGAGCCGGTGGCCAGCACCAGCGTGCCGTAGGCGATCTCCGAGCCGTCCGCGCAGGCCAGGCTGCGCCGCTCGCGGTCGATGCCGGTCACCCGGGTCCGGACCAGTTCGGCCGGCGCGGGCAGCGCGATCACCTCGGGGGCGTACCGGCCGGCCAGCACCTCGGCGAGCAGGACCCGGTTGTAGGGCCGGTGCTCCTCCTCGCCGATCAGCAGGGCGGGCGTGCCCAGCTCACCGAGCCGGCGGGCCAGGCGTACACCCGCCAGGCCGGCTCCGATCACCACCACACGCTCGTTCGAGGTCATGACACCGAGCGTGCGGTGCGGAGGTTACCCGGCCGCATCACCGTTGTTTCCCGAGGGGAACACTGCCCTCAGCGGGGACGGGGCGGGGGTGTGAGGGTTCCCGGGGGCCGTGAGGGGCCCCGTGTGAGCTTCCCCCTGCCCGGCGCGGGCGCGTGTGACCGGCCCCATCCTCAGAAGTGCCTCAGTTCGATGGACGTGCCATGTATCCGGTCCCTAGGGTCGCGATCATGCCCGACATATCACTGACCATGGTCGCCGTCCTCTGTCTCGCCGCGCTCGCGGCCGGCTGGATCGACGCCGTGGTCGGCGGGGGCGGGCTCCTGCTGCTGCCGGTCCTGCTGCTGGGGCTGCCGGCCGGCACCCCGGCCGCGCACGCGCTCGGCACCAACAAGGCGGTCGCGATCGTCGGCACCTCCGGCGCGGCGGTGACGTACGCCCGCAAGGCGCCGGTCGACGTGGGGGTGGCCGTACGGATCGGTCTCGCCGCGCTCGCCGGGTCCTCCGCGGGAGCCTTCCTCGCGGCCGGGATGAGCACGGAGGTCCTCAAGCCGGTGATCATGGTGGTGCTGCTCGGCGTCGCCGCCTTCGTGATCCTGCGCCCGGCCTTCGGCACCGCCCCCGCCACCGGCCCGGCCGGCCCGCGCCGCGTCCTCGCCGCGATCGGCCTCGCGGGTCTCGGCATCGGTTTCTACGACGGACTCGTCGGCCCCGGCACGGGCACCTTCCTCGTCCTCGCCCTGACCGCCGTCCTCCACCTCGACCTGGTCACCGCCTCCGCCACCGCCAAGATCGTCAACTGCTGCACCAACGCGGGCGCCCTGGCCACGTTCGCCTGGCAGGGCGCGGTCCTGTGGCAACTGGCGCTTCCGATGGCCGCCTTCAACCTCGTGGGCGGCATGCTCGGCGCCCGCACCGCCCTGAAGAAGGGCAGCGGCTTCGTCCGGATCGTGCTGCTGACGGTGGTCTTCGCACTGGTGGCGAACCTGGCGTACGAGCAGTGGGTGGCGTAGGGCGCCCGCGCGGCCTCGTGGCCCTTCACCGGCTCCCCGTCAGGTGCGCGAACACCACCACGTTCCCCCGGTAGCCGGTCGCCCGCGAGTATCCGCCGCCGCAGGTGATCACCCGCAGTTCGGGCCGGGCCGCCGCCCCGTAGACCTTCTCGTCGGGGAAGGCGCGGGCGTCGTACACCTCGACCGCGTCGACGGTGAACACCGCGACCCCGCCGTCGCGCCGGTCCACCTCGACGGTGGCGCCCCTGCGCAGGGCGCCGAGGTCGTAGAAGACGGCCGGGCCGTCCGCGTTGTCGACGTGCCCGGCGACGATCGCGGTCCCCCTCTCACCGGGAGTGGTGCCGGACTCGTACCAGCCGGCGAGGTTCTTCCTCGCGGCCGGCGGCACGTCGAGGCTGCCGGACTTCGTCAGGCCGAGGCCCATGAGGGGGGCGTCGACCCGGATCGACGGGATGCGGACGCGGTCGGGCGGGGACGGCGGCAGCGCGGGCGCGGACCGCGGGTCGACACCGCCCGGACGGGCCTCGGCGGCCGACGGCTGCGGCGGGGCGGGCGTCCCGCCGCCGTGCAGCAGCCACACCCCCGAGCAGAGGGCGACCGCGGTCACGGCGGCTATGACGGTGTCGCCGACGACTCTGCGCATGCGTGGGCACCCCTCTCCCTGACGGAACCCCGTGCCCCCCTCCGGGCCGCGAGGGGCGTCGGACCCGGAGGGGGGAGGGGACATGCGGTACCGGCGGACGGACAGCGGAGGGTGCCCGTCAGATCCCGTCGCCTCTCGCCCGGCGATGCAGGAGCCAGGTACCGCCCGCGGCGGCGACGGCGAGAGCCGTCACACCGGCCGCGGTCTGCACGGGATCGGGGCCCAGAGCGCCGCCGACCCCCGTCTTCACACTTCCGCGCGGATACACCTGTTCCCGCGCGGAACTCAGGACGACCACCAGGTCCCCGGCGACCCTGCGGCCGTCCGCGGCGCACTGCGCGACGATCTCGTACGTCCCCGGCTGCGCGCTCGGCGGCACCTGGAACTGCCCGATCGCCTGACCGTCGTGGCTGCTCGGCGCGAGCGTGAAGGGGCCGGCGCCGACCGCGCCCGCGTCGCCCGCGGCCGCCCCGGGGTCGCCGCAGGCGGCCGTGTTCACGGTGACCTGGCCGCCCGGCACGGCGGTGGAGGGGTACACGTCCAGGCTGCCGTTCCTGGAGGCGGCAGCGGCCTGGACGGGCGCGGCGAGCCCGGCCGCGGTGGCCGCGGTGAACGCGGCACCGGTCAGCAGTCGGGCGGCGGTACGTCGCATCGGTGCTCCTCCGAGCTGTCGCGGGGGCGGCCCGCGACATCCCCATGTGTCGCTGCGTCAGTCGCGCCCCTGCTCCTTCGAGGTAAGTGGCAGCGACGCGAGCCCGCTTCCCGAGAAGGCGTCGGGAATGTGGTGAACGGGTGTCGGACGGCTCGGCCGCGAGGGTGCATCCCCGGCCGTTCCCGCAGGTCACCGAGGTGCGCGGAGCGGCCTGCGGAAAAGCGGCCGAAGGGTGCGGGGAGGGGTGTGAACGGGTGACCCCGGGTGGGGCCGGCCGGAGCGGCGGCCCGGGTCCGTCCCGGCGGCGGCCCGGTTCCGTCCCGACGGCGGCCCGGCCGCGGATCGGCGGCGGCCCGGTTCCGTCCCGGCGGAGACCTGGCCGCGGCCTCGCTCCGGGCGCCCGTGGCGCGTTCCCCGGTTCGTGCCGGTCCCGCCCCGGCGCCCGGCCCTTCCGTGCCGTGCGGCTTCCTCGGCGTCCGGTGCCGGTGCCGGCACGCGCACCGCCCCCGCACGGGCTATGGACATGACATGTCATGCCCACTTAAATCTCAGGACGAGCTCAGCGCCACCCCCACGCGCCCCCCACGGCGCCTTCCCGAGGATCCCGAGGAGACCGATGAGCCGGATACGGCCGCACGTCCGAGGTTCCCGTCTCGCCACCGCCTGCATCGCCGCCACCACGGCCACCCTGCTGGCCGCCGTACTCACCCCCGCCGCCGACGCGGCCGACCGGCCGGACCGGGCCACCGCACTCGACAACGCCGCCGCCGTGCTGGCCGAGCGCGCCGCCGGCCTGGGCCTGACCGCCGCCCAGAGCACCGCCGTCCGGGACGTGATCGTCGACCGGGACGGCACCCAGCACGTCCGCTACGACCGCACCTACCGGCAACTCCCGGTGCTGGGCGGTGACTTCGTGATCCACCTGGCGCCCGACGGCAGCTACCGCAGCGCCGACCGCGCGACCGGGAGCGAGATCTCCCTCCCCACCGTCGCCCCCGCCCTCTCCGCGCCCAGGGCCGCCGACACCGCCGCGAACGACCTGCGCGCCGCGCACCCCGGCGAGGCGCTGAAGAAGCTCACCGCCAAGCCGCGGCTTGTCGTCGACGCCCTGCACGGCGCCCCCAGGCTGGCCTGGCAGACGAACGTCGTCGCGCTGGACGCGCGGGGCAACCCGGTCGCCCGCGCCGTCCTGACCGACGCCCGCACCGGCGCCCGGATCGACGCCTGGGACACCCTGGAGACCGCGACCGGCGACGGCGCGTCGCTGTACGGCGGCACGGTCCCGCTGGAGACGACCCTCTCCGGGGCGACGTACCAGCTCAAGGACCCCACCCGCGGGAACACGTACACCGGCGACGCCGCCAACAAGACCGACCTGTGCATCTTCGGCATCTGCATCAGCCGCGCCCCCTCGACGGTGTTCACGGACGCCGACAACCACTGGGGGACCGGCGCGACCGCCGACCGCGCCACGGTCGCGGCGGACGCGCAGTACGGCACCGACGTGACCTGGGACTACTACAAGAACGTCCACGGCCGCAACGGCATCGGCAACGACGGAAAGGGCTCCTACAACCGCGTCCACTACGGCAACGCCTACAACAACGCCTTCTGGGACGACAGCTGCTTCTGCATGACCTACGGCGACGGCGACGGCACCCAGCTCGGCCCGCTGGTGTCGCTGGACGTGGCCGGGCACGAGATGAGCCACGGCGTGACCTCGAAGACCGCCAAGCTGACCTACTCGGGCGAGTCCGGCGGCCTGAACGAGGCGACCTCCGACATCTTCGGCACCCTCGTGGAGTTCCACGCCGGCAACACCTCCGACGTCGGCGACTACCTCATCGGCGAGAAGATCGTCCGCTCGGGCTTCGGCCGGGACGCCCTGCGCTACATGGACAAGCCCTCCAAGGACGGCAGCTCCGCCGACTACTGGAGCAGTTCGGTCGGCGGTCTCGACGTCCACTACTCCTCGGGCGTCGCCAACCACTTCGCCTTCCTCCTCGCGGAGGGCAGCGGCACCCGGACCGTCAACGGCGTCACCTACAACTCCCCGACGTCCAACGGCTCGACGCTGACGGGCATCGGCCGGGACAAGCTCGGCAAGATCTGGTACCGGGCGCTGACCGTCTACATGACGTCCTCCACGAACTACGCGGGCGCCCGCACGGCCACCCTCAACGCGGCCCGCGACCTCTACGGCGCCGGCAGCGCGGAACAGAACGCGGTGGCGGCGGCCTGGAGCGCGGTCAACGTCAACTGACCGCTCCCGCTCCCGTTTTCGTTCGCGTCCCCGTTCCCGGGAACACCGACGGGCGGCACCTCGCGGTGGGTGCCGCCCGTCGGTCCTGCGAAGGCGTGCCGAGAGGCCCTGGGTCTTTCGTTTGGATCAGGGCGGATCAGGCACCAGGGCCTGCGAGCCCGGCATGGTCCGAACGAGAGGCCCTAGCTCCCGGCGATCTCCACCCGCACCGCGCACACCTTGAACTCGGGCATCCGCGAGGTCGGGTCCAGGGCCGGGTTCGTCAGCGTGTTGGCGCGGCCCTCGCCCGGCCAGTGGAAGGGCATGAAGACGGTGTCGGGGCGGATGCCGCTGGTGATCCGGGCCGGTGCCACCGCCCGGCCCCGCCGCGACACCACGGCCAGCGGATCGCCCTCGGCCGCGCCGAGCCGCGCCGCGAGGCGGGGGTGCAGCTCCACGAACGGGCCGGGCGCGGCGGCGTTCAGCTCCGCCACGCGCCGGGTCTGGGCGCCGGACTGGTACTGGGCCACCACCCGCCCGGTGGTGAGCAGGACCGGGTACTCCGCGTCCGGTTCCTCCGCGGCGGGCCGGTGCGAGACCGGCACGAAACGCGCCCGGCCGTCGTCCGTGGCGAACCGGTCGAGGAAGAGGCGGGGCGTGCCGGGGTGGACGGCGCCGGCCACGGCCGTCACCGCCGCTCCGGCCGCTCCCTCCGCGGCCGGAGCGGCGGTGACGGCCGCTCCCTCCGCGGCCGTCGCTCCGGCCGTCGTCGGCGTTCCGGCCGCCGCTCCCGCCGTCGCCGCCGCTCCCGCCGTCGCCCCCGCTCCCGCCGTGGCCGCCGCTTCCGGCGCCGGGCAGGGCCAGAAGACCCCGTTCTCCTCGACCAGGCGCCGGTAGGTGATGCCGGAGTAGTCCGCGGGCCCGCCCGCGCTGGCCCGGCGCAGTTCGTCGAAGACCTCCTCGGGGTCGGTGGGGAAACCCTTCTCCACCCCGAGCCGCGCGGCCAGTTCGTGCAGCACCTCCAGGTCGCTGCGCACCCCCTCGGGCGGAGTGACCGCCCGTCGCCGCAGCAGCACCCTGCCTTCCAGGCTGGTCGTCGTCCCGGTCTCCTCGGCCCACTGGGTGACGGGCAGCACGACGTCC
Source organism: Streptomyces sp. NPDC017202 (assembly GCF_044331705.1). Taxonomy (NCBI): domain Bacteria; kingdom Bacillati; phylum Actinomycetota; class Actinomycetes; order Kitasatosporales; family Streptomycetaceae; genus Streptomyces; species Streptomyces sp. NPDC017202. The sequence continues at coordinate 500,455 of NZ_JBIRNP010000001.1, read as the reverse complement.
GCGAGCGCTGCCGTCTCCGACAGCACCACGTCGCAGACGGCCAGGAAGTCCAGGGACCCGAGGCGGTCCTCGACGTGCGCGGCGCGCGGCGCGGACACCACCGGGTTGGACGCCATCAGCAGCAGCGAGCGGATGTCGGTGCCCATCGCGTCCAGCAGCTCGTAGGCGCTGCGTCCCGGACCGGGCAGACTGTCGGGGTCGACTCCCCACACCCCGGCCACGTGCCGGCGGGCCGCCGGGTCGTCCAGCTTGCGGTAGCCGGGCAACTGGTCGGCCTTCTGACCGTGTTCGCGCCCGCCCTGCCCGTTGCCCTGACCGGTGAGGCAGCCGTACCCGGACAGCGGGCGCCCCGCCCGGCCGGTCGCCAGGCACAGGTTGATCCACGCGCCGACCGTGTCGGTGCCCTTGGACTGCTGCTCGGGCCCGCGTGCGGTGAGCACCATCGCGGCCTCCGGCTCGCAGAACATCCGCACGGTCTCCCGGAGCTGCGGAACGGACACCCCCGTGATCCGTTCCACGTGCTCCGGCCAGTGCGCCATCGCCGCCGCCCGTGCCTCCTCCCAGCCGGACGTCCGCTCCCGCACGTACTCCTCGTCGACCCGTCCCTCGGCGACGACCAGGTGCAGCAGTCCGAGCGCCAGCGCGAGATCGGTGCCGGGCCGGGGCATCAGGTGCAGGTCGGCCTGCTCGGCGGTCTTCGTGCGGCGCGGGTCGACGACGATCAACGTGCCGCCGTTCTCGCGCAGTTCGCTGAAGAAGCGCAGTGACGGCGGCATGGTCTCCGCGAGGTTGGACCCGACGAGGATCACGCAGCCGGTCCTCGGGATGTCCTCCAGCGGGAACGGCAGCCCCCGGTCCAGGCCGAAGGCCTTGATGCCGCCGGCCGCGGCGGACGACATGCAGAAGCGGCCGTTGTAGTCGATCTGCGAGGTGCCGAGCACCACCCGCGCGAACTTGCCGAGGGCGTACGCCTTCTCGTTCGTCAGCCCGCCCCCGCCGAACACCCCGAGCGCGTCCGGACCGTGCTCCGCCCGGATCCTGCCCAGCTCACCGGCGATCCGGTCGAGTGCCTCGTCCCAGCCGGCGGGCACGAGCGTGCCGCCGGAGCGCACCAGCGGAGAGGTCAGCCGCACCCGGGACGAGAGCACCGCCGGCGCCGTGCGGCCCTTGCCGCACAGCGCCCCCCGGTTCACCGGGAAGTCCGTGCGCTCGGTCACCTCGACGCCCCCCTCCGGCGTGGGCGACAGGTTCATCCCGCACTGCAGGGCGCAGTACGGGCAGTGGGTGGGCGTCGAGGTGGTCTCCATGCGCCTCAGCGTGCTTCGGCCGTGTTACGCGCCGTGCGGCGTCCTGTTACGGCGGTGTGGTGGTGCCCTCCCGGCGGACGCCCGTCCGGCGTGAGGCGCCCCACCCGGCAGGCCGGAAGCGTGCGGACGCGGGTGCGGCTGTGGGTGCGGGCACGGGTGCGGACGTGGGTGCGTGGGCCCGCACCGGCATCGGGGCCGTCATCCGCCCTGGCCGGCCGACGCCAGCGCCCGCGTCACTCCGGGTTCCTCGGGCCCGAGGAACCGCGGATCCGGCTCGAACACCGCGTCCAGCGCCGCCTTGCCGGCCGCGAAGATCTCCCGTGCGCCCCCGTAGTACCAGGTCACGTCGTGCTTGGCGGCGACGCCGACGCCGTACGACTCGACCCCCGCCGCCTCGCACAGCGCGACCGCCCGCCGGATGTGGAAGCCCTGGCTGATCAGGACCGCCCGGTCGACCCCGAAGATCTTCTTGGCGCGCACGCAGGAGTCCCAGGTGTCGAACCCCGCGTAGTCGCTGACGATCCGCGCGTCCGGGACGCCGTGCCGCGTCAGGTAGGTGCGCATGGCGTCGGGCTCGTCGTAGTCCTCACGGCTGTTGTCCCCGGTGACCAGCACCACCTTGACGCGCCCCGCCCGGTACAGCGCCGCCGCCGCGTCCAGCCGGTGCGCGAGGTACGGCGACGGCTCCCCGGCCCACAGACCGGCACCGAACACCACCGCGACGTCGGTGCGCGGCGCCCCGGCCGTCGTGCCCAGCCGGTCCGCGGTGGAGACGTACAGCCAGGTGGCCGGAAGCAGCCCGAGCACACAGGCGGCCATCACCCCCTGCACCAGTCGCCGCCACCCGGTACGGGTGCGCGGCAGCCGCGGTCGGCGGATCTTCATGTGGTGCCCCCTGCCGGCCGTCCGGACCGTCCTTCCGGCTTCGACCGGGTAAGACGCGACCGGCCGCGATCCGGTTCGGTCCGCCGCACGTCACGCCGGTCACACCGTCCGCCGGTCACACCGCCCGCCGCTCGCACCGCACCGCCGCCCTCGCCGCACCTCACATCGCGGCCGCGCGCGCCGTGAACCCCCGGAAAACACCCGTGACGGCCGTGCAACGGGGGCGCAACCTCGTACCGCCACGATCGGTCCATGACGGCGTCGCCCTCCACGGACAATGAGTCGCCCTCCACGGACAATGGGATGTACGACGAGATGTACGACGAGTCCCCCCGCCGCCCCCGCAGCCCGCTGCCCGGCGGCGTCCACCTCGACAGTACGGCGCACACCATGAACCGGATCAGTTCCCAGCCCGCCGGCCGGCCCGGCCCCGTCCCGCTCGACGGCCGCCGGCGCCCCGGCCCGCCCGCGCTGGTGGTCGTCGCCCACGGCAGCCGCGACCCGCGCGCCCTGAGGACCGTCAGCACGCTCCTGGACGGCGTCCGCGACCTGCGCCCGGGCCTGCCCGTGCACCTCGGGCACATCGAGCTGAACGAGCCGCTGCTGTCGGACACCCTCGCCGGCCTCGACGCGGCGGACACGGCGCACGCCGAGGGCGCCGTCCTCGTACCGCTGCTCCTGAGCCGCGGCTACCACGTACGCCGGGACATCCCCGAGACGGCCGCCGCGGCGCGGGTCCACACGCGCGTGGCCGCACCGCTCGGCCCGCACCCGCTCCTCGTGGAGACGCTGCACGCGCGTCTCGTCGAGGCCGGCTGGCGCACCCGGATGACGGCCGCCGAGCGCCGCACCAGTGCGGTGGTCCTCGCGGCGGCGGGCTCCCGCGACCCGGACTCGGCCGTCGACACCGGCCGTACGGCCCGGCTCCTCGCGGACCGCCTCGGCGTCCCCGTGGTCCCGGCGTACGCCACCACGGCCGCACCCACCGTCCCCGCCGCCGTCCGCGCGCTCGCCGCCAGGGGTCGCCACCGGGTGGCCGTCGCCTCCTGCTTCACCGCTCCCGGCCGCTTCGCCACCGAGTGCGCGCAGGCCGCGCCCTGGATCGCCTCGGCCCCCCTCGGCACCCACGAGGCGATGGCCCGCCTGGTCCTGCACCGCTACGACCAGGCACGCGCGGCGACCGTCGGCAGCAACGCCGCCTGAGGGATCGCGCGACGGTGACGCCGCGCACCCCACGTGACCCGGCAGCCGCGTGGCGCCCCGATTGTCACCGCCGCCGCTTACTGTCGGGACATGCCCTACGACGAGCTGTCGACACAACGCTGGGCGGCGGAGCCCGACAAACGCCCCGGCCGCACCGCCTTCCAGCGCGACCGCGCCCGTGTCCTGCACTCCTCGGCGCTCAGAAGGCTCGCCGGCAAGACCCAGGTGGTGACCCCGGGCACCCGCACCGAGGCCTGGGACGCCACCCCCCGCACCCGCCTCACCCACTCCCTGGAGTGCGCCCAGGTCGGCCGGGAGCTGGGCGCGGCCCTCGGCTGCGACCCCGACCTGGTCGAGGCGGCCTGCCTCTCCCACGACCTCGGCCACCCCCCGTTCGGGCACAACGGCGAACAGGCGCTGAACGACTTCGCCCGCGACTGCGGCGGCTTCGAGGGCAACGCCCAGTCGCTGCGCCTCCTCACCCGCATCGAGCCCAAGCGCTTCACCCCCGAGGGCTCCGTCGGCCTCAACCTCACCCGCGCCGCCCTCGACGCCGCCACCAAGTACCCCTGGCCGCGCGGCGCCCACCCCACCGACCCGGCGTCCCCCAAGTTCGGTGTCTACGACGACGACCGCCCCGTCTTCGACTGGGTCCGGGAGGAGGCCCCCGGCACGCGCACGTGCTTCGAGGCGCAGGTCATGGACTGGTCGGACGACGTGGCCTACTCGGTGCACGACGTGGAGGACGGCCTGCACGCCGGCCACATCGACCCGAACTGCCTGCACGCCGAACCGGAGCGCGCGGAGGTCTTCCGCGTCGCCGTCGGCCGCTACGTGCCCGCGGACACCGACCCGGCGGAACTCGACGCCGCCCTCGACCGCCTCCAGGACCAGCAGTGGTGGCCGCACGGCTACGACGGCACGGCCGTGGCCCAGGCCCGCCTGAAGGACGCCACCAGCCAGCTCATCGGCCGCTTCTGCCTGGCCGCCGAGGCCGCCACGCGCGCGCGGTGGGGCACGGGGCGCCTCACCCGCTACGGCGCCGAACTCGTCGTACCGCGCGAGACGCGCCTGGAGTGCGCGGTCCTCAAGGCCGTCGCCGACCGGTACGTCATGCAGCGCGCGGAGCAGGAGCTGCTCCGCGCCGACCAGCGCGTGGTCATCGGCGAGCTGGCCGAGGCGCTCACGGCCCGCGCCCCCGACGGGCTGGAGCCCCAGTTCCGCACCCTGTTCGACCGGGCCGGGGACGACCGCGCCCGCAAGCGGGTGATCGTCGACCAGATCGCCTCGCTCACCGACGCCTCGGCCCGCTCGCTGCACGCCCGCCTGACCACCGGGCCGTGAACCGGACGGACGGCGCGGCCGAACGGGCCCGAAGGTGACACTCCGTGGCCTGATCGGGTCACCCCCTCTTCCCCCGGTCTGCCGCGTGCGGGACGCTCGGGTGGCGGCACTGTTACGAGGAGGCATCACGTGGTCGACGCGGATCAGACATTCGTCATCGTCGGAGGAGGCCTGGCCGGAGCCAAGGCGGCCGAGACACTCAGAGCCGAGGGCTTCACCGGCCGCGTGATACTGATCTGCGACGAACGGGACCACCCCTACGAGCGCCCGCCGCTCTCCAAGGGCTTCCTGCTCGGCAAGGAGGGCCGCGACAGCGTCTTCGTGCACGAGCCCGCCTGGTACGCGCGCAACGACGTCGAGCTGCACCTGGGCCAGACCGTCGACGCCATCGACCGCACGGCCAGGACCGTCCGCTTCGGCGACGACGGCACCCTCGTCCACTACGACAAGCTGCTGCTGGCCACCGGCTCCGAACCCCGCCGCCTCGACATCCCCGGCACGGACCTCGCGGGCGTCCACCACCTGCGCCGCCTCGCGCACGCCGAGCGCCTCAAGGGCGTCCTCGCCGCACTCGGCCGTGACAACGGCCACATCGTGATCGCCGGCGCCGGCTGGATCGGCCTGGAGATCGCGGCGGCGGCCCGCGAGTACGGGGCGGAGGTCACCGTCGTCGAACCGGAGCCGACCCCGCTGCACGGCGTCCTCGGCCCCGAACTGGGCAACGTCTTCGCCGAACTGCACCGCGAGCACGGCGTCCGCTTCCGCTTCGGCGTCCGGCTCACCGAGATCGTCGGCCAGGACGGCATGGTCCTCGCCGCCCGCACCGACGACGGCGAGGAACACCCGGCGCACGACGTGCTCGCCGCGATCGGCGCCGCCCCGCGGACCGCCCTCGCCGAGGCCGCCGGACTGGAGCTGGCCGACCGCGTCCACGGCGGCGGCATCGCGGTGGACACCCGGCTGCGCACCTCCGACCCCGACATCCACGCCGCCGGCGACGTGGCGTCCTTCCCGCACGGCCTGTTCGGCACCACCCTGCGCGTCGAGCACTGGGCCAACGCCCTGAACGGCGGACCGGCCGCCGCCCGCGCCATGCTCGGCAAGGACGTCACCTACGACCGGGTGCCCTACTTCTTCTCCGACCAGTACGACCTGGGGATGGAGTACAGCGGGTGGGCGCCGCCGGGGACGTACGACGAGGTGGTGATCCGCGGGGACGCGGGGAAGCGGGAGTTCATCGCGTTCTGGGTGAAGGAGGGACGGGTGCTGGCGGGAATGAACGTGAACGTGTGGGACGTCACGGAGCAGATCCAGCGGCTCATCCGCTCACGCGGACGGGTCGGCACGGAGGCGCTGGCCGATCCGCGCGTCCCGTTGGACACCCTCGGCCAGGGCGTGTTCCGAAAGTAGCGTCGTCTGCCCAAAGGGCAGACGGGACTTTCGGAACACGCCCTGGGCCCCTTGCACGCGGCTGCCGAGTTCCGCGGCTTCACACGTGCCGCGGTCCCCGGCCGCCCGAGCGCCGCCGCGCGCCCCGCCCGCGCGCCGCCGCGGCGCCCGAGGCTGTCGGCGCACCCCCGTAGAATCAGCACGTGGCAGGACGGATCAACGACGAGGACGTGAAGGCGGTTCGGGACGCGGTTCCGATCGACGCCGTGGTGTCCGAGTACCTCCAGCTGCGGGGCGCGGGCGGCGGCAACCTCAAGGGCCTGTGCCCCTTCCACGACGAGAAGTCACCGTCCTTCCAGGTCAGCCCCAGCAAGGGCCTCTTCCACTGCTTCGGCTGCCAGGAGGGCGGCGACACCATCACGTTCGTGATGAAGGTCGACCACCTCACCTTCTCCGAGGCCGTCGAGCGCCTCGCCGCCCAGGCCGGCATCACCTTGCGTTACGAGGAGGGCGGCTACAACCCCTCCCACCAGCGCGGCGAACGCATCCGCCTGGTCGAGGCCCACAAGATCGCCGCCGAGTGGTACGCCGAACAGCTCGCCGTCAGCCCCGAGGCCGACGCCGGCCGGATCTTCCTCGCCGAGCGCGGCTTCGACCAGGCCGCCGCCGTCCACTTCGGCGTCGGCTACAGCCCCCAGGGCTGGGACCACCTCACCCGCTTCCTGCGCGGCAAGGGCTTCAGCGACAAGGAACTGATCCTCTCCGGCCTCGCCCAGGACGGCCGCCGCGGCCCCATCGACCGCTTCCGCGGCCGGCTGATGTGGCCCATCCGCGACATCGGCGGCGAGGTCGTCGGCTTCGGCGCCCGCAAGCTCTACGAGACCGACAACGGCCCCAAGTACCTCAACACGCCCGACACGGCCATCTACCGCAAGTCACAGGTCCTCTACGGCATCGACCTCGCCAAGAAGGACATCGCCAAGTCCTCCCGCGCGGTCGTCGTCGAGGGCTACACCGACGTCATGGCCTGCCACCTGGCCGGCGTCACCACCGCCATCGCGACCTGCGGCACGGCCTTCGGCACCGACCACATCAAGATCCTCCGCCGGCTGCTGATGGACAACGGCTCCGCGCGCGTGATCTTCACCTTCGACGGCGACGCGGCCGGCCAGAAGGCGGCCCTGCGCGCCTTCGAGGACGACCAGAAGTTCGCCGCCGAGACGTACATCGCCATCGCGCCGGACAACATGGACCCCTGCGACCTGCGGCTGGCCAAGGGCGACGAGGCCGTCGCCGACCTCGTCGAACCCCGCACCCCCCTGTTCGAGTTCGCCCTGCGCCAGATCGTCGCGCGCTACGACCTGGAGACCCCGGGCGGGCGGGCCGCCGCCCTCGACGAGGCCGCCCCGGTCGTCGCCCGCATCAAGAACAGCGGCGCCCAGCACGAGGTCGCCGTCCAGCTGGCCGGCATGCTCGGCATCCTCGACACCCAGTTCGTCGTCAAGCGCGTCGCACAGCTGGCCCGTTGGGCCCGCGACCGCGGCGGCAGGGGCCCGGCGCCGGCCCGCGGCGGCTCCGCCCCGTCCTACGAGGCCGCCCCGCGCCCCGCCGTCACCGGCCCCGCCCTCACCCTGCGCAATCCCGTCTACGCCACCGAGCGCGAGCTGCTCAAACTCGCCCTCCAGCGCCCCGAGCTGGTCTCCCCGGCCTTCGACGCGTACGGCGTCGACGAGTTCACCGCCGCCCCCTACGCCGCCGTGCGCGCGGCGATCCAGGACGCGGGCGGCGCCGAGTACGGCACGCAGGACCCGCAGGACTACCTCGTCCGCGTCCGCGAGGCCGCCCCCGACGACACCGTCCGCGCGATGGTGACGGAGCTGGCGGTCGAGGCGATCCTGCGCAAGACGGTGGACGAGGTGTACGCGGGCGCCCAGCTGGTCACCGTCCGCCGCCGCGCCGTCGAACGGCGCATCCGCGACGTCCAGTCCCAGCTGGCCCGGCTGTCCGCCGGCGGCGACCCGGCCCAACTGGCCGCCGTCCAGAACGAACTGTGGGTCCTTCAGCAGTACGACCAGGCACTGCGCGGACACGGAGCCGCGGCTCTGTGAGCACGTCCTGACCTCCCCGGTCAGCAGGCGGTCACGGACCGGACGCAAAAAGTCATCGCACGCCCCTCGTGGCGGTGATGTGTCGTACCCCACACTGGGTGGCGGTGCCTGAGCCCTCGGAGCGCGGCCGATCCGTCCCCAGCGGGTCCCACACCCCCGCGGTTCCGCTCATCGCGTACGGGACGGACAGCGGCGAGGCCGCCTCCGCCCTCGAAGCAGCGCTGCCGCGCCTCTCGGCAGCGATCACCCTGGAGGTCGCCCCCGTGCAGACCCGGACCCTCACCCAGACCGACACGCGCACCGACGGCACGGAACCGGACGGCGGGCCGGGCGTCCTGGTCGCGGTCCCGCCGCAGAACCGTGCCGTGCGCCCCCTGGAGACGGCCATGGAAGCGGAGCCCGAGCAGGCCGACGCGGCACCCGAGGACCCGCCCGCGGAGGAGCTCACCGAGCCCTCCGAGCAGGCCCTCGACCAGGCTGCCGACCAAGCCCTCGAACCCGTCGGGACGCCCGCTCCGCGCTTCGTCGACACCTCCGGCCCCTCCTCGGACCTGTTCCGCCAGTACCTGCGCGAGATCGGCCGGATCCCGCTGCTCACCGCCGCCGAGGAGGTCGAACTGGCCCGCCGGGTGGAGGCCGGCCTGTTCGCCGAGGCGAAGCTCAGCGGCACCCCCGACGTGGACAGCGACCTCGCCCTCGACCTGGACCGGCTGGTCGTCATGGGCCGGATGGCCAAGCGCCGCCTCATCGAGTCGAACCTGCGCCTCGTCGTGTCGGTCGCCAAGCGCTACGTCGGCCGCGGCCTGACCATGCTGGACCTCGTCCAGGAGGGAAACCTGGGTCTGATCCGCGCGGTCGAGAAGTTCGACTACGCCCGCGGCTACAAGTTCTCCACGTACGCCACCTGGTGGATCCGCCAGGCCATGTCCCGCGCGCTCGCCGACCAGGCCCGCACCATACGCGTCCCCGTGCACGTGGTGGAGCTGATCAACCGCGTGGTCCGCGTCCAGCGCCGGCTGCTGCAGGAACGCGGCTGTGAACCCACCGCCGAGGAGGTCGCCGCCCAGCTCGACCTCGCCCCCGAGCGGGTCGGGGAGGTGCTGCGACTGGCCCAGGAACCGGTCTCCCTGCACGCCCCGGTGGGCGAGGAGGACGATGTGGCCCTCGGCGACCTCATCGAGGACGGCGACGCCGCCAGCCCCGTGGAGTCGGCGGCGTTCCTGCTGCTCAGGGAGCACCTGGAGGCGGTGCTGTCGACGCTCGGCGAGCGCGAGCGCAAGGTCGTCCAGCTCCGCTACGGCCTCGTCGACGGCCGTCCCCGCACCCTGGAGGAGATAGGCCGCATCTTCGGCGTCACCCGGGAGCGGATCCGCCAGATCGAGTCCAAGACCCTCGGCAGACTCCGCGACCACGCCTTCGCGGACCAGCTCAGGGGCTACCTGGACTGAGCCGGGTCCGCCCCGCCCGACGTCCGCGAGCCGCTCACCGCGTCCCGCCCGAGGACGCCGGCCTGACCGGGTCCGTGCCGTCGGGCTGCGGACCCGTGCCGGGCTGCCGGCACGTATGTGTCATCACGGGTGAACAGGCCTGCCCGGTGGCCCCGTTGCGGCGCGGTGGCCGTCGGGCAGCCGCCGCAACGCCCCGAGGGCCTGCCGGCCGCCCTCGGATCGGCCGCCGGGCGTAGTGGTTCTACGCATTTTCACCGACGCGGCGCTGGTCGAGCTCTGTCACCGCCTCTCCAGGTGTGATCTTGTTACCGGCATGCTGAGAACAGGTTTCCGAGGAGTGGGAATGCGCGTGGACGGATTACGGCGGGTTCCGGCGGTCGTGGCGGTGCTGGCGACGGCGGCACTGCTGGCCGGCTGCGGAGGCGGCGACGAGAAGTCCGGGGACGAGGGGGCCACCGCCGCGGCCGGGGACTCGGCGAAGGGGACGCCGGACGGCGGGGCGGGCGGCGGCCCGCTGGACGCGGCCGGTCTGGAGAGCGCGGCGATCGCGGAAGCGGACCTGCCCGACTACACCTTCACCGTCTTCAAGCAGGGCACCGTCCTCGGCAGCAGGGGCAAACCCGCCGACCCGGCGGTCTGCCAGCCGATGGAGGACATCCGGCTGCGCGCGCCGGAACCGGCCCCGGCCGCGGCGGCGGCCCGCTCCGTCCATCCGAAGACGGACACACAGGCCACCGAGGTCACGCTGTACGCCTACGACAAGGCGGCCGACGCCGGGAGTCTCCTCACCCGCGTCCGTGACGCCGCGAAGGGCTGCACCGGGTACGAGGACGACATGGGCCTGAACCCGACCGTCACCGCCCTTCCCGACCCCGATCCCGGCCCGGGCGACGAGGCGGTCGCCTACAAGCGTGAGTCGTCGGGAACGGCGCACTGGTACCGGGTGGTGCGCAGCGGCTCCAACGTCGCCGTCTTCGCCTGGATGAGCCCGGCCACGAAGAAGAACGCGGGTGAGGCGTCGGACGAGGTGATCACCGCTCAGCTGAAGAAGCTGGCGGGCACGGGCTGACTCGGGGGCGTTCCCACGCCCCGCCGTCCCCGGCTCCTCAGCCCCGGGCCCGGGGCTGAGGAGCCGGGGACGGCTCAGTCGACCTCGGCGACCGCCTCGGCGAACTGCGCCTTGTACAGCCGCGCGTACGCCCCGTCCACCGCCAGCAGAGCCGTGTGCGTGCCCTGCTCGACGATCGCCCCGTTCTCCATGACCAGGATGGTGTCGGCGTCCCGGATCGTCGACAGCCGGTGCGCGATGACGAACGACGTCCGCCCGTGCGCCAGCTTCGCCATCGCCTTCTGGATCAGCACCTCGGTACGCGTGTCGACGGAACTCGTCGCCTCGTCGAGCACCAGGATCACCGGGTCGGACAGGAACGCCCGGGCGATGGTGATCAGCTGCTTCTCGCCCGCGCTGACCCCGCTGCCCTCACCGTCGATCACCGTGTCGTAGCCGTCGGGGAGCGTGCGGATGAACCGGTCGGCGTGGGCCGCCCGCGCCGCCTCCTCGACCTCCCCGCGCGTGACCTCGCGCGAGGCGCCGTACGCGATGTTCTCCGCGATGGTGCCGCCGAACAGCCAGGTGTCCTGGAGCACCATGCCGATCCCGGCGCGCAGTTCGTCGCGGGACATCCGCGTGATGTCGACACCGTCGAGGGTGATGCGCCCGCCGGTGACGTCGTAGAACCGCATGAGGAGGTTGACCAGGGTGGTCTTGCCGGCGCCGGTGGGACCGACGATGGCGACCGTGTGACCGGGGTCGACGACCAGCGAGAGGTCCTCGATCAGCGGCTTGTCGGGGTCGTAGCGGAAGGACACGTGCTCCAGCGCCACCCGCCCGCGCAGTGCCTCGGGCCGCACGCCCGGCACCGGATCGGCCTGCTGCTCCTCCGCGTCCAGCAGTTCGAAGATCCGCTCGGCCGAGGCGACGCCCGACTGGACGAGGTTCGCCATCGAGGCGACCTGCGTCAGCGGCATCGAGAACTGGCGCGAGTACTGGATGAACGCCTGCACGTCACCGATCGACAGGGCGCCGGTGGCGACCCGCAGCCCGCCGACCACGGCCACCAGCACGTAGTTGAGGTTCGACACGAAGAACATCAGCGGCTGCATGATCCCGCTGTTGAACTGCGCCTTGAACCCGGCCTCGTACAGCTCCTCGTTCTGCTCGGCGAACTGCCGCGCCGACTCCTCCTGCCGGCCGAACACCTTCACCAGCGTGTGGCCGGTGTACATCTCCTCGATGTGCGCGTTCAGCCGGCCCGTGGTGCGCCACTGCTGCACGAAGTGCGGCTGCGAACGCTTGCCCACGCGCGCGGCGACGACCGCCGACAGCGGCACGGTGACCAGCGCGACCAGGGCGAGGATCCACGACACCCAGAACATCATCGCCAGCACGCCGACGATGGTGAGCAGCGAGTTCACGAGCTGGCCCAGCGACTGCTGGAGCGTCTGCCCGATGTTGTCGATGTCGTTGGTCGCCCGCGACAGCACCTCGCCGCGCTGCCGCTTGTCGAAGTACGACAGCGGAAGCCGCGACAGCTTCGTCTGCACGTCCTCGCGCATCCGGTACACCGTGCGGTTGACCGCCCGGTTGACCAGCCGGGTCGCCACCGCCATCAGCAGGCCGGCGACCGCGAACACCGCGACCGCGAACAGCAGCACCCGGCCCACGGCGTCGAAGTCGATGCCCTGGCCGGGGGTGAAGTCGGTGCCGCGCAGCATGTCGGCGACATCGCCGTCACCGCGCTCGCGCATCGAGTCGAGGACCTCGTCCTTCGACGCCCCGGCCGGCATCTGCCGCCCGACGATGCCGGCGAAGACCAGGTCGGTGGCCCGGCCGAGGATCTTCGGCCCGACCACGCTGAGGCCCACGCTCAGCACGACGCAAGCCAGCATCGCGTAGAGGGTGAGCCGCTCCGGCTTGAAGTGGGCGAGCAGCCGCCGGCCGGACGCCTTGAAGTCCAGCGAGCGGTTGTCCGGCCCGGTTCCGGCCATCATGCGCCCCATGGGCCCGGCCATCAGGCAGCCTCCGCTTCCGTGAGCTGGGAGAGCACGATCTCCCGGTAGGTCTCGTTGTCCGCCATCAGTTCCTGATGGGTGCCCTCGCCGACGACCCGGCCCCCGTCCAGCACGACGATGCGGTCGGCGTCACGGATGGTGGCCACCCGCTGGGCGACGATGACGACGGTCGCCTCGGCGGTCTCCCGGCCGAGGGCCGCCCGCAGCGCCGCGTCGGTGGCGTAGTCGAGGGCGGAGAAGGAGTCGTCGAAGAGGTAGATCTCCGGGCGCTGCACGAGCGTGCGGGCGATGGCGAGCCGCTGCCGCTGACCGCCGGACACGTTGGTCCCGCCCTGCGCGACGGGGGCGTCGAGACCGCCCTCCAGCTCGCGCACGAACGCCGCGGCCTGGGCCACCTCCAGCGCGTGCCACAGCTCCTCGTCCGTCGCGTCCGGGTTGCCGTACCGGAGGTTGGTCGCGACCGTGCCGGCGAACAGGTACGGCTTCTGCGGCACCAGCCCGACCGTCCTGGCGAGCAGCGCCGCGTCCAGGTCCGCGACCTCGACGCCGTCGACGAGGACCTGCCCGTCGGTGGCGTCGAACAGCCGGGGGACCAGCCCGAGCAGCGTGGACTTGCCGCTGCCCGTCGAGCCGATGACGGCGGTGGTCTCACCGGGCCGCGCCACCAGGTCGACGCCCTTGAGCACGGGCTCCTCGGCGCCCGGGTAGCCGAAGCCGGCGCCCCGGATCTCCAGGTGGCCGTGACGGCGCAGTTCGCGCACCGGCGCCTTCGGCAGGACGACGCTGGACTCGGTGTCCAGGACCTCCTGGACGCGTTCGGCGCACACCTCGGCGCGCGGCACCATCATGAACATGAAGGTGGCCATCATCACGGACATGACGATCTGCATCAGGTAGGCGAGGAACGCGGTCAGATCGCCGATCTGCATGCCGCCGCTGTCGATCCGGTGGGCGCCGAACCACACCACCGCGATCGACGACAGGTTCACCGTGGTCATGACCACCGGGAACATCAGCGCGAGCAGGTTGCCGGCCTTCAGCGAGATGTCGGTGAGGTCGGCGTTGGCCTTGCGGAAACGCTGCTCCTCGTAGCCGTCGCGGACGAAGGCGCGGATGACGCGGTTGCCGGTGATCTGCTCGCGCAGCACCCGGTTCACCGTGTCCAGCCGCGTCTGCATGGACCGGAACAGCGGCCGCAGCCGCCGCACGATCAGCGTCACGCAGATGCCCAGCACCGGCACCACGGCGACCAGGATCCCGGACAGCGGGACGTCCAGGCCGAGGGCCATGACGATGCCGCCCACGCACATGATCGGCGCGGACACCATCAGCGTGAACGTCATCAGGGCCAGCATCTGGATCTGCTGGACGTCGTTCGTGGTCCGGGTGATCAGGGAGGGCGCGCCGAACTGGCCGAGCTCGCGGGCGGAGAAGGACTGCACGCGGTCGAAGACGGCCGCCCGCATGTCCCGCCCGAGCGCCGACGCCGTCCTGGCGCCGTAGTACACGGCACCGATGTTGCAGAGCACCTGCACCAGCGAGATGCCGATCATCAGGGCGCCGTGGGAAAGGATGTAGCCGGTGTCGCCGTTGACCACGCCGTCGTCGATGATGTCGGCGTTGAGCGTGGGCAGGTAGAGCGTGGCGCAGGTCTGGAGGAACTGGAGCAGCACCAGCAGGACGATGGGTTTCTTGTAGGGCCTGAGATAGGTCCGCAGAAGTCGTATGAGCACGCTACGTCTCTCGGAGTCGGCGGGGCGCGGGGCACTGGTTGCCCCTGGCCCCTATCGTCCGACACTCCACCGGTGTTACCTCAACCGATTAAGCCGACAGCGTTGTGCTATACGCCCCCGGCCCCGGCCCTACGAGCGGAACGCGGTGGGATGCGTCTGCTCCCGCACCGACACGTACTGCTGCCGCACGGCCTGCCCCACGGCCAGCTCCTCACCCGGGTCCAGCACCTGCGCCGCCGGACCGGGCCAGGCCGGCGGAGTGCGCGGATCGAGCGTGCCCTGCGACACCCCGAGCGCCCAGGCGGCCTGCCGCGCCGCCCCGATCGCCGCGTAGTCCGCGGGCTGCGGTACGACGACCTGCGCCCCGAAGAGCGCGGGGGCCGCCGCCTGCACGGCCGGCAGCTCGGCCGCCGCACCGAGCAGGAAGACCCGCCGCACCTCGACGCCGCGGCCGCGCAGCACGTCCAGCGCGTCCGCGAGCCCGCACAGCATGCCCTCGAAGGCCGCCCGCGCGAAGTGCTCCGGCTTCATCGACTCGCGCCGCAGACCCGTCAGGGTGCCCGCGGCGTGCGGCAGGCTCGGCGTCCGCTCACCTTCCAGGTAGGGCAGCAGCACCAGCCCGTGCGACCCCGGGGTCGACTTCATCGCCAGATCGGACAGCGTCTCCAGATCGGCCACGCCGAGCAGCTCGGTGGCCCCGCGCAGGGTCCGTACGGCGTTCAGGGTGGTGACGACCGGCAGGTGCATGCCGGTGGCGTCCGCCAGCGAGGTGATCATGCCGCTCTGGTCGACGAGGGCCGCGGGGTGCACGGCCATCACGGACCCGGAGGCGCCCAGCGACACGACCGCGTCCCCGAGGCCGATGCCCAGCCCGAACGCGGCGGCCATGGTCTCGCCGGTGCCGGCCGAGATCAGCAGGCCCTCCGGGGTCGTGCCCGCCGCGTCGGAGGGGCCGATCACCTCGGGCAGCATGGCCTGGTGACCGAGCGCCAGCTCCACCAGCTCGGACCGGTAGCCGCCGGTGGCCGCCGACCAGTACCCGGTCCCGGAGGCACCGCCGCGGTCGGTGGTGCGGCGCACCGGCCGCCCGAGGAGCTGCCACACCAGCCAGTCGTGCGCCTGGAGCAGCACGGCGGTGCGCAGCGCGGCGTCCGGCTCGTTCTTCGCCAGCCAGCGCAGTTTGGTCACCGGCTGCGCGGCCTGCGGCACACAGCCGACCGCCTGCGCCCACGCCTCCCGGCCGCCGAGCGCGTCGATCAGGTCGGCCGCCGCGACCTGCGCGCGCTTGTCGCCGCCGACCATCGCCGGGCGCACGGTGCCGCCCTGCGCGTCGAGCGGCACGACCGCGTTCTGCTGCGCGGACACGCCGATCGCCTGCACGCCCTCGAGCAGCCCGCCGCCGGCCGCCTCCCCGAGGGAGAGCAGCCAGGCCTGCGGATCGACGTCGGAGGGACGGCCGGCACCGTCGGGACCCTCCACCGGGTGCGGTGCGTAGCCCTGCCTGAGCACGGCCCCTGTGTCCGCGTCGCAGACGACGATGCGAGTGAAATCGGGCGAACTGTCCAACCCGGCGACTATCCCCATGCGCAAAATTCTGCCGCACCGCGGGGGGTGACCGCGTCGGCTCGACCCGCACGGGGGACTTTCGCCCGGGCGGGGCCCGCGGGCCCCGCCCGATCCGGACGGGCAACCCTAGGGATGGCTGGTGCCCCAGTCGTCCGATCCGGCACTGTGCGCGTTCCGGTCCCGCAGGGAACGGACCCGGCCCGCGACCGACTCGGGCATCCGGTCCCCGACCTTGTCGCTGACCGCGTGGTACGCCTTGCCCGCGAACTGGCGGCCCTGTTGGGCCGCCGACTCCGCCGTGTTGCGCACGGCGGGGTTCTGCGCGACCTGCCGCGCGGACTTCTTCAGCTGTTCGTAGCGCTCCCGCCCGGCCTTCGTGCCGAGCACGTAACCCAGGGCGAGTCCGACGACGAACGTGAGCCGGTAGCGCATGACGGCCACCCTTTCCTCGTGTAGGTCTGCGGTGCGGCATCGGTGCCGGAGGGAACCGATTGGCGGAGCACCCCCCTGCTTGCGCTAATGTATGTGTCGCAGCGAGCGTCCGCCCCCTGGCGAATACCCAGGTAGGGGCGTTCGATGCGAACGAGGCATTCCTCCGTAGCTCAATTGGCAGAGCAGCCGGCTGTTAACCGGCAGGTTACTGGTTCGAGTCCAGTCGGGGGAGCTCGGTCCTCCGTAGCTCAATTGGCAGAGCAGCCGGCTGTTAACCGGCAGGTTACTGGTTCGAGTCCAGTCGGGGGAGCATCGTGATCGAGGACCCTTAGGGGTCCTTTTTCATGTCGCCGGGAACCGGGCAGGTGGCAGCGCGGTCCTCATGGTCATGCGGCGTCGGACCAGGCGGAGCGTGAGATCGTATGAGCGGCTATGCTGCGGCAGACGGCGCGCACACGTGTACGCGACACGCCGCTATGGGGCGGTAGCTCAGCCGGTTAGAGCAGCGGACTCATAATCCGCCGGCCGTGGGTTCGAGTCCCACCCGCCCCACCTTTCACGTGGTTTGACCTGCGGAAACATTCATTTTCGGGTGCGGGATCGTCAACTTTGCCTGACCGGACTGAATCCGCTGCTCGTGAGTGTGGAGTCGGGCGGTGCTCGGGAGAGCCGTGACCCGGCCGACCTGCGGCGGGGCAGGTGACCGAGGTTGTCGCTCGCCGTCCGGGCGGCCGCCCTGAGGCCCGATGCCGACTGGCGGGCCGCACGCAGCCGCGTCGGCCGGCAAGTGGCCGTCGACGGCTGTGAGTTGCCGCACCTCGAGGTCCGGGCCCGGGTGGCCGGGCCGCCCCTTGCTATCCGGCGCGCGGTCCGAGGAACAGTCCACCGCTCGCGTCGATGACCTGCCCGGTGATCCAGCGTGCCGCGTCGGAGGCGAGGAACGCGACCACGTCGGCGACGTCGTCGGGCCCGCCCAGCCGATCGAGCGCCGTCGTTCCGGCGATGAGTTCGACCAGGCCCGGCGCTTCGAAGAGTGATCCGTTGGTCGCCGTCCGAGTGGCGCCGGGGGCAACCGCGTTCACCGTGATGCCCCGGACCCCGAGCTCGTTGGCCAAGGTCATGGTCATCGTCTCGACCGCACCTTTCGTCATGGCGAAGGACGTCTGGGCGGGGTTGGCCATCCGGGTCGCCACGGACGAGATCGTGACGATGCGGCCGCCGTCGCGGAGCAACGGCAACGCCCGCTGGATGATGAAGTACGGCGCTCGCACGTTCACCGCGAAGAGGTGGTCGAACTCCTTCCTCGTCGTGGCTCCGAGCGGGCCGGCGGGCGCGGCCGCCGCGTTGTTGACCAGGATGTCGAGCGGCCGCCCGGCCAGGCCGGCCTCGACTCCCGTGAAGAGCGTCTCGACGTCGTCGTCCACGCCCAGCTCTGCCCCGACGGCGAGCGCGGTTCCACCGGTACGTTCGATCTCGTCGACCGTGGCCGTTGCGCCGTCCTCGTCCGTGCCGAAATGCACGATGACCATGGCCCCCTTCGCCGCCAGCCGGGCCGCGATCGCCTGCCCGATGCCGCGCGATGCCCCCGTCACGAGAGCCGTCCTGCCGGTCGGATCACTCATGCCCACCACCCCGTCATGTTAGTCGCTACCAATCTGGTAGTCGCTACCACTCCGGTAGGGTCTATCACATGCCCGACCAGCCCTCAACACTGCGAGAACAGCGGCGAGCCGAGACGCAGCGCACGATCCAGGCGCACGCGGTACGGCTGTTCACCGAGCGCGGATACGACGCCACGACCGTGGCCGACGTCGCCGAAGCCGCGGGTGTGTCGCCCATGACCGTGTACCGGCACTTCCCCACGAAGGAAGACCTCGTGCTCGTCGACCAGAACGGTCAGCTCGTCGCCGAGCGGATCATCGCGTCGTCCGCCGCACAGCCCCTGGTCCGCCGCATCGGCGGCGCGCTCGTCGATTCGGCCGCGACGTTGACCGGCGGCGGCCACGGAGGCGACCTGGCGGCGGGCGAGCGGTTCCTGCTCGCCCGCCTGCGGCTCATGATCTCGACGCCGGCCTTGCGGGCCAGGCACCTGGACAACCACTACGCCCTTCAGCAGGCGATCGTCGACGCCCTCGGGGGCGACGCCACCGATCCCGACACGGCGTTCCGCGCACATGCGGCGGCCAGTGCCTGCCTGGCCGCCATGCACACGGCATTGGTGCGCTGGGCCGAAGGCGACGGACGGGCCGAGCTGCCCGACCTGATCGCGAAGGCGCTCGCCGCCGCCTTCGGCGATGACGTCGTCGACACCGCCCCGGACGCGTGAGGGGGACCCTCCCGGCACCGCCTGAAGCGACTGGCGCCCGCCGGGTCGATCGCACAGCCGCGTCCCGCGACGCCTCGGCGAGGGCGAGACGGTCACCGAGATCGTCCCTCCCGGTCCCTTCTGGATCACATGGCGCAGGCAGCGGCCGGGAAGCTGCGGCGGACCGAACGCTCGGTCGAGATCGCTGCGTGTCGTCTCGGGTTTCCCGGCGGGGCCGTAGGCGACGGGGTCTGTGGAGCGAGGCGACAGCGGACGCGTCGATCGCGTCCGCACGGCCGTGAAGGAGCTGGTGGCCGCATCCGACCGGCCGCCCCGTGCCGTCGTGGTGGACCTGACGGCGAGCTACCGGCTGGGCCTGCCCGTCCTGGACACCCTGGCGGACCTCGCCGCGGACCTCGACCACCAGGGAGTCGAGCTCCATGCGGCTCGGGTCCGGCCCGGCCCCACTCGCTCGCTGTCCCGGCACCCCCTGCACGCGACCCTCGGTCCGGATCGCCTCCACCCGACGGTGACCGACGCCGTGAACGCGCTGAGTGACGGAGGGGGAACGTCGTGACCTGCGAGCCCGGTTGCCGGGGCAGGGACGCGGTGATGTACTCGAAGAGCGGGTGCGTGTGGGAGCACCCGGCCCGGTAACCCCCAAGCATGGCGCAGACGTCGCTGCTTGGCGCACCGGGAAGAGCCGGTACGCGTCGTCGACGGTGCCGGTTCCCCTGTTCGCGTGCTGAGTTCGTGTGGTGGCTGCGGGCTGTGCTGTTCAGCCTCAGGAGAGGGACGCGGTGATGGCATCCTCAGCCGACAGCAACCGTCCCAGGCGGAGTCTGCGCCACGATCTCGCCGCGGCGGCAGCCGGCATCGGCCAGGCGGCGGCCTCCACCGGAAAGGCCACCGCGGCGGTCGTACGTCACCCGGGGGGCACCATCGACCGCGCCAGGAAGGTGTCGCGGGCACTGCCCGCGACATGGCGATCGGTGAAGCCGGCGCTGACCGGCCGGGTCGACGACTGGCGCCGCGAGTACGCGTACACGCTGGGAGAGCAGGCCTTCGTCTACGGCTTCCCCTACATCTACAACGCCGAGCTCCGCCACCGTTGGGTGACCCGGAAGCCCGAGACGGAAACGACGCCCTACGCACCCGTCAACCACTTCTGGCACGGGAGCAGGGTCTGGGACGCCTCGGACCGGGAGGGCGTGTCCCCCAACAACGACACGCTGTACTCCTGGGCGTGGGCGGACCTGAGCGAGGAGCCCCTCATCCTCTCGCACCCGGACATGGGCGACCGCTACTTCACCTTCGAACTGGTCGCCTTCACCTCCGACAACTACGACTACGTGGGCATGCGGGCGACCGGATCGCAGGCCGGTGACTTCGCCCTCGTCGGCCCGGGCTGGAGCGGGGACCTCCCGGAGGGCGTGCGCCGCACGGCGACCTCCCCCACCCCGTGGGTCCTGGTGGTCGGGCGGACCCTCGTCGACGGCGTGGACGACCTCCCGGCCGTCCACGCGCTGCAGCGGCAGTACCGGCTGACGCCGCTCCATCTGTTCGGCCAGGAGGGCGCCACGCTCCCGGAACGCCGCGACGTACCGGTACCGGCCGACCCCGCGAAGGATCCGCTCGGTCCGTGGAAGACACTCAACGCGATGCTGGCCGAGAATCCTCTCCCGAGCCACCACGACGTCCTGCTCCGGCAGTTCGCGGAGATCGGCATCGGCCCGGGGCTGGACGTCGAGGCACAACCGGAGCCGGTGAAGGAGGGCCTCATCCGGGCCGCCACCACCGCCGTGCCCATGCTCGAACAGCAGATACTCAGCGGGCAGTGGGGCGAGCTGATCAACGGCTGGCGGTACCCTCCCCCGGAGATCGGGCACTTCGGGGACGACTTCCTCAGGCGGGCCGCGGAGCAGTCCCTGGTGGGGATCGCCATCAACGATCCCGAGGAGGCGGTCTACCTGGCGGCCTTCACCGACGGCGCCGGTGAGACGCTGACCACCGGCCGCTACGAGCTGCGCTTCGCTGCGGGGGCGCTGCCCCCGGTCGACGCGTTCTGGTCGCTGACCGCCTACGACGAGGACCGGAACCTGATCCCGAACCCGATCGACCGGTACTCCGTCGGGGACCGCACCCGGGGGCTCGTCAGGGACGCCGACGGGGGCGTGACTCTCCACCTGCAGCCGGACTCGCCGGGGCCCGAACGGGAGTCCAACTGGCTGCCCACGCCGCAGCAGGGCATCTGGTACGTCGCGCTGCGCATGTACCTTCCGCGCCCCGAGGTCGTCGACGCGCGGTGGCACTGCCCGCCGATCAACCGCGTCGGCTGACGGAAGGCGGGCCACCCGGCCCGGAGGGCTGCCGGAAATCCCGGTCCCGGCCCCGGCCGGGTGGAGTCGCAGCAGGGCATGCGGGCATGCGGGGACCTGAACAGCCGCCGGCGCTGCCGGTCCTCCTCGCCCGGGCCGTCGGTGGCGGACTCGACACGGGGCCGTACCTCCGCCGGACAAGGGCCGAACGGCCCACTGGCCCTGGACCGTCCGGCCCCGGCCCCGCCGCCCCGGCCGGAGGGACCATGTCGGTGAAGGCGAGAAGTCCCGGGGGCCGCCCGGCCCTCCGTTCGCCGGTACGCCGGAGCAGGTGAGTGGCGATGATGTTCTGGTACGACCACGATGTCGGCGGGTGGGGCTGGTTCGCGATGTCGGCCGGCATGATCCTGTTCTGGGCCCTGGTCATCACGGTCGTCGTGCTGTGCGTCCGCGCTCTCGACGGCCCGCGGCGACACACCCCCACCCCGGCCCCGCCCACACCGGACGGCATCCTCCGGGAGCGGCTGGCCCGCGGGGAGATCGACGAAGAGGAGTACCGGCGCCGCCTGAGCGCGTTGCACGCCGGCCCTCTCACCAGACCCTGAGACCCGGGCCGCCCCGTCGCGGCCCGGGCCCCGCACGGTGGTGCCGTCAGCTCTTGCCGAGGAGCTTGTTCATCTCCTCGATCTCGGCGTTCTGCGCGGTGACGATGTCCGCGGCCAGCTCCTTGGCCGGCGCGTACCGGCCCTTCTCCTGCTCCGTGGTGGCCATCTCCACGGCCCCCTCGTGGTGCTCGACCATCATGGTGAGGAACATCGAGTCGAAGCCCTTGCCGGACTTCCCCATCAGCTCGTCCATGTCCTCGGTGTCCATCATCCCGGGCATGCCCGGGCCCGACGACTCGTCCGTGCCGTGCATCGAGTGGTCCATGCCGGGCATGGACGTGGGCACGTCCTCGCCCCAGGCCTTCAGCCACCCGGACATGGTCGTGATCTCCGGGCCCTGCGCCTTCTCGATGCGTGCGGCGAGGTCCTTGACCTCGCTGGAGGAGGCGCGGCTCTCCGCCGTCCGGGCCATCTGAACGGCCTGCTCGTGGTGCGGGATCATGCCCTGCGCGAAGGACACGTCCTGGTCGTTGTGCGCTTCGGCGGCGCTCGCCGGGGCGGACTCCCTGGCCGTGGAGCCGGCGCCGGCTCCGGAGTCGGAACCGCCGTCGTCGCTGCCGCAGGCGGCGAGGACGAGAGCGGCGGTGACGGCCGCCGTGCCGAGCGCGGCGCGGCGGATCAGGGAACGGGTGCTGGTCATGCGGGAACTCCTGCGGTGTGCGGAAGGGGCGCGCGAAGCGCGCGGGACACGGCGGAGGGCCGTACGCCTGCCCGCCGCGCTACGCGCGGCGGCGGCGACACGGCTCGGAACCGGCCTATATCCGCAGGAGTTGCAGCTCGGAGAGGGACGGAGGCGCGCGAGCGCCCTCCGGTCCGGTCGTCGTGGACGAGCGGCCGCCCACCGGTTCCGCTGCCCGCCCGGTGGGGTCGAGGGCCGGTAGGGGGAGGAGCGGGCCCGCGCCGACGGCGCCCGAGGAGCACGTCGGATCGGCGTGCGCCGCGTGCCCGCGGCCGTCACCGCCGCCGTGGCAGAGGTGTGCGGCACTCACCACCGCCGGCTCCGCGTGCCGCGCGGCGGTGGCGGAGTGGGAGGAGAGCGGGGAGTGCCGGGAGTGGGAGGAGGGCGGGGAGTGATGGCCGGTGGCGGTGGATCCGCCCGGTGCGAGGCCGTGCATGCCGACCAGGCCGACCAGCAGCCCGAGCACCAGCAGCGCCGGCCACCACCTTGCGGGTGATGGCGCGCGGAGGTGCTCTGCACGGGCTGTCACAGCCCTCATGCTACGCAGGCCCGCCGGCTCCGCCGCCGGGGGAGCGCTCCGTTGGGCCGACCGAGCTACTCCCGAGCCGCCGATGCCGACAGCCGGCCACCGGCCCCTACCGGGGGCCGGGGCCTCGGCCGCCGACTCCTCCCGTCAACCCCGCGACTGCCCGGTCAGGCCCAGCTGGCTCATGAGGGCGCCGGTGTCCAGATAGGCGCGGCCCCGCTTGATCTTGTCGTCCTCGACCTCGTAGATGTCGCACGCGTGCACCGTGACCTCGCGTCCCGTGGCGGGCACGGTGCCGGCGTGCAGGACCAGGTCACCGGTCTGGGTCCCGCTGCCCGTGTACTCGACGACCACGGTGTCCCCCTGGGACGTGAGGTGGTCGAGGGTGAAGGTGCCGTCGGGCATCGCGTCGAACATCGCCCTGGCGAGCTGGGTGAAACCCTCCGGACCCTTGAGCGTCCTTCCGCTGCCCTCCTCGACGAGGGTGCAGTCCTGGGAGACGGACCCGGCGATGGAGTCGTAGTCCCGTTCGTTCCACGCCCGGAAGAGATCACGGACGAAGGCTTCGTTGTCGGTCATGGGGACCTCCCGGGCGAACGACTCCTTCCTTCCGTGCTGACCCTCCACGTCCGGCCGTGCATCCCCTGGCGGACCGCCGGACGTCGCCGGGCGGCCGCCCCGCTCACCGTTGCCGGGCCGGCGGCCGGAGGGGCGACCGCACCCAGGTGACGGATCGTCAGGCGGGGCTGGGGCCCGGCCCCGGCGATGTCGGGGAGAGGGGCATTCGGCTTCGGCAACACGGCCTGGGGCGAAGGTGGTTCACTTGCGGCCGGTTCCCGTGACCGGACCGTCTCCCCGTATGCCGAAGGAAGCCGTTGCGATGACTGCCTCTGCTCCCGTACCGCCTCCCCCCGCGACCCCGCCCGCCGGCGCCCGCGTTCCCTCCCGGTGGGCCGCGCCGCTGGTGGCCGCCCTCGTCGCCGCCGGCGCGGGCCTCGGCATCGGCTGGCTCCTGTGGGCCGGCCCGGCCGGCGCGGCGTCCGGGACCGGCCTCGCAGGCGCCGCGGCCGACGCGGCGGGCGCCTGCGAGGCCTGGGACCGGGTCCCCGCGCTGCGCGAGGTGTTCAGCGACGACAAGGCCTCCGAGGCCTCCTACGACCGGGCCGGCGGTGCTGCCGCCCTGGCCGGTTCCGCAGCCCGGACGGACCCCCGCTACGACGCTCTGGACAAGGCCCTGCAGGACGTCATGAGACGCCTGCAGACCTTCGACGTGAAGAGTGCCGAGGCGGTGGCCGCCCACGACAGGGTGAGCACCCTGTGCGCAGGGCTGGACGGCTGAGCGGGGCCTCCTCGCCCTCGGCCCGGGTGGCGTCCGGGATCAGGGCCCCGCGGCCGGTGACCCGGCCGGTCCCTCCGGCGCGGTCCGGGGCCGTCGCGGCATGACGCGGTACGCCACCACGGCCAGGGCCAGCGGCAGCAGGCTCACGACCAGCATGGTGAGCCGCAGGCCGTCGGTGAAGTCCAGCCCGAGGTCGAGTCCGGACTGCCGAAGCAGGTTCGGGTCGTACCCGGTGGTGCCCGGACCGACGGCCAGCGCGCTGCGCGTCGCGTCCACGGCCTGTTCGGCCTCGGTGACGGAGACGCCGCGCTCCTCGGCGTCGTTGAGCCACTGCCGCTGGAAGAAGAGGTTGAGGAGCAGGAGGTAGACGGCGGGACCGAGCGCGTAGCCCGTCATCCCGAACGCCGGCTGCACGGAGGCCACGGCGCCCGACTTCCCCGGTGGGGCGGACGCCAGGATGGTCTCGGCCACGGCGGAGGAGGTCACCAGCGATCCGAGGTTGGTGAGCCAGGTCGCCAGTACGACGATCCACAGCGCCATCGCGGGATCGGCGGTGGCCGCCATCAGCAGCCCGCCCGCCACCATCACCAGCAGGCCGGTGATCAGGACCGGCCGGGGGGTGTACTTCCCGATCAGGCGGCCGGCGAGGATGACGCCGGCCGCGATCGCCAGGGTGCCGGGCAGGAACAGCAGGCCGATGGTGCGCGGGGACAGCGACAGGATCACACTGCCGAACTGCCCGAGCGCGAAACTGAACCCGGCGACGAGGAAGTTGAGCGTCAGGCTGGCCAGCGCCGCCACCGCGAACGGGCCGCTGCGGAACAGCGACAGGTCCAGGACCGGATCCGGCGTCCGGCGCTCACGGAGCACGAACAGCACGCCGGTGACCACGCTGATCACCAGCGGCAGCCAGGCCTGGAGCCGGGAGATGCCGTTCTCCGCCTCGGCGACGCCGTGGACGAGCATCAGCAGGGTGACGCCGAACAGGGAGATGCCGGCCACGTCGATCTCGCGGCGTCGCAGGACGGGGGGCTCGGTGACGTACCGGGCGGTCAGTCCGAGCGCGACGAGCGACAGCAGGGGGGCGAGCAGGAACAGCCACCGCCAGCCGACGGCCTCCACCACCCACCCCCCGACCGCGGGGACCACCCCGCACAGCACCATGTCGATGGCCATGAAGATGCCGATGGCCGTCGGCCGTTTCTCCGCCGGCACCGACGCCTTGAGCAGGGCCATCGACACGCCCAGGACCGCGGCCAGCGCCAGACCGTCGAGGAGGCGCGTCACCAGCAGGAAGACGTAGCCGGGGGAGATCGCGGAGAGCAGGTTGACGGCGATGTCGCCGACCAGCCCCAGCGTCAGCAGCCGCTTGAGCCCGAAGGCGTCCCCGAGGCTGCCCACGGCGAGCACGGCGGCGGCCACCACCAGCGTCGCCGCGCCGCCCAGGAACCCGACGGCGTCGGGAGGCACGTCGAGGGCCCGGCTGACCTGCGGCATGTTCAGGCTGAGGACCAGCGGGTCGACCGCCGTGATCGTGAAGGCGAGCGCGAGTCCCGAGATGACCGGAAGCATCGCGACGGTGGATCGCGGACCCGCAGCCGACACCACAGCACCTCCCGTACGCCGGCCGGTGCCGGCCGCTGGTCGACCGACCGTAACGGGGCATCCGCCTTCGGCCCGTCCGCCCCGGCCGACGCACGCGGCCCGGTACCTGTTCGGGCCACTCGCGCGAACCCGGGGCGGACACCGGGGCCGGGTCTGCGGCCGCGCGGTCGGGGACAGGCGGGAAGCCGGACCCGCCGGCCGGCCGACGGGACGCCGGCCTCGCCGCGGCTGCGGGCGGCGAGGCGGTCCACCCGCACCGGGGAAAGGCGGCGGCAGGAGCGGGAGGCGGCGTCGGGCCGTCAGTCCTCGGCGCGCAGGGCCGTCCAGGTGTCGTGGTCGACGATGCCGTCGGCGGTCAGTGCCCGGTCGTTCTGGAAATCGCGTACGGCGGTTTCCGTGCCGGGACCGAAGTCGCCGTCGGCGTCGCCGCCGAGGCCGTGGCCGCGTTCCGTCAGCATGCACTGCACCTGCAGGACGCGTCTGCCGGTGTCGCCCCGGCGGGTGCGGCCGCTGCCGAGGTAGTGGGTGCAGTCGGTGTTCCAGGGCGCGGTCACGGGTTCCGCGGCGGGACTGCTCGGGGCCGGGGCCGGGTCGGTGGAGGCGCCGGGGCCGGCCGGTGGGGCGGCGGAGGTGGGCGTACGGCCGTCGGAGGAGGACGGGGAGGTCGTGGCGAGGGGGCCGGAGCCGTTGTCGGTGGAACCGTCGGGGCGGGCCGCGCTGCCGCCCCGGGCGGACGTGCCGCTGAGGGCGTCGCGCGCGAGGGGGGAGGCGGTGCCGCCGCCACCCGCACCGGGCCCGGCGGGGGCTGTCGCGGCCGATCCGGGGGAGTCGGCCGTGGCGGGGTCGTCCCGGCCGGTCAGGGCGTAGAGGCCCGCGGCGGTCAGACAGAGGACGACGGTGGCGGCGCCGGCCAGCAGCGGCGTGCGGCGCCGGCCGCCGCGAGGGGCGCCGGGCGGGGGCGTCGCCGCGGGAGGGGCCGCCGGTTCCGCGGGCGGCGGGGGCGGCGCCGGGGTCGGGCGGCCTAAGCGGGCCCTGCGGTCGACCGGGAGGCGGAACAGCACCTCGTACGCCCGCTGCCGGGCCAGGACCCTGCCGCCCAGCGGGTCGGGCCAGCCGGGCGGACCGGCGTGCCGCGCGGCCGTCCGCAGGAGTTCCGCCGGGGTGGGGCGCCGGCCGGGTTCCTTGGCCAGGCAGGCCGACAGCAGCGAGCCGAGTGCCGGGTCCGCCGACGAGATCTCGCCGAGCAGTTCCCGGTCGGGTTCCTCGAAGGCCACCCGGTGCATGACGTCGACGCCGGTGCCGTCGCCGAACGGGGCCCGTCCGGACGCCGCGAAGACCAGCGTCCCCGCCAGCGAGAACACGTCCGACGCCGGGTCGGAGCGGCCCGTCCTGAGGTGCTCCGGCGACATGTAGGCGGGCGTGCCGACCCGGTTGCCCGTGCCGGTGATCGAACTCGCCTCCGCCGCCCTGGAGATGCCGAAGTCGATGACGTGCGCGCCACGGAGGGTGAGCAGGACGTTGGACGGCTTGAGGTCGCGGTGGACGATGCCCGCGGCGGCGAGTTCGCACAGGGCCCGCGCGAGGTGCTCCGCCACCTGCCAGACCGTGGAGGTGGCGAGCGGGCCGTCCTCCCGTACGGCCTGCGCGAGGTCCGGTCCGGGGAGGTACTCGGTGGCCATCCACAGCAGTTCGTCCCGGAAACCGGTGCCGCACAGCTTCGGCGCGTGCGGGGTGCGCAGCCTGGCGTGCACGGCCGCCTCCCGTTCGAACCGGCGCCGGAAGCGGGGGTCCTCCGCGTACTCCGGCCGGATCACCTTCAGGGCGACCAGGCCGGGGCTGTCGTCGACGGGGCGTGCCAGGTAGACGCGTCCCATGCCGCCGCTGCCCAGCCGGGCCAACGGCACGTAGGGGCCGACCTGTTCGGGGTCGTCCGGACGCAGGGGGGAGGCGCCTGCCTGCCGCAGCGCGGCGGCCTCGTTCGTCGCCGGGTCCGATGGCGACGGCCGCTGATCTGACACGTGTGTTCCCCTAAACGGTGTTCGACGTACGTCAGTTCGCCTTCGTGGAGTGTGAAGAGGCTAGTGCAGCATCGGGCGCCGTTCGCCCCGTCGGGCACGGTTCGCAGCCGCTTGTCGTCGGCGGCGGCACCACGTGTCATCCGCCCGGCACCGCGTGCACCTCCCCGTGCGGTGTTCCGGTGGGGAGTTCCGGTGGGGAGTTGCAGCGCGTGCGGGACGGGCGTTCCCTGGAAGTACCAGTGGGAGCCAGAGCGCCCGGGGCTGCGAAACGGACCGAGGGGCCGTTGCCGCGTGCCGGTGAGGGCCCCGGTCAGGGCGGTCCGTCGTCACCCGGCGTTCGACGCGGAGGTGAGCCAGGTGAAAGCCGTCGTCTACGAGAAGCCCTTCAGTGTCACCGTCAGGGACGTCGATGATCCACGCATCCAGCACCCGAACGACGTGCTGGTACGCGTCACGTCCTCCGCCATCTGCGGCTCCGACCTGCACATGTACGAGGGTCGGACCGCGGCCGAGGCGGGCATCGTGTTCGGGCACGAGAACCTCGGCATCGTCGAGGAGGTCGGCTCGGGCGTGACCTCCCTCTCCGAGGGCGACCGGGTCGTCATGCCGTTCAACGTCGCCTGCGGATTCTGCAAGAACTGCCTCGCCGGGAAGACCGGCTTCTGCCTGACGGTCAACCCCGGCTTCGCCGGCGGCGCCTACGGCTATGTGGCCATGGGGCCGTACACCGGCGGGCAGGCCGAGCGGCTGCGGGTGCCGTTCGCCGACTTCAACTGTCTGAAGCTGCCGCCGGGCAACGAGTTCGAGACCGATTTCGTGCTGCTCGCCGACATCTTCCCGACCGGCTACCACGGGTGCGAACTCGCCCAGGTGTCGCCCGGCGAGAGTGTGGCCGTCTTCGGTGCCGGCCCGGTCGGGCTGATGGCCGCGTACTCCGCGATGCTGCGCGGCGCGGCGAAGGTGTTCTGCGTGGACCGGGTGCCCGAGCGGCTCGCCAAGGCCGAGGAGATCGGGGTCGTCCCGATCGACTTCACCCAGGGCGATCCGACCGAGCAGATCAAGGAACAGACCGGCGGCGAGGGCACCGACAAGGGCGTCGACGCCGTCGGCTACCAGGCCCAGGCGCACGACGACACGAGCCACGAGGAACCCGCCGTCGTCCTCAACACCCTCGTCGAGACGGTCCGGCCGACCGGCATGCTCGGCATACCGGGTCTGTACGTGCCGTCCGACCCGGGCGGACCCGACGAGCACGCCAAGCACGGTCAGCTGCTGGTCTCCATCGGCAAGATGTTCGAGAAGGGCCAGCAGATGGGCACCGGCCAGTGCAACGTCAAGCGGTACAACCGCCAGCTGCGCGACATGATCATCGCGGGGCGCGCCGAGCCCAGCTTCGTGGTCTCCCACGAGATGTCGCTGGAGGAGGCGCCGATGGCGTACGAGAAGTTCGACCAGCGGATCGAGGGCTACACCAAGGTCGTCCTGCACCCCGGTCACGCGCTCGCCGCGTAGGACCGGGCAGGACGCCGCACGCGCTCGCGGCGTGGGGCCGCGTGGCGCACCGTATGGCTGACGCACGGCTGCCGGGCGGCCGGGAACGGGGCCGCGCCGGGGGCCGTGCGCCGGTCGCGGGCCGGGGGGCGGACCGCGCCGGTCGCGGGCCCGCCCCGGAAGGCCCGTGACGCACCCCGTACCGTGGCCGACGGCCCGTCAGGCCGTCGCGATGTGCTGCAGCGTGAGGGGGGCGATCCTGCCCTCCAGCATCGCGCCCAGGCCCTGGGCGGCGCAGATGTCGGGCCGTTCGGCGATGTGCACCGGCATGCCGGTGGCCTCACGGAGCATCTGGTCGAAGCCGGGCAGCAGGGCGGAACCGCCGACCATCATGATCCCGCGGTCGCCCAGGTCGGCCACCAGGTCCGGGGGGCACTCCCGCAGCACCCGTCCGATGCCGTCCAGGACGGCGGTCAGCGGGGTCTCGATGGCGTCCCGCACGGCCGCGGTGTCGACCCGCACGGACCGGGCCAGGCCGGTGGCCACGTCCCGGCCGTGGATCTCCGTGGAGGCCGGGCCCTCCGGGGTGAGGCCGTTGCCCGACAGGGCCAGCTGGAGCGGCCGTACGGACTGGCTCGGGAGCATCAACTCGTGTTCGTGGCGCAGGTGCTGGACGATCGCGTGGTCCACGGCCTCGCCGCCGACGGGAATGCGTTCCGCGGTCACGATCGAGCCGAGGGAGAGGACGGCGACCTGGGTGGCGGCCGCCCCGCACACCATGATCATGGTGGCTTCGGGCCGCTCCACGGGCAGCCCGCAGCCGACGGCGGCGGCGATCAGGGTGTCGACGAGTTCGACGCGCCGGGCGCCGAGCCCGACGAGCGTCTCGATGGCCGCGCGCCGGGCCAGCGGGTCGGCGTCGTGCGGGGTGCAGGCGGCGGCCCGCAGGAACGGCTTGCGGCGCAGCTGGCGGCGGATCTTGTCGCCGATCAGGTGCCGCAGCATGCGCTGTGCCATCTCGATGTCGACGACCGTGCCGCCGGAGACCGGGCGGATGACGCGGATGTAGTGCGGGGTGCGGCCGGTCATCCTCTCGGCGAACTCGCCGACCGCGATCAGCGCGCCGGTACGGGTGTTCATGGCGGCGACGGACGGCTGGTCGACGACGAGGCCGGCCCCCTTGACGTACACCCGCGTCCGCGCCGCGCCGAGGTCGACGGCGAAGTGGCAGCGGCGCAGCTGCTCCAGGCTGGTGGTCATGGAAGGTCCTCCCGAGAGCACAGGCCGTGGCGGCCGCCGGGCCTTCGTGAGCGGGCCGCCGGGTGGTGACCCTCCCTCGCATCGTGCGGGTGCGGGAGGGCGGGCGCCCGCTGGAGGGGGCCGGGCGGGGAACCGCCGAACGGGGGGTGCGCCGCCCGTCACCGGTTCGACCGCCGCCTCGTGCCCCGGCCCGGGCCCTACCGGGCGCGGGCCGCCTCCAGCACCTCCGTCAGCGACCGGACGGTCACCCGGCACCCGGCGGCCCGCAGCTCCTGCTCCACGGTGGGACTGCGCGCGAGGCCGACGAACCGCAGGCCCGCCCGCTGGGCGGCGGTCAGCTCCGCCACCGTGGCCCCGATCAGCACGGCGTCCGCCGCCCCGACGTCCAGGGACCGCAGCGCCCCCAGCAGGCGCTCGGGGTCCGGCATCAGCGGCGCCGGATGCGGACCGCGCCCGTGGACGCCGTCCAGCGGCAGCCGGTACGGCTCCACGTAGCGGCGTACGGCCTCCTCGCACACGTCCGTCACCACGGCCACCCGCCGGCCCGACTCGTGCAGCGCGCGCACCAGGGCGACGAAGTGGTGGGTGGTCGGCGCGTGCGGGACGGCCGCCAGTTCCCGTTCGTCCAGGCGGGCCCGCAGCAGGGGCCCGAGCGGGTCGCGGGCGTACGCGCGCAGCACGTCCAGCGGATGCGCCGGCGCGTCCCGTGCCGCCGGGGCGGACGGCGGAAGGTCCGCCGTCGCGTTCCCCGGGCCCCGCTCGGCGGCGGCGACCGCCAGCAGGTCCAGCGCGGCCTCGCGCGCCGTCGACGCGGTGAACAGCCGGGCCACCGGGCCGTCGAAGCCGAGCAGCACGGCGTCGGCGCCCGCGAGGAGGCCGGTCGGTGAGGACCCGCCGGCCGGGGCCGGCCGCGGTGACGCGGGCGGCGGCGCCCACTCCGGGGCCAGCCGCACCGTGCAGTGCACCGCGAGCCCCGGCACCGGCCACCCGCCCAGCTGCGCCCCGAGCGCGCGCTGCGCCCCGGCCGCCCGGCGCGGCGAGTGGTGACGGGTGATGCGCGGCGCGGCCCGGAGCAGGTGGGCGAGGAGCCGGTCCGCGACCCCCGTGGTCTGTGCCCGCACGAAGGCCACCGGGTCCTCCACCCGCCAGGTCAGCTCGGCGGTCCCCACGAAGTCGCCCTTGCCGGAACCGGGCAGCGACACCGTACGGGTGGCCTGCCGCGGCGTGAGGTCGACCTCGTAGTACGTCAACGGCCGCGGCAGGCGCCCGGCGTGCGGGTCGGCCGGGTCGAGGAGGGCGGGCGGGCGTCCGGCCGACAGGTGCACGACGGCGGACCGGCCCGGCACGGGGATGCCCGGCCGGTCGGGGCCCCTGGCGATGAGGGGGCCGCGCACCAGGTCCCGCTCCTCCTCGGCGCGCGGCGCGGGCAGCGGGCAGTACCAGGCCAGCGGCGGGGCGTCGGGGGCGTCCCCGTACAGCGGGTGGAAGCGGTGCGGTCCGGCGGCGGCGGAGCTGTCGGCGAACGCCTCGTAGAGGGCGGGCGGGACGAGCACCAGCACCGGAGCGGACCCCTGCGGCGGCGGGGGCGGGGGCGGGGGCGCGGTCCGCCGCCCGTCCCGGAAGGTCACCCGCAGCCGTGGCGCCGCCGCCCGGCCGGTCAGGGGCCCCGGCAGCCAGCGCAGGGCCGCCGCCAGCACCGGCAGCAGGAAGACGCCGGGGTCGACGCGGACGCGGTACCCGTCGGGCCGCACCAGCACCTCGTACTGCTGCGGGGCCAGACCGCCGCGGGACAGGACCTGGTGCACGGCGTACTCGAGGCTGATCCGCGCCTCGGGGCGGCTGCCGAGGTCGGTGCCGGTCTCGAACAGCAGGGTGGGGCGGGCCGTGGCGTCCCGGTCGCCGTCCGGCCCGGAACCGGCGGGCTCCGGCCGTACCGCGTCGTCGGTGCCCGCGCCCAGTCGCCGTACGGTCTCCTCGGCGACCGTCGCGAACGCCGCCCCGCCGTCCCCGGTGCCGTCCCCGGTGCCGGTCCGCGCGCGGAACTCGCCCGCCGTGCGGCCCGCCCGGTCGTCGATGAGGCGCCCCGTCCGTTCCAGGAGGTCGCGGGTGCGGCCGCGCGCGGTGCGGGGGAGGGTCCGCACGAGGAGTTCGCCGACGCCGGGCCGGAAGGCGTACGAGCCGGGCGGGCCCGGCACCGCCGTGAGCATGCCGCTGAGGATCACCTCGGCGAGGTGCTGCGGGCGCGGGTCGCGCTCCACCGCGCGCTGCACCAGGCGCATCACCGGCACGGACGGGTCGGCCAGAGCCAGGTGACCGGCGAGCCGGAAGGCCTCCGGGGAGGCGGTGGCGCGGAACCGCAGGACCAGGTCCCGCGCGGGCAGGCCCGCCGGATCGGCCGCCCGGTCCCGCTCGGGCGGCGCCGGGTTCAGCCAGGCCGCCGCGCCCGGGGTGCGCGCGCCGCCGGGGCCGGCCACCAGCGCCGCCCAGTGCGCCAGCCAGGGGGCGCCCGGTTCCAGGACCGGCAGGGGGACGGCGGCGGGGTGCGGCCGGCCGGCCTCGGGGTCGTACGGGGTGAAGGCCAGGGCGGTGGCCGGGGCCGCCGCGCCGGGGGCGGACAGCACCCCGGGCTCGGCCGGGAGGGCCGTGGTCGGCCACAGCCGCTCCGGCAGCGGCTGGACGACGGCCAGCGGCATCCGGGACGCCCAGTGCCGCAGCGTGGCGTACCAGCGGGTGCCCGCCGGGCCGGGCCGCCACTGCGGGCCCATGCAGTCGCTGACGACCAGGGTGAGCGTCCGCCCGTCCGCCGGGTCGGGCACGTGCCGGGCCCGGCCGTCGGGACCGGCGGGGTGGAGCGTGACGGTGCGGAAGACGCCCGACTGGGCCAGCACGGTGTGCAGTTCCCGCACGAGCGGGCGCCAGACCGGCATGGTCGGACCGGTGTCGTGCACGAGGGCGAGGCGCAGCCAGCGCTCGCGTGCCGGGCGCAGCACGGGGAGCCAGACGTCCGGGTGCGCGCCGAGCCGGGCGATGCGGTCGGCCGTCGCCCGCTCGTCCAGGATCCGGGCGCGGGCCGCCGGCACCGTGCGTTTCAGCGGGCGCAGGGCGCGTTGGAGGGCGAGGGGGCGGGGGAGCATCGCCGGCGCGGGGGCGAGCAGGGGAGTCCCGCCGTCCCGCTCGCCGCCGTCCCGCTCACCGGGGGGCGGCGGGGCCGGGGACGGCAGGTGCAGGGGGACGCGGGAGGCCCCGGCCGGGGGACGTGGCGGGGGCGGCGGTGCGGCCGGGTGCGGGGCGGGCGCGGCGGTCCCGTCCCGGCGCGGCGGCGCGGGAGCGGGCGGCACGCGCTCCCCGGGCCGCTCCCCGGCCGGCGGGCCGTCCTGCGACCGTGCGGCCAGCCACAGCAGTTCCGCCAGTTCGCGCGGGGTCGGCGGGGTCCCGGCGGCCGCCGTCAGGAGCGCGGCGAGCCTGCCGACGGCCGTGTCCCCGCGCTCCCGCGGTGTCCCGCCGGACGCCGTCGGCGGGTCCTCAGAAGCCATCGCCGTCCGCCGTCGCGCTCAGGTACGGCATCAGCTCGTCCGCGAGGGCGTCGCGGGAGTCCGCGTCCAGACCGGCGACGCCCGTGAGGTAGAGGGCGTTCAGCAGCTGGTCGGTGGCGAGTTCGCCGTCGGCGGCGCGGGCCAGGAAGCGGTTGATGAGGTGTTCCGCCTCGCCCGCCGGGGTGTCGAGGTGGGCGCGGACGATCTCGGTGAGCTGCTCGTGGTCCGGGCGCCGCAGCCGCAGCCGGACACAGCGGCGCAGGAAGGCGGGCGGGAACTCGCGCTCGCCGTTGCTCGTCAGCACCACGAACGGGAAGGCCCGGCAGCGCACCCGGCCACGGGTGACCGCGACCGGCGCGTCCGTGCCGTCGGCGAGGACCTCGGCGGTGGCGCCGGGGCCGGAGCGGCGCGCGGAGCGCATCAGTTCGGGGATCTCGTACTGCCCCTCCTCCAGCACGTTCAGCAGGTCGTTGGGCAGGTCCAGGTCGCTCTTGTCGATCTCGTCGACGAGGAGCACGCGAGGGCGGCCGTAGGGCAGCAGGGCCGTGCCGAGCGGGCCGAGGCGCAGGTGCTCCTCGACGTCGGTGCCCGCGGGCGGGCCGTCGTCCGGCCGGCCGGTACCGGGCGCCTCCGCCCCGGGCGTCCCGTCCCCCGCCCGCCACGCCGCCCGCCGCGCCGCGTACAGCCGGGACAGCGGGTCGTACTGGTAGAGGCCGTCGGACAGGGCGGAGCGGCTGGTGATGTTCCAGCGCAGGACCGGGCCGAGCCCCAGTTCCCGCGCCACCGCGTAGGCCAGCGAGGACTTGCCGGTGCCGGGCGGCCCGGTGACCAGCAGCGGCCGGCGCAGCACCAGCGCGGCGTTGACGAGCTGGACGGTCTCGGGGGCGGCCACGTAGGTGCGGGCCCGGTGCGCGCGGTCGGGGGAGACGGCCGCCTCGTCGTCGGTGTCCCGCGGCGCGGGCAGGACGGGTCCGCCGTCGAACGCCCGCCAGGGCGGCGGGGCGGGCAGGTCGTCGATGCCGTCGTGCGGCTCGCTGTTGCCGGTGTAGACGGACCAGTGGGGCATGCGGGATCTCTCCGTGCGGTGGACTCGGCGTGGGGTGGGCGGGTCAGGCCACGGGCGATCGGACGTGCGCCCCCGTCTCGCCGTGCGGGTCGGTGAAGACGCGAGGGTCGTCCCACAGCAGCTGGATGTCACGCGCCCAGTGCTCGTCCTCGGCGTCGGCCTCCTCCCGCAACTGAAGGATCCGGCGCGGCAGTTCCGCGGGCGGGACGCCGGACACGCAGCTGTCGAGCTGGTCCAGGAAGGTCTTGCCCGTGCAGTCGGCGCCACCCGCGCAGGGCTCCTCGGAACCGCTGTCGCAGCCCTCCCGGGACCACACGACCAGCGGGGCGGGCGCGGCGAGCGTGGTGTCGAAGTGGGCCCGGGTGCGGGGCGCGGCCGGCGCGGTGGCGAACCCGGCGAGACAGGCGTCGGACTGCCGCAGCCGTACCCGCAGTCGGCGCGGCTCCTCGGGCGTGCCGCACTCCACCCGGTGCAGCTGGGCGCCGGGCGCGGAGTCGAGCCGGTTCCAGGCGCGGGTCAGCTGGTGCCGGGTGCCCGCCCGCCGCCGCGCCTGGTCGGTGACCACGACGGGGTGCACGCAGCCGAGCGGCGTGTCGTCGTCGGGCGCGCTCGCCCAGCGGTCCACGGGCAGGTCGATCCAGTCGCGGGGCAGCGCGAACGCGATCAACTCGTCGCAGCCCGGCGTCAGATACCCGAACGCCGCCTCGATCCGGTCCTGGACGTAGGCGGGCAGCCGGGACCGTGGGACGGTGTCGGACCCGACCGGGTGCCGGCGGCCCCCGCTGTACGCCGACACCTCGACGCGGACCTCGCCGTCGCCCGCGCCGCTGTGCCGCAGGTCGACCAGGATGGGCGACCACCGCGGCGCGGCGGGCGTCTCCGCGGGCGCCCGGAACAGCGCCTCCACGTGCCCGGTGAAACGGGCGACGGTGCCGGCCGCGTCCTCGCCGTCGATCTCGCACAGCACGAACAGCGCGGCCGAACGCAGCGAGTCGAAGCCCTCGCGCGGCGGCTCGGGGTCCAGCGGCCCGGCGGCGGCCCGGTAGAGCCGTACGGGGTCGCAGTCCAGGCCGGCGCGGACGGCCCGCTCGACCAGTTCCCGCAGCCGGGCGCGGTCGGCGGTGCGGTGGTCGGAGGTGGGGACGAGCCCGGCGAGACCGGGCCAGTAGCGGGCCATCACCTCGGTGGGCATCATCCGCCCGTTGCGCACCCCCTGCGCGCCGGCCGCCGCCGTGACCATGCCGACCACCTCACCGGTGTCGACGAGGGTGACCGCGGCACCGCTGAACCCCGGTTCGAGCGGCTGGCCGTCCGGCTGCCAGGCCTCCAGCTGCATCCACTCCCGGTTGAGCAACTGCGGTGCGGTGACCCGGTACTCGGCCAGCGTGCCCTCGTCGAAGCCGGCCGGGAAGCCGTACACGACGAGCTTGCGCGGCCGGCGGCCGTAGGCGGTGTCCACGGGCGCGAGCGCCGCCGGGGCGATGTCCACCGCGTGGGCCAGCTCCAGGACGGCGAGGTCGCCCAGGTCGGTGCTGCCGCCGCCCCAGCCGCCCTCGGCCACGACCCGGGCCGCGACGGGCGCGGAGCCGGGCCGCTCCGTGAAGGTCACCGCCAGCGCCCCGGCCGGCCCCTCGTGGACGACATGTGCGCAGGTCAGGACCGTGCGCGGGGTGACCAGGAAGCCCGCTCCGACGACCTGTCCGGCGCACTCGACCCGGGCCTGCCACTCGGCGCTCCTCATGAGAGGGGGGAGGACTCCGGCTGTACGGCCGCCGGTACGGCCGCAGGTACGGTCTCCCGCGGCCGGTCCGCCGGTACGACCTCCCGCGGCCGGTCCGCCGACGGGGACCAGGTCAGCCTGACGACCAGGTGCCCCTCCGTCGTGCCCTTGGCGATGACCGCGCCCGTCTCGGCCGCCAGCTTCACCCCGAACTCGATCTCCACGCCGTCGGGCCGCAGCGCGCCGTCGCGGAAGACCCTCAGCGCGGACTCCGCGGCCGAGCGCACGCCCTCCAGGGCGCCCTCGAAGGTGCGGGCCGCCCGCACGGTGCCGTCGCCGCGGGCCACCAGCCGGGAACCGGGCCGCTGTTCCTCCACGGCCTCGACGGCGACCACGGCCCCGTCGTCCGTCGTGAACTCCACCACTGCTGCCATGACGCCCCCGTCGTACCTCTCGAACCGCGGCTCCGTGCGCCGCCATTGTCACGGACGGTACGGGAGGTTGTCCTGTTCCCGCTCCCGCCGCCCGCCGCCGCCGACGGAAATCCGCCACGACGCCTTCCCGCCCCCTCCCCGCAACGCCGGCACCCTCACGGCAGATCCGTGCGGACCACCCCCAGCTCCGCCAAGTCCTGCGGACGGATCCGGAGTTGTCCGGCCGTCGCCTCGGCCTCGCCGGGCGGCCGCTTCAGGATCGCGGCGGCCGCCTCCGGCGCGATGACCGAGAAGTAGCTGTCCGGGGTGGCCCAGGTACGGCCGGGCGCGGCCAGCGCCAGCGCGCCCCCGGACCCGCCCTCGCCGATCACCAGCGTGGTGACGGGCGTCCGCGCGGTGGCCACCGCGCCGAACAGCTCGGCGATCGCCGCGCCCGCGCCCTGCCGCTCCGCCTCGGCGTCGTTGGCCGCGCCCGGCGTGTCCACCAGGGTCAGCACCGGGATGCCGAGCCGGTCCGCGAGCCGGATCAGCCGGGTGGCGGTGCGGTATCCGGCGGGCCGGGTCGCGGTTCCGGTCTGGGCGGCGTAGGCCACGGTACGGCCCCGGTGCTCGCCGAAGCCGCACCGCATGCCGTCCGGATCGGTGCCGCCGCAGCGGTCGCCGCCGATCGCGGCCCGCACCGTGAAGTAGGCGTCCAGGTAGGCGTCGGCACGCGGGCGCCGGGGCGACCGGGCGCGCAGCACGGCGTCCCAGCCGGTGGCCGGAAGGCCCTGTGCGCCCAGGGCGCGAGGGACCGGCGCGGGCTCCTCGGACGGGCGGGTCAGCAGCCGCAGCCACCGCCCCAGCGTCTCCCGCAGCGCCCCCGGCTCCACGACGGCGTCCGCGGAGCCCGCCGCGACCTGCGCCTCGGCGGTGTACGCGGCGGGGTCGGCGTCCGGCGGCCGCACCCGCGACCCGGCGAAGCCGACCTGGGCGTCCGGCAGGGCGAGCACCACGTCGGCGCCCGCGCCCAGGGTGGCCCAGCCGCCACCGGTCGTCGGATCGCGCAGCACGGCGATCTGCGCCAGCCCGGCCTGCCGGGTCAGCGCCGACTGCCGTGCCACACGCTGGAGTTGGGTGAGGGCGACCATGCCCTCCTGCATCCGTGAGCCGCCGGTGGCGACCAGCGCGACGACCGGCAGCCGGTGGTCACGGGCGTGGCGGTACGCCGCCTCCAGCCGGTCGCCGGTGCGTTCGCCCAGCGAGCCGCCCAGGAAACCGAACTCGAAGGCGATCAGCACGGCCCGGGTGCCCTCGACGCGGCCGACGCCGCAGACCACGGACTCCGTCTCCCCGGTCCGCTCGGCGGCACGGGTCCGCGAGGCGTCGTAGCCGGGCCAGGCCAGCGGGCCGTCGGGGGCGGACTCGCGCGCCGGGAGGGAGAGTTCGTCGAAGGAGCCGGAGGAACCGGAGGACTCCGGAGAGTTGGGGACGCCGGTGGACCCGGAGGAACCGGGGGCGTCGAGGACGAGGGCGAGGATCTCGCGTGCGGAGAACCGCAGGGGGCCGCTCATGACGGCAGCGCCCGCTTCATGATCTTCCCCATGTCGTTGCGCGGCAGCACGTCGAGGTACCGCACCGTGCGGGGCCGCTTGTGCGGGGCGAGCCGCCGCGCCACATGGCCGGCCAACTCCTCCTCTGCGGGCGGCGACTGCGGGTCGGCGGGCACGATCCACGCCACGATCCGCTCCCCGAGGTCGGGGTCCGGCTCCCCGGTGACGGCGGCCTCCCGCACGCCCGGATGCTCCAGCAGCGCGTTCTCGATCTCACCGGCGCCGATCTTGTAACCGCCGCTCTTGATCAGGTCGGTGGCCTTGCGCCCCACGATCCGGACGTACCCGTCGGCGTCCCGCACCGCCATGTCCCCGGTCCGGAACCAGCCGTCGGCGGTGAACGCCGCCGCCGTGGCGTCCGGCCGGCCGAGGTACCCGGTGAACAGGTTCGGCCCGCGCACCTGGATCTCCCCGACGCTCTCCCCGTCGTACGACGTCAGGGGCGTCCCGTCCTCCTCCACGAGCCGCAGCTCCACGCCCGGCAGCGGTACCCCGACCGTGCCCGGGCGGGGTGCGCCGTCGGCGCGCACGGAGGTGTTCATCAGCGTCTCCGTCATGCCGTACCGCTCGACGACCCGCTGCCCGGTCGCGGCCGTGATGCGCTCGTGGTCGTGCACCGGCAGCGCGGCGGAGCCGGAGACGAGCAGCCGGGCCCGGCCGAGCGCCGCGGCGAGAGCGGGGTCGCCGGGGAGGGTCTCGGCGAGCCGGTGGTACATG
This sequence comes from Streptomyces sp. NPDC017202, assembly GCF_044331705.1. Classification (NCBI taxonomy): domain Bacteria; kingdom Bacillati; phylum Actinomycetota; class Actinomycetes; order Kitasatosporales; family Streptomycetaceae; genus Streptomyces; species Streptomyces sp. NPDC017202. The sequence continues at coordinate 460,700 of NZ_JBIRNP010000001.1, read as the reverse complement.
GTCGGCACCCCGAACAGCATGGTGGCACCGCCGTTCAGCTCCCGGGCGACCCCCTCGGGGGAGAACCGGCCCAGGTGCCGCACCGACCCCCCGCGCCGCAGCGGCCCCAGGACGCCCAGCACCAGCCCGTGCACGTGGAACAGCGGCAGCCCGTGCACCAGTACGTCCTCGCCGGTCCACCGCCAGGCGTCGGCGAGCGCGTCCAGCGTCGCCGCGACCGCCCGCCGGGGGATGACCGCGCCCTTGGGCGGGCCGGTGGTGCCGGAGGTGTAGACGACGAGCGCGGGGTCCTCGCCGCCCACCTGCACGTGGCCGGGGAGCCGGCCGGGTGCCCGCACGTCCACGTCCAGACGCGGCAGGTCCTGCGTCACGGAAGGAAGTTCCTCTCCGGGCGCGGCCAGGAGGAGGGCGGGCGCGCTGTCGGACAGGATGTGCCCGAGTTCCTTCTCCCCGGACTTCGGGTTGAGCGGCACCACCGGCGCCCCGGCCTCCAGCGCCGCCACCACGGCCACCGCCGTCTCCGCCGAGGGCGTCGCCCACACGGCGACCCGCGCCCCGCCGCCCGGCAGCCGGGCCGCCAGGGCACCCGCCGCGCCGGCGAGTTCCGCGTACGTCAGGGACCGGTCACCGAACCGCAGGGCCACACGGTCGGACGGCGGACCGGACGGCGGGCCGGTCAGGGCCGGGAAGAGAGAGGACACCGGAACACTCCTCGGGCAGGGGACGACAGCATCGTTCCTACCCCATGACCGGCCCGGTCCCCCGCTCCCGGAGGTTGACGCCCGTCACGTCCGCCCCCGGCGAGCTGCGCGGGCCGGTCCCCGGGTGGGCCGGAGCGCGGGCCGGAGCCCGGTTCAGGCCGCCTCCACCACGTCGGCGACGACACAGCTCACGTTGTCCGGGCCGCCCGCGCCGTTCGCCTCGGCGAGCAGGGCGAGGACCGTGTCGGCGGGCGAGGGGGTCCGGGTGAGCAGGGCACGGATCCGGGCCTCGGGGACCACCGTCGACAGGCCGTCGGAGCACAGGAGGTAGCGGTCGCCGGGGTGGGCGTCGTGCAGGCGCAGTTCCGCCCGCGGGGGCGCGGCGCCGGTCAGGGCCTTCAGCAGGAGGGCGCGCCGCGGGTGGGTGGTGGCCTCCTCGGCGGTCAGCCGGCCCTCGTCGATCATCGACCGGACGACCGTGTGGTCGTGGGTGATGAGGAAGAGGGCGCCGTCGCGCAGGAGGTAGGCGCGGGAGTCCCCGATGTGGACCAGGGCGAGGCGGGAGCCCGTCCGGACCAGGGCCGTCAGGGTCGTACCGGCGTCGTCCGCGCCGTCCGCCGCGTCCCGCACCGCGTCGTTCGCGCCGCGCACGGCGTCCTCCAGGACGTCGAGGACGTCTCCCGCCGGCACCTCCTCGGTGTCCAGGAACCGCAGGGCCGCCACGGCCGCCCCGCTGGCGGGGGCGCCCGCCGGTCCGAAGCCGTCCGCGACCGCGAGCAGCCGGCGGCCCGCGTACGCCGTGTCCTGGTTCTCCGGGCGGACGAGGCCCCGGTCCGAGCCGGCCGAGTGACGAAGTTCCAGCATGGTGGTGTCCTTCCTCGATGACTGTGGTGTCCGTGACGCGTGCGACAGCTGGTCCACGAGGAACGCCGCGAGGTCACGCCGTACGGCCGTCTCCGCCTCGACCCGCGCCCAGTAGGCGCGGACCTCCCCGGCGGCGGCCGCCGGGTCGAGCGCGCACACCTCGCGGATCCGCGCGAGCGGCATCCCGATCCGCCGCAGCCACGCCACCAGCCGCGCCCGCTCCAACTGGCCGGCCGTGTAGTAGCGGTAACCGGTGGCGGGGTCGACCCGCGCGGGGCGCAGCAGTTCCAGCTCGTCGTAGAGCCGCAGTGCCTTCGGCGACAGCCGGGAGGCCTTCGCGAAGGCCCCGATCGTCAGCATGTGCATGCGCACTCCGTTCCCGTGTCCGTTCCGCCACCGATGCTGGGGCTTCACCGAAGGGGAAGGTCAAGCGGGTTGCGGCGGTTGCGGGGGCGGCGGTTAGCCTGCGGGTTCGTGCCCGCCAGGAGAACGGAGTCCCGCCGTGCCCCGAGTCGCCCTCGTCACCTACGACCCCCGGCCCGAGCCCAGCAAGGACCGTGACCTGCCGGTCCTGGTGCGGGCGCTGGAGGAGGCGGGGGCCGAGGCGCACGCCGTGTGCTGGGACGACGCCGATGCCGACTGGGCCTCCTACGACCTCGCCCTGATCCGCTCCACCTGGGACTACAGCTGGCGCGCGGCCGAGTTCACGGCGTGGGCGGAGCGCTGCGCCGGGGCGACCCGGCTGGCCAACCCGGCCGCCGTCGTGCGCTGGAACACCGACAAGCGCTACCTCGGCGAACTCGCGGCGGCGGGGATACCCGTCGTCCCCACCCGCTACCTCGCCCCCGGTGACCCGGCCGACCTCCCCGGCGACCACGAGTACGTCGTCAAGCCCACCTCGGGCGCCGGCGCCCGTTACGCCGCCCGCTACACCCCCGACCAGCACGACACCGCCGTACGCCAGCTCGCGCGCATGCACGAGGAGGGGCTGACGGCGATGGTCCAGCCGTACGCGCGGAGCATCGACACGGCGGGGGAGCGGGCCCTGCAGTTCTTCGGGGGCTCTCTGCTGCACGCCAGCCGCAAGCGGGCCGTGCTCGCTCCCGGGACCGCGTTCGACGCGGCCAAGGTCGCTCATCCGGGGCTGGAGCCCTGGACCCCGACGGCGGCCGAACGCGACGTGGCCGAGCGGGCGCTGGCCGCCGTACCGGGCGCGCCCGAGCTGCTGTACGCGCGGGTCGACCTGGTGGACGGTGACGACGGCCGGCCGCGGGTGATGGAGCTGGAACTGGTGGAACCGAACCTGTTCCTGTTCCTGCACCCGGAGTCGGTGCCGCGGGTGGTGGAGGTGGTCCTCGAGGCGGCGGCCTCCGGCGCCGCCGGCCGGGGCCCCGCCGGGACTACCCCCGCACCGCCGTCCGCTGCAGCAGCCCCCAGGTGAACTCGGCGACCGCCTCCCGTCGTACCCCTTCCCCGTCCGGCGCCGTGAAGGCCAGGGCCCAGCGGGTGGGGGCCGAGCCCTCCAGGGGGCGCGCGGGGGCGAAGGCGCGGGCGGCCTCGTCGACCGTGCAGGACCAGGGGGTGAGGTCGTCGAGGGTGCGCAGGGCGGGCGCGGGGGCGCCGGGCGCGCGGACGAGCCACTCGTTCCAGACCGCGCCGCCGGGGGCGAGGAGCACCTCGAAGCGGAGGGCGGGCCACAGGGGCAGCGGCCACAGCCACGCCTCGCAGTCCAGGTCGCCGATCCGGCGCGCCGACCGCGACGCGGGGGCGCCGAGGACGGAGCGGTACCGGGCGGCGGCGCCCCCGCCGCGCGGTGAGCGCGCCATCGCCTGCCAACGCTTGTTGGCCTCCCGCATGTCGGCCGGGGAGGCGCCCAGCGCGCGGCGGGCGTCCTCGACCGGCCCGGGGTTGTGGTCGGCCATGCGGCGCAGCAGCACCAGCTGGAAGTCGACGGGGGTGAAGGGGTGGCCCGCGGGGCGTGTGTCGGACGGCATGCGGTCCATCGTCGCCCACCGGGCCGCGGGACCGCCCGCGCGCCGGGTGCTGCACCCGCCCGCGCGCCGGGCGCCGCACCCGCCCGCGCGCCGGGCGCCGCACCCGCCCGCGAACCGGGCGGCAGGCCGGCGGTGTTCGGTATCCCGTCCCCGGCCATTGCCCGGTGCCGCGCTGTGTGACTAGCCTGTGTTCGTCATGCCGATCGCCTGTTGAAATTTCGAACACAGGCCTGAGACGAACCAAGGGAGGGGGCCGGCCGTGGGACGACTCGTACCTGCCGTTACCCGGGCTCTCGACATCCTCGAGCTCTTCCTCGACGGGGACGGCACGCTCTCCGCCCCCGACATCGTGCGCCGGCTCCAGCTGCCGCGCACCACCGTGCACGAGCTGGTCACCACGCTCGCCGCCCGGTCGTACATCGTCACCGTCCCCGGACAGCCCGGACGCTACCGCCTCGGCGTGCGGCCCTACCAGCTCGGCAGCCGGTACGCCGAGCAGCTCGACCTGGCCGCCGAGGGCCAGCAGGTGGCCCGCACCGTCGCCGAGACCTGCGACGAGACGGTCCACGTGGCGATCCTGGAGGGCACGGACGTCATCTACATCGCGAAGGTCGACTCCACCCACGCCGTGCGCATGGTGTCGGCGGCGGGCCGGCGCCTGCCCGCGCACTGCACCTCCGTCGGCAAGATGCTGCTCGCCTCCCTCCCCGACGCCGAGCTGACCGCACGGATTCCCGACGACGCCGACCTGGCCGCCATGACGCCCAACAGCATCACCGAACCGGGCGCCCTGCGGGAGGTCCTGGCGGAGATCCGGGAGCGGGGCGTCGCGGTCGAGAGCCGCGAGTCGAACCCGGACGTCAGCTGCGTGGCGGCCCCGGTGCGCGACCGCACCGGCCGGGTCGTGGCCGCGCTGTCGATCTCCGTCCCCATGATCCGCTGGAGCGACGAGCGCCGCATCGAGCTGGAGCAGCTCGCCGCCAAGGGCGCGGCCGAACTGTCCGAGCAGCTCGGCTACCGGAGCGCGGCATGACCGGCACCTTCGACGTCGCCGTCCGCGCGGAGGCCGCCCTCGGCGAGGGCCCCACCTGGGACCCGGCCGGCGGCCGCCTCCTCTGGCTGGACATCCTCGGCTCGCGCCTGCACACCTACGACCCCGCGACCGGCCGCCGCACGGTGCGCGTCACCGACCAGCACGTGGGCGCGGCCAAGCCCCGCGTGGGCGGCGGTCTGGTCCTCAACCTCCGGGACGGCGTGGGCCTCCTGGACGAGGACGGCGGCTTCCGCTGGCTCCACCACGAGCCGGTCCCCGGCCGCCGCGCCAACGACGCGGCCGTCGCGCCGGACGGCTCGCTCTGGGCCGGCACGATGCGCTACGACGAGGCGCCGGGCGGGGGGTCGCTGTCCCGCGTCACCGGGGACGGCTCGGTCCGCGTGGCCCTCGACGACGTCGCGGTGAGCAACGGGACGGGCTGGAGCCCCTGCGGGACGCTGATGTACTACATCGACTCCCCGACCCGCCGCGTCGACGTCCTCGACCACACCGACGGCCGGGTGACGAACCGTCGCCCCTTCGTCACGGTCGAGGAGGGCGCCGGCTTCCCCGACGGGCTGACGGTCGACGCGGACGGATGCGTGTGGGTGGCCCTGTGGGACGGCGGAGCGGTGCGCCGGTACACCCCGGCGGGCGCGCTGGACCGGGAGATCCGCTTCCCGGCCCCCCGCGTGACGGCCTGCGCGTTCGGCGGGCCCGGCCTGACCGACCTGTACGTCACGACGGCCCGCGTGGGCCTGACGTCACCCCACCCCCTGGCGGGTTCGCTCCTGGTCGTCCCCGACGCGGGCAAGGGCCTGCCCCAGCCGGCGTTCGACGGCTGAGGGGGCGCCGGGGGGCGGGTCGCCGCGAGGCGGCTCCGCCCGGGCGCCGCCCGCGCTCGCCCGTGCCGCCCGCGGCGCCAGGCCTGCCCGCGGCCGGGGCGGTGGCCGGTTCCGGTCCGGCCCGGTGCCGCCGCGGGTGGGCACCGGGCCGGACCGCGGGGTCACCCCGCCGCGGTACCGGCGGCCTCCAGCTCCCGCAGGATCCCCCGCTCCGCGTCGGTCAGCGGCGGGCCCGCCGCCGCCCGCAGCGCCGGACCGCTCAGGGTCGCCAGCAGCGCCGACGGGCGCAGCAGCCGTTCCGGCCCCGCCGTCAGGCTCGTGACGTCCCACAGCGCCGCCGCCGCGTCGTACGACCCCGTGGCCGTCCGCATCACCCGCCGGGTGAACCGGGTGACCAGCCGGTCCGTGACGGTGGGGGCCCCGCCCCGCGTGCCGGGGAACCAGACGTCCTGGCTGACGGCCATCGTCCAGGCCGCCTCGACCGACGACGCGGCCCCCCGCTGCACCCGCCGCGCGAGCCCCGCCGTGCCGGTCCCGCCGTCCTGCCGCAGCTCCCGGCTCAGCACCCGCGCGCCGAGCGCGGCCACGGACATGCCCTGCCCGTAGGCGGGGTTGAAGGTGGCCAGCGCGTCGCCGAGGACGACGAACCGCTCGGGCCACTCCCGCGCCTTCTCCAGGTAGCGCCGGTGGTTGTTGGTGCTGCGGCTGACGTGGATGTCGGTGAGCGGCTCGGCGCCCGAGATCAGCCGTCCCACGAGGGGGTGCGGCAGGTCGAGCGTGTACCGGAGGAATCCGTCGGGGTCGGACGGCGGTTCGCCGCCGCCCCGCGTCCCGGCGAGGCTGACCATCCACCGGTCGCCCTCGATGGGCAGCACCATGCCGCTGCGTCCGGGCAGGCCCTGGTAGGGGTTGGCCTGGATGATGGTGAGCGGGAACCGCCCGGCTCCTTCGGGGGTGCGGTAGATCCGCGTGGCGTTGACGAGGCCCGCGTCGACCGTCTTCTCCCGGATGCCGGAGATCCCCAGCTCCCACAGCCAGTTGACGACCCGCGAACCGCGCCCGCTCGCCTCGACCACGAAGTCGGCGTCGATCACCTCGTCCCCGTCGGGGGTGGAGACCCGCACGCCGGTGACGCGCCGCGCGTCACCGGTCAGGTCGAGCACCTGGCCCTTGCGGATCCGGGCCCCGGTGTGGGCCAGTACGGCGTCCCGGACCGCCCAGTCGAGCAGCGCCCGGCTGCAGGTCATCATCCGCGGCCCCTCGTGGCGCCAGCGCCGGAACCAGCCTTCGGGCGTGAGGGCGATCATGCCGGAGCTGAGGGACACCTCGCGGGCCCCGGCGGCGAGCAGGTGCTTGCGCATGTCGACACCCGGCACGAGGTCCTCCATGGCGGCGAGTCCGCCGGCCATGAGGAGGTGGGCGTGCCGCCCCTGCGGCAGGCCCTTGCGGTGTTCGGGTTCGTCGGGCAGGTCGTCCCGTTCCAGCACGGTCACCTCGTCCACGACGGTGGACAGGGCCGCCGCGGCCAGCATGCCGGCCAGGCCGGCACCGATGACGACAGCTCTACTGGACATGGGGCTCCTCGTACTCGGCCATGAAGGCACACAGGGCAGGCGGGGCAGACGGGGCGGACGGGGCAGGCGGGGCGGACGGGGCCGACGTGGCGGGCACGACGGACACGGCGGACACGGCAGGCACGGCGGGCACGGCAGGCACGGCGGGTGTCCCGGGTGGGACAGGCCTCATGAAGGCGGACATTCGGCCACCGCGGGACCGGCCGCACGGCCCGTGCGCCGCGAGGGGACCCGCCCACCAGGCCGTTCAGCCGTGAGGGCTCGCCGCCGCACCCGGCATTCAGCCATGGAAGGCTTTCACCGTACCTTCACCCGCCGTGTCCGGCACCGGAGTTCGGGCCAGTTCCCGCGCCAGCTCCACCAGCCCGGCGGCGCCGGAGACCTCGGTGGCGTGCAGCCGGTGGGCGCTCGGCGTCCCGCACGGCGCCTCGCGCGCGGCGGCCCGTCGGGCGGCCTCGGCGAGCATGGCCGCCTCCGAGGCGATCCGCGCCTCGTGCGCGCCGCGGCCCTCGCCGAGGGCGGCGGCGAGGGCCCGTGCCCGGACCCGGTCGTCGAAGTAGGGGGCGAGGGCGAGGAGCGCGTCGTGGATGGCGACCTCCCGCCAGTGCAGCCGTTCCTCGGGCAGCCGCCACCAGGACACGGGCGGCTTGGGGGCCACCGACACGAACCCCACGCGCGCCCACAGCGGCCGCAGCCGCCGGTGGTCCCGCAGCCCGCGTCCGTGGGCGACGGCGGCCGGCAGCAGCCGGGGCAGGACGTAGCCGGCGGAGCAGAGCAGGGCGCCGAGGGCGGCCATCGGCGGGGCGACGCTGGTGGACAGGAAGTCGAGGTCGTGGCCGGTCCAACGGGCGACGACGGCCGTGTACTTGGTCAGCTGGAAGCCGAGCAGGTCCAGCAGCGCGCCGACGAGGATCAGCAGCAGCCCGGTGCGCAGCAGGCCGGTGACCTCGCGGGCCCACTTCACGCACACCACGGCCATCGCGACGATGGCGGCGGTGTGCCCGAGCAGGTAGAGCACGATCATCTCGCGCATGTACGGCGTGTTCGCGTAGTAGGTGTCGAGGTCGGTGAGCCGCTCGACGGGCGCGTCGGCCAGCGCGAACAGCACGATCACGGCCACGATCAGCGGTCCGTACACGGCGATGCCGCCCAGCACCTGCCGCCGTACCCGCTCGGGCGGCCCGCCCCGCCAGTAGGCGAGCAGGATCAGCAGCGAGCAGCTGTACGCCGAGAGCATGCCGTACGTCAGCGGGGCGCCGAAGTTGGGGATGCCGGTGAGGTCGTTGACGGCGGCCAGGGTGACCGGCGCGGAGCAGACGAAGACGAGCGCGCCCAGGGTGATCGCGACGCAGGTGGAGGCGGTGAGGGGGTTGGGTGCGGCCGAGCGGGGCCGGCGGAACAGGACGGCGGCGGAGAGCAGGAGGACGGCGCCGGCGAGGTAGACGACGAGACTCACGCGGTCGGCCTCCGTTCGACGGCCACCGGACCGGCGTTCGCCACGGCCCCGGTCACCGCCCCCGTCACGAACTCGGGCACGGCTTCCGGCACGAACTCGGGCACCGCCACCGCCACCGCCACCGCTTCCGCCTCCGCCACCGCTTCCGCCTCGGCCACCGCCTCCGCCTCCGGTCCGGCTTCCGCCGAGACGTCCGCCACGGCCCTCGGCACACGATCGGGCACGGATTCCGTCACGGCGCCGCGGACGAGGGGTTCGCCGGCGAGCGCGTCGGCGATGCGCACCAGCGCGGCCGGGTCCGGCGCCCGCTCCAGGAACCAGGCGGACTCCCCGGCGGAACGCTCGCCGCCGTCCGGCCCGGCGTGCGCCTCCTGCCGCACGGCCGCCGCGATGACGGTCGCCCAGGCCGTCGCGGCGGCCCGCTCGGCGTCGCCGGTACGGCGCAGGGCGGCCCGCAGCGTCGCGTCGTACAGCTCGCGGTCGACGTAGGCGTCCAGGTGGGTCAGCGCGTTGTGGATGCTGGTGCGGCGCCACACCAGCCGGGTGGCCGGCCGGGCCCAGCACGGCCGGGGCAGCCGCAGGGCGTGGCGGGTGAGGACGCCGTCCAGTTCGTGTTCCAGGGGTTCGAGGCGGGCGTAGGTGTGCCGGGTCCGTCGCCATTCCGTCAGCCGGGGCCCGGCGAGCGGGACGAGGACGCCGACGACCGTCATGACCGCGCCGAGGCCGGCCGCGGCCGGGGAGGCGTCGGTGACCAGGGCGGACCAGTCGTGGCCGGTCCAGCGGGCGGCCACGGCGGTGAGCCGGGCCAGGCTGTACACAACCCCGCACAGCGAGCCGAAGCCCAGCGTCACCAGGCCCGCCCGCAGCCAGCCCCGTACCTCGCGGGCCCAGCGCAGGGCGGACACGGTGGTGACGCCGACGGCGGCGAGGTGTCCGAGCAGGTAGAGCACGATCATCTCGCGGAGGAAGGGCGTGTTCGCGTAGTAGGTGTCCAGGTCGACGCGCCGCTCCACGGGCGCGTCGCCCAGGGCGAACATCGTGACGATGCCGAGGACGACCAGCGCGTACGCCAGGATCCAGCGCCGGGCCGTCCGGCGCACCCGCGGTCCGCCCCGCCAGTGCACGATCAGCACCTGGGAGGCGGCGCTGTACCCGGTGATCGCGGCGTACGTCAGCGGCGCGGCCAGGTTGGGGGTCGCGCCGAGCCGGTTGACGGCGCCGACCGTGGGCGGGGCGCCGAGGAGGAAGCAGAGTCCGGCCAGGCCGAGCACCGCGCAGATGGAGCGCAGGTAGGGGTCGTGCCGGTGGCGCAGCAGGTCGGGGGCCCGCACCAGCAGGCCGAGCCAGAGGACGGCGGCGCTGACGTAGTGGGGCAGGCCGTTCATCCGCGGGTTCCGTTCATCCGCGGGTTCCGTTCATCTGCGGGTTCCGCGGTAGTTGAGGGCCGCGCCGATGCGTCCGGCGATGTCCTGGGTGTCGTCGCCGCGGTCGGCGTACACCGAGTCGGCGGACGCCTCCAGCCAGGTGCGCAGCCGACGGCCCATCAGCATGCCGAAGTGGTCGGCCTCCTGCTCGTCGGAGAGGGTGAAGTCGCTGCGGGCGGCGGCGGCCGGAGCGGCGCCGGGGACGGCGTCGGCCCGGCGCCGGTGCATGTGCCACACCTCGTGGCAGAAGATCACGATCTGGTGCCAGACGGCGGCCCGTTCGTCGATGACGACGTCGTCGTGGTCCGCGCCCTCCAGCCAGAGGCCGCTGGCGGTGTGCGGCGGGAACACCGCCCGGTGCACGACGATCTCGCGGCCCCGCCAGCGCGCGGCCGCCGCGACGACCGCGTCGAACAGGACCTCGGGTTCGGCCGGGACCGGCACCCGGATGGGAGCGATGAGGGTGTCGGCGAGGCGACGCATCTCCCTGTTCGTACGCACGGTTCTCCCCGTGGCTGCGCGGGCTTTCGGTCCGTGCAATATGCCAAGATCTTCGCCGTTTCAGCTACCTCCGCCCGCGCGGGCGGAGGAATTCGGCGTGAACTCGGCCGGGAGGAAGCGGCTGTAACGGATGAACGGGGTACGGCACCCCGAGGGCGTTGGCCGAAAAGATCCGGTGTCCGGCGCCCACTGTCCGTGCCTCACCTGGTTCGGCCGGTCCCGCGCCCACCAGATCCGGCCTTTGTCGACGGGTGTGCGGGACCGGTGGACGCCGGATGGAGAAGCCGCGTCCGCCCCGCGGTGCCGGCCGCACCCGTGCCGGCCGCACCCGTGCCGGTCCTCCTCACCGGGTGCCGCCCGCCGGGGCGTCGGGGCGGGCCCCGCCGGTCGGCGCACCGGCCCGGTCGGCTTCGCCCTCCGGCACCGCGGCCACCTCCTGTGCAGTGGCCACCTCCGGCACCGCGGCCACCTCCCGTGCCGCGGCCCCTTTCCGCCCCGCGGTCTCCTCCGGCACCGCGGCCCCCTCCGGCACCGCGGCCTCCGGTGCCGCCGTCCCCTCCCGCGCCGCCGCCTCCCGTACCGCCCGCACCGCCTCCGGTTGCCGCAGCGCACGCGACACCGCGCCGATGTCCCGCAGCAGGTCGGTGGTGTCGGCCTCGGCGTCGGTGTCGCGCTCCCGTCCGCGGCTCCGGGCGTCCGCCGCGTCCAGCACGGTCACCGCGGCGGCCAGCGCCTTCGCCCGGTCCGGCGGGAAGCCGAGGGCGAGGGCGGCGTCGTGGGACCGGCGGCGCAGGTCCTCGTCGACGAACCGGGCCAGTGACAGCAGCCCGTCGCGGATGAACGTCTCCCGGCGGATCAGGCGCAGTTCGGGAGCGGAGCGCAGGACGCGGGGGACCCCGCCGCCGACGACCGTCTTCATCAGCGCGTACAGCGGCCGCAGTTCGCGCACGGCGTCCCTGACCTGCCGGCGGTCGTGCAGGTACTGGCCGGCGTGCGGCAGGATGAAGCCCACCGCGATCAGGATGGCGGACAGGCAGGCCAGCGGCGGCGCCACGGCCGTGCTCAGCCAGTCCAGGTTCCGCCCCGCCCAACGGGCGCACACGGCCGTCACCTTGGCCGCGTCGAAGACCAACTGGAGTGCGTAGCCCACGCCGAGGAACTTCAGCCCCCAGCGCAGCAGGGCGTCGAGGCCGTCGGCGCGCACCCAGTTCCAGATCAGCGCGTTGGTGACCAGCGTGGCCGTGGTGTGCGCGAGCAGGTAGAGCACGATCAGTTCGCGGGCGTACGGCGTGTTCGCGTAGTACGTGTCGAGGTCCCGCAGCCGTTCCTCGGGCATCTCGGCGAGGGCGAACAGCACCCACAGCGCGGCGATGACGGCGGCGTAGGTGCCCAGGACCCAGCGCATGGCGGAGCGGGTGCGGGCGGAGCGGTCGGACAGGCCGTTGCGCCAGGTGATGATCAGCAGCAGGCACGAGCCGCAGAACGCGGTGAGCAGCGAGTACACCCAGGGCCCGGAGATGTTGGGGACGCCCGTGACCCGGTTGACCCAGGCGATCGTCGACGGCGCGACGAACACGAACACCGCGCAGGCGAGCAGCAGCAGGCCGCCGACCGCGCGCAGCAGCGGGTCGGTCCACAGCCGGATGATGCTGGGCAGTTTGATCGCCAGGGCGGCCGCGAGGATGCCCGCCGGGATCCACCAGAAGGAGGGGTAGAAGTCGTTGACGAAGCTCGCCGGCGTCACGGCCAGCGGTTCGGTGAACCGTGCCGCCGCGGGGGCCAGGTCGCTCAACGCCGTTCACCGCCCCCGCGTCCGCGGTAGCCCAGGGAGCGCTGCACGGGTTCCAGGGGTGCGGCGGTGCCGTCGCCGCCGTTCAGCAGGGGCCGCAGGGTGGCGGCGAGCCGGTGGCCGAAGTCGTCGGCCTGGGACTCGTCCTGGGCGCGGGAGCCGTTGCGGGCGGCGACCGCGAGGGCCACGTCGCGCCACGCGGGCCGTACGGCGAGGGCGCGGGCGGCCGCCGTGCCGGCGGTGTGGTGGTGATCGTGTCCGACGTGCAGGTGCCACAACTCGTGGCCGAGGATGACGAGTTGCTGTACCTCCTCGGCGCGTTCCTCCACGATGACGAGGTCGAAGTCCTCGAACTCGACCCACAGGCCGGTCACTTCGATCTCGTCGGGAAACCGCTCGAAGCGCAGCTCGACGGGCCGTCCGCCGCGCAGCGCGGACATCTCCTCGCACAGCGCGCGGGCGATCTCGCGCACTCCGGCGGGCGTCCGGGGCCGGGCCCGCAGTGCGCCGGTCAGTCGGCCGGCCAGGTGGCGCATGGCGGGGCCGGTTCTCGCGCGCCGCAGCGCCGAGGTGATCCGGGCAGCCGTCGTGCGCACGCCCGCGTCGTCCATCCGCTCCCCTTTCCCGCCGCCCCGCGGCAGCCGTTCCCGAGGCTACGCGGCCGGACGTGTCCCCGTCACGGAGAACCGGGCCCGGAACGGACGCGCGACGGGGGCGAGGCGGGCGTGGGACGGGAGCGGGGCGGGCGTGCGGTGGAGCCGAAGCGGGCGGAGGGCGGGACCGGAGCGCCACCTTGGCAGAAAGCGCTGTCAGTTCCACGCTCGGAGGTTGCCGTGAGTCCTGCCGGAACCATTGACGCGGGGGCGCATCGAACTTACGGTCCCGTTCGAAGTGGCGAGCGCGATTCGACATGTCGAACACCGATGGGTCGGACACCACCGGACAGTGAGGCGGGCCATGGGACGACCCGGAGCCGACGCGCTCGCCTCCGGTGCGGGCCGGCCTCCCGGCCCCCCTCCCTCACGTCGCACGGACGACAACGCCCCCGAAAGGACACGATGCGCACCGCCCGCTTCACCCTCGACCCCGCCTTCACCGTCGGCCGGGTCGACCCCCGTATCTTCGGCTCCTTCGTGGAACACCTCGGCCGCTGCGTCTACACCGGCATCCACGAGCCCGGCCACCCCACCGCCGACGAGGCCGGCCTGCGGCAGGACGTCCTGGACCTCGTCCGCGAACTCGGTGTCACCACGATCCGCTACCCCGGCGGCAACTTCGTCTCCGGCTACAAGTGGGAGGACTCCGTCGGCCCGGCCGAGGACCGCCCCCGGCGCCTGGACCTGGCCTGGCACTCGACGGAGACCAACCGCTTCGGCCTCTCCGAGTACATCGCCTTCCTGAAGAAGATCGGCCCGCAGGCCGAGCCCATGATGGCCGTCAACCTCGGCACCCGGGGCGTCGCCGAGGCCCTCGAACTCCAGGAGTACGCCAACCACCCCTCCGGCACGGCGCTCTCGGACCTGCGCGCCGCCCACGGCGACAAGGACCCCTTCGGCATCCGGCTGTGGTGCCTCGGCAACGAGATGGACGGCCCCTGGCAGACCGGCCACAAGACGGCCGAGGAGTACGGCCGGATCGCCGCCGAGACCGCCCGCGCCATGCGCCAGCAGGACCCCGGCGTCGAACTCGTCGCCTGCGGCAGCTCGGGCCAGTCGATGCCGACGTTCGCCGCGTGGGAGGCGACGGTCCTGGCGGAGACGTACGACCTGGTCGACCACATCTCCCTGCACGCCTACTACGAGCCGCACGACGGCGACGTGGACTCCTTCCTCGCGTCCGCCGTCGACATGGAGTCCTTCATCGAGAACGTGGTGGCGACCTGCGACCACGTGGGCGCCCGGCTGAAGTCGAAGAAGAGGATCAACCTCTCCTTCGACGAGTGGAACGTCTGGTACATGTCCCGCTGGCAGGAGCAGGCGACGACGTTCGCGCAGGACGACTGGCCCGAGGCCCCCCGCCTGCTGGAGGACAACTACAGCGTCCTGGACGCCGTCGTCCTCGGCTCCCTCCTGATCGCCCTGCTGCGGCACGCCGACCGCGTCACCGTCGCCTGCCTGGCCCAGCTGGTCAACGTCATCGCGCCGATCATGACCGAGCCGGGCGGCCCGGCGTGGCGCCAGACGACGTTCTTCCCGTTCGCGCAGGCGTCGCGCCACGGGCGGGGCGAGGTGCTCGACGTCCGGGTGGACTCACCGACGTACGAGACGCGGAAGTACGGCGAGACGGACCTGCTGCACGCGACCGCCGTCCGCGCGGAGGACGGCTCCGTGACGGTCTTCGCGGTCAACCGCAGCCGCACCGGGGCGCTCCCGCTGGAGGTGACCCTGAACGGCCTCGGGGTCTCCCGCCTTGTCGAGCACAGCGCGCTCGCCGACGCCGACCCGGACGCCCGCAACACGCTCGACGACCCCGAGCGGGTCGTCCCGCACGCGGTGGACGGTACGACGGTCACCGACGGCACGCTGCGGGCGACGCTGGAGCCGCTGTCCTGGAACGTGATCCGGCTGGCCTAGGAACCGGCCGGCCCGCAGACGGTTCTCCCCGGCCCGGCGGCCGGGGAGAACCGGTGACCGCCGCTACTTCAGCTCGTCGGCGGTGTAGTAACCGGCCAGGACGGAGCTGTAGTTGCTCTTGTCGACGCTCGCCGGCTGGAGCAGGTAGGCGGGCACGGGCTTCACGCCGTTGTCGTAGCCCCTGCGGTTGTTGATCCTCGGCGTCCTGCCCTTGAGGATGTCGTCGGCCATGTTCGCGGCGACCGTGGCCAGTTGGCGGAGGTCCTTGTAGACGGTCTGCGACTGCTCACCCGCGATGATCGACCGCACCGAGGCCAGTTCGGCGTCCTGGCCGGTGACGATGGGCAGGCGCTTGCCGCCGGAGCCGTAGCCGTACGACTTGAGCGCGGACAGGACGCCCAGGGAGATGCCGTCGTACGGCGACAGGACCGCGTCGACCCTCTCGCCGTTGTACGACGTGGACAGGATGCGCTTCATGCGCGACTCCGCGGTCGTCCCGTCCCAGCGCAGCGTGGTGATCTTGTCGAGCTTGGTCTGGCCGGACCGGACGACCAGCTGCTTGCCGTCCAGGTACGGCTGGAGGAGGTACATCGCCCCCTCGTAGAAGTACTTGGTGTTGTTGTCGTCGGGCGACCCGGCGAACAGCTCGATGGTGAACGGCCCCTTGCCGTCCGCCAGGCCGAGGCGGTCGATGATGTAGAGGGCCTGCTGCCGGCCGACCTGCTCGTTGTCGAAGGAGACGTAGTAGTCGACGTTCTTGCTGCCGAGGATGAGCCGGTCGTAGGAGATCACCGGAATGTCGGCGTCGGCGGCCTGCTGGAGCACGCCGGTCAGCGACTTGTTGTCGATGGCCGCGATGATCAGCGCGTCGACGCGCTGCTTCACCAGGTCCGCTATCTGTGTGACCTGGGCCTGCGGGTCGTCGTCCCCGTAGACCAGCTTGGTCCGGTACCCCTTGGCCTCGAGGTCCTTGACCATGCTCTTGCCGTCGGTGAGCCAGCGCTCGGAGGACTGGGTCGGCATGGCGATCCCGATGGTGCCGCCTTCGGAGCCGGAGCCGGCCGCGCTCTCCTTGCCGCACGCGGCCAGGGTCAGCGCGAGGGAGGCGCCGGTGATGATGCCGAGAGCGGCTCTTCGAGTGCGCATGGTGATCGTTCCTTGTTCTTCTCGTCGTTGAGGGAGCCAGGTACGCGGGCGCCCTGCGGGGTCCGGGCGCGCTGGACGGGCCGGACCGCGGGGAGAGGGCGCGGCGTGAGATCGGGAGACGTGCGGCGGTGCGGCCGGGCATCCGGGTCTGGTCGACGCTCGTGACGCCTCTGCCGGTGTGCACCTGTGGGTACGTGCGACCGCCGCGTTACGGCATTCCGGTCACACAGGTGCTGAGTCCGGTGGTGCTCAGGGTGCTTGCCTTCCGCCGTTCGACATCTCGACACAGGGTCGGAATGTTTGCGTGACCTTAGGAGGGAGCGTGCGGAGTGTCAACGGTTTGAACAGGAACGGTCACAGAGAAGAAGGATGTAGGGGTGCCGGTGTGAACGGGTCGAGGTGAATGGCCGGAGTTCGGCCTGGGCGCGCCCCAGGTGGCTCCCTACGCTGCGAACGCCCCGACCCTTCACAGCAACTCCATTGATTATTCACAGAGTTGGTGTGGCGGGCGGGGCGCAGCCACCCCCCTCGACCCAGGGAGAGACCATGACAGGTGGGCTCCTTCTGAGCGGCGCCGTCGCCGCTCTCGTCACCTCCGCGCTTCCCGCGCACAACCCGTCCTCCGGGTTCGTCGACCCGCCCCCGGACAAGATCGTCATCAACGTCGCCACCGTGAACGGCTCCGGCTGCCCGGCGGGCACCGCGGCCGTCGCCGTCTCCGAGGACAACACCGCCTTCACCGTGACCTACAGCGACTACCTCGCCCAGGCCGGCGGCAACTCCGACCCCACGGCATTCCGCAAGAACTGCCAGCTCAACCTGATCGTCCACGTCCCGCAGGGCTTCACCTACGCCATCGCCAGCGCGGACTACCGGGGCTTCGCCCTCCTCCAGCCCGGCGCGAGCGCCGTGCAGCGGGCCTCGTACTACTTCCAGGGCTCGTCCAGCACGGTGTACAAGAACCACACCGTCAGCGGCGCCTACAACGACAACTGGCAGGCGACCGACACCACCGACTGGGCGCAGCTCGTGTGGGCGCCCTGCGGGGTCCAGCGCAACTTCAACATCAACACCGAGCTGCGGGTCAACGCGGGCACCTCGGCGCCGGGCAAGGTCAGCTTCATGACCATGGACTCGACCGACGGCGACATCAGCACGGTGTACCACATGGCCTGGAAGGAGTGCCCCGGCAAGTCGGGGAAGTGAGGTGAGGGGGCCGCCCGCGCTGGTGCGGGCGGCCCCGCGATCACCTGCCCGCGTGGGCGACGAACTCCGCCCAGGTGGCGGGGGAGAGGGCGAGCCGGGGGCCGTCCTTGTCCTTGGAGTCACGGACGTGGACGTGGTGGGGGAGGGTGGCGACCTCGACGCAGTCGTCGCCCGAGGCGCTGCTGTAGCTGCTCTTGAACCAGGTCGGTTCGGAGGTGCTCATAGGTCTCCTCGCATCCGTCGCAACAGGCTCACGGAGTCATCGAGGGTGAGAGCCTGTGAACGCATCCTGGCATACCGGCTCTGGAGCACGCTGACCACTTTCGGCTCGGAAATCAGTTGGCCGCTTTCCTGGCCTTCGTTGTAGGCGAACCACTTGTTTTCCGGCGTCTCTGCGAGGCGAATGGGACCCTGTAGCCCCGCGTGCGAATCCCCGACAAGCGGCATGACTTGGACCTCGACGTTCCGCAGCCTGGAGACCTCCAGTACGTGATCGATGAGGTCTCGTGTCACTTCCACGCCACCGGTGCGCCGCAAGAACAGATGCTCATCGAGGATGAAGCTGAAAGCCGTGTTGGGTCGCCCGTTGAGAAGCTTCTGCCGTTCGGCCCGAGTGGCCCACAGCTCCTCGATCTCTGTGTCTTGCAACGGTGGCAACTGGGCTGCGGACAGAGCCCGCACGTATCCTTCTGTTTGCAACAGCCCAGGAATCATGCGGCATTCGTACGTAGAGAGGCAGATCGCTCGCTTCTCGAGCCGTGCCCACTGGCGGAACCAGGCCGCCATCCCCGGATTTCGAGCCAGGTGTTCGGCCGCCTTCCGCAGGGTGCCCGTGTTTCCCAGCACCCTGTCCGCAGCCTCGACCATGCCCTCGTCGGGTATCCGGCGGCCCAACTCTACTGAGGCCACCGTATGTTTGGAGTACCCGACAAGCGTCCCGAACTCCTCCCTGCTGAGCCCCTGATGTTCCCGTAAAGCCTGGACGACCGCTCCGAATGTGCACAGACTCTCTGAGGACTCCGGTTCGCTTCCCGTGCCCGCCTGCCCGTCGACCACCATGGTCACCTCCCGCGCCCCACGGTCACGCCCCGTGACGAGTACTGTCCAGCAGGTGACCGTGTACGCTCGCGCAGCGTACGCGCGTCGGACCTGGTGAACCCCCGGAGGGACCCGTCACATTGGCGGCATGACAGTACGTCCCACCCCCCAACCCCTGGTTACCGTACGTGTGTTCACGCAGCGGCTCAGTGCCACGCCGAGGGGCGCCCGCCTGGCCAGGCACCTCGCGCTGCACCAGCTGGAGCGCTGGGGCGTCCCGCACGGCACGGACGTCTCCGACGCGGTCGCGGTGATCGTGGCGGAGCTGGCGGCGAACGCGGTGACGCACGGCCGCGTACCGGGAAGGGACTTCGAGCTGCGGCTCCTCCTGATCCCGGGGAGCGTCCGGATCGAGGTCACCGACACCCGCACGGGCCCGCGCCCGCCCGGCCCCGGTGCCGTACGCCCGCCGTGCCCGCTCGGCGAGGCGGGACGCGGGCTGCTGCTGGTGGACGCGGTCGCCGCCCGCTGGGAGGTGGTGGACCGCACGCCCGCGCCGGGCAAGACGGTCCGCGCGGAGGTGGACGTACCCGGCTGGCTCGGCATCGCACGGCGGGCGGGCGCCTGACCGGGGTCGAGAACCGCCTGACCGAACACGGACGCACCCTCAACGAGGCGATCGGCCCGCTCTACGCCTGGGGGCGCGAACGGATCCGCCGCGAGGGCTTCGAGGTGGCGACGGCCGAGGCCCCGCGGCGCCGGACCGTTCCGTCCGGTCCGCCTCCCGGCCTGGGAAGCCTGTGACGGGCCGGCGCGTGCGGGCCCCGCAGGGCCTCACCCGCCGTGTGCGGCTCCGGGTCACGGGCGTGGGAAACGGGCGCGCACGGCGTCGACGCAGGTGTCCCGGGAGGTGGGGCCGCCGAACCGGAGACGGTCGTAGGCCGTGAACGCCGGTTCCAGGGCGTCGAGTTCGTCGACCAGGGCGTGCAACCGCCCGGACCACCGCGCCGAACCGGCCTCCGGCTCGTTCACCGCGGCGTCGATCGCGGCCGTCAGGTGGTCCTTGCGCCGGATGGTGGCCGGGGTCACCGAGCGCAGACAGACGTACTGTCCGCTGAGGTACGCGTCCCACTCCGCCTTCCCGGCGGCCCGGTCGGCCCAGTGAGCGGTGAACCACGCTTCGAGCAGGTCCACGCCGCCCGCCTCGTCGGCGAGGGCGAACAGGTCGGCCGGCACCATCTCGGCGCCGTCGGACCGCAGGTACCCCGGAAGCGGCAGACGCCGTCCCAGCATCAGCCGGCGGACCGCGTCGGCGTCACGGCCGTGGACCGCGCACAGTTCCTCCAGGGCGACGAACTGCGTACTGACGTACAGGTCGTCCGCACCGGTCATCGGATGGTCGCCGTTGACCTCCCGGAACCGCTCGGCGAGCTGCTGCTTCAGGTCCGTCTCCGGCACGGGGGCCTCCGGCGTCATCGGCGCGGGCCTCTCCCGCGCGGCACTCCGGACGCTACGGTCCGGACGGTTCGGCACACACCGAACCGTCGGCGGAAACCCCCGTGCCGACGTGGGACGGCCCTCCGTCAGGAGAGGCCG
Source organism: Streptomyces sp. NPDC017202 (assembly GCF_044331705.1). Classification (NCBI taxonomy): domain Bacteria; kingdom Bacillati; phylum Actinomycetota; class Actinomycetes; order Kitasatosporales; family Streptomycetaceae; genus Streptomyces; species Streptomyces sp. NPDC017202. Next base: position 440,960 of record NZ_JBIRNP010000001.1, on the reverse strand, counting down.
GAGAGCTCCTCCGGGGTGAGAGCGATCGTCCCGGCGGCGGTGTTCTCCTCCAGGCGGGCGAGAGATCCGGTGCCGGGGACGGCTCCGGCCCCGCCCGGACGACAGCGGACGCCGGCGAACGCGACGGGGCCCGCGCGTCACCGCCGCCAGAACAGGTGGTGCGTCACGCCGCTCGGGCTGGGCACGACCTCCAGGTGGAACCGGTCGCGCAGCTCGTCGGGGGACTCCCACAGGCGCAGTCCGGACTCGAGCTTCACCGGCGAGACCGCCACGTGCAGGGTGTCGACGAGGCCGGCGTCGAGGAACTGCCGGACGGTGGTGACACCGCCGCCGAGCCGGACGTCCTTGCCCCGGGCCGCCTCCCGCGCCTGTTCGAGGACCGTGGCGGCGTCGCCGTCGACGAAGTGGAAGGTGGTGTCGGAGAGCGTGAACGACGGACGCGCGTGGTGGGTCATGACGAACACCGGCGTGCGGAACGGGGGCTCCTCCCCCCACCAGCCGCGCCACTCGTCGTCCTGCCAGGGCCCGCGCTGGGGCCCGAACTTGTTGCGGCCCATGATCTCGGCACCGATGTTGCGCGCGAAGTCCCGCGTGAAGTAGTCGTCGAGGCCCCGGCTCCCCCCGGGATCCGTGCGCATGGGCCAGCTCGCCGTGGCACCGGCCCACGCGAACAGCCTCTCGGGACGATCGTGGCCGAACGGCCGTTCCAGGCTCTGGTGTTCACCGGCACCGATCCCGTCGCTCGAGAGGCAGAAGTTCATCACTCGCAGCAATTGAGCCACCGTTTTCCTCACCAGGTCCTGTCGCGTCGTCGTGCGGGGGGACCCCGCGCGCCATGACGTCGAACGGGACGTCGCCGGACCGACAGCCGCCGGCGGCTTCGTTCCGGGACGCGTCAGGGCACAGCGGGGGCTGCGCACCCGTGCCCTGCCGGAGAACCCCGTGCCGGTGAGGTGCGCGTCGCTCTCCTAACGTGTGCGGATGAACGAGGTCACGTGGACAGGGGTGCGCGATCGGGTGATCGGGCTCGCCCACCCGGGGCGGCCGACCACCGCCGAGTTCGCCGGCCGGCCCTTCGCGGCCGAGGCGCTGCAGAGCGAGCTGGACGCGCTCGACGCACAGGAGCCCGAGCGGGACGCCTGCACGGACGACGACGCGTTCCGCCGCGCGCACGCGGCCCGGGACGCGCGCCACGAGGAGCTGTACGACGCCCAGGAGGCGGGCGTGGTCTTCCTCGCGGAGCAGGGCTGCGCCTACACGTCGCTGCTGGTCATGACGGGCCCGCACCGGGGCACCGTCCGGGAGGACCTCGGACCGGCGGACCGGGGCATCGAGCCGACCGGCCTCGACTTCGCCCGGTGGTAACGCGGATGGCTGGAGCGCACCGAGCGGCAACTCGGCATCGCACCGGCCGCACCGCCCCGCTGAGCGCCGCAGCGGCTGGATGAGTGTGCGACGCCCAGGGCGAGGACCGCGGTCCGGCCCGCGGCGGGAACCTGTCGGCGAAGTCGACGTCCGGCACCGGGGAGCCATGGGCCCGGTGTCAGAAATTGCTTTGCCGGCCCCGTGGGGCTGAGGCAGCATCCCGGTCATGGGACAACAGCCTGCCGATGTGCTTCGCTTCGACCGGGTCGAGCTGCGCCGGTGGCGCGTCGACGACATCGAGACCCTGGACCGGGTGATCACGGAGTCGCGTGATCACCTGCTGCCGTGGATGCCCTTCGCGGCCACCCACGACCGGAAGCAGGGGGAGCGGTTCCTGGCCCACGCCGAGGAGCAGTGGGCCTCGGGACAGGAATACCACTACGCGATCACCTCGGGTGGAGTGGTGGTCGGCAGCTGCGGACTGCATCGCCGGATCGGCCCCGGCGGTCTGGACGTCGGGTACTGGCTCCATCACGCCTGGACGGGTAAGGGGCTGGCCACCATGGCCGCGGCCGCCCTCGTGCAGGCGGGACGGGAGCTGCCGGGCATCGATCGCGTCGAGATCCACCACGACGAGGCCAATTCCGCGAGTGGTGCCGTTGCCCGCCGCCTGGGCTTCACCGAGGTCGAACGGGTGCGCGTGCCGGAGGGGCCGGAAGCTCCCGGCGAGACGGGCGTCCACGTGAGATGGCGCCTTCGGACATGACCCTCGCCCGGCCCGTCGGCGGGGTGCCGCCCGGCTCGCCGGGCGAGGGCGCACCGTCGGCCCCGACGTGCGACTGGGCGCCCTTGCCGGGGCCCTCGAGCGGGCCGCGTCCTACGCGAGCAGGTCGGCGTACAGGATGATGTTGTCGGGCCGGTGGCCCTCCGTGAGGTCGCCGCCGCAGATGATCAGGCGCAGCTCGGGACGCTCGGTGTTCCCGTAGACCTTGCTCACCTGCTCGATCTCGCGCACCCGGAAGTCCGCGGTGGTGCCGTCGGCCTCGACCCGTGGACGTTCCTCATGACGGCCGGACCCCTGGCGGTGTCGAAGTGACCGACGAGGACGGCGGGGCCGGTCTCCCCGGGTGTCACGCCCTTGTCGTACCAGCCGATGCGGTCCGCCTCGGTGACGAGCACCGTGTCCGCGCTGTCGGCCGACGACTCCACGCCCGCGGCCACCCCGCCCTTGGGCACGACGGTGGTCTGGGCCGTCGTGGTCCGGGCGGTGGCCGCAGTGGTGGCGCCCGTCTGCGGCTCGGCGCGGTCCTCGTCGTCGACGAAGACCGCGGGGCCCTGCTTCCCGCTGCCCAGGAGGTGGTTGCTGAAGGAGCAGTCGGGGTTCAGGACGATGACGGTGCCGATCGACAGACCGCCCCGGTAGGTCTTCAGCCCGTGGACGCCGTTCTCGCGCTACCGCGGTGCGATGGTTTCGAGCCAGTCCTCGACGGTGAGGACATCGGCCCACTGCGGGAACAGCTTCTCGGTGAGGACCCGGTGCACCTCGGGGTCGGTGTCGAGGCAGGCATCCGCCAGGACGGTGAGGCCGAAGTCCAGGTCGATGGCGTGCCACAGGGTGGACAGCACCACGGCGCTGGTGGCGATGCCGGTGAGGACAAGACCGTCGATGTCGCGAGCCCTGAGCACCAGGTCGAGGTCGCTGCCCGAGAACGCGCTCCCTCGCCTCTTGGTGACCACGACGTCCCCTTGCCGGGGCGCGACGTCGGGATGGATCTCGGTGCCGGGGGCGCCCTCGGTGAACAGACCGGCCCGCACGGCGTTGGTCATCACCTTGTTGCGGGGGCTGACTTCCGGATCGCCCGGCCGTAACCCGAGCACCACGTAGATCACGGGGACACCGGCAGCCCGGGAACCGTCGATCGCCCTGCGCAAGCGCGGCAGATATCCGGAACCGTCGTCGGCGATGGCCACGACGTCCCGTTGGACGTCCATCACCAGAAGCGCGCTGTTCGCCATGCTTGCCGTCCCTTCTCCGTGGGGAAACAAGAGCAAGCCTGATGGATCGACCGAGCCGCGGGGGAGGTTCCGGAGATTTTCGTCGGCGTCGCGGCGCAGCGCCCTCATGACCGGGGCCGGTTCCCGGGTTCTGTCTCACCTTCCGTTCCCACCGCTGCGCAGCCGCGCCTTCGGGGGAGGAGCAACACGGGTTCTTCCCGGGCCCGGAGCCGCTGGAAGCACGCCTCGCTGTGTCGGGGGCCGCACACGACATCGTCCCGCCCGAAGCCTGTCGGCCGTTCCCACGCACGTCGGCGGCTCGGACGCGGCACCGTTCTGCGGCCTCATACCGCTGGAGCGGTGTTCCCCGCTGGTCACGCATCGGCGCGGGAACCGGGGGCACCGCTCACCGCCCCCGGAACAACAGCGCGGACGGGGCTCGGCGTGCCGCGGGACTGCCCTGGTGGGTGAAGGCGGCCCACAGGTGGATCTCGTGCAGGTCGGCGCGGGCGGCCTCGCGCCGCAGCGGGTCGCCCAGACCGGGCGGGGGCCGGCGGTCCGGGTCGAGCATCCACAGCTGGGCGGCGCGCAGCGCCTCGGCGGGAGCGAGGTCCTGACGGGTGAGGAAGTGGTGGAAGACGGCCATCATCAGCGCGGTCGCGCGGTCGCTGACGGCCCAACGGGAGCCGACCACGTCGGCCGCACCCCGGGCGACCAGGGCGGTGGAGAGGGTCAGTGCCTCGTCGTGATCGCCCGTGCTCAGGTCGGTCTCGCAGGCGCTGAGCACGACCAGCGGGCCGTCCGGGCCGGGCGCCGCGTCCGCGGCGTGATCCAGGATCCGGGCGACGGTCAGCTCGCCGTCGGCCAGCGACAGCGCCGATCGCGTGGGACTGGGACCGGCCACACCGTGGCAGGACACGTGCACGACCGCCGTCGGCCGATCACCGCCCGGCAGCACGGCCAGCAGGTCCTCGCAGCTCCCCGGCGCGTCCGGCGCCTCGGCCTCCACGAACCTGCCGTAGCGCCGGGCGTCCGGGTAGCAGGCCGAACGCAGCGTCTCCGTCTCGAACTCGGCCCACACCAGACTGAGCCGTGGGTCGGTGACCAGCACCTGGCCCCGGGCGGCGGGAAGCCGGTCGCGGGCGGCGGCCCGCAGGAACTGCGCCCCGGACGGGGCGTAGCTGAACACCGCGTCCTGACAGGCGTACCGGTGACCTCCCAGCGGGATGTGCTTGCGCGCCGCGTGCCAGGGAACGACCCCGAGGGGGCCGCAGGGGACCAGGACGATCCGCGGCGGCCGGCCGAGGGGTGCCAGGGAGTCGAGGACCGGGCCCACGGCAGCGGGCCAGGCCCAGTCGCACAGCTCGCCCAGTGCCGCCTGCCATTCCGTCCTGGCGGCCTTCCGCGACGCCTGCGACGCGTCCGGGTCGGCCGTCCGGCGGGAACGGTCGGCGGCGGCGGCGAGGTAACGCTCCAGCGGGTGGCTGCCGGGGGAGAGCAGCAGCGGCAGGGTGAGCACGGTGGGCTCGGCGCCGCCGGGGCGCAGGATCAGCGCGCATCCCGGGACGTGGGGGCGGAAGCCCTCACCGGGGACCAGGTAGACCAGCGCGTCGGCTCCCGAGGCGGCCAGCGCGGCGGTCAGCGCGGCGACGTCCGGAGTCCCGAGCAGCTCCCGCGCGCCGGTGCCGTCTCCCGCCCCCAGCGCGGCGAGCGCCTTACGCCGCAGGCTGCTCGGCAGTTCAGCGCCCGGGGCCGGGTCCGGGTCCGGGGTCGGGTCCGGGGTCGGGTCCGTCACCACGGCCGCTCTCCCCGGCCGGAGCGGATCCCCCTCGGCCGGATGCCCCTCGCCCACGTCCCCCTCCACCCGGTTCCCCCCGCGCGGACCCCGCTGGAGCGGATGCCGCGGTGCCTGCGCCCGCCACCGCTCGGCCAGGTCGGTGTGACCCCGTTCCGCCAGCATCCGGGGCACGCCGTGTGCCGCCGCGGCCGTCTGCAGCACCAGGGCCCGGCCCAGCTCCAGCGCCTCCACGGCCTCGGCGGGGCGGCGGTCCTCGGCATACCGCAGGGCCAGCCACAGCACGTGGCCGGTCGCGCCCCGGGCCACCGACAGGGCGTGCTCGGCGCCGAGCTGAAGGAGGACGTCGGCGGCCATGAGCTCCAGTGCCTCACGGCGGGTGTCCAGGCTCGCCCTCCGGTCCTCGCTCGCGCGCGGCCCGCCGGTCACCGCGCTCGTCCAGTGGGCCGTGGACAGCTCGGTCAGGACCACGAAGTGCAACGACCGGCCGTGACCTTCGGCGGCCAGGGCGCGAACCCGGCTCAGCTCGGCGATGCACGGGTCGAGCAGGCCGAGGTCACCGCGGTGGGCGGTCGCGCGGAGCATGGCCCGGCCGAGGGCGAGCCGCAACTGGGCTTCGTCCCAGGGCGACGTCCGCGATTCGCCGATCACCCGGTGGACCTCCGCGACGGCGCGGTCGATGACCTCCCGGCGCGGGTCGGCCAGAGCCAGCTCGGTCATCAGCTGCGCCCGCGTGGTGGGGAAGTGCGCCGCGAACAGCGGCGGGACCGTGGCCGGATCGATCTCCACCGCCTCCCGCAGGTGACGGACGGCGGCCCGGAGGTCGGCCCGGTCCCCGGTGAGGGCGGCCCGTTCGCCGTAGGCCATGCCCAGGGTGCCGGTGATGACGAAGCGTGTGCCCGCGTCGGGCGCGGGGGAGTCGTAGCGGTCGCTCAGGGTCCGGATCAGATCCTCCGTCACGCGGGCCAGCGCGGCCCGGTCCCGGCTGCGGCGGGCCAGCTGGAACCCGGCGAGGAGGCTGAACAGCGACTGGACCTCGTCGCGTTCGTCGGCGGCGACCAGGCCCTCGGCCATCGACAGGGCGGTGACACCGTCCTGGAGACTGCCGCCGAGCGTGGCGGCGGTGGCCACGCGATGGGCGAGCAGGCCGGTCAGGTACCGGCGGGTGGCCGTCTCCCCGTCCGCCGGCAGGGCGTCGATCCACTCCCGGAGCCATGCCGCGCTCCGCTCCACGCGCGCGATCTCGCCGTTCGACGTCCACAGATCGTCGATCGAGGTCAGCAGGATCAGTTCCAGGCTCCCCTTTCGCCGCCAGGCCGAACGCGCCGCGGGGTCGGGGTCCGGCCGCATCGCGGCCGCGTCCACCTCTGCGAAGTCCACCGTTTCGGGCATCCGGAGGTACCCCGCCACCAGCAGGGCGGCGTGGAACTTGGCGACGCGGATCCGCTCGGGCGCGTCCGCGGGCAGGGCGAGCAACACCTCCCTGACCGTCTGCGCGGTGCCGCGGACGCGCCCGGCGAGCGACCGGGGATCCTGCCCACCGGATCCGAGCGCGGCCAGCAGCTCGCGCAGCGGCGCGAACTCCGGCCGGTCCAGGCCCACATCGACCAGCTCCCGGTCGGCGTCCGCCGCGGAGCCCCCGGGATCGTTCACGGTGACGCACAGCCACTCCAGCAGGCGCGCGAAACCCACCGCGTCCCGGCGCGCCCAGTCCGCCACCCCCTGGACGGCGTCGGCCGGCACCTCCGCCACGGGCTCCCCGCCGGGCGTCGCACCGGTCGGCTCCGCCGCCTCCGCCGGCTCCTCGCCGTCGTCGCCCTCCCGGGGCGCGGACGGCGAACTCTCCCCGGGCGGGCCGGGCAGCGAGGACAGCATCGTCGCGACGTGCTCCATGAGGGTCACCACCGGCTCCCGCGCCGTCAGGTCCCCGGCGACGACGCGGGCGAGAACGTCCAGGGCCTCGGTCAGTCGCTCCCGCAGGGATGCGGCCAGGGCGGGCGGACCCGAACCGTCGCGCACCTCCGGAGGAATGCCCGGCGGGATGAGCAGCAGGGCCAGGTGGCTCCGCGCCGCCATGGCGAGCCGGTCGTTCAGCGGCCCGGCGCGGTCGGCCCACCGCAGATGTCTCAGGGCGGCCGTCCGCTCCCGCGGGTCGGCGTCCGGCCGGCCCCTGAGCCGCGCCTGCATCAGCAGCCCGAGCCAGGACACGACGGCCGCCCGGGCCGGGTCCTCCGCCGGTAAGAGCCTTTCGACGGTGGCCAGGTGTTCGGTCACGAACCGCAGCTCGGCCGGGGGCGGATCCTTCCGCATCCGGGGCCACAGCTCGTGCGCCTGGCGAACGGCGACGGCGGCCCAGGCCCGGAGCCCCGCGACGTCCGCCTCGCCGTGGTCCGGCTGCTCCGCGTCGGTCATGCGTCCCCCCGGCGACCGATGGTCCCAGCCCGCTCCCCGCAACGGTCCGCGGCCGGGCGGGCACGGCCGGTGACCTAGGACAGGCTAGTGCGCCGGTGGTCCGACCGGTGTCGGAAAACGGATACCCGTCGCACGGGAGGCGATCTCGAAGGTCCCGCAACGGTGCGGGTCGACCGGGCGCCACCGCGGCCGCGGCGGCGCCCGGCGCGGAGGTCAGCGTTCGACGCCCAGGGTGAGCGTTCCCGTGTAGCCCGCGGCCGGGGTGCCGCCCAGGGCGGTGAGGGTGAGCAGGCCCGAGGCGGCGCCTCCCTCGTCGTAGATGGAGTCCTGGGCGAGGGTGGTGCGGGTGACCGTGTTCGTCGAGTACGGCGAGACGCGCGCGACCGCGGTCGTGACCGTCTCCTTGAAGAAGAGCTGGCCGGTGTGGATCTCCTGGCCGCCGGTGAAGTGGCCGTCCGAGGTGACGGTGACGTTCGTGTGGACCTTGACGTGGATGTGGACGCAGCGGCCCCGGTACCAGCCCGGGTAGACGGTCGTGACGGCGGCGACGCCGCGGGCGTCGGTGAGCACGCCGCCGCGCAGGAAGGTGCCGTCGTCGGGCTCGTCGTGGCCGTTGTTGCCGACGAAGCCGGAGTACTCGCCGAGCGCGTCGGCGTGCCACAGCTCGACCAGGGCGCCCGGGAGCGGCACGCAGGTGTCGTCGTCGACGACGGTGAGGTTCAGCTTCAGCGGGATGCCCGCCTTGCCTTCGGTGATGTCGGCGCGGACGTACTGTCCGTCGAGGTAGTAGGGCCCTTCGGTCATCTCCTTCGTGAGGGTGCACACGGCCGCCGCGGCCACGGGGGCGGTGTCCGGCGCGGCCGGCGTTCCGGAGGCGGCGGCCGCGCCCACGGCCAGGGTGGCCGCGGTGGCGCCGGTGGCGATCAGCACGGTCCGGCGCCCGACGGGGTGATGGGGTGTACCCGAGGTGTCTGTCATGGGCACGGCACCGTAGGGAGTGTTCCTGTCGGGGAGCTGTCAGTTGGGCAAAGTGACGAGCCGTCAAGTTGCTTGCCGGACAAGGGAATCGGCGAACCCGTAGGGGCGCGGCGGTTTTCGCGGGGGTGCGGATGGCCCGTCGCCCACTGACCCGGTGAGGGGAGGACCGAAGGCCGGGTCAGCCCGCCTGGCCCATTCCGGCCGGGCTGGGCCAGCTCTGGGCGTTCGGCCACCCCGTCGTCGCCGCGGGCGACAACCCGTTCGTGCCGCGCACCTGCGCGGCCGTCAGGCCGCCGCGGGCCGGCACCCCCGGCGGGGTCGGCCCACCGGGGCCGCCCATCGGCCCGGCGGCCGGCGCGGTCGGCAGGGGCGCGGCCATGGGCGCCGGAGCCGTAACCGGCGGCGGCACCTGCATCGGCGGCGGCACCGGTGCCATGGAGGCCGCCGCGGCCGCCGCGGGCACAGGCGCAGGCACGGGCGCGGGCATCGGCGCGGGCATCGGTGCCGGCGCCGGAACCGACTGCGGGAACACCTGCGCCGCCGCGGGCACCGGCACCGGCATCTGCGCAGCGGGCGCGGGCACGGCCGCCGGCATGGGCATCGGTGTCCCGCCCCCCAACGCCTGCGCCTGCGCCGCGAGCCCCTGCACGCCCGCCCCGTTCGTCGCTCCCACCAGCCGGTCCACCGCCGCCGTCCCGGAGCTGTAGCCGGTCCCGTTGCCCGGCTCGGGCACGGCGGCTCCCCTCCTGGTCCCGTAGAGCACCTGCTCCAGGCCGGACACCAGACGGCGCACGTCCACCTGGGGGCGCACCACGAGCCGCAGGAAGCGGCTGGAGGACCCGATCTTGTTGCCGCACTCGCGGACCAGGATCCGGTGCTCGGTGAGCAGCCGGTCCCGGACGACCGTCCCCTCGGCGCCCACGGGAAGGCGGACGAAGAGGAAGTTCCCCTGGGAGGGATACACGGTCAGACCGGGCAGCGCGGAGAGCTGGCTGGCCATGTCGAGGCGGTCACGGCGCACCTGCATCAGGCTCTGCGCGTACTCGTGGCCGTGCTCCTTCAGCATGAACACCACGTGCTCGGCGAAGGAGTTGAGGTTCCACTTGGGCAGCATGGAGCGGACACGGCCGGCCAGGGCCGGGTTGGCGACGAGGTAGCCGAAGCGGATGCCGTGCAGGCCGAAGTTCTTGCCGAGGCTGCGCAGGACGATGACGTTCGGGCGGAGCATCGCCTCCTGGACCACCGAGGGTTCGCTCTCCGCGTCGGCGAACTCCAGGAACGACTCGTCGACGACGATCAGGTCCAGGTCGGCCATCGCGTCCATGAACTGCACGACGGCGTGCTTGTGCAGGAACCCGCCGTCGGGGTTGTTGGGGTTGCAGATGACGGCGACGCGGGTGCCGCGCGCGCGGATGAACTCGGCGTACTGCGCGAGGTCCAGCGCGAAGCCGCTGGACTCCTGGAGCGGGAACATGTCGACCCGCTTGCCGGTCTCCATGGGCTGGTCGGTCCAGCGGCCGAAGGTGGGGACGGGGACGGCGAGGGACTCGCGCACCAGCAGGTGGTCGATCCAGGTGATCAGCTCGGTGGAGCCGTTGCCCATCGCGACGGCCTGCGGCGGGAGCTGGAGCAGGCTGCACAGCTCGGCGGTGATCGTGTCGGCACTGCTCGGGTAGTACGTGATGATGTCCCGCAGCCGGGCCGACATGTCGTCGAACATCTGCGGCGTGGGGAAGTACGGGTTGCAGGGGATGCAGAAGTCCACCGGGCCGCCCCCGTCGCCGCCCTCCCGCGTCAGCGCCGCCATCGACGGGCTGTGCGCGGCGGTGCTGCGGAACAACGAGGTGACGTTGTCGGCCATGGAACCTCCGTATGGGGCGGACCCGGCGGGGACGACCGGGTCCGTCGTCATGTGGGTGGCCCGCGCGGGGGAGCGCGGGCCACCTCTCCATACGGATGCTGCGGTGGCGCTGTTCAACCGTCGGGTCAACCGTCGGGGAATCGGTGAGAAGTCGTGCGATCGCCGTGAAGGCGCGGTCACCGGCCGCGGGCGGGCCGCCGGCGACGGGGTGTCAGCGGTCGAACGAGTGGACCGTCGTCGTGCGGTACGTCTGCCCGGGCCGCAGCACCGTCGAGGGGAACGACGGCTTGTTCGGCGAGTCGGGGAAGTGCTGCGTCTCCAGGCAGAGCGCGTCGCCCTGGCGGTAGACGGTGCCGCCGCTGCCGACGAGGGTGCCGTCGAGGAAGTTGCCCGAGTAGAACTGGAGACCGGGCTCGGTGGTGGAGATCGTCATCGTGCGGCCCGAGGACGGGTCGCGCAGGGTGGCCACCGGCACGGGAGCGGCCGTGATCCCCTTGTCGAGGACCCAGTTGTGGTCGAAGCCCTGGCCGTACAGCAGCTGCTGGTGGGCGACGCGGATGTCCTCGCCCACGGTCTTGGCGCGGCGGAAGTCGAAGGGGGTGCCGGCCACCCTCGCCAGCTCGCCGGTGGGGATCAGCCCCGAGTCGACGGGCGTGTAGCGGGAGCCGGCGATCTTCAGCTCGTGGTCGTGGATCGTGCCGCTGTCCTCGCCGGCGAGGTTCCAGTAGACGTGGCTGGTCAGATTGACGACGGTGGCCTTGTCGGTGGTGGCCTCGTAGTCGATGCGCCAGTCGCCGTGCCGGGTGAGGGTGTAGGTGACCTTCACCCGGAGCGTGCCGGGGTAGCCCATCTCCCCGTCGGCGCTCGTGTAGTACAGGCGCAGGCCGACGTCCGCGCCCTTGGTGAACGGCTCGACGTCCCACACCCGCTTGTCGAAGCCCTTGGAGCCGCCGTGCAGGGTGTTCTCGCCGTCGTTGACGTCGATCTGGTGGGGCTTGCCGTCCAGCGTGAACCGGCCCTTGCCGATCCGGTTGCCGAAGCGGCCGATCAGCGCGCCGAAGTACGGCGACTTGGCGACGTAGTCCTCGAGGTCGTCGAAGCCGAGGGAGACGTTCGCGTGGCGGCCGTGCCGGTCGGGGATCTCCAGCGACTGGACGATGCCGCCGTAGGAGAGGACCTTCAGGCGCGTGCCGCCGTTGGACAGGGACCAGCTGTGCACCTTGGTGCCGTCGGCGAGCGTGCCGAACAGCTTCTTCGACGGCATCCCGCCGCCGGTGGCGTGCGCCGTTCCGCCGAGTGTGCTCGCGGCGATGCCCGCGGCCGCGGCTCCCGCGATGACCGTGCGTCGGTTCAGTTCCATGTGCGGCTCCCTCGATAAGGGCGGGCCCCGCCGGCTGCTCCGACGGGGCCCGAAACTGACTTACGAACCGGACTTGCGCTTGTTCCACACGTCGAACCCGACCGCGGCCAGCAGGGCGAGACCCTTGATGACCTGTTGCCAGTCGGTGCCGACGCTCAGGAGGTTCATGCCGTTGTTCAGCACGCCGAGGACGAGACCGCCGATGATCGCGCCGAGGACGGTTCCGACACCGCCGCTCATGGACGCGCCACCGATGAACGCCGAGGCGATGGCCTCGAGTTCGTAGTTCAGGCCCGCCTTCGGGGAGGCCGCGTTGAGGCGGGCGGCGACCACCAGACCCGCCAGGGCCGCGAGCACGCCCATGTTCAGGAAGACGTAGAAGGTGACCTTCTTGTCCTTGACGCCGGACAGCTTCGCGGCCGGCAGGTTGCCGCCGATCGCGTAGATGTGCCGGCCGAAGATCGAGTTGCGCATCACGTAGCCGTAGCCGACCACCAGCAGGCCCAGGATGATCAGCACGATCGGCGCGCCCTTGTAGCTGGCGAGCAGCAGGGTCACGACGAGCAGCGCGGAGACGATCGCGACGAGCTTCAGCAGGAAGATGTTGCGCGGCAGGATCTCCAGCGAGAACTCCTGCTGGCGCTTGCGGTCCCGGATCTCCTGGAGGACCACGAACGCGATCAGGACGATGCCCAGCAGCAGGGTGAGGTTGTGGTAGTTGGTCTCGGGGCCGGTCTCCGGCAGGAACCCGTTGCCGATCTTCTGCAGACCCTGCGGGAACGGGCCGAGGGTCTGCCCCTCCAGCAGGATCTCCGTGACACCGCGGAAGGTCAGCATCCCGGCGAGGGTGACGATGAACGACGGTATGCCGAGGTAGGCGATGAAGAAGCCCTGGACCGAGCCCGCCACGGCGCCCACGACCAGGCACAGCACCACGGCGACGGGCCAGGAGACGTCGTGCTGCACCGTCAGTACGGCCGCGAAGGCGCCGACGAACGCGGTCAGCGAGCCGACCGACAGGTCGATGTGGCCCGCGATGATGACGAGCATCATGCCGATCGCGAGGATCAGGATGTAGCTGTTCTGCAGCACCAGGTTGGAGACGTTGCGCGGCAGCAGCAGGTCGCCGTCGGTCCACACCGCGAACAGCGCCACGATCAGGCCGAGGGCGATCAGCATGCCGTACTGCCGCATGTTGCGGCGCATGCCGTCCAGCATCAGCTGCAGCAGGCCCCCGCCCGCCGCGCCCCCGCTCTTGCCGGGCGGCGCGGGGGCCGGGCTCTTGGCGGTCACATCCGTGCTCATCGGGTTACCTCTTTGTCCTTCGTCATCTGACGCATCAGCGATTCCTGCGTGGCCTCGGCACGCGGGAACTCACCCGTCAGCCGCCCCGCGGCCATCGTGTAGATGCGGTCGCACATGCCGAGCAGCTCCGGCAGCTCGGAGGAGATGAAGACGACCGCCTTGCCCTCGGCCGCCAGCTTGTCGATGACCGTGTAGATCTCGTACTTGGCGCCCACGTCGATGCCGCGCGTGGGCTCGTCCAGGATCAGCACGTCGGGACCCGCGAAGATCCACTTGCTGAGGACGACCTTCTGCTGGTTGCCGCCCGACAGCTTGCCCACCGGCTCGAAGACGGTCGGCGCCTTGATGTTCATGGACGTGCGGTACCGCTCGGCGACCTGCCGCTCCTCGTGCTCGTCGACCACACCGCGCTTGGCGACCTTGCCCAGCGCGCTGAGCGAGATGTTGCGGTTGATGGTGTCGATGAGGTTGAGGCCGTAGTGCTTGCGGTCCTCGGTGACGTACGCGATCCCGTGCTTGACCGCCTCGGGGACGGTCTTGGTGCGGATCTCCTCGCCGTCCTTGAGGACCGTGCCGGCGGCGTGCCGGCCGTACGTCCGCCCGAAGACGCTCATCGCGAGTTCGGTGCGGCCGGCGCCCATCAGGCCCGCGATGCCGACGATCTCCCCGCGCCGCACGTGGATCGACACGTCGTCGACCACCTTGCGCTGCTGGTCGATCGGGTGGTGCACGGTCCAGTTGCGGATCTCCAGGGCCGGGGCCGCGCCCTGCTCGGCCTCGTGCGGGGTCCGCTCGGGGAAGCGGTGGTCCAGGTCGCGGCCCACCATCCCGGAGATGATCCGGTCCTCGGTGGTGTCCGCGGCCTTCACGTCGAGGGTCTCGATGGACCGACCGTCGCGGATGATCGTCACCGAGTCGGCGACCTTGCGGATCTCGTTCAGCTTGTGGGAGATGATGATCGAGGTGATGCCCTGGTTCTTCAACTCCAGTATCAGGTCGAGGAGTTTGCCGCTGTCCTCGTCGTTGAGAGCCGCGGTCGGCTCGTCGAGGATGAGCAGCTTCACCTCCTTCGACAGTGCCTTGGCGATCTCCACCAGCTGCTGCTTGCCCACGCCGATGTCGGCGACGCGGGTCTCGGGGTGATCGCTCAGACCGACCCGGCGCAGCAGCTCGGAGGCGTGCCGCAGGGTCTGGTTCCAGTCGATCAGCCCGCGCTTGGCGTGCTCGTTGCCGAGGAAGATGTTCTCCGCCAGCGACAGGAACGGCACCAGCGCCAGTTCCTGGTGGATGATCACGATGCCGTGCTGCTCGCTCGCCCTGATGTCCTTGAAGTGGCAGACCTCTCCTTCGAAGAGGATCTCGCCCTCGTAACTTCCGTGCGGATGGACACCGGAGAGCACCTTCATCAAGGTGGACTTGCCGGCGCCGTTCTCCCCGCAGATGGCGTGGACCTCGCCCTGACGGACGGTCAGTGAGACGTCCGACAGCGCCTTGACACCGGGAAAGGTCTTGACGATCGAGCGCATTTCCAGGACGGGTCCCGCCATGGTCGTGCCTTCCAATCCTTAGGGGGCGGGGCCTACTTGAGCTGGTCGGCCGTGTAGTAGCCGCCTTCGACCAGGACCTTCTGGTAGTTGGTCTTGTCCACGCTGACCGGCTGGAGCAGGTAGGCCGGGACGACCTTGGCGCCGTTGTCGTAGGACTTGGTGTCGTTGACCTCGGGCTTCTTGTCGTTCAGGACCGCGTCGACCATGTTGGAGGCGACCTTGGCCAGCTCGCGCAGGTCCTTGTAGACGGTCTGCGTCTGGTCGCCGGCGATGATCGACTTCACCGAGGCCAGCTCGGCGTCCTGGCCGGTGAGGACCGGCAGCGGCTTGCTCGCGGAGCCGTAGTTGTCCGACTTCAGCGCCGACAGGATGCCGATGGAGATGCCGTCGTACGGCGAGAGGACCGCGTCGACCTTCTCGCTCTTGTAGGACTTGGTCAGGATGTCGTCCATGCGGCGCTGGGCGGTGGCGCCGTCCCAGCGCAGGGTGGTCACCTGGGTGAGCTGGGTCTGGCCCGACCGCACCACGAGCTTCTTGCTGTCGATGTACGGCTGGAGCACGCTCATCGCGCCGTTGAAGAAGTACTTGGTGTTGTTGTCGTCGTTGGAGCCGGCGAACAGCTCGATGTTGAAGGGGCCCTTGCCGCTCTTCAGGCCGAGCTTGTCGACGATGTAGTTCGCCTGCAGCTCGCCGACCTTGGAGTTGTCGAAGGAGGCGTAGTAGTCGACGTTCTCGCTGCCGAGGATCAGGCGGTCGTAGGAGATGACCGGGATGTCCGCGTCCTTGGCCTGCTGGAGCACGTTGTCGAGCGACTTGTTGTCGATCGCCGCGACGATCAGCGCCTTGACGCCCTGCGCGATCAGGTTCTCGATCTGCGAGACCTGCTGGTCGGGCTTGTCCTCGCCGTAGACCAGCTTGGTCTTGTAGCCCTTGGCCTGGAGGTCCTTCTCGACGTTCTTGCCGTCGGAGATCCAGCGCTCGGAGGACTTGGTCGGCATCGCGATGCCGATCGTGCCGCCCTTGGCGTCGCCGCTCTTGTTGTCCTCGCTGCCGCCCTCGCCGCTCTGGCCGCAGGCGGACAGGGTCAGGGCGAGGGAGGCGGCGCCGGCGATGGCGGCGAGTGCGGCTCTGCGGTTACCCATGATCATCATCCTTGATGTGTGTGCAGGGTTCGGTCGGTCTCGCGGTGCGAAGGCGCTCCCGGCAGGTTCTCCGAAGACCGAAGAGAGGTGTGTGGGATTCTGCGCGCCTGTGTCGTCTTCTGTGAAGCGGGGTTTCCGTAACGTTATGACTGGATGTCGAACCTGTTGAGTTCGCCGGGCAGGCGGGAGCCGAGCGGGGCCATGTCCCCGTCCGCCCCGTGCCGCGCCAGCAGGTCGAGGGCCAGCCGGCCGCGCCGCACCCGCTCACGGGCCGTGGACAGCGTCACTTCGCGCAGGTGGTGGCCGTACGGGTAGAGGGCGGGCGCCTTGGAGAGGCCGAACTTCAGGTACAGCGGTGCGCCGCGCCGGATCAGCTCGGCGACCTCGTACATCCGGACGTACCCGCCGAGATCGTCGGGGGCCTCGATGTACATGTCCATGGGAGCGCCGGACACCCGCCGGATCTCGGTGAGGTGATCGAGCGTCAGGTCGCTGGGCACGTTGACCGAGTCGGCGCCCAGCCGTTCGTAGACCGCGTAGGCGGCCGGGTTGACGGGGCCGATGAGCGCCGAGACCTTGAGCGTGGTGTCGGCCGGGATGAGGCCGGCCACTCGCGCCCGGTGCAGCGTCCACAACACGCCCTCGTCGGCGACGAGAAGGCACTTGACGCCCAACTCCGTTGCCCGCACGGCGTCTTCGACGCATCCGGCGACCGCGTCGTGGCCGCGGGCCCGCAGGCCCCCGCCGCGCGAGTCGGTACGCGTCGAGCCCCCGATGTCCCACGTGCCGCGCGGCCCCGTGAACAGGCACAGTTCGATGTCGCGCTCGTTCGTCGCGTCGACCATCTCGGTGATCTCGGCGTCGGTCAGCATCCACACGCCGCTGCCCTGGCTGATCCGGTGGATCGGCACGTCGAGCCGCGAGGCCTCCTTCAGGACGACGCCCAGCGCTTCGGGACCCTCGCACGAGGGGATCTCGGTGCGCCAGCGGCCGCCGCCCGGGAAGGAGCGGGTGGAGGTGTCGGCGGGGTCCGGGGCGGGCGCGCCCAGTCCGAGCGCGGTGAGCACCTGCTCACCGGGTCGGCGGGCGGCCGTAGCGGAAGCGTCGGTCGTCACAAGCTGTCCTTCGTGTTCGGTATGTCGGACGAGGTTCGCGGCTCAAGGCGTGGGGGGCTGGGGGTGTACGCCGGTGCGAAGGCCGTCAGGTCGCCCCGCACCGGCGTACGGCTGGGGTCTCGCGTTCGGGTCGGGCGGGAGCGGGGAGCGGGGAGCGGTGCCGGGGCCCGCGAGCCCGGCCTGATCCGGTCACAGCACTAGGGGCGGAGCAGCACCTTGCCCACCTTCGGATCGCCGGAGCCGACCAGCCTGATCGCCTCGGAGAACTCGGCGAGCGGCAGCTCGTGGGTGACCAGCGGCAGCGGATCGAGCAGTCCGGCCCCGAACACCCGCACCGTGTGCGACCAGGCGTCGGGCGGCGCTCCGAAGACGGTGTGCACCTCCAGCTGCCGCACGACCAGGTCCGTCGGGTCCAGGCCGTCGGCGCCCGGACCGGGAATGCCCGTCAGGACCAGCCGGCCGCCGCGCCTCAGCAGGGCGGCGGCGGTGCGGGCGGCCGAGGCGGACCCGGCGGTCTCGATCACCACGTCGAAGTCGTCCGGCAGGTCCTGGTCCCTGGTGCGGAAGTCGGTGGCGCCGAACCGCCGGGACAGCGCCTCCCGGTCGTCGCGGGTGCCGACCACCAGCAGCTCGGCCGGCGAGCCCGCCCGCAGGAACTGCACGGCGAACATGCCCAGCGTCCCGGTGCCGACCACGGCGACCCGCTCGCCCGGCAGGGCGTGCGCCTTGATCGCGGCGGCCGCGATGCAGGCGGCCGGCTCCAGCAGGGCCGCCGCCGTGAGGTCGGCGTCCCGGGCCAGCACGTGCAGCAGCCGGGCCGGCAGGGTCAGCGTGGCCGCCATCGCGCCCGGCTGGGTGAAACCGGTCTCCTCGTACCCGTCCGAGCACAGCGTCGTCTCACCCGCGTGGCAGCGGTCGCACACCTGGCAGTTGCGGAAGCCCTCTCCGACCACCTTGCGGCCGACGAGCGAGACCGGCACCCCGGCGCCCACCGCCTCGACCGTCCCGGACCACTCGTGGCCGGGCGTGAGCGGGTAACGGACGTACCCCTCGGGCCGGTTGCCCTGGTACACCTCGCGGTCGCTGCCGCAGATGCCCACGGCGTGCACCCGCACCAGCGCCTCACCGGGCTCCGGCCGACGGGGCGTGTGCGCGGTGAGCCGGTGCTCGCCGGGCGCCTCGACGACGACGGCGGTGCTCACTGCCCGGCGCCCTTCGGCTTGCGCTGCTCCCAGCCGTCGGCCCACAGGTCGAAGCGGGCCTGCTGCTGGGGGAACTCGGCGGCGGCGTCCACGTCCAGCTCGACCCCGAGACCGGGGGCGTCGGAGAGGTGGAAGTAACCGTCGACGACCTGCGGGGCCCCCTTGACGACCTTCTTGATCTCCGAGTCCGCGAAGTCGTTGAAGTGTTCGAGGATCTTGAAGTTCGGGGAGCTGAACCCGACCTGGAGGGAGGCCGCGGTCAGCACCGGCCCGCCCACGTTGTGCGGGGCGACCAGCATGTAGTGCGTCTCGGCGGTCGCGGCGAGCTTGCGCGTCTCCCAGATGCCGCCGATGTGGCCGACGTCCGGCTGGATGATGTCGACCGCCTGGCTCTCGAACAGCTCGCGGAACTCGATCCGGTCGTGGATGCGCTCACCGGTGGCCATGGGGATGTCCACCTTGGCGGCGACCTTCTCCAGCGCCTTGAGGTTCTCCGGCGGGACCGGCTCCTCCAGCCAGGCCGGCTTGAAGGGCGCCAGCTCGTTCGCCAGCCGGACCGCGGTCGACGGCGAGAACCGGCCGTGCATCTCCAGCATCAGCTCCGCGTCCGGCCCGATGGCGTCGCGCACGGCCTCGATGAGGGAGACGGCGTACAGGGTCTGCTCGTGGTCCAGCTCGAAGTGCCCGGTGCCGAAGGGGTCGATCTTCAGCGCCTTGTACCCGCGCTCCATGACCCCCTGGGCGGCCTTGTGGTACGCCTCCGGCGTGCGCTCGGTGGTGTACCAGCCGTTGGCGTACGCCTTGACCTTGTCGGTGACCTTGCCGCCGAGCAGCTGCCAGACGGGGACGCCGAGGGCCTTGCCCTTGATGTCCCAGCACGCCATCTCGACGACGGCGATGCCGGACATCACGATCTCGCCCGCCCGGCCGTAGTCGCCGTACTTCATGCGGCGCACGAGGTCCTCGACAGCGAACGGGTCGGAGCCGAGAATGTGATTGGTCTCGGCCTCTTTCAGGTAGCCGAGCAGCGCGTCGGTGTGGCCCAGCATGCGGGTCTCACCCACACCCGTGATGCCCTCGTCGGTGTGCACCTGGACGTAGGTCAGGTTGCGCCAAGGCGTCCCCACCACGTGGGTGCTGATTCCGGTGATGCGCACGGAAGTTGCCCTTCAGCTGTTCGAGATTTCGTCACACGTTCGAAATGCTGGCGTGACAGTAAGGACGCGGCGAGGGGGGTGTCAATGGGGTGAACGCACAGAGGTTTCGACAGTTTCGGGCGGGACTTTCGATACGGGGCGCAGCGGTCGATTCCGGTCCCGTCGAGGGCGATAGCGCAAGGTAGCCGCACCGGAACGGTCGGTTTCCCACACAACCTTCACAGGCGGAGCTAGGAACGTCACGCTCCGGGAACTTAGTCTTCCCGCGTCATGGACTACTGCCACCCGTGCCGTCGGCACCTCAACGGCGCCCTCGCCTGCCCGGGGTGCGGCACCCCTGCCGACCGGCCGCCCGCGCACCGGCAGGCCGCGTACGAGCCGGAGCCGTACACGCCGTACGCCCCTGAGGAGCCCTTAGAGGAGGAACGCGGCCCCGGCGCGGACCGGGGTGTCCCCGAGGCCGCCGAGACCGCCGAGGCATCCGAGACCGCACCCGAGTCCGAGTACGGGTCCGACGCCGAGGGTGATTCCGTGCCCCCCGCCGCCGGACGTGCCCGCCGCCGCCGTGAGCAGAGCCGCGGCCGGAGCGGCGGGGAACGCGGGCCGGCCGGTGAGGGCCCCGCCGAGGGCGAGGCGAGCCGTCGCGATCGCAAGGCCGCCGCGCACCGCCGCCGCCGCCGTCGCCGCACGCTCCTCGTCACGGCCGGTTTCCTGCTCGCCGCGGGCGGCCTGAGCCTGGCCGAACTCGGCATCGACGCACCGGGGTTCGGCTCCTCCTCGAACCCGGCGGCGGCGGGCGGGGAGTCCTCGCGGATCGAGTCCGAGGAGTCGCCGGGCACCACGGTCGAGCCCGTCGACGACACGGAGGGAAGCGGCGAGGCGTCGGCCTCCCCGTCCGCCGACCCGTCGCCCTCGGCCTCGGCCTCCGCCTCGGCGTCACCGTCGGCATCGCCCGACGCGTCGCGGACGCCGCAGGACGACGAGGAGCAGGACCCCCAGACGGCACCCGCCCCCGGCACACCCCCCGCGGCCTCCACCCCGGCGGACTCCGGCCCCGGCACCCCCACGGCCGGCCCGACCGCCTCCGACCCGGCACCGGTCCCGTCACCGTCGGAAACCTGCAACCGTTTCCTGTGGTGGTGCACCTAGGGTCTTTCGCCGGGGTCAGACCGGGCTCGCGAACCCCGCCACCGCTCCCCACCCCGCTCCCCGGTCCGGCCCGATCCCGACGGAAGGCCCCGGCGACAACGGCTCCCGCAGGGCCGGTCGCCGCTCCGCGGTGCGGACCGGTGGGTGGCGTGCGGCGGGGTCAGCGGGTCAGTGAGACGGCGAAGGGCCGCAGGCCGTGCCGGCGCAGGACGTGGGGCACGACCAGGATCATCGCCTCGGTGGCGCGGGCCGTGCGGATGTCCCCGAGGTCCTCGATCCACGCGGGCTGCCAGCCCAGGTCGCCGAGGAGTCCCGTGACGGCCTGCTTCGCGTCGGCGTCGGCGTCGTCGCCCGAGACGAAGACGGTCGGCGGGGTGGCCAGACTCTCCGGGTCGGTCATCACCGTGAACAGCATGGTGTTGAGGGTCTTGACCACCCGGGTGTCGGGCAGGGCGGCCTGCAGTCGCTCGGCGAGGCTGCCGCCGGGACAGCACAGGCCGCCGGGCAGGCCGTCGGCGTCGCGGGTGGCGTTGGAGACGTCGACGAGGATCTTCCCGGCGAGTTCGGCGTGCAGGCCGCCGAGGCGCTCCAGGGAGCTGTCGCCGGGCGTCGCGTTGATCACGACGTCCGCGGTGCGGGCGGCGGTGCGCTGGTCGGTGTGGGGCACACGGGGGACGCCGCCGTCCACCGCCGGGCCCCCGGCGTCCAACTGCGCCTGCCCGCCGAGTCCGGCACGGACACCCCCGAGCTGCGACGGGGTGAGGTGGACCTCGAGTCCAGCTCCCGCAGGCCGACGCTCCCCGACATCCGGCACCGGCTCGTCGGCCGCGACCGCCTCGTCGTGGCCGTCCGGCCCGGCCACCCGCTCACCGAAGGCCCGCTGACCGTCGAGCGCTACACGGCCGCCGAACACCTCACCGTGTCGCGGCGCGGACGCCTGCGCGACCCGGTCGACGACGCCCTGGCCGTCCGCGGGCACGAACGCCGCGTCGTCGCCGCCGGGCCCACCGCCGCCTTCGCGCTGCAACTCGCCCCCGGAACCGACCTGGTGCTCACCCTGCCCGACGCGGTGACCCGTGAGGACCGGGACCGGCTCGGCCTGGTCACCCTGCCCCTTCCCCTGCCGATGCCCGCCGTCCCGCTGTACCTGCTGTGGCACCGGCGCCACGACGACGACCGCGCCCACGCCTGGCTGCGCGACCTGGCCACCGAGACCGTCCAGGCACTCTCCGGCCCACCGGCCGCCGAAGGGGGAACCTCCACCCCCCGAAGCGGACGGTGAACAGGGAAGTCCCAGGAAGCCCAGGGAAGTCCGCCTCCGGTCCGGGGCACGCCGACGATGCGGCGGGCCACCTCGTCCCGGACCGGCAGGGATCGGCCGCTCCCGTCCCGGACCGGCAGGGATCGGCTGCCCGTCCCTACCGGGTCTCGTCCGTGCCCAGCATGCCGCGCAGCAGGCCCCGCAGTGCCAGTCGCTCCTCCTCGGCCAGTCCGGCGAGCGGCTCGCGGGCGAACCGCAGGTTCTCCCGCAGATGCCTGGCCGTCCGGCGCCCCTCGTCCGTCGCCGCGGCCAGCTTCACCCGGCGGTCGGTCGGGTCGGGCCGGCGTTCCACCAGGCCCCGGGCCTCCAGGCGGTCGACGATGCCCGTCACGTTGGACGGCTCGCACTTCAGCTTCACCGCCAGCTTCCGCATCGGCATCGGCTCCAGGGAGAGCAGGCTGAGCAGCCGGGCCTGCGCGCCGGTGAGGGAGTGCCCGGCGGCGGCCTCCTCGTAGTCCTGGTGGAACCGCGCCACGACCTCGCCGATCAACTCGACGACCTCCAGGGTCAGGGGGTCGGGCCGACGGGTCTTCCGGGGTGTGGACATGGTTTCCAGGGTACCCGCTTACTTGACATCATGAAATATCCAGGCGCATGGTTGTTTCAGGTACTGAAGTATTTGCGTCGTGTGCACCCGCAGCGCCCGAGCACCCGCGTCGCCCCGGCGCACGCCGCACCACCCCACAAGGAAGGGCTCCATGTCCGACACCCCCGCGCTCCCGTCCGTCAGCCGCGAATGGCGCCTGCTCAGCCGCCCCGTCGGCTGGCCCAAGGCCGAGGACTTCGAGCTGGCCGAGGCGGAGATCCGGCAGCCCGGCCCCGGCGAGGTGCTCGTCCGCAACGCGTACCTCTCCGTCGACCCGTACATGCGCGGCCGGATGAGCGCCGCCAAGTCCTACACGGCCCCCTACGAGCTGGGCAAGGCCATGCAGGGCGGCGCGGTCGGCGAGGTCGTCGCCTCGCAGGCCGAGGGCATCGCCGTGGGCGACCACGTGCTGCACTTCGGCGGCTGGCGCGAGTACGCCACGTTCAACGCCGCCCAGGCCGTCAAGGTCGACCCCGAGGCCGCCCCGCTCTCCACCTACCTGGGCGTCCTCGGCATGACCGGCCTCACCGCCTACGCCGGCCTGCTGCGCACCGCCGCCCTCAAGGAGGGCGACGTCGTCTTCGTCTCCGGCGCGGCCGGCGCGGTCGGCAGCCAGGTCGGCCAGATCGCCAAGCTCAAGGGCGCCTCGCGGGTGATCGGCTCGGCCGGCTCCGACGAGAAGGTCAAGCTCCTGGTCGAGGAGTACGGCTTCGACGCGGCGTTCAACTACAAGAACGGTTCCGTCAGCGAGCAGCTGCGCGAGGCCGCCCCGGACGGCATCGACGTCTACTTCGACAACGTCGGCGGCGACCACCTGGAGGCCGCGATCGGCTCCCTGAACCAGGGCGGCCGCATCGCCGTCTGCGGCATGATCTCGGTCTACAACAACACCGAGCCCGCCCCCGGTCCGCGCAACCTCGCCCGCCTCATCCAGACCCGCGGCCGCATCGAGGGCTTCCTCGTCGGCGACCACTACGACCTCCAGCCCCAGTTCGTCCAGGAGGTCGGCCCCTGGGTCGCCTCGGGCGCCCTGAAGTACCGCGAGACGGTCGTCGAGGGCATCGAGAACAACCTGGAGGCGTTCCTCGGAGTACTCCGGGGCGACAACACGGGCAAGATGATCGTGAAGCTGTAACCGCCCGCTCCGCCCCCGGCCGGGCCGGGCGGTGGGCCGACGAGGGCCCGGGGGCGGGGCGCGGCCCCCGGGCCCGGGACGGGAAGGGACGGGAAGGGGCGGCGGGGCGGCCCCCCGCCCCGCCCTCTCACCCCAGGGCCGTCGCGGCCCCGTGCACCGCGGCGACGAACCTCTCGTTCTCCACCCCCGCCCCGCCCGGGAACGCGAACCGCCGCCGCGTGTAGCCGTAGGCGATCCCGCTCCGCGGATCCGCGAAGCCCTGGCTGCCGGCCGCCCCGCTGTGCCCGAAGGCCCCCGCCCCCAGTACCGGATACCAGGTGTCCGCGGTCGCCTGGAACCCCAGCCCGTACGACTTGTGCGCCCGCGCCACCAGGTCGTACCCCACGGAGTGGAACTGCGCGAACTCCGCCGCCGTGTCCTCCTTCAGCAGCGGTGCCTTTCCGCCGACCTCGCTGATCGCCGCCGCGTACATCGCGGCCAGCCCGCGCGCGGAGGCGACGCCGCCGACGGACGCCGGCCCCTTCGCCCGGACGAGCGGATCGTTCGGCAGCGTCTCGAGGTCGGTCGGCTCGGCGGCGTGCCGGTTGAAGGCGATGCCGGCAAGGGTGTGCGGCCCGTCCGGCGGCGAGGCCGGCAGCGCCCGCTGCTCCTCGGTCGGCGCCATGGCCCGCGTCGACCGGAACCGCGGCTCGTGCGCCCTCGGCAGCCCCAGGAAGAGGTCGAGCCCGTACGGCGCCCGCACCCGTTCCTCGTACACCTCCTGGAGCGTACGGCCGGTCGCCCGCCGTACGACCTCGCCGCTGAGCGCCCCGATGACCAGCGCGTGGTAGCCGAACGCGGTGCCCGGACGCCAGAACGGCCGCTGGTCGGCGAGCCGTTCGGCGACCTGCCGGTCGTCCGCCAGTTCCTGCCGGGAGAACCCGGAGTCGGTGCCGACCACTCCGGCCCGGTGCGCGAGCAGGTCGCGCAGGGTCAGCGCGCCCTTGCCCTCGGACGCGAACTCGGGCCAGTAGTAGGTGACCTTGCGGTCCAGCTCCAGCGTCCCCTCCTGCACCAGGAGCGCCGCCACCAGATGGGCGGCACCCTTGGAGGACGAGAACACGCCGTAGAGGGAGTCGGCGTCCGCGCCGTCCCCGGCCCACAGGTCGACGACCCGCCGGCCGTGCACGTACACGCACAACTGGCCCTCGTAGTCGGGCCGTTCGGTCGCCACGAACGCGGCGAACTCGTCCCGTACCGTCTCGAAGCCCGCCGCGACGGTGCCATGGATCTCCTGGGTCATCCGCTCTCCTCCACCAGACCGCTGCTCGCGTGTGCCGTGGTCAACCGTGCTTCCGGGGGCTCCCGGGTGCTTCCGTCGATCGGTACGGCGAGGCCTACCCGTTCGACTCAACGGCGGCGGGCAGGCGTTTGGTGTCGTGGGTAGCCCGGATGGCGTAGGGGCGGCCGGGCGCGGGACCGGTGCGCGCGATCCCCGGCGACCCCGATGTCATGCTCGCGCCCCGATAGAATCCGGCCATGCGCGATCTTGGGGCGGGATTCGGATACCTCCTGAAGGGCCACCGCTGGGTGGCCCGGCACGGGAAGCAGTACGGGTTCGGGCTCGTGCCCGGCCTGATCACGCTCGTCCTGTACGTGGGCGCGCTGGTGGCGCTCGGCGTGTGGGGCGAGGACTTCGTGGGCTGGGCGACCCCCTTCGCCGACGACTGGTCGAGCCCCTGGGGCGGACTGTTCCGCGGGTTCCTGACGGCCGTCCTGTTCGCGCTCGGCCTGCTGCTCGCCGTGGTGACCTTCACCGCGGTCACGCTGCTGATCGGCCAGCCCTTCTACGAGAGCCTCTCCGAGCGGGTCGACCGCGACGTCTCGCCCGACGGCTCGGCCCCGGTGTCCGGACTGCCGCTCCGGCGCGAGCTGTGGATCTCGGCCCGCGACAGCCTGTGGGTCCTGCTGCGCGCGCTGCTGTGGGGCGTGCTGCTCTTCGCGCTCGGCTTCGTCCCGTTCCTCGGCCAGACCGTCGTGCCGGTCATCGGCCTCTTCGTCACCGGCTTCTTCCTGACCGAGGAACTGACGTCCGTCGCCCTCCAGCGCCGGACCGTCGACGCCCGGTCCCGGCTGGCCCTGCTCCGCTCCCGCAGGAGCCTCGTCTGGGGCTTCGGCACGCCCCTCGCGGTCGCGTTCCTGGTCCCCTTCGTCGCGGTGTTCCTGATGCCGGGCGCGGTGGCGGGCGCGACGCTGATGGCGCGGGACCTGCTGGGCGAGGAGACCGCGGGCGACGACGACCGCGAGGAGCCGGACGCCGCCGTGCCGCAGCCGCCGCACTGACCGTCGCAGTCGCAGTCGCAGCCACGGCCGCGGTCGCAGCCACGGCCGCGGTCGCAGCTTCGGCCACGGCCGCAGCCACGGCCGCCCGGACCGGCCGTCAGTCCACGTCCTCGCCCAGCAGGCGCAGGAAGTCGCGGAAGGCGCCCGGCATGTCCACCGCCTCCGGGTCCAGGAGCCACTGGTACTGGAGGCCGTCCATCACCGCCACCAGCAGCGGAGCGGTCCGCTCCGGGGTGAGCCCGTTGGGCAGGCGGTCGCCGTACTCGGCGCGCAGGACCGCCGCCGTGTTCGCCCGCACCTGCCGGTACCGGTCGGTGAAGTACTCCCGCGCGGGATGCCCCTCGGTGACGCTCTCGCCGAGGAGGGCGCAGAAGGTCTGGATGATGCCGGGCCGCATCGCGTTGTACTCGACCAGCGAGCACAGCAGGTCGATCCGCCACCGGGTGTGCGGCATCGCGTCCCACTGGTCGCGTTCCTCCAGCACCGCGACCAGCAGCGCGTCCTTCGTGGGGAAGTGGTGCAGCAGCCCCTGCTGGGTCAGCCCGACCCGCTCGGCCACCGCCGCCAGGCTCGCGCCCCGGTAACCGCGTTCGGCGATCACCTCCAGGGCCGCCCGCACGATCTCCGCGCGCCGCTCCTCGCTCCTGGTCGTCCTGGCGTTCATGCCGGTCACCGTACGACATCACCGCCCGTGAAGGTAACGGCAGCGTCTCGAAACCTACCGCTCCACAGGCGGTCGATGCACGATGGGGAACAACACCGCACAGCACCGCACAGGAATTCAACGAGGAGGCCCGCGATGGCGGACATCGAGGCGGCCGTCGAGGCGGCCCTCGGCAAGCTCGACCTGGACGCGAAGACCCGGCTGCTGGCCGGCCAGGACATGTGGTCCCTGCCCGCCCTCCCCGAGATCGGCCTCGCGTCCCTCGTGATGTCCGACGGCCCGATCGGCGTCCGGGGCGTGCGCTGGACCGCCGACGACCCGTCCGTCGCGCTGCCGTCCCCGACCGCCCTCGCCGCCACCTGGGACCCCGGCCTCGCCCGCCGCGCCGGGGTGCTCCTCGCCCAGGAGGCCCGCCGCAAGGGCGTCCACGTCCTGCTCGCCCCGACCGTCAACCTGCACCGCTCCCCGCTCGGCGGCCGCCACTTCGAGGCCTACAGCGAGGACCCCCACCTGACGGGACGGATCGGGACCGGGTACGTGAGAGGCGTGCAGGAGGGCGGCGTCGGCACCACCGTCAAGCACTTCGTCGCCAACGACGCCGAGACCGACCGCTTCACCGTGAACAACCTGGTCGGCGAGCGCGCCCTGCGCGAGCTGTACCTGGCCCCCTTCGAGGCCATCGTCGAGGACGCCCGCCCGTGGGGTGTCATGACCGCCTACAACACGGTCAACGGCACCACGATGACCGAACACCACCACCTCGTGAACGAGGTCCTGCGCGGCGAATGGGGCTTCGACGGCTTCAACGTCTCCGACTGGACGGCCGCCCGTGACACCGTCGGAGCCCTCCGCGGCGGCCTCGACGTGGCCATGCCCGGCCCCACGACCGTCTACGGCGAGGCCCTCGCGCAGGCGGTGCGCGACGGCCGCCTCGACGAGCCCGAGGTCGACGACGCCGTACGCCGCGTCCTGCGCCTCGCCGCCCGCGTGGGCGCCCTCGCGGACGTCGAACCCGCCGTCCCCGTGCCGCCCGCGCCCGTCCACGGCGAGTCCCTGGCCCGCGAACTCGCCCGCCGCTCCTTCGTCCTGGTCCGCAACGAGCGCGCCGTGCTGCCCCTGCGGCCCGGCCGCACCGTCGCCCTCATCGGCGCCGCCGCCCGCGACGCCCGCGTCCTCGGCGGCGGCTCCGCCACCGTCTTCCCCGCCCGTGTCGTCTCCCCGCTCGACGGCCTCACCGCCGCCCTCCCCGAGGGCGCCCTCAGCTACGCCGTCGGCGCCGACCCGACCACCGAACTCGCCTTCGCCGACAAGGGGTTCATGCTGCGGGCCGTCTGCCGCGACGCCGCCGGAACCGTCCTCGGCACCGGCTCGGCCCCGAACGGGCAGATCCAGTGGATGGGCAACGACCTCCCGGACGGCGTCACCTCCGACACCCTGCACACCGTGGAGCTGACCGGCACCTTCACCCCGCGCGCGAGCGGCCGGCACACCTTCGGCGTCAAGGGCGTCGGCGCCTTCACCCTCACCGTCGCCGGCACCACGTACTTCGACGGCACCCAGGAGCCGGCCGACGTCAGCGACCCCTTCGAGGCGTCCTTCGGCTCCCCGGTGCCCCGTGCCGAGACCGAACTGACCGCCGGGGAGACGGTCGACGTCTCCCTCACCTACGTCGTCCGCTTCCCCGAGCGCCTGCCGCTGAAGGTCGTCGCCTTCGCGCTCGCCCACCAGGAGCCCCCGCGGGACCCGGACGCGCTGATCGCCGAAGCGGTCGCGGCGGCCCGCGCCGCCGACACCGCCGTGGTCGTCGTCGCCACCACCGAACGCGTCGAGTCCGAGGGCTTCGACCGCACCGACCTGCGCCTGCCCGGCCGCCAGGACGACCTGGTGCGGGCCGTGGCCGCCGCCAACCCGGACACCGTCGTGGTCGTCAACTCCGGCTCCCCGGTGGAACTCCCGTGGCGCGAGGACGTCGCCGCCGTGCTGCTGAGCTGGTTCCCCGGCCAGGAGGGCGGCGCCGCCCTCGCCGACGTCCTCACCGGCGCCCACGAGCCCGGCGGGCGCCTGCCCACCACCTGGGGCTCCCTCGCCGACGCCCCGGTCACCCGGGTCACCCCGACCGACGGCGAACTCCCCTACGACGAGGGCGTCTTCATCGGCTACCGCGCCTGGGAGAAGGAAGGCCGCACCCCGGCCTACCCCTTCGGCCACGGCCTCGGCTACACCGACTGGACGTACGACTCGGTCGAGACGGACGGCACGAACGTCGCCGTCCGCCTGCGCAACACCGGCGGACGGGCGGGCCGCGAGGTCGTCCAGGTCTACCTCGCGCCCACCGAACCCGACGCCGGCCGCCCGGTCCGCTGGCTGGCCGGCTTCGCCGGCGTCGAGGCCGGCCCGGGGGAGAGCGCCGAGGCCGTCGTCACCCTCCCGCGCCGCGCGTTCGAGATCTGGGACGAGACCGCCCGGCAGTGGTCCTTTGTGAAGGGTTCGTACGAAATCCAGGTGGGTAGGTCTCTCGCGGACCGCAGGATCACCGCGACGATTAACGTCTGACGCGGGCCCCGCGCCCCGAGAGCAGCCCCGGTCCGGGACCTGACCCCTGGACCGGGGCTATGCACGTCCCGGCGCCGTGCCCGCCGGGCCGGGACCCGTACGCCTACCGCGCCGAGAACCCGTACACCGTCTCCGACCGGTACACCTCGCCCGGACGCAGCTCGGTGCTCGGGAACTCCGGCCGGTTCGGGGAGTCCGGGAAGTGCTGGGTCTCCAGCGCGACGCCCGCGCCGGGCCCGAACGGCTCGCCCAGGTGGTCGGCGGTGTACACCTGGATGCCCGGCTCGGTCGTGGCCACCGTCAGCACCCGGCCGGATACCGGGTCGTACAGCTCGGCCACCTCCACCGGCCCGTCCGTGACGCCCTTGTCGAGCACGAAGTTGTGGTCGAGGCCCCCGCCCACCGCGCGGGCCGTACGGAAGTCGAAGCGGGTGCCCGCCACGTCCGCCTGCTCACCGGTGGGGATCAGGCCGTCGTCGACCGGCGTGTACCGGGAGGCGGCCAGCCGCAGTTCGTGCCCGCCCGCGCCGCCCGCGCCGCCCGCGCCGCTCAGGTCGAAGTAGCTGTGGTTGGTCAGGTTCACCACCGTCGGCTCGTCCGTGACCGCCTCGTACGCCAGCCGCAGCGCCCCCGACGCGTCCAGCGTGTAGGTGGCCGTGACCTCCAGCCGGCCCGGGAAGCCCTCCTCGCCGTGCGGGCTGACCCGGCTCAGCCGCAGCCCGTGCTCGACCGGCTCCACGTCCCACACCCGCTTGTCGAAACCGCGCGCACCGCCGTGCAGCGAGTTCGCCCCGTCGTTCGGCTCGAGGGCGTAGGTCACCTCGTCCAACGGGAAGCGGGCCCGGGCGATCCGGTTCGCGTACCGTCCGACCAGCGCGCCGAGAAAGGGCTCCGGATGCGTGACGTAGCCGTCCAGGTCCGCGAACCCCAGCACCACGTCCGTACCGCGCCCCTCCCGGTCCGGGACCTCCACCGACTGCACGATCCCGCCGTAGGACAGGACCCGCACCCGGACGCCCGCCCGTTCCAGGGTCCAGCGGTGCACGGGGGTGCCGTCGGAAAGTGTTCCGAAGTGTTCGCTCATGGGGGAAACCCTAAGTCACGCGCCGCGAGCGGTGATCCGACGGTAGGCGATCTCGGCCAGCCTGGCCTGCCCGTTCGTGCTCGGGTGGAACCAGTCCCAGTGGCTCAGCTGGTCGGTCCCGAAGCGGAACGCGTACACCGCGCCGCCGTCGAACCGGCACCGCGCGTCCTCGGCGCAGACCTCCTCCAGCACCCTGTTGTAATCCTCCACCCGCTGCCGCACGGTCTCCCGCCGCAGATTCGCCGCCGCGTCCAGCGCGTCCGCGTCCCCCAGCATCGACGGGCAGATCCCCAGCTTCCACACCTGCTTGCCCAGCACGTTCGTCCGCCCCTGCGACCACAGCCGCTTCAGGTCCGGCACGCTCGCCACGTACACCTGCGCCGTCGGCGCGGTCCGGCGCAGGGTGCGCAGCGCCTCCTCGAACCCCGCCCGGAAGTCGGCCACCGGCGTCATCGCCTCCGCCGTCACCCGGCAGGCGTCGTTGGCCCCGGCCATCACCGTCACCAGCGCGGGCCTGCGCGCCGCCGCCCGCGCCATCTGCGCCGGCAGATCCGCCATCCGCGCCCCGGTCACCGCGTAGTTCCAGCTGTGCGTGGCCGCCTTCGCCCCCAGCAGCCGCACGGCCACACTCTTCACCTCGCCGCTGTCGCCGGTCGCCCAGGACACCTCGGGGCAGTCCGTCAGCACCGAGCACGCGTCGAAGCCGCGGGTGATGGAGTCGCCCACGGCGGCCAGCGAGGCGGGGCTGGTGTCCCACACCGGGGTCGGCGACGCCGAGGGCCCCGCCTTCCGCTCCCGCGCACCCGACCCGCCCGGCCCGTCCCCGCCCAGCGCGTCGCAGCCGGCCGCGCCCAGCACGACCGCGGCCGTCACCGCGGCCACGGCCCGCGAGCGGTGGCTTCGCTTCCGCATCCTTCGGTGTCCCCTCGGTCGTCCCGCTCGTCCGGCCGTTCCCCGGCCGGACGTTCCGCCGGCCCACCCATGACAACGTCCGGGAGTTCCCGAGCCGGCCGGAGGCAACGAATCAGGCCCGTACAGGCGTCCTGCCGGGTGAATGGAGGCCTTTCGGCGGCCCGGGACCGACGGTACGTCACACTCCTCGCGCCGTCGCACGGTAGCCTCGCCATCAACGTGGCTGCCGCCACAGCCGCCATGCCAGCCAGCAAGACTGTCCCGCTCTGTCCGGAGGTACCGGTGACGACACGTGGAGTTCTGTACGTGCACTCCGCGCCGCGCGCGCTGTGCCCGCACGTCGAGTGGGCCGTCGCCGGGGTGCTCGGCACACGCGTCAGCCTCGACTGGATCCGGCAGCCCGCCGCGCCCGGCACCTGGCGCTCGGAGTTCTCCTGGCAGGGCGAGCCCGGCACCGCCTCCAAGCTCGCCTCCGCCCTGCGCGGCTGGCACCTGATGCGCTTCGAGGTCACCGCCGAGCCGTGCGCCAACGCCGAGGGCGAGCGCTACAGCTGCACCCCCGACCTCGGCATCTTCCACGCCGTCACCGGCATCCACGGCGACATCCTCATCCCCGAGGACCGCCTGCGCGCGGCCCTCACCCGATCCCAGCGCGGCGAGACGGACCTGGAGGCGGAGGTCGCCAAGCTCCTGGGCAAGCCCTGGGACGACGAACTGGAGCCGTTCCGCTACGCCGGCGAGGGCGCCCCGGTGAGGTGGCTCCACCAGGTCGTGTGACACACCGTGCCCCGGGCGGGGGCGCCGAGCGCGAAGAACACGAAGAACACGAAGAAGGGGCCCCACCTCCCGGTGGGGCCCCTTCACACACGTACAGGCGGTTCTCAGACCGTCCGGAACGCCAGCACCACGTTGTGCCCGCCGAACCCGAACGAGTCGTTCAGCGCGGCGATACGGCCCTCCACGGGCAGCTTGCGCGCCTCGCCGCGGACGATGTCCGCGTTCGCCTCGGCCTCGGGGTCGAGGTTCTCGACGTTGATGGTCGGCGGAGCCACCCGGTGGTACAGCGCGAGGACCGTCGCCACCGACTCCACACCGCCGGCGCCGCCGAGCAGGTGACCGGTCATCGACTTCGTCGCCGAGACCGCCATGTGGTCGGCGTCGTCGCCGAACACCTTGCGCAGCGCCTTCAGCTCGGCCACGTCACCGGCGGGCGTCGACGTCGCGTGCGCGTTGACGTGCACGATCTCCGCCGGGTCGAGGTCGGTGTTGTCCAGCAGGTTCTGCAGGGCGTGCGCGATGCCGCGGCCCTCCGGCTCCGGCTGCACGATGTCGTGGGCGTCGGCGGAGATGCCCTGGCCGACCGCCTCGGCGTACACCCGCGCCCCGCGCGCGGCGGCGTGCTCGGCGGACTCCAGGACGATCACACCGGCGCCCTCGCCGAGCACGAAGCCGTCGCGCGCGGTGTCGTAGGGACGCGAGGCGCCCTGCGGGTCGTCGTTGTTCTTGGACATCGCCATCATGTTGCCGAACGCGGCGATCGGCAGCGGGTGGATCGCCGCCTCCGTACCGCCAGCGACGACGACGTCGGCGCGGCCCGTACGGATCATCTCGATGGCGTAGCCGATGGCCTCGGCGCCCGACGCGCACGCCGAGACCGGCGTGTGCACACCCGCGCGGGCGCCCACGAGCAGGCCCACGTTGGCGGACGGGCTGTTCGGCATCAGCATGGGCACGGTGTGCGGGGAGACGCGGCGGACGCCCTTCTCCTTCAGCACGTCGTACTGGTCCAGCAGGGTCGTCACGCCGCCGATGCCGGAGGCGATGACCGCGCCGAGCCGGTCCGGGTCCACGGTGGCACCCGACGCGGCGTCGGACGTCCCGTCGGCCGTCCGCGGTGCGAAACCGGCGTCCTTCCAGGCCTCCTGAGCCGCGATCAGCGCGAACTGCGCCGAGCGGTCCAGCTTGCGGGCCTGCGGCCGCGGGATGACCTCGGTGGGCTCCACGGCGATCTGCGCCGCGATACGGACGGCCTGGTCGGCCGCCCAGTCCTGCTCCAGGGGCGTGACGCCGGACTTGCCGGCGACCAGGCCCTCCCAGGTAGAGGCTGCGTCGCCACCCAGCGGTGTGGTTGCGCCGATACCGGTGACGACCACGGTGCGATTGGTCGGGCTCACGGGAATTCTTTCTCCAACGATCGGGATTCAGCGGCGCCACCGCCGGGTGGCGGGGCAGGCCGGAACATCCGGCCCCAGCAGTGGCTCTAGTCCTGGTGCTTGAGGATGTAGTTCGTCGCGTCGCCGACCGTCTTGAGGTCCTTGACGTCCTCGTCGGGGATCTTGACGTCGAAGCGCTCTTCGGCGGCGACGACGACCTCGACCATGGACAGCGAGTCGACGTCCAGGTCGTCGGTGAAGGACTTGTCCAGCTGGACGTCCTCGACCGGGATGCCGGCGATCTCGTTCACGATCTCCGCGAGACCGGCGACGATCTCTTCCTGAGTGGCGGCCATGTCGGCGCTCCTTCGTTGGTGTTCCAGAGGGTGTGGCATTGGGTGTCTTCCGTCCCGGACCGCATGATCCGGCACGGAGTGCCTAGGGGAGGGTAACGACCGTCGCGGCGTACACGAGACCCGCCCCGAATCCGATGACGAGCGCGGTGTCGCCGCTCTTGGCCGCGCCGGTCGCCAGGAGCCGCTCCATCGCGAGCGGGATCGAGGCGGCCGAGGTGTTTCCGGTGGTCCGCACGTCACGCGCGACCGTGACGGACTCCGGCAGCTTGAGGGTCTTCACCATCGAGTCGATGATCCGCTCGTTGGCCTGGTGCGGGATGAAGACGTCCAGGTCGGCGGAGCTTATCCCGGCGGCGTCCAGCGCCTGCTGGGCGACCTTCGCCATCTCGAACACGGCCCAGCGGAAAAC
The DNA here is from genome assembly GCF_044331705.1 of Streptomyces sp. NPDC017202. Taxonomy (NCBI): domain Bacteria; kingdom Bacillati; phylum Actinomycetota; class Actinomycetes; order Kitasatosporales; family Streptomycetaceae; genus Streptomyces; species Streptomyces sp. NPDC017202. The sequence continues at coordinate 407,082 of NZ_JBIRNP010000001.1, read as the reverse complement.
CGCCTGGCCTTCCTGGGTGATGGCCGGGAACTTCGCGACCTCGCCGTCGCGGTAGTCCGTCCACGGCACGGTCTGCTTGATGGTCTCCGACTTGTCGCCCTCGGAACCCCACACCGTCGGGCCGATCGCCGGCTCCTTCGACGGGCCGACCACCACCGCGCCCGCGCCGTCACCGAACAGGAAGGCGGTGGCCCGGTCCTCCAGGTCGGTCAGGTCGGACAGCCGCTCCACGCCGATGACCAGGACGTACTCGGCGGAGCCCTCGACGATCATGCCCTTGGCGAGCGTCAGGCCGTAGCCGAAGCCCGCGCAGCCGGCCGAGATGTCGAAGGCGGCGGCCTTGTCCGTGCCGAGCTTGTCGGCGATCTCGGTGGCCACGGCCGGGGTCTGCTTGAAGTGCGACACGGTCGAGACGACGACGGCGCCGATCTGCGAGGCGGTGATCCCGGCGTCGGCGATCGCCTTGCCGGACGCCTCGACCGACATGGCGGCGACGGTCTCCTCGTCGTTCGCCCAGTGCCGGGTCTCGATGCCGGAGCGCGAGCGGATCCACTCGTCGGACGAGTCGATCGTCTCGAGGATCACCTCGTTGGGCACCACCCGGGTGGGCCGGTAGCCGCCCACGCCGAGGATGCGCGCGTACGGAGCGCCCTTGCTGGGCTTGATCTTCGCCATGCTCGTCGGCTCCTTGTCAGGCACTGTGCTCGGCGATGACCTCGCGGGCCGCGTCGAGATCGTCGGGGGTCTTCAGCGCCAGCGTCTTCACGCCGGGCAGGGCGCGCTTGGCCAGACCGGTGAGCGTACCGCCGGGGCACACCTCGATCAGCGCCGTCACGCCGAGCTGCCGGAACGTCTCCATGCACAGGTCCCAGCGGACCGGGTTGGCGACCTGGCCGACCAGCCGGTCGAGGACCTCGGCGCCGGTGGCCACCGTGCGCCCGTCCTTGTTGGAGACGTAGGCGATCCGCGGGTCGGCGGGGGACAGCTCCTTGGCGGCGGCGGCCAGCGTCTCGACCGCGGGGGCCATGTGGTGCGTGTGGAACGCGCCCGCGACCTTCAGCGGAACGACCTTGCGGACACCCTCCGGCTTGTCCTCGTTCAGCACGGCGAGCTGCTCCAGCGTGCCCGCGGCGACGATCTGGCCGGCGCCGTTGACGTTCGCCGGGGTCAGCCCCAGCTTCTCCAGGTGCGCCACGGAGACCTCGGGGTCGCCGCCGAGCAGCGCCGACATGCCGGTCTCCGTGATCGCGGCGGCCTCGGCCATGGCCAGGCCCCGCTTGCGGACGAGGGTCAGCGCGGCGGTGTCGTCGAGGACGCCCGCGAAGGTGGCGGCGGTGATCTCGCCGACGCTGTGACCCGCGACCGCGCCGGGGGCCACGTCGCCGAGCGCCGCGGCCGACAGGATCCCGGCCGCGACCAGCAGCGGCTGCGCCACGGCGGTGTCACGGATCTGGTCCGCGTCGGCCTGCGTGCCGTAGTGGGCGAGGTCCAGTCCGATGGCGTCCGACCACGCGCCGACACGGTCGGCGGCGCCGGGCAGTTCGAGCCAGGGGGTCAGGAAGCCGGGCGTCTGTGCGCCCTGGCCGGGAGCGACGAGTACGAGCACTCTCACACTCTCTCTTGGGGACGGGCACGGCCGCCCGTGGGGACAGGGACGAAGAACGGCAGGGGGTTTTGTGGGCCTCCCACAAAACGCTAGCTCTTGGGGTCTCCGTCGACGAGACGCCCCAGGATCAGCGCGATGCGCAAGGTGAACGCAGAGCGTACATCCGACGGTGACCAGCCGGTGACGTCAGTCACACGTCGAAGCCGGTAGCGCACGGTGTTGGGGTGGACGAACAGCATCCTCGCCGCGCCCTCCAGACTGGACGCCTGTTCCAGGTAGACGGCCAGCGTCTCCAGGAGCGCCGAGCCCGCCTCCTCCAGCGGTCTGTAGATCTCCTCCACCAACTGCTCGCGCGCGCCGGGATCACCGGCGATGGCGCGTTCCGGCAGCAGATCGTCCGCCAGCACCGGGCGCGGTGCGTCCTGCCAGGCGGAACACGCCTTGAGCCCCGCCGCGGCGGCCTGCGCGGACCGGGTCGCGGCCAGCAGGTCGGGCACCACGGGGCCCGCGACGACCGGCCCCGCCGCGAACGGCCCGATCAGGGACTTGGCCACGGCCATCGGATCGTCGCTGCCGCCGGCGATGACGACGAGGCGGGAGCCGAGCACCCCGGTGAGCACCTGGAGCTTGGCGTGCCGCGAAGCCCGCCGGATCGCCTCCACCGTCAGCTCGGAGTCCCCGTCCGGCGCCGTTCCGAGGATCACGCACACGTGCTCGGGCGCGTTCCAGCCGAGGGCGGCGGCCCGGCTGACGGCACCCTCGTCGGCCTCCCCGCTGAGCACGGCGTTCACGACGAGCGACTCCAGCCGCGCGTCCCACGCGCCGCGCGCCTCGGCGGCCTGGGCGTAGACCTGGGCGGTGGCGAACGCGATCTCGCGGGCGTACACCAGGAGCGCCTCGCGCAGCACGTTCTCGTCGCCGGGGGCGGCGACCTCGTCGATCGCGCTCTCCATCACCTCGATGGTGGTGCGCACCATCTCGACGGTCTGACGCAGCGTGATGGCCCGGGTCAGCTCGCGCGGCGCGGTCCCGAACACGTCGGTGGAGATGGCCTGCGGGGCGTCGGGACGCCGGAACCACTCCGTGAACGCGGCGATGCCCGCCTGGGCCACCAGCCCGATCCAGGAACGGTTCTCCGGGGGCATCGCCCGGTACCACGGCAGCGTCTCGTCCATGCGCGTGATGGCCTGGGCGGCGAGGCTCCCGGAGGACTTCTCCAGCCGCTTCAGGGTCGCGAGGTGCGTGTGGGCTGCGGGTGCTGCGGCTCGGTTGTCGTGGGTTTCGGGTTCGGGCACGTGCACAAGACTGCCTCATCGGGACCCGCGCGTGCGTGGGCGGGTCACGGCTGCGGTCACCGCCCGGCCGGCGGCGGGTCTACCGTGGTCGGCGTGATGGACGTACGCCGCGCCGACGAGCGCTACCCCGGTGGTGACCCGGCGGCCGGCATCGAGACCCGGCACGCCTTCTCCTTCGGCCCCCACTACGACCCCGGCAACCTCCGCTTCGGCGCCCTGATCGCCTGCAACGAGGAGCGTCTGGCGCCCGGCGCCGGCTTCGACGAGCACCCCCACCGCCACACCGAGATCGTGACGTGGGTGGTCGAGGGCGAACTGACCCACCGCGACTCGGCCGGGCACGAGACGCGGGTGCGCCCCGGCGACGTGCAGCGGCTCAGCTCGGCGGCCGGGGTGCGGCACGTCGAACGCAACGACGGCACCGTGCCGCTGACCTTCGTGCAGATGTGGCTGGCCCCGCTCGAGCCGGGCGGCGAGCCGGCCTACGACCTCGTCCGCGGCATCGCCGACGCCACGCCGTACGCCGTCCCGGAGGCGGGCGCGATGCTGCACGTACGGCGGCTGGCGGCGGGGGAGCGGACCGCCGTGCCGGACGCGCCGCGGGTCCACGTCCACGTCGTCGGCGGCGCCGTCCGGCTCGGCCCGCACGAGCTGGGGCCGGGGGACGCGGTGCGCGCCGCCGACGAGGAGGACCTGGAGCTGGTGGCCGGGGCGGGCCCGGCCGAGGTGCTGATCTGGGCGATGGAGGCCTGAGCGGGGTCAGCTGTCGCCGGGCTCCTCGGCGTTGCGCCAGATCGTCAGGTCCACCGAGACGAAGTCGCTGGGGTCGCCCTGCGGCGCGCCGCCCTTGAAGGTGACCAGGGCGATGTGGCCGGAGGTGGTGTGCACGCAGAGCTGGGTGCCCTTCGCCAGCTGCGAGAGCGAGACGCGCTCGGCGTACCGGGTCTCCTCACGGCAGGTCTTCAGCGAGCCCTGCTGGGAGCTGTTCAGCAGGACGATCCTCTCGCCCTGGCTGGACAGCGCGTCTTCGTCGACGTCGTAGTAGTACAGGTCCGCGTCGGCGTTGTCGTAGGGGCTGCGGTCCTCGATCGGCTTCGGGGGCGAGTCCACGAACCGGACGTAGTAGTCCAGCGGGATGTTGATCCCCTTGTACGTCACCGGCTCCGGGTCGTGCAGGGCCCCGGAGCCCGTCGAACCGCCGGTGCCGCCGCCGGTGGCGGAGCTGTCCCCGTAGGAGTCCGACGAGTCCCCGAGGTCGCCGAGGGCCGACGCGCAGCTGCCGAGCCAGAACAGGCCCATCACCACCGCGGCGGCGATCCCGATCCACTTGCCGGCCTGGTTCTTCTTCGGCGGCAGCGGCAGCGGCCGCCAGGCGGGCTGCTGGTGGGCGAAGGGCGGCCGCGGCGGGGTCGGCGGGCCGTACGACGGCGGGAAGGGGGCCTGCGGTCCGGGCAGCGGGACGACGGGGCCGAACGACGGTGTCGCCTGCACCTGCGGGGCGGCGGTTGTGGGGGCCGCGTGCACGGACGGGGACGCCGGGGTGTGCGCGTGCGGCGGCGTGGCCGGGCCGGCCTGCGCGACCGGTGCCGTGGGCGTCGGGGCGTCCGGGCCGGCGGCCGGGGCCGACGCCAGCGCGGCCGACGCCGACACCCGCTGGGTGATCTGCGCGGCGATGGCCTCCGGCAGCCACGAGCCGGACTGGCGCAGCGGCGTCGGCGACGCCTCCTGGCACAGGGCGATGATCTCGGCGGGGGAGGGGCGTTCGGCCGGGTCCTTGGCGAAGCAGCGGGCGACGAAACCGAGGTGCTCGGGCAGTCCGTCGAGATCGGGTTCCTCGTGGACGATCCGGTACAGCACCGCGTGCGAGGGCCCGTCCCCGTACGCCCCGGTGCCGCGCGCCGCGAACACGGCCACCTGACCGAGCGCGAACACGTCCGAGGCGGCCGTGACCTTCTTGCCGGCGCCCTGCTCGGGCGACATGAACGCGGGGGTGCCGATGGAGACGCCGGTGCCGGTCAGCGCGGTGGCGTCGGCGGCGCGGGCGATGCCGAAGTCGATGACCCGCGGACCGTCGGAGGCGAGCAGCACGTTGGACGGCTTGAGGTCGCGGTGGACGATGTCCGCCCGGTGGATCACCGACAGCGCCTCGGCCATCCCCGCGAGCAGCAGCAGGACCGACCCCGCCGGCAGCGGCCCGTGCTCGCCGACGGCCGAGGCCAGCGAGGGCCCGGCCACGTAGGCGGTGGCCAGCCAGGGCCGCTCGCCCTCGGTGTCGTAGTCGATGACCGGCGCGGTGTAGAGGCCCTGCACGCGCTGCGCCGCCTGCACCTCCTGGCGGAACCGGCGGCGGAACTCGGGGTCCTCGCCCAGTTCCGGACGGATCGTCTTGAGCGCGATCGGGTGCCCGCCGGGCGTGTACGACAGGTACACCGTGCCCATGCCGCCCGCGCCGAGCCGCGCCGCCAGCCGGTAGCCCGCCACCGACGTCGGGTCGCCGCTCTCCAACGGGCGGAAACGGCCGCCCCGTTGCACGCCTGTCATTGCTCTCCCCCGAGATCCGCGCAGTGGGTCCTGTGTGCAGAGGGAGGTTAGCGGAGGGGAGCGGCGCAGGGATCAGCGGGCGGGACCGGAGCCCCGCACCTCGCCGAGCACCGCGTCGGTGAACACCGGCCACGCCTCGACCGCCCAGGGGCCGAACGCCCGGTCCGTCAACGCCACTGCGGCGGCCCGCACTTCGGGATCGACCCACAGGAACGTGCCCGACTGCCCGAAGTGCCCGAACGTCCTCGGTGAGGACGAACCACCGGTCCAGTGCGGCGACTTGGCGTCCCGGATCTCGAAGCCGAGGCCCCAGTCGTTGGGGTTCTGGTGTCCGTATCCCGGCAACACGCCCTTGGTGCGCGGGTATTGGACGGTCATCGCCGCCGCCACCGTCCGCGGGTCCAGCAGCCGCGGCGCCTGCACCTCGGCGGCGAACCGCAGCAGGTCCTCGACGGTCGACACGCCGTCCTTCGCGGGCGAGCCCTCCAGCGAGGTCGCCGTCATCCCCAGCGGCTCCAGCACCGCCTGCCGCAGGTACTCCGCGAACGGGATGTCCGTCGCCTTGGCGATGTGGTCCCCGAGCTGCTCGAAACCGGCGTTGGAGTACAGCCGCCGGTCCCCGGGCGGCGCGGTCACCCGGTGCTCGTCGAAGGCCAGCCCGGAGGTGTGCGCGAGGAGATGGCGGACGGTCGCCCCGGGCGGCCCGGCCGGCTCGTCCAGCTCGATCGCCCCCTCCTCGTACGCGACGAGGGCGGCGTACGCGGCCAGCGGCTTGGTCACGGAGGCCAGCGGGAAACGCCGGCCGACCGGCCCGTGCGTGCCCAGGACCGTACCGTCGGCCCGGACGACACCCGCCGCGGCGGTCTCCACCGGCCAGTTCTCGATCAACGCCAAGCTCTTCAAGGACATGACGTCGAGACTAAGCGGCTCACAGCGACAGCCGCACCGAGGGGTCGGCCTGTCGATTTCTCACCGGGTCCGCTTGCTTCGAGTGCGCTCCAAGGCCCTAGTTTTGAGGTCATGACGGTGATGGAGACCACGGGTACCAGGACCGACAGCTGCGCCACCGCGCCCCGGGCCGCCCGGCGCCCCGACGGCCAGGACAGCTACACGATCAGCGAGGTCGTCGCCTTCACCGGCCTGACGGCGCACACCCTGCGCTGGTACGAGCGGATCGGCCTGATGCCGCACATCGACCGCTCCCACACCGGCCAGCGCCGCTACAGCAACCGCGACCTGAACTGGCTCGACCTCGTCGGAAAGCTCCGGCTCACCGGCATGCCGGTCGCCGACATGGTGCGGTACGCGGAACTGGTGCGCGAGGGCGACCACACGTTCACCGAGCGCTTCGAGCTTCTGCAGGCGACCCGCCGGGACGTGCGGGCGCGGATCGCCGAACTCCAGGACACGCTCGCCGTACTCGACCGGAAGATCACGTTCTACTCGGACGCCACCCAGGCGTACGAAGCGGAGAGGACCCGATGACCGACAGCAGGATCCCCACGGCACGACTCGGCGACACGGGCCCCGAGGTGGGCGTCCAGGGCCTGGGCTGCATGGGCATGAGTTTCGCCTACGGCCCCTCGGACGCGAAGGAGTCACGGGCCGCCCTGGACCGCGCCCTGGACCTGGGCGTCACCCTGTACGACACCGCGGACGCGTACGGCGCCGGCGCCAACGAGGAGTTCCTCGCCCCGTTCTTCAAGGCGCACCGCGACGAGGTCGTCATCGCCACCAAGTTCGCCCTGTCGATCCCCGCGGACGACCCGACCCGCCGGGTCGTCCGCAACGACGCGCCCTACGTCCGCCGGGCCGTCGAGGCCAGCCTGAAGCGCCTGGACGTCGACGTCATCGACCTCTACTACATGCACCGGCGCGATCCGCGGGTGCCGATCGAGGACACCGTCGGCGTGATGGCCGAGCTGGTGCGCGAGGGCAAGGTCGGGCACCTCGGCCTGAGCGAGGTCACGGCCGACGAGCTGCGGGCCGCGCAGGGCGTGCACCCGATCGCCGCCGTGCAGTCGGAGTGGTCCCTGTTCAGCCGGGACATCGAGGACCGGGTGGTGCCGGCCGCCCGTGAGCTGGGCGTCGCGCTCGTGCCGTACTCCCCGCTCGGCCGGGGCTTCCTCACCGGCTCCTTCGCCGACGCCGACAAGGACCTCACCGCCGACGACTTCCGCCGTCAGCAGCCCCGCTTCACCGGCGAGAACGCGGCGGCCAACGCGGCCCTGCTGGAGCCGGTCCGCGCGGTCGCCCGGGCCCACGACGCCACCCCGGCCCAGATAGCGCTGGCCTGGGTCCAGCACCGGGCCGGCGTCCACGGCCTGCCGGTGATCCCGATCCCGGGCACGCGGAAGGCGGGCCGGGTGGAGGAGAACCTCCGGGCGACGGCCCTCGAGCTGACCGCGGACGAGCTGGCGCTCCTGGAACCGATCGCGGGCAAGGTCGCGGGCGACCGGTACGCGGACATGACGTTCACCTCGGCCGGACGGGAGACCCGCTCCTGACGGACGCCCGTCACAGCTCCGCGAGCAGCTCCGCCTTCTTCGCGGAGAACTCCTCGTCGGTCACCAGCCCGGCCCGGTGGAGTTCGCCGAGGTGACGGATCCGCTCGGCCACGTCCGCCGGGCCGCGGCGCTGGACCGGGGCCGCCACCGCCACCGCGGCCCCGGTCCCGGCTCCGCGCCCGCGCACCGCGGACAGCACGGCCGCCGCGAACGGCAGCGACTCGTGCACCGCGCCGTAGCCCAGCCCGAACACCACGGCGGCCGGGTCCTGGTCCGGCCGCGCCCGCGGGTCCTCCGCGCGCAGCAGCCGCAGGTACCCCTCGAGGACCTCCGGGGAGCGCCACTCCACCCCGCTCAGCTCGGACGCGGCGAAACTCTGGTCGCCGGCCTTCCACTTCGCGGACGAGGCACCCGTCCAGAACCAGCGGAACCGCACGGTCCGCCCGTCGAAGGACGCCTTCGCGTCGTACGCCTTGAACGACAGCGGCACCTCCGGCGCGGCCACCAGGAACCTCTCGGCCGGCCCGGACTCCGTCAGCCCCGCGCGCAGCTCGTCGGCGTAGTACTCCGCGAGCGCGTCCCGCTCGGCGGGCAGCACCAGCCGGTACGGGTCCGAGGGCTCCTTCAGCTGCCCCGCCGCGGCCTCGGTCAGCGGATCGGCGCCCGGCCGCGGCGTGATGCGCAGCACCACCGTCCCGCGCTTGCCCGGTTCGAGCGTGACCGCCTCGATCGCCGCCAGCGGGACGCGGCGCTCACCCAGCGCGGAGAACAGCTTGGGTGTGCGGATACCCCGTTCGTAGCGGATGAGGACGGAGTCGGACTCGAACTCCCAGGCGGCATGAAATCCGGCCAGTACGTCACCCATGCGGCTCATCGTATGCGGCACCCGCTCGTTCGTCCCCTCCCCGCGCGCACCGCGATTCCTGCGCCTCTACGCGCGTCAGGCCGTCGTCGTGCCGGACAGATCCTCCCGGCACGCGTCGTTCTCGTCGGCGCACCGCACCGCGTCGTAGGCGCCGGTGCCGATGTCCGCGAAGTTGCGCAGGCTGTCCGTGCCGGGCACGAAGTAGCCTCCGTGGCCCTCGGCCTCGCGGGCCGACAGCACCCGCGCGCCGAACCCGGCCGCCACCGGATCCTCGCCGTGCCCCAGACCGCCGAGTTCCAGATAGGGCACGTCCTGCACCCAGTCGTCGGAGTCCCGCATCGCCCACACCCGGGCGTCGGTCTCCAGCTGTGCGGCGTTCTCCACCCGCATCCCGGGGCTGCCGGCGACGGCGATGTCGGTCACCCGGTCCGGCAGGGCGTGCGCGGCGACCCCGCACACCACGGAGCCGTAGCTGTGGCAGAACAGGGAGACGGGGGCGCCGCCGGGCAGCCCGCGCACCAGGGCGTTCAGCCGTACGGCGCCGCGCTCGGCGCGCATCGCGGTGGCCGAGTCGATGCCGAGCCCGGCCGGCGAGGTGTAGTCGGCCCAGGCGATGACGGCCGTCCGCGTCGTGGGGCGCGCCTCGCGCTCGGCCGCGTACAGCGCCTCGGCCATGCCGACGGGCGCCGAGTACCTGCGGTTGGTGCGCTGGAAGGTGAGCAGTGCCGTGTCCACGCCGGGGACGACGACGGAGACGCGTTCGGCGCGGTCGAGGTCGCCGAACACCTCGGCGACCCGGCCGGTGCCCTCCGGGTCGAAGGCGAGGATCTGGCGGTCGGCGTCGGTCATCGACTCGAAGCGGTGCATGCGCCGCCCGGCCTCGTACTGCCCGGCGGGCGAGAGCCGGGTGTCCCGCATCCGGGCCCGCTCGACCCCGATCTGCTCCTGGAGCGCGATGCGGTTGGCGCGGTAGCGCAGCCCGGCGGGGGCGCCGTTCATGTTGCCGACGGCGAGGGGGTAGCGCTCGGCGAGCCCGGCGCGCTGGCCCGCGGTCAGCGAGGCGAAGAACGCCGAGAGCCGGGCCGGGGCCGCCTGCGGGTCGGGCAGCTGCCGCCCGGCGACCCGGCCGTGCTCCCATGCGGTGAGCGAGGTCTTGAGCGCGCTGGTTCCCCCGTGCCGGTGCACGGCGGTCCAGCCGGTGGTCGCCAGCATCACGAACACCACGGCCAGGGCGAGCAGCGCGCGCCATGCCGTCAGTTGGGGGGAGGTGTCGAAGGAAGTCACTGGGAGGACACACTAGGAGAACGAGAAGGTCTCGGGCGACATGAGTGACGCGGATCACGTTTTGCCCGGGGTGTCCACGGGGCATACGACCCCTCAGGCTCTGTGTCCTTCGCCGGCCGGGCGGGGTCCTCGCGCGCGGGCGCGCACCCGTGGCGGACCGCCGCCGCACACCGGCGGGCCGTGCGTCACGATCCGGCGCGCCAGCCGCCCAGCAGGGCCGGCCCCACCTGGTCGAGGTACCGGGACGTGAGATCGCGCATCCCCTCCAGGCTGAAGTCCCCGCTCGTGGCCCACTGCCGTTCCGTCACCCGCATCACCGCGCCGAAGAGGGCCACCGCCAGCCGCGGCCGGGGGTCGGCGTCCACGTCGAGCCCCTCGCGTTCCGCGAGCACCCGTGCGATCGCCTCCTCGGTCTCCGCGGAGCGCCGCAGATGGGCGGCGAGCAGGACCGGGGTCGACTCGATCACCCGGTACATGCGCAGGTACAGCTCGACGGGCACGATCGACTCGACGGCCTCGCTGAGGGAGCTCCAGCCCTCCAGGACCGCCTGCCGCAGGGCCTCCATCGGCGCCTCGTGGGCCGGGCGGGCCCGCACGCCCTCGACGAAGCGCGCCACCGTGATCCCCTCCAGGGCGAGGGCGGCCTCCTCCTTGCCGGCGAAGTAGCGGAAGAAGGTGCGCTGCGAGACGTCCACGGCGTCCGCGATCTCGTCGACGGTCGTCCGCTCGTACCCCTGCGAGGTGAACAGGCCGACGGCCGCCCGCAGCAGTTCGTCACGGGTGCGGCGCTTCTTCATCTCCCGCAGCCCCGGCCGCGGCGCGGTGGTCTCCATGCGCCCCTCTCCTTCCGCCGGCCGCCCTTCGGGTGAGGGGCGGGTGACGTGTCAGTTGCCGACTTGTGAATCAGTTTGTCATCTGTCAGTGGCTGTCATTAGCCTCGAACACATGACTAGTCAGACCACCATCGACACGACGGGACCGGCGGACGAGTCGCCCTCCACCCCGTCGGACCAGCCACCGGCCAAGGGGCTGCGCGGCCACCCGTGGTTCACGCTCATCACCGTCGCCGTCGGGGTCATGATGGTGGCCCTCGACGGCACGATCGTGGCCATCGCCAACCCGGCCATCGCCAAGGACCTCGGCGCCACCTTCGCCGAGGTGCAGTGGATCACCAACGCCTACTTCCTCGCCCTCGCGGTCTCCCTCATCACCGCGGGCAAGCTCGGTGACCGCTTCGGCCACCGCCAGACCTTCCTGATAGGCGTCGTCGGCTTCGCCGCCGCCTCCGGCGCGATCGGCCTGTCCGACAGCATCGCCCTCGTCGTCACCTTCCGCGTCCTGCAGGGCCTGTTCGGCGCCCTGCTCATGCCGGCCGCGCTCGGTCTGCTCCGCGCCACCTTCCCGGCCGAGAAGCTCAACATGGCCATCGGCATCTGGGGCATGGTCATCGGCGCCTCCACCGCCGGCGGCCCGATCCTCGGCGGCGTCCTCGTCGAGCACGTCAACTGGCAGTCGGTGTTCTTCATCAACGTGCCCGTCGGCGTCCTCGCCGTCGCCCTGGGCGCGGTGATGCTGCTCGACCACCGCGCCGAGAACGCCCCCCGCTCCTTCGACCTCCTCGGCATCGTGCTGCTCTCCGGCGCGATGTTCTGCCTCGTGTGGGCCCTCATCAAGGCCCCGGAGTGGGGCTGGGGGGACGGCCTGACCTGGACGTTCATCGGCGTCTCCGCGGTGTTGTTCGCGGGCTTCGCCGTCTGGGAGAACTTCGTGGCGGAACCGCTCATTCCGCTGGGCCTGTTCCGTTCGGTGCCGCTGTCCGCCGGTGTCGTCCTCATGGTCATGATGGCCATCGCCTTCATGGGCGGCCTCTTCTTCGTGACGTTCTACCTCCAGAACGTGCACGGCATGAGCCCGATCGACGCCGGCCTGCACCTGCTCCCGCTCACCGGGATGATGATCGTCGGTTCCCCGCTCGCGGGCGCGATGATCACGAAGGTCGGTCCGCGCATCCCGCTGGCCGGCGGCATGGTCTGCGTGGCGGTCGCCATGTTCGGCATGTCCACCCTGGAGAAGGGGACCGGCAGCCTGGCGATGTCCGTCTGGTTCGCCCTGCTGGGCCTCGGCCTCGCCCCCGTCATGGTCGGCGCCACCGAGGTCATCGTCGGCAACGCCCCCATGGAGCTGTCCGGAGTCGCCGGCGGCCTCCAGCAGGCGGCCATGCAGATCGGCGGCAGCCTCGGTACGGCCGTCCTCGGCGCCGTCATGGCCTCCAAGGTCGACAGCGACCTGGCCGGCAACTGGACCGACGCCGGCCTGCCCGCCCTCACCCCGGCCCAGCTGGGCCAGGCCTCCGAGGCGGTCCAGGTGGGTGTGGCCCCGGTGGCGAAGGGCACGCCCCCGGAGATCGCCGCGAAGATCACGGACGTCGCCCACGACACCTTCATCTCCGGGATGAGCCTCGCGTCGCTCGTCGCGGCCGGGGTCGCGGCGGTCGCCGTGTTCGTCGCGCTGCTCACCAAGCGGGGCGAGAACGCGGAGGCGGGCGCCGGGGTCGGTCACATCTGACGGGACCCCGGCCCTGACGGGCCGTCAGCGGGACTCCCTCATCGGGTGACAACCCCGAGGGTCTCTCGTGCCGGGCGCGCGCCGCAGGTCGCAGTGGGTCAAGCCCTCCGCAGGGGAGGGCGGCCGGGGCCGCGGCGCGCCGCCGGAGGGGGGACAGTGCGCCCGCGCCTGTCTCCGGTCACTGCATAACCGGCGTCAGGGGGGTACCCGGACCATCGAAGCAGCCCCAGGATCAAGGGAGTTGACGATGGCGGGCTTTGGACACGGAACGCGCAGGCACCCCCGCTCACGTGGCCGGACGTGGTCAGGGAGCGGGCCGGACAGCGCGACGCTCGGCATCATCGGCCTGGTCTGCGCGGTCGCCGGATTCTTCGCGCTGGGGATCGTCCTCGGCCCCGCGGCGATCGTCTGCGGCTGGTTGGCCATGGGCCGCAGCTGGGCGGGCCCCCGCCCGGTGCCGGCCCTGGTCGCCGTGGTCCTCGGCGCGATCGACACACTGCTCGCGCTGGTGTGGCTGACGGGCGCGGGGCTGACGGGCAACGGACTGCTGTGACGAGGGACAGCGGACCGCTGTGAGGCGAGGGCGCCCGCGGGGGTGTCCTCGCCCCCGCCGTCCCGCCCCGGGCCCCGTGGCCCGCAGACCTCCGCCCCGGTCCGGACGGCTTCCGCCTCCGCCTCCGTTTCCGCCCCGGTCCGGACGGCTTCCGCCTCTGCCCTGGTCCGGACGGCCTCCGCCTCCGGTCCGGACCGTCTCACCCTCAGACGCCGGACGGGCTCTTGTGGCCGGCCGGGTCGGGTGGACGGGACCGCAGGGCCGCCACCTCCGCCCGCAGGGCGCGCACCTCGTCCGTGAGGGTGCGGATCGCCTCCGTGTGCTCGCGTTCCTCCCGGTCGTCCTTCTCGAACCGCTCGATGAACCACGCGGCGATGTTCGCGGTGACCACACCCAGCAGCGCGATCCCGGACAGCATCAGCCCGACGGCGATCATCCGCCCCAGTCCGGTGGTCGGGGAATGATCCCCGTACCCCACGGTCGTCATCGTCGTGAACGCCCACCACAGGGCGTCATCCAGCGTCCGGATGTTCCCTTCCGGGGACTCCCGCTCGACCGACAGCACCGCGAGCGAACCGAAGATCAGCAGCCCCGCCACGGAACCCGCGACGTACGTCGTCAGCCGCACCTGCGAGGCCATCCGCGCGCGCTGCCCCACCAGCAGCAGGGTCGACACCAGCCGCAGCAGCCTGAGCGGCTGGATCAGCGGCAGCAGCACCGCGAACAGGTCCAGCCAGTGGGTGCGGACGAACACCCGGCGCTCCCCGGCCAGCGCCAGCCGGACGGCGTAGTCCGCGGCGAAGGCCGCCCACACCCCCCACTCCGTCCAGGCGCACGCCGACCTCAGCGACGGTCCGGCCGAGGTGTGCACGATGGGCACGGCGTAGGCGACGGCGAACACCACGGCCAGTGCCAGCAGCGGCCGCTGCGTCCGCCGCTCCCACCGGTCCCGCGCGGATTGCTGATCCATGCCCGCATCGTAAAGAACGGACGAGGGCGGCGGAGCCGTCGGCTCCGCCGCCCTCGTCCCTCCGGCCGTGACCGGCGGCTACGCGTCGCCGCCCGCCGCCCCCGGGTCGGCCGACGCCACGTCCAGCAACTGGTACCGGTCGATGGCCTGCTTCAGCGCCGACCGGTCGACCTTGCCCTCCTTGGCCAGCTCGGTCAGCACCGCGAGCACCACCGACTGCGCGTCGATGTGGAAGAAGCGGCGCGCGGCCCCGCGGGTGTCCGCGAAGCCGAAGCCGTCCGCGCCCAGCGACTGGTAGCGCCCCGGCACCCAGCGCGCGATCTGGTCCGGCACCGACCGCATCCAGTCGGAGACCGCCACGAACGGCCCCTGCGCCCCGGTCAGCTTGCGCGTCACGTACGGCACGCGCTGCTCCTCCTCCGGGTGCAGCAGGTTGTGCCGCTCGACCTCGACGGCCTCGCGCCGCAGCTCGTTCCACGAGGTCGCCGACCAGACGTCGGCGCGCACGTCCCACTCCTCGGCGAGGATCCGCTGCGCCTCCACGGCCCAGGGGACGGCCACGCCCGAGGCGAGGATCTGCGCCGGGATCGACCCCGACGTGCCCCGGCTGAAGCGGTGGACGCCCTTGAGGATGCCCTCGACGTCCACGTCCTCCGGCTCGGCCGGGTGCTGGATCGGCTCGTTGTAGACGGTCAGGTAGTAGAAGACGTCCTCGCTGTCCGGGCCGTACATCCGGCGCAGGCCGTCCTGGACGATGTGCGCGATCTCGAAGCCGAACGCCGGGTCGTACGCCACGCAGCCCGGGTTCGTCGAGGCGAGCAGCTGCGAGTGCCCGTCGGCGTGCTGGAGGCCCTCACCGGTCAGCGTCGTACGGCCGGCGGTCGCGCCCAGCACGAAACCGCGCGCCAGCTGGTCCGCCATCTGCCAGAACTGGTCGCCGGTGCGCTGGAAACCGAACATCGAGTAGAAGACGTACACCGGGATCAGCGGCTCGCCGTGCGTGGCGTACGCCGAGCCGGCCGCGATCAGCGAGGCCGTGCAGCCCGCCTCGGAGATGCCGTCGTGCAGCATCTGACCGGTCGGCGACTCCTTGTACGCGAGCAGCAGCTCACGGTCGACCGACTCGTACTGCTGGCCCAGCGGGTTGTAGATCTTCGCACTCGGGAAGAACGAGTCCATGCCGAAGGTGCGGTACTCGTCCGGCGCGATCAGCACGAACCGCCTGCCCAGCTCCTTGTCCCGCATGAGGTCCTTGAGGAGCCGCACGAAGGCCATGGTCGTGGCGATGGACTGCTGGCCGGAGCCCTTCTTCACCGACGCGTACGTCTTGTCGTCGGGCAGCGGCAGCGGCCGGGCGCGCACGACCCGGGTCGGGACGTACCCGCCGAGCCCCTTGCGCCGGTCGTGCATGTACTGGATCTCCTCGGAGTCGCGCCCCGGGTGGTAGTACGGCGGCGCGCCGCCCTCCAGCTCCTTGTCGGAGATGGGCAGGTGGAGCCGGTCGCGGAAGCCCTTGAGGTCGTCGACCGTCAGCTTCTTCATCTGGTGCGTGGCGTTGCGGCCCTCGAAGTTGGGCCCGAGGGTCCAGCCCTTGACCGTCTTCGCCAGGATGACCGTCGGCTGGCCGGTGTGCTCCACGGCCGCCTTGAACGCCGCGTAGATCTTCCGGTGGTCGTGGCCGCCGCGGCCCAGGTGCAGGATCTGGTCGTCGGTCATGCCCTCGACCATCGCGCGCAGCCGGTGGTCGTCGCCGAAGAAGTGGTCCCGGATGTACGCGCCGGACTCGGTGGCGTAGGTCTGGAACTGACCGTCCGGGGTGGTGTTCATCTTGTTGACGAGGATGCCGTCGCGGTCCTGGGCGAGCAGCGGGTCCCAGGTGCGGTCCCAGATCAGCTTGATCACGTTCCAGCCGGCGCCCCGGAAGACCGACTCCAGCTCCTGGATGACCTTGCCGTTGCCGCGCACCGGGCCGTCGAGCCGCTGGAGGTTGCAGTTGACGACGAAGGTCAGGTTGTCCAGGCCCTCGCGGGCGGCGATGGTCAGCTGGCCGAGCGACTCGGGCTCGTCCATCTCGCCGTCGCCGAGGAAGGCCCACACGTGCGACTTCGACGTGTCGGCGATCCCGCGCGCGTGCATGTAGCGGTTCATCCGCGCCTGGTAGATCGCGCCGATCGGCCCGAGGCCCATCGACACGGTCGGGAACTCCCAGAAGTCCGGCATCAGCCGCGGGTGCGGGTACGAGGACAGCCCGTACGGCGCCTTCGACTTCTCCTGGCGGAACGCGTCGAGGTTCTGTTCGCTCAGCCGGTCGAGCATGTACGCGCGCGCGTAGATGCCGGGGGAGGCGTGACCCTGGAAGAAGACCTGGTCGCCGCCGTCGCCCTCGTCCTTGCCGCGGAAGAAGTGGTTGAAGCCCACGTCGTACAGCGAGGCCGAGGAGGCGAACGTGGCGATGTGGCCGCCGACGCCGATGCCGGGCCGCTGCGCGCGCGAGACCATCACGGCCGCGTTCCAGCGGGTCGCGTTGAGGATCCTCCGCTCGATCTCCTCGTTGCCCGGGAAGAACGGCTCGGCCCGCGTGGGGATGGTGTTGACGTAGTCCGTGCTGCGCATCTCGGGCACGGCCACGCGCTTCTCGCGGGCCCGTTCGATCAGGCGCAGCATGAGGTAGCGGGCCCGCTCCCGGCCGCGCTCGTCCACTGCGGCGTCGAGGGAGTCGAGCCACTCCTGGGTTTCCTCGGGATCGAAGTCAGGAACCTGACTCGGAAGGCCGCCAATGATGATCGGGTTGCGATCGGATCCGGAAGCCACGCTGGTCCTTACCTGTCAGAGGGGCTGTGGGGCGGTGGGACTCTGGGGAATGTGCGGCAGGCTGGTGTCCCGTTCGTTCTCCCGTACCTGCACCGCCCCCATCGTGTACCTAGGCGCCGCAAACGTCATCTCTACCCCGAGGTAACCGGCACCTGTCCGAGTCTCGTACCCTTGGATGGTTCTCAAATACGCAAACGGGGCACATAGGTGTGGTGCACGTCACCCATCGTCCTGATCGCGTGCCTGGAGTTGCGGCGACACCGCCAGGATCGTCACCGTTTCGGCGGTCCGAACCGCCGGGTACTTGCGCGATCCGCCCCGCCCGTGTGGACTACGGCCAATGCTTCGCGCACGCGCGTGGCTGAGTTATTCCCGAAACATGATCAGGAGGCAACCCGTGAGCGCGACCGCGGACCACGCGGAGGAGCGGACGAGCCCTGCCGTCAGGCTGGGGTTCCAGCCCGAGCAGGTGGTCCAGGAGATCGGCTACGACGACGACGTCGATCAGGAGCTCCGCGAGTCCATCGAGGAAGTCATCGGCAGCGACCTGGTGGACGAGGACTACGACGACGTTGCCGACGCCGTGGTGCTCTGGTTCCGCGACGATGACGGAGACCTGACGGATGCGCTGGTGGACGCCACCACGTACATCGAAGAAGGCGGCTCGATCCTCCTCCTGACGCCGAAGACCGGCCGGACGGGATACGTGGAACCGAGCGACATCTCCGAAGCCGCGACGACGGCGGGCCTGTCGGCCAGCAAGAGCGTCAGCGTGGGCAAGGACTGGAGCGGCAGCCGGCTGGTGACGCCCAAGGCCGCCAAGTCCAAGAAGTGACCTCGTCCCCCGAAGTGACCTCGTCGAGGTAGCGGAGATCCGCGACGACCTCTCGACGCCCGTGGACGGGCCGATTCCCCATCGGCCCGTCCACCGGTGCGTGGGGGCCGCTGCGTAGGGTGGTTCCCGGCGTTCCGGGCGGGTTCTCACCCGAATGCCGCAACCGGCTCCGGCGAAGCCCCAGGAAAGGGTTCCAGACGATGGCGATCCAGGTCGGCGACAAGGCCCCCGACTTCGAACTCAAGGACAACCACGGCCGCTCCGTGAAGCTGTCCGACTTCCGCGGCAGCAAGAACGTCGTCCTGCTCTTCTACCCCTTCGCCTTCACCGGTGTGTGCACCGGCGAACTGTGCGAGGTCCGCGACAACCTGCCGAAGTTCTCCGAGCGCGACACGCAGGTGCTCGCCGTCTCCAACGACTCCATCCACACGCTGCGCGTCTTCGCCGAGCAGGAAGGCCTGGAGTACCCGCTGCTGAGCGACTTCTGGCCGCACGGCGAGGTCTCCCGCGCCTACGGGGTCTTCGCCGAGGACAAGGGCTGCGCGGTGCGCGGCACCTTCGTCATCGACAAGGAGGGCGTCGTGCGCTGGACCGTCGTCAACGCGCTGCCCGACGCCCGCGACCTCGGCGCCTACGTCTCGGCACTCGACGCGCTCTGATCCCGGTCGCCCTGGTCGGCCCCGGTCGCTTCGGCCGTCCCGCATCCGGTGCCGGGCCGGGGCCGACACCCGGTGATTCTTCGGCTCCAGGGCCTGCGAGGGGCGGGAACCCCTCACTAGGATCGAATCGTTGATCCGATATCCGACGCACGAGGGGCTCCCCGCCCCCGGACACCAATGGAGGACTCGTGGGAGTCAGCCTCAGCAAGGGCGGCAATGTCTCGCTGACCAAGGAGGCCCCGGGCCTGACCGCGGTCATCGTCGGTCTGGGGTGGGACGTACGCACCACGACCGGCACCGACTTCGACCTGGACGCGAGCGCGCTGCTGCTGAACAACTCCGGCAAGGTCGCCAGCGACGCCAACTTCGTCTTCTTCAACAACCTCAAGAGCCCCGACGGCTCCGTCGAGCACACCGGCGACAACATCACCGGTGAGGGCGAGGGCGACGACGAGCAGATCAAGGTCAACCTCGCGGCCGTGCCGGCCGAGGTCGAGAAGATCGTCTTCCCGGTCTCGATCTACGACGCCGAGAACCGCCAGCAGTCCTTCGGCCAGGTGCGCAACGCGTTCATCCGCGTCGTGAACCAGGCCGGCGAGGCGGAGATCGCGCGGTACGACCTGAGCGAGGACGCCTCGACGGAGACCGCCATGGTCTTCGGCGAGCTGTACCGGCACGGCGCGGAGTGGAAGTTCCGGGCCATCGGCCAGGGCTACGCCTCGGGCCTGCGCGGCATCGCGCAGGACTTCGGCGTCAACGTCTGAGCCGATTCCCCTGGGACGCCGTCTCCCACGACCCGACGGCTTCGTCCGGCGCCGCACCGTTCACGGGCGGCGCCGGACGCGCAGGACAACCGAAGAAGCACGACCAAGGGGAGGACCAGCACATGGGCGTCACGCTCGCCAAGGGAGGAAACGTCTCCCTGTCCAAGGTCGCGCCGAACCTCACGCAGGTGATGGTCGGCCTCGGCTGGGACGCGCGCTCCACCACCGGAGCCCCCTTCGACCTGGACGCCAGCGCGCTGCTGTGCACCGGCGGACGGGTCATGGGGGACGAGTGGTTCGTCTTCTACAACCAGCTCACGAGCCCCGACGGCTCGGTGGAGCACACCGGGGACAACCTCACCGGTGAGGGCGACGGCGACGACGAGTCGCTCCTCGTCGACCTCGGCAAGGTGCCCGCCCAGTGCGACAAGATCGTTTTCCCCGTCTCCATCCACCTGGCGGACGAGCGCGGCCAGACCTTCGGCCAGGTCGCCAACGCCTTCATCCGGGTCGTCAACCAGGCCGACGGCCAGGAACTCGCGCGGTACGACCTCAGCGAGGACGCCTCCACCGAAACGGCCATGATCTTCGGCGAGCTCTACCGTCACCAGGGCGAATGGAAGTTCCGTGCGGTGGGCCAGGGGTACGCGTCAGGACTTCGGGGCATCGCTCTAGACTTCGGAGTCAACGTTTCGTAAAGCCGCGTACGGCGCGGGGGAAACCCACCCCCAGGTTTCGCTTGGGGGGACCGGGGCCCAGAGACAGGATTGGGTAACCAGTGGTTCTGAAAACCTTCGGGTGGTCGTTCGCGGTCACCGCGCTCGGCCTCGTCGCAGCGGTGTTCTACGGGGGGTGGACCGCTTTCGGTGTCGTGGCGATCCTGTCCATCCTCGAGATCTCGCTGTCCTTCGACAACGCAGTCGTCAACGCCGGAATCCTGAAGAAGATGAACGCCTTCTGGCAGCGCATCTTCCTCACCGTCGGCGTGCTGATCGCCGTCTTCGGCATGCGGCTGGTCTTCCCCGTCGTCATCGTCGCGATCAGCGCCCAGCTCGGCCCGATCGAGGCCGTCGACCTGGCCCTGACCGACAAGGACCGCTACCAGGAACTGGTCACCGACGCGCACCCCGCGATCGCGGCCTTCGGCGGCATGTTCCTGCTGATGATCTTCCTGGACTTCATCTTCGAGGACCGGGACATCAAGTGGCTCGGCTGGCTGGAGCGCCCGCTGGCCAAGCTGGGCAAGGTCGACATGCTGTCGGTCTGCATCGCCCTGATCGTCCTGCTGGTCTCGGCCCTGACCTTCGCCACCCACGCCCACCAGCACGGCGGCGCACACGTCGACAAGGCCGAGACCGTCCTGCTCTCCGGCATCGCCGGCCTGATCACCTACATGATCGTGGGCGGTCTCTCCGGCTACTTCGAGGACAAGCTCGAGGAAGAGGAGGAACGCGAGCACGAGGAGGAGGAAGAGGCCAAGCGCACCGGGAAGAAGAAGTCCCCGGTCCTCCTGGCCGGACAGGCCGCCTTCTTCATGTTCCTCTACCTCGAGGTCCTGGACGCCTCCTTCTCCTTCGACGGCGTGATCGGCGCCTTCGCCATCACCAACGACATCGTGCTGATGGCCCTCGGCCTCGGCATCGGCGCCATGTACGTCCGGTCGCTCACCGTCTACCTGGTCCGCCAGGGCACCCTCGACGACTACGTCTACCTGGAGCACGGCGCGCACTACGCGATCGGCGCCCTGGCCGTGCTCCTGCTCGTCACCATCCAGTACGAGATCCACGAGGTCATCACGGGCCTCGTCGGCGTCATCCTGATCGCCTGGTCCTTCTGGTCCTCCGTGCGCCGCAACCGGGCGCTGGCGGCGGCCGGGGGAGACGCGGGCTCGGACGAGAAGACCGAGGTCTCGTCCGGAGTGTGATCAGCTTCCCGGTGAGGAACGCTCTGAGCGGGGCGGTCGTCGAGGACGAGTCCTCGGTGCCGTCCCGCCGGTCGTTTCCGGGGGACTGTGCGGTCAGGCGTTTTTCGGGCGTGGAACTTGGGGGCGGTAATGGGCTTCTTCGACGGACTCCGGCCGGGTCGGGCCGCCGACTTCGACTCGGGCAGTGCGGCGAGCAACGCGATAGAGCTGACCAAACGGCACAGCCAGGTCTCGCTCACCAAGCAGGGCGCCGCCACCGGGCACCTGCGCGTCAACCTGGCCTGGCGGATGCGCACCTCCGACTTCGGCGGTTCCCCGCGGGAGAGCCTGCTGCGCCACCCCCTCAAGGCGCTGCGCCCGCCGGAGGTCATCGGACACAGCCAGAGCATGGTCAACGTCGACCTGGACCTGGGCTGCCTGTACGAGCTGGCGGACGGGACCAAGGGCGTCGTCCAGCCGCTCGGCGGCCTGCTCGGCGAGATCAACGCGCCGCCGTACGTGAAGCTGAGCGGTGACGACCGCTTCGGGTCGGCGTCCGGCGAGACGATGTACGTCAACCTGGACCACCGGGACGACATCAAGCGGCTGCTGGTGTTCGTCTACATCTACGACCAGACGCCGGCCTTCGACCGCACGCACGCGGTCGTCACGCTCTACCCGAGCAACGGGCCGCGCATCGAGATAGGCCTCGACGAGCGGCACCCCCAGGCCCGCTCGTGCGCGGTGGTGATGATCGAGAACGTGAAGGGCGAGCTGATGGTCCGGCGCGAGGTGAGGTTCGTGTACGGCTTCCAGGGCGAGCTGGACCGGTTGTACGGATGGGGGCTGCAGTGGGGGCGGGGCTACAAGACGAAGGCGGAACGCTGACTCCCGGCCGCCCCGGCCGCGCGCGGCGCGCACACCGCCCTCACCGCCCTATGAACTGCGGGCCCTGCGGCGGCATGCGGAACTCCCCGGCCGGGGCCGCCCCGGCCGGCTGGGCGTCCGGATAGCCGTACCCGTACGTCGGCAGGGAGGCCGGGTAGCCGTAGGCCGCGGCGGGCTGCTGCGGGACGGCCGTCGTGGGCTGCTCGGGCGGCAGCGGCTGGGAGACGCCGGTCGTGGAACCCGCCCCGTCGGCGGCGGCCTCCTCCGACTCGTCGACGGAGATGCCGAAGTCCGTGGCGAGGCCCTTGAGGCCGTTGGAGTAGCCCTCGCCGAGCGCCCGGAACTTCCACCCCTCCCCGCGGCGGTACAGCTCGCCGCAGATCAGCGCGGTCTCCTCGCCGGTCTCGGGACGGATGTCGAAGGTGGCCAGCGGCTCCCCCTCGGCGGCCGCGTCGTACAGCAGGATGCTGAGGGCCCGTACGCGGTCGAAGGTGGCACCGTCCGCCGAAGCGACCAGCAGAATCTGGCCGACGTCGGACTCGACACCGGCCAGATCCGTCTGGATCGTGTCGGTGAGGCCCTCGGCGCCCTGCTTCTTGCCGAGCCGCCAGACCTTCCCGGAGGGGTGCCGGGGCTGGTTGTAGAAGACGAAGTCCTCGTCGGATCGCACACGACCCTCGGGGCCGAGGAGCAGCGCGGAGGCGTCGACGTCCGGGACCCCCTGCCCGGGTGTCCAGCGCAGCACGGCCCGCACCGTGGTGGTCTTCAGCGGGACGTTCGACCCTTTCAGCATCGCGTGCGTCATGCGCTCATCCTGCCCTCTCGGTTCTGCTCACGACAACGCGGGTACACGGCAACCGGTGGTCCGTGGCGGACGAAGCCGGACCGTGCCGGGTTGTGTCGCTCTGCGTTACCTGGAATTCATGACCGGTGGGAACCCATGACATGGGTCTCTACGTACTATTACCGGCCACCTCTTGCCGAATCCACACGCTCGACCTGCACCACAGGGGAGACATATGCGTCATTTCGGGCACCTTGCCCCTGAGGTGCGGCAGCGCCTGTTCCACCGGGAGCCGTGTGCGTTCGACGCGGACTCGCCGGCCCGGACGCTGTCCGCCGCCCTCGGGGCCACGCTCTACAGTCCGGCCACCCGGCCCCGGCTGGCCGAGGACATCCTGAAGCAGGCCGGGCGTGGCGTGGTGTCCATGGTGCTCTGCCTGGAGGACTCCATCGGCGACGAGGACGTCGTCCGGGGCGAGGAGAACCTCGTCCGCCAGTTCACCGACCTGGCGGCCCGCCCCGACGTGGAGCCGCCGCTGCTGTTCATCCGCGTCCGCACCCCCGAGCAGATCCCGGACCTGGTCCGGCGCCTCGGCCCGGCCGTCCGGCTGCTCAGCGGGTTCGTGTTCCCGAAGTTCACCGAGGAGCGCGGCATCCCCTTCCTGGAGGCCCTGGCCGCCGCCGAGCTGGCGAGCGGCCGGCGGCTGTTCGGCATGCCCGTCCTGGAGACGCCGGAGCTGATGTACCGGGAGTCGCGGGTGGACGCCCTGGAGGGCATCGCCCGCGCCGTCGAGAAGTACCGCAGCCGCGTCCTCGCGCTGCGCCTCGGCGTCACCGACTTCTGCTCCTCGTACGGCCTGCGCCGGGCGCCCGACATGACCGCCTACGACGTCCAGATCGTCGCCTCCGTGATCGCCGACGTGGTGAACATGCTGGGGCGGGCGGACGGCACCGGGTTCACGGTGACCGGGCCGGTGTGGGAGTACTTCCGCGTCCCCGAGCGCATGTTCAAGCCGATGCTGCGGCACAGCCCCTTCCTGGAGGGACAGGCCGTCGAGCTGCGTGAGAAACTCATCGAACACGCGATGGACGGACTGCTGCGCGAGATCTCCCTCGACCACGCCAACGGCCTGCTGGGCAAGACCTGCATCCACCCCTCGCACGTGCCGGCCGTGCACGCCCTGTCCGTGGTCAGCCACGAGGAGTACAGCGACGCGGCCGACATCCTGCGGCCGGAGCGCGGCGGCGGGGGCGTGATGAGGTCGGCGTACACGAACAAGATGAACGAGGTGAAGCCGCACCGGGCCTGGGCCGAGCGGACGATGCTGCGCGCCGAGGTCTTCGGCGTCGCGCACGAGGACGTCAGCTTCGTCGACCTGCTCGCCGCGGGCATACCCGGCTGAACCTCGCCCCACCTCCTCACGACATAGGGACGCATGAACAACGCAGTGAACAACGGGGTCTGGTCCGGGAGCTGGGTCGCCGAGCGGCTCGGCGTCCGGCTCGTGGGCGACGACCGGCTGACCGACCTGCTGGGGCTGGCCCTGCGCCGCAACCCCAAGCGGGCCCACCTGCTCGTCTCCCACGTGCTGGGCAAGCACGTCCCCCAGTCGCCGTCGGTGGTGTACGGCCACGGCCTCGCCCTGGGCCGCCGGGTCGCGGAGCTGCTCGGCGAGGAGGCCGCCGAGGCCGTCGTCCTCGGGTACGCGGAGACGGCCACCGGTCTCGGGCACTCCGTCGCCGACGGCGTCGGCCGGGCGCCCTACCTGCACTCCACCCGGCGCCCCGTCCCCGGCGTCGTCCCGGCGGGCGGCTTCGAGGAGTCCCACTCGCACGCCACCTCCCACCTGCTGCTGCCGGAGGACCCGGCGCTCCTGGTCGGCGACGGCCCGCTGGTCCTCGTCGACGACGAGTTCTCCACCGGCAACACCGTCCTGAACACCATCCGCGACCTGCACGAGCGCTACCCGCGCCGCCGGTACGTCGTCGTCGCCCTCGTCGACATGCGCTCCCCTGCCGACGCGGGACGCCTGGAGGCCTTCGCCCGCGAGATCGACGCCCGCGTCGACCTGGTGACGGCGGCCTCGGGCACGGTCCGGCTCCCGGAAGGGGTGCTGGAGAAGGGCCGGGAACTGGTGGCGCGCCACGAGGCGGACTCGGCGCAGGCGCGGGGCGGCTCGGCCGGGTACGCGGGACCGGCCCCCACCGGCGGGCGCCCGGAGGACGGCCTCATCCGGCCGCGGCTCACCCGCGTCGACCTGCGCTGGCCCCACGGCCTCCCCGACGGCGGCCGCCACGGCTTCACCCCGCAGCACCGCGCCCGGCTCGAGGACGCCCTGCCCGCGATGGCGGCACGGCTCGCCGAGGCCCTTCCCGAGGGCGCGCGCCGCGTGCACGTCCTCGGCTTCGAGGAGCTGATGTACGCGCCGCTGCGGCTGGCCCACGAGCTGGAGCGGGCCACGGCCGCCGAGGTGCGCTTCTCCACCACCACCCGCTCACCGGTCCTCGCGGTCGACGACCCCGGTTACGCGATACGCAACCGGATCGTCTTCCCCGCGCACGACGATCCGGCCGACGGCCCCGGCGAGCGCTACGCCTACAACGTCGCGGACGCCGACTTCGACGCCGTGGTCGCCGTCGTCGACTCCGTCGCCGACACCCCGGCGCTGCACGCCCCCGGCGGCCTCCTCGACCGGCTCGCCGCGCACATCCCGCACGTCGTCCTCGCGGTCGTGCCCAGTTACGTCCCCGAGCCGCTGTACGTACCCGAAAGGCCCGCCATGCTGCCCGACCCCCTTCGTGGTCCCGCCTTCTCCTCGTACGCGCCCGAGGAGGTCGGCTGGCTGCTCCAGGACCTCTCCGACGTGACGCTGGAGGCGCCGACCGAGGAGCGCGAGGAGGCCGTCCAGAGCGGCGGCGCGCACTACGCGGAGTCGCTGCCGGTGGAGTACCAGCCCAGCGAGCAGTACCAGGCGCTGTTCCACACGGCTCTGGAGGCGTCCGCGGCCCGGCTGGCGCAGGCCGTCGGCGCGGTGACGGAACTGGTGATCGCCGAGCGGTCCCCCCGCCCGGTGCTCGTCTCCCTGGCCCGTGCCGGCACCCCGGTGGGCGTGCTGATGCGCCGCTGGGCGCAGCACCGGCACGGCCTGGAGCTGCCGCACTACGCGGTGTCCATCGTCCGCGGCCGGGGCATCGACGCCAACGCGCTGCGCTGGCTGGCCCGGCACCACGACCCGGCGGACGTCGTCTTCGTCGACGGCTGGACCGGCAAGGGCGCGATCACCCGCGAACTGGCGGTGGCCATCGAGGAGTTCGAGGCGGCGGGCGGCGCGGCCGGCTTCGACCCGGAGATCGCGGTGCTGGCCGACCCGGGCTCCTGCGTGCGGACGTACGGCACCCGGGACGACTTCCTGATCCCGTCCGCCTGCCTCAACTCCACCGTGTCCGGCCTGATATCGCGGACCGTGCTGCGCGCCGACCTGGTCGGCCCGGACGACTTCCACGGCGCGAAGTTCTACCGCGAGCTGGCCGGCGCGGACGTGTCGGGCGCCTTCCTGGACGCCGTGGCGGCCCGCTTCCCGGAGGTCGCGGACGCCGTGGACGGGGCGGTGAAGGAGCTGCTGGCCGCCGACCGCGCGCCGACCTGGGAGGGCTGGGCGGCGGTCGAGCGCATCAGCGAGGAGTACGGCATCCACGACGTGAACCTGGTCAAGCCGGGCGTCGGCGAGACCACCCGGGTGCTGCTGCGCCGGGTGCCGTGGAAGATCCTGGCGCGGGCCGGGTCGGGCGCCGACCTGGACCACGTCCGGCTCCTCGCCGACCAGCGCGGGGTCCCGGTGGAGGAGGTCGGCGACCTGCCGTACTCCTGCGTGGGGCTGATCCACCCGCGGTACACGCGCGGCGCGACCGGCGCCGACGGCAAGGCGGTGACCCTCTGATGCCGGTGCTGGTGGCGAGCGACCTCGACCGTACGCTCATCTACTCCGCGGCGGCCCTCGCGCTGACCATGCCGGACCCGCGGGCGCCCCGGCTGCTGTGCGTGGAGGTGCACGAGAGCCGTCCGCTGTCGTACATGACGGAGACGGCGGCGCAGCTGCTGACCGATCTCGGCGACGCGGCGGTGTTCGTGCCGACGACCACCCGGACCCGCAAGCAGTACCAGCGCATCAACCTGCCGGGTCCGCCGCCGGCCTACGCGATCTGCGCGAACGGCGGGCACCTGCTGGTCGACGGGGTCTCCGACCCGGACTGGCAGGCCGTGGTGAGCGCGCGGCTGGCCGACGAGTGCGCGCCGCTCGCGGAGGTGCAGGCGCACCTCGCGGCCTTCGCCGACCCGCTCTGGCTGCGCAAGGAGCGCATCGCCGAGGACCTGTTCGCCTACCTGGTGGTGGAACGCGAGCTGCTGCCCGAGGAGTGGGTGAAGGAGCTGGCGGTCTGGGCGGAGGAGCGCGGCTGGACCGTGTCGCTCCAGGGCCGCAAGATCTACGCCGTGCCCAAGCCGCTGACCAAGAGCGCGGCCGTGCGCGAGGTGGCCCGGCGCACCGGCGCCGAGCTGACGCTGACGGCCGGTGACTCCCTGCTCGACGCCGATCTGCTGCTGGTGTCGGACCGGGGCTGGCGTCCCGGTCACGGCGAACTGCACGAGGCGGCCTGGACGGCACCGCAGGTCACGGCGCTGCCCGAGCGCGGGGTGCTGGCGGGGGAGCGGATCCTGCGGGAGTTCCTGAAGGGCGTCCGCGAGAAGTAGGGCCCGCCGTCCGGATCGGGCCGCGGGACGGCGAACGCCCCCGGGCGTCAGCCGCAGCAGCCCCCGCCGCAACAGCCGCCCCCGCCGCCCGCCTTGGGTGCGGGGGCGGAGACCGTGCCGCCGACGGCTACGGTGGACAGGAGCTTGACCGTGTCGTCGTGACCGGCGGGGCAGTCGGCGGGTGCGGCGGACTCCGCCATCGGACGGCTCAGTTCGAAGGTGTCGCCGCAGGTACGGCAGCGGTACTCGTAGCGAGGCATGCGGACAGATTAATCCCTCTGTGCGGGGAACGGGCTTCCACTGTTTCGACGGTGTTCACTTCTGTCGATTTCTTATGTGGAGAAGTTGCGAAGGGCGCTGGTAATTTGAGGGCGCCGCGATGAACCGCGAGGTTGGGGGAATCAGGGTTTGCTGCCGCCGAGACGGCAACCATGCCGGACCCTCGTACGTCTGTACGTCTGCCTACGCGAGCAACACCTAGTGCGGAGGGAGACATCGTGACCCAGGCGGGGCAGGGGGAGGAGCCCCCGGAGCCGGCCGACGCCACCATGCAGTTGAAGGTTCCCGCCTCTTTCAAGGCGGACGAGACCATGCAACTGCGGGTGCCCCCGGAGGGCATACCGGGCAGTGCGGAGGGACCGGAGACACCCGGCCCGTCCGGTGACTCCTCCCTGTCGGGAGACCGGCGGAAGGGCAGAAAAGCCCCCCGCCCCTCCGTGCGTTCCCGGTTCGCCGCCGCCGTCGGCCCCCGGCTGGCCCCCCTCGTCGCCTTCCTCGCCCCGTACGCGACGCGCCTGACGGCCTTCCTCGCCCCGTACGCGCGCCGGATGCGCCCGCGGTACCCGCGGCCCGGCCGCACCGGCTGGCGCCGCTGGATACCCTCCTGGCGGCAGTCGCTCGGAGGCGTCCTCGCCTCCCTGGGCCTGAGCACCCTCTTCCTGGTCGTCGCCTACGCCGCCACCGACGTCCCGGACAACCTCAACACCTACGCCACCCAGCAGGACAACGTGTACTTCTGGGCCGACGGGACCCCCATGGCCCGCACCGGCTGGGTGCAGCGGCAGGCGATGCCGCTGAAGGACATCCCCGAGGACGTCCGCTGGGCGGTCCTCGCCGCCGAGAACGAGAGCTTCTACAGCGACCCCGGCATCTCCTTCAAGGGCCTCAGCCGCGCCCTGTTCCGCACCGTCGGCCAGGGCGACACCCAGGGCGGCTCCACGATCACCCAGCAGTACGTCAAGAACGTCTACCTCAACCAGAACCAGACGGTCCGGCGCAAGTTCACCGAAGCGATGATCGCCCTCAAGCTCGACAACCAGATGAGCAAGGACGACATCCTGGAGGGCTACCTCAACACCAGCTGGTTCGGCCGCGGCACCTACGGTATCCAGCGCGCCGCCCAGGCCTACTACGGCAAGGACGTCAGCGAGCTGAACGCCAGCGAGGCGGCCTTCCTCGCCGCCCTGCTCAAGGGCGCCGGACTCTACGACCCCACCCTGAGCAGCGCCAACCGCGCCCGTGCCGTGGAACGCTGGACGTGGACCCTGGACCGGATGGTCGTCATCGGCAAACTCTCCCAGGCCGAGCGGGCCCGCTACACGAAGTTCCCCGAGCCGCTCAAGAGCAATCCGCTGTACGACACCGGTGAACAGAGCGACTACCTCGTCGAGCTCGCCTCCCAGTACGCCAAGAAGTCCGCGAAGATCGGCGACAAGGACTTCGACCTGGGCGGCTACCAGATCTACACCACCTTCGAGAAGGACCGCGAGACCCAGCTCACGGACGCCGTCACCAAGGCCCGCCAGAAGGCCGTCAAGGAGGACCCGAAGAACGCGAAGACCGCCCACTACGGCGCCGCCTCGGTGGCCGCCGACGGACGCGTCCTCGCCGTCTACGGCGGCCCCGACCACCGTACCCAGGGCTACAACGAGTCCAACGCCACCACCGTCCCGGCCGGCTCCGCCTTCATGCCCTTCGTCTACGCCGCCGGCCTGGAGCACGGCGTCCACAAGACGCGGGACGGCGAGGCCACCCCGGTCACCGGGGAGTCCGTCTACGACGGCGACGACGGCGTGCCGGTGACCACGCCGGAGGGGCCGTACTGGGACCGCAGCGGCAAGAAGGTCGCCGCCCGCAACGACGGCCACAAGTCCCACGGGCAGATCTCCCTGCACCGGGCGCTGGCCCTGTCGGTGAACACGCCGTTCATGCAGCTCGGCATGGACACCGGCCTGGACAAGGTGCGCGACACCGCGGAGGCGGCCGGACTGCTTCCCTCCAGCCTCGGCGCCCAGGTGCCCGCGCTGTCCCAGGGCAGCTCCACCCCCAGCGCGATCCGCATGGCCAGCGGCTACTCCACCTTCGCCGCGGCCGGCAAGCACACCGAGCCGTACTCCGTGCGGCAGGTCACCCACAACGGCACCAAGGTCCCGATGGCCCTCCCCAGGCCGGTCCGCGCGATCGGCGCCGACACGGCCGAGGAGGTCACCTCCGCCCTCACCGACGCCTTCCGCACCGCCCACCCCGGCGCGGCACCCGAGGGCGCCCAGGTGGCCGGGAAGGCCGGGACCACCCAGGACGACAAGGCAGCCTGGTACGTCGGCACCCACAAGGCCGTCTCCACCGCGGTCGTCGTCTACCGCATCGACCTGGCGAAGAGTCTCGAACCGCTGCCGCTGAAGGGCATCGACGGCACAGCGGACGACAGCGTCCCCTACGGCATCTGGTCCAGAGCCATGAGCCCGCTCGGCTGACCCCAGGCCGCACCGCAGTCCCCGAACCCCTCGAGAATGAGCCGCACATGACGCCACCGTCGGGCCGCCGCCGCAAGACCCGGGCAACGAACCGCCCCGCCGCCGCCCACCCGGGCTTCCTGAGCCTGGCGGCCTTCCTCGTGGTCGCCTCGCTGGTGGCGGGCTACCTGGTGCTCAGCCGCACGGACGACACCGCGCCGACCGCCTCCGCCGGCAAGGGGAGCAGGGCGACCGCGTCACCGGACGAGGAGGAGTGGGACGGCAAGACCAAGGTCCTCGGGGACGGCTCCACCTCGTACACCGGCCCGCAGGAGGGCGGCCTCAAGCCCGTGCCGCTCAAACCCGGTGAGAAACCGCCCCAGTTCGTCGTCTTCTCCTGGGACGGCGCCCTGGCCGGCGACGACGGGCTGTTCACCCACTACCGGGAGCTGGCGCGGGAGTACAACGCGCACATGACCTTCTTCCTCACGGGCATCTACCTGCTGCCCAAGAGCAAGGCCGACCTCTACAGCCCGCCGCAGCACCCCAAGGGGTCCGCGGCGATCAGCTTCCCCACCGACGAACACGTCCGCACCACCCTGGAGGACCTCGCCAAGGCCTGGGAGGAGGGGAACGAGATAGGGACCCACTTCAACGGCCACTTCTGCGGCGCCAAGGGCGGCGGCGACTGGAGCGTCGACGAGTGGAAGAGCGAGATCGACCAGTTCTTCGGCTTCGCCGAGAAGTGGAAGACGAACACCGGCTACACCGACATGGACCCGCTGCCCTTCGACTTCAAGAAGGAGGTGGTCGGCGGCCGCGCCCCCTGCCTGGAGGGCCAGGCCAACCTGCTGAAGGCCGCCAAGAGCTACGGCTGGCGCTACGACGCCAGCTCGGCCGGCGACTTCCAGATCTGGCCCGCGAAGAAGAACGGCATCTGGGACTTCCCCCTCCAGATGCTCCCCTACGAGGGCGGCAAGTACCAGGGCCTGTCCATGGACTTCAACTTCCTCTACAACCAGTCCGAGGGCGAGACCGAGGGCGACCCCGCCCAGTACCCGAAGTGGCAGCAGGAGACCCTCGACACCTACCTGGCCGGCTTCAACCGCGTCTACTACGGCAGCCGGGCCCCGCTGTTCATCGGCAACCACTTCGAGGAGTGGAACGGCGGCATCTACATGAAGGCCGTCGACGAGGTCATCAAGACCGTGTGCGTGAAGAAGGACGTCAAGTGCGTCTCCTTCAAGGAGCTGGCCGACTGGATGGACGTGCAGACGCCCGCCACCCTGGAGCGGCTGCGCACCCTCGACCCCGCCCAGTCGCCGGACTGGTCGACCGTCGTCCAGTAACCGGGTTGACACGGGACGCCGTTGTGCAGTGACGGTCCTATAACTCCCGTGCCCGAGTGCCGCCCCCCTCTTCACACGAGCCACACATGGCATGCAAAGATGCGCTACCCCGGCATCCAGCCGCCGGGGCAAGAGGGGAAGCATCAGTGAAGTCAAGGAAATTGAGCCGTACGCGGCGCCGCGCCGCGATACTCGGAGCGGCCGCCACCTCCGTCGTCGCAGGAGTGGCCCTGCTGCCCAACTGGAGCGCCGGCGCAGCGGTCGTCGACGACCCCAAGGTGGACGCCGGGACCAAGGCCACCTTCCAGCGCCTCGCCGACGCGGTCTTCACCGACCGCACCGAAGCCCTGGTCGACGGCAAGCGGGACAAGCGCGGAAAGCCGCTGACCGACGGCTTCTCCGGTGACGTCAAGCTGTCGTCGAAGCAGAACCGCGCCGAGGACGCCGCGCTGTCCTCGCTGGACCAGCGCAAGGAGCGGCTCGCCCAGCTCGGCGAGAAGTACAGCAAGGGCAGCACCACCGTCACCCTGGACGCCACGAACGTGAAGGGCCGCAAGGCCAAGGTCGCGGTCACCGAGACCACGACCCTCACCTACGAGAAGGTCCGCGGCGACGAGCCGAAGGCCACCGGGTTCCAGGCCCACCACGAGCTGACGTTCACCGCCGACCGGCACGGCGACTGGCAGCTCACCGGCATCCGCGACACCGACGAGGGCCTCGCGGTGAACCAGACCGCCAAGCCGTCCGTCGCACCCATGGTGGCCACCACCACCAGCACCACGCCGTCGGCCCCCAAGGCGTCGACCTCGTACCCCGGCCCGGCGAACGCGAAGAACTTCACCGCCAGCGGCCTCGACTACAACGCCATGGCCGCCTACGCCAAGCAGTACTGGTCGAACTACAACCCCGCCTACCCCAACTTCAACGGGCACGGCGCGGGCGGCGACTGCACCAACTTCGTCAGCCAGGCACTGAAGGCGGGCGGCTGGAAGCACGTCCCCGGCTACGTGTACGACTACACGCGGTGGTTCGGCAACGCCGACATCCAGTCCGACTCCTTCGTCGGAGTCAACGAGTGGTCCTGGTTCGCCCAGAACTCCAAGCGGACGACCCCCCTCGCCAACGTCTACCAGCTGGACGTCGGCGACGTCCTCCAGGTCGACTTCGACAAGGACGGCTCCAAGGACCACACCATGATCGTCACGTCCCGCAGCCGGGGCGTGCCGTACGTGACGTACCACTCCACCAACACCTACAGCAGGTCGGTGGCGAGCATCATCGCGTCGTACCCGACCGCCGCGTACTACGCCTACCGCACCTGACGGGTGCGGCACCCGGTCAGGTCCCCGGCGGGTCCTGACCGGGCCGGGGGGCCTCCCCGAACGCCTCACGGGCCGCCTCCCGGGACGTGATCCGGGGCGCCTCGGGGTGCTCCGCCGGGAACTGCTCCCGCCGCTCCCGATCGCGGTCCCGGTCCTTTGCCAGGTCGGGGTGGCGGGCCCGCCAGTACGGGTTGTCGTGCGGCAGGGCCGAACCGACCCTGCCGTACATCCCGAACACCAGCAGCAGGATGCCGATCACGAAGCTGAGCATGCAGTTCTGGATCTGGAACGCCAGGAAGTTGTAGTCCGTCTCCAGCAGCCCCATGTTCAGGAAGCCGCTGGCCACGAACAGCACGCCGAGGGTCATGTTCAGCGTGGAGGCGAAGTTCCCGCCGATCACCATGCCGACGAGGAGCAGCAGACCGACGGCGACCGACAGCCAGCTGAGCGCGCCGTTGGTGTTCAGACTCCAGACGGTGTCCCCGCCGGTGTCGAGGAAACCGATCCGGTCGATGATCCCGAAGATCCCGAAGACGATCAGTCCGACGCCCATCAGACCGGCGCCGATCCGGTAGACCCTGTTCAGACGGTGATCGACGGGCAGGTGGTCGTCCAGCCTGATCCGTTGCCGGGTCCCCGAGTGCGTGAGGTGGGTGGCCATCTCCGCCTCCCTCCGGAAAGCGCTGCGCGAGCCGAGTCCTACGCACCTCCAATATCCGCCCGACGCGCGCCGTCGGCAACGCCGGCGGCCGGGCGGGCCGCGCTCAGTGCCCGGCGCCGCGGTCCTCGCGGATCCGGTTCACCACGCCGGACACCGTGTGCCGGACGGCCTCCGTCTCCGTCAGGAAGTGCCAGTAGTCCGGGTGGCGGCCCTCCAGCGTGGCGATCGCCCGCTCCAGCCGGGCCACCGCCTCGTCCAGCGGCCGCGCGTCCCGAGGGTCCGGGGTGTTGCGCCCGGCCATCGCCAGCCGCTGCGCGTCCCGGATCGCGAAGCGGGTCCGCTCGATCTCCTGCCGCGGGTCCTTCTGCACGGCGTTCAGCCTGGCCAGCCGGTCACCGGCGGCCGAGACGGCCTCGTCGGTGGAGTTCAGCAGGGCGCGCGCCGTCGACAGCAGCGCGGTGGCGTCCGGCCAGCGCTGGGCGTCCCGCGCGGTCTGCGCCTCGGCGAGCTTCGCCTCCGCCTGCCGGACGTGCTCCACGGACTGGTCGGGGACGTGCTGGAGGTCCTGCCAGCAGGCCGCCGTGAAACGCCGGCGCAGCTCGCTCAGGATCGGCTCGACCTGCCCCGCCCGGGTGGTCAGCGCCTGCGCGCGCGTCCGCAGGGACACCAGCCGGTGGTCGATCTCGGCGGCCTTCTCCGGCAGCCGCTCGGCCTCCGCCCGGACCGCCCCGGCCTCGCGGGAGACCCGCTCGGCGCGCTCCAGGGTGCCCGGCACGCCGTGCTGCCCCGCGCCCTGGTTCAGCTTGGTCAGCTCCGGAGCGAGCGCGGCCAGCCGGGCGGCGAGGTCGTCCGCCCGCAGTCCCGTCCTGCGGACGGCGTCCAGCGCGTTCGACGCGGCCAGCAGGCTCTGGCGGGCCCGCTCCACGGCGGGCGCCAGCCGGGCCAGCTGGGTCTCCGCCGTGCCCAGCAGCGGCCCGAGCCCGTCGGTGAAACGGTCCAGCTCGCCCTTGACGCGGTCCAGTTCGTCCTTCGCGCGGGCCAGCTCGGCGCGCGCCCGCGTCGCGGTGGCGGCCTCCAGGTCGTCCCGGTCCAGGTCGTGGGCGTCGACGGCCTGGATGTACTGGTGGCTCGCCTCGTCGATGCGCCGGCCGAGGGCCTCGAAGTCGGCCACCGCGCGCCGGGCGGCCGGCGAGGCGTCGACCGCCGTGATCGTCTCGATCGAGATCCGCAGGTCCCGCTGCGCGGTGTCCAGTTCGTAGAACGAGGCCGCCGCGGCGTCCTTCGCGGCCTGGGCCTCCGCCCGCTGGCCCTCCGCCCGTCCGCCGAACCAGCGGCGGGTGCCGCCCCCGGCGAACGCGGCGGGCAGCAGGAGGACGGCGACGAGGGGAAGGGCGGCGAGCGCGAGGGCGTCGCCGAGCGCCCGCGGACGCGCGTGCGGCACCGACGGCGAGTACGGCTGCGCTGGTGTCGCCGTCACATCCCTCTCCCGTGCTGTGATCCGCCCCTGCCCGGTGTCATTCTCCCACCGGTTGATGACGAACACACGGGCCGGTCGGTTCACTTTCCGCGCGGTGACCTTCCCGTCGCCGGTGCCGAACCCCACCCGCTCCGGTGCGGCCGCCGGGTCGAGGCGCACCGGACCGCCCCGCGCGTGCGCGCCGATCCGGCGCGAGAAGACCCGCGCCCGCGTCCTTCGCCGTCGATACGGGTTTGCGGGGCACGGCCCCGGGCGATGTAGGCTGTCGACTCGTCCCGGGTGCGTAGCTCAGGGGTAGAGCGCCTGCCTTACAAGCAGGATGTCGGCGGTTCGAAACCGTCCGCGCCCACCAGGCAGTACGAGAGGGTCCCCGGGATTTCCCGGGGACCCTCTCGCATGTCACGGGCGCGCGCCGCGTCCCGTCCGGTCAGGGCCTGTCCGGCTAGGCCTCCTCGTCGGGCGGCGCATCGTGGGCGTGCTTGAGGCGCATGCGGGCCTCCACGCGCTCGGTGGCGGCCACCTCCGCCCAGAAGCGGTGGCCGGACACGAACACGGCCAGCTCGTGTTCGCGCCGGCGGAGCTTCTCCACCTCGGCCTGCTCGTCGGCCGTCCAGCCGGGGGAGGCGGGGCGCTCCACCTTGCGCCAGCCGCCGTCGTCGCTGAAGCCGTCCAGCGGCTCGACCGACCAGGGCAGCCGCTTCAGCAGGGCCGACAGCTCGGTGCGGACCTGATGCAGCTCCTCCTGACCGGCGCGCAGGTCGCTGGGAAAGTCATAGGTCGTAGCCACACGGCAATGGTACGCCTGTTCGATTTTGAGTCGCGAGTTTCCCAGGGGGGTTCATTCGTTCGAATGAACGAAGGGGCGGTGTCGGCCCCCTGTCCTACGGTGACGGCATGGACGTCACCGGTGTGCGGCAGGCACGGCAAGTGCGGTTGGTGCCTTGGGCGGAGGGCGACCTCTGGCTGCTGGAGCGGAACAACAGCCCGGAGATGACCGGTCATCTGGGCGGTCCCGAGCCGGCGGCGCGACTGATCGACCGTCACCGGCGTTACCTGGAGCTGGACTCGGGACGGATGTACCGGGTCGTGCTGGCCGGGAGCGGCGAGACCGTCGGGTCGATCGGCTACTGGGAGCGGCCCTGGCAGGGGGAGCCGGTCTGGGAGACGGGGTGGGGAGTGCTGCCCGAGTTCCAGGGCCGGGGACTGGCCGCGCGGGCGGCCCGCGCGGTCGTCGAGGTCGTCCGGCAGGGCGCGCGGGACACCGGCGGACCCCGGACCCTGCGCGCCTTCCCGGCCATGGACCATCCCGCCTCCAACGGGGTGTGCCGCAGAGCGGGGTTCACCCTGCTCGGCCGGTTCGACTTCGAGTACCCGAAGGGGCACTGGATGACGTCCGACGACTGGTGCGTCGGCCTCGGTCATTGACTTCCGCTCCCCGGCCTAAAGGCCGGGAATTCCTACCACGGTCGGCTGACCGTCTCGGTGGGTTCCTGCTTCACCGCGCTGGGCCGGTACGGGTACCGGTCTTACCTGCGCTCCACAGGCCGACACCGCCAGTCCGGCGGCCATGGCGACGTTGACCGCCGCGTTGATGTCCCGGTCGAGGACGGCCCCGCAAGCCTCGCATTCCCATACGCGGATGTGGAGGGGCTTGGGGCCGTCCTTGACGCCGCAGACCGAGCAGACCTGAGAGGTGGGCTCGAACCGTCCGATGCGGTGGAAGCCGCGGCCGAACTTCGCGGCCTTGTACTCCAGCATCGCCACGAACGCGGACCATCCCGCGTCGTGCACGGACTTGGCCAGGCGCGTACGGGCGAGTCCCTTCACCGCCAGGTCCTCCACTGCGACCGCTTGGTTGTCGCGGATCAGCCGGGTGGAGAGCTGGTGGTGGAACTCGCGCCGTGCGTCGGCCACCTGCGCGTGAGCGCGGGCGACCTTGATGCGGGACTTGTCCCGGTTGTTGCTCCCCTTCGCCTTGCGGCTCAGGTTCCGCTGTGCGCGCTTGAGCTTCCTCTCGGCCCGGCGCAGGAAGCGAGGAGCGTCGATCTTCGTGCCGTCGGACAGGACCGCGAAGTGCCCCAGCCCCAGGTCGATTCCGGCAACGGATTCCACGTCGGGCAGCGCCTCGGGGTCGGTCTCCACGACGAAGGACGCGAAGTACCTCCCGGCCGCGTCCTTGATCACTGTCACCGTGGACGGCACGGAGGGGAGGTTGCGGGACCACTTCACCCGCACGTCCCCGATCTTCGGCAGGGACAGGTCCCCGCCGGTGGTGATCTTCCAGCGGGCGTTGGCGGTGAACCGTAGGGCCTGCCGGTTACCCTTGCGGCTCTTGAAGCGGGGCGCTCCCATGCGCGGGCGCTTGCCCTTGAGGCTGTCGAAGAAGTTCCGGTATGCGGCATCCAGGTCCCGGAGGGACTGTTGGAGGACCACGGCGGACACCTCGCCGAGCCACGCGCGCTCTTCGGTGAGCTTGGCCTCGGTGATCAGCAGCTTGGACAGGTCCCCGGTCTTCGGGAACGCCTCGCCTGCGGCGCGGGCGGTCTCACGGGCGCGAAGCGCATCGTTGTAGACCACCCGCGCACACCCGAACGCCCGGGCCAGCGCTACGCGCTGGGGACCGTTCGGGTACAGGCGGAAGCTGTACCTCAACTGCATGCCAATTACCCTACTAAAATTGGTTTATGGCCGACTATCAGAACATTCGTACTGGTCGGCACTGTGCTTTTGCTCTTCATGCACATTAGGTTTTTGTGACGAAGTACCGGCACAAGGTCTTCGAGGACGCCCACCTGAGGCGCATGGAGGAGATCATGCGGGCCGTCTGCGCGGACTTCGCATGCGAGCTGGTCGAGTTCAACGGGGAGAACAACCACGTCCACCCGCTCGTGAACTTCCCGCCGAAGGTTGCCCCGTCCAAGCTGGTCAACAGTCTCAAGGGCGTCAGTTCCCGCAGGCTCTGCCAGGAGTATCCGGAACTGCTCCAGCACCACTGGCGGCCACAGCGGCTGTGGTCCGGCTCCTACTTCGCCGGGTCAGTCGGCGGGGCTCCACTGTCGATCGTGAAGCAGTACATCGAGCAGCAGAACCGGCCGGTCTGATCCTCCGCTGCGCCTGAGACTCTCCGTGCAGATCCGCGCACACGGCGAAGGCCAGAGCAGTTCTCAGAATCGCTTCACCACCGGGCTGAAGCCCGGTGCACTGCGATTAGATCCGGTAGCCCGCTTCCCGCAACTCCCGCACCAGGCGGGCCGCCACCGGCACCGGCACCCCGTGCCGCTCGGCCGCGCGGAGCAACGCCCCGCCGATCGCCTCCAGTTCCAGCGGGCGGCCGGCCTCCGCGTCGCGCTGCATGGACGACCTGGTGGCCGGCGGGAAGGCGTCGTAGCGGGCGAGCGCCGCCGCCGGGTCGGCGGGCGCGCCGCAGGCGCGGCTCACCGCGGCCGTCTCCGCGACCAGGGCGGTCAGGTCCTCGCGGTGGCGTGTCCTGACCTCTCCGAGGGGCAGCGCGTGACGGGTCGTGAGAAGGGCGAAGGGGGCGAGGAACGCCATCTTCGCCCACAGCGCGGCCGACTCGCCCGGCAGGACCCGGGTCGTCGGGCCGGCCTCCGTCAGCGCCCGCGCGAGGCCGTCGAGGCGTGGGCGGGGGACCCGGTCACCGGCGAGGTCGATCTCCGCGAAGGGGCTGGCGTGCTCGATCACGCCCGCGGCGACGCGCGTGGACTCGACGCGGACGACGGCCGGGGCGACGGAGTCCGGACCGTAGCGGGCGCGCAGGAGCGCCGGGTGCTCGACGCCGTTCAGGAACGGCACGAGAAGGGCGTCGCCGACGGCCGCGGCCGGGACGCGTGCCAGCGCCGCGTCGAGGGCGGTGTGCTTGACGGTGATCAGGACGGCGTCGACGGGGGCGCCGAGTTCGGTGGCCGCCGCGACGGGTGCGGTGAAGTCGCCGAACCGCGCGCTGCGCACGTGCACGCCGTGGGTGCGCAGACGGGTGGCCGTGTCCTCGCCGGACAGGCAGATCACGCGGTGGCCGGCGCGCGACAGGAGACCGGCGAGGAGACCGCCGATGCCGCCGGGGCCGAGGACCGCCAGAGTGAGCTTGTTCGTCATGGTGCCGCTGTTCCTCTCGTCGGTCGGCCCCGGATCCGGTGGCCGCCTCGGAGGTGATCATGGCAGGGCCCGGAAGGCGGGGAAAGGGGGAAAGGGGCGACGGACCGGGCCGGGCGGGGTGAGACTGGGGGCATGTGCCGGAGTATCAAGACCCTTCGTCCGCCCGCGCTGCCCGAGGAGGCCACGGAGGACGAGATCCGGGCCGCCGCCCTCCAGTACGTGCGGAAGGTGTCCGGCTTCCGGGCGCCGGCCGCGCACAACCGGGAGGTGTTCGAGCGGGCGGTGGAGGCCGTGGCCGAAGCCACGGCGGAACTGCTGGCCGGACTGGAGGTGCGCGGAGCCGCACCACGCGCGGCCGCGCCGGGCGGGGGCTGACCTGGAGGCCCGGCTGCGCCGGGGCCACGGCGGCCCCGCGGCCGGGCCGGGCGGCGGCCGTGCGGCCCGGCCTGCCGGGTGCCTCACGTGCCCCGGCGGCTACGCCGGCGGCCGGCGCATCAGGTAGGCCGCTCCCGAGCCCGCGGCGAACAGGGCCAGGAAGGACACCCCCGCCGCCAGCCAGGTCGCCCCGAGCCAGTGCGCGCCGAAGTAGCCGAGGGCGACGCTGTACGCGGCCCAGGAGAGGCCGGCCAGGGCGGACCAGGGCAGGAAGTCGCGGACGCGGCGCTGCGCGGCGCCCGCGATGAGCGAGACGACGGACCGGCCGGCCGGTGCGAACCTGGCCAGCACGACGAGCGCGCCGCCGCCTTCGGCGAGGGCCCGCCCGAGACGTTCCTGCGCGGTGGTCAGCCGCCGGGAACGGGAGATCGCGCGGTCCAGCCGTGCCCCGCCGCGCCGGGCGAGGCGGTAGGCGGCCAGATCGCCGAGGACGGAGGCGGTCGCCGCGGAGAGGATCAGCGCGAGGATGTCGGGCACCTCGTGCGGCAGCCGGCCGGTCGCCGCCCCCGATCCCGCGGCCGCGGCCGTCGCCGCGGTGATGACGAGCACGCCGCTCGGCAGCACCGGCAGGAACACGTCAAGGAGGACCGACAGGGCCACCAACGCGTAGATCCATGGGGCGCCGATCAACGCCCCCACACTCTCGAACACCGCGAAACTCCCCGTCGTCTCCCCCGTGCGGCCGAACCGTGCCGCTGTGTCGCGGGG
The DNA here is from genome assembly GCF_044331705.1 of Streptomyces sp. NPDC017202. Lineage (NCBI taxonomy): Bacteria > Bacillati > Actinomycetota > Actinomycetes > Kitasatosporales > Streptomycetaceae > Streptomyces > Streptomyces sp. NPDC017202. The sequence continues at coordinate 366,709 of NZ_JBIRNP010000001.1, read as the reverse complement.
GAGCGGCAGGTGCGGCCAATGACAGCCATACAGCGTACGCCCGAGGTGTGACAGGAGCTTCACGGGGGGCTCGTGTGTTCACCACGGAGTGTTCACACGAGTGCGGTCCGTCCACGCCTCGGGCGCGCCCTCCGCGACCGCGGAGAGCGCACCCGACGAGGCCGGGGGCCGCGCGAGGTCAGGCGGCGACGGTGGCCTGCTCGGTGGCCGGCTCCCGGTCCGACGCCGTACGCCGGGTGAACAGCCGGTCCACGCCGAGTGCGCCGGAGCCGGTGAACACCAGGAGCAGGAAGGCCCAGCAGAACATGGCGGAGGCCTCGCCGCCGTTCTCTATCGGCCACAGCGCCGCCGACTGGTGGACGTCGAAGTACGCGTACGCCATCGAGCCCGAGGCGAGGAAGGCGGCGGCCCGGGTGCCGAGGCCGAGCAGCACCAGGCTGCCGCAGACCAGCTGGATCACGGCCGCGTACCAGCCGGGCCAGGTGCCGGCGTCGATCGTGCCGCCGTCGCTGCCGGCCGCTCCGCCGAGGACGCCGAAGAGCGAGGCGGCGCCGTGGCAGGCGAAGAGCAGACCGACGACGATGCGGAACAGGCCGATCGCGTACGGCTGTGCGCTGTCGAGACGAGCGGACATGTGGGGAGTACTCCTTCGGTGTCGGACGTGCGGCATGCCGTGGGGTGGGCAGGCCGCGTGGGGACGGCGGTACCGAACGAGTGACCCACGCTAGGTGGACTCCAGTGATGCTTGCAAGTTCAACATTTGGCCATGGCTTGGATCCTGCCGGTGGCGCCGGAAACGGCACCACCGGCAGGGCGGCGGCCGGACGCCCCCTACCGGGAGGTCAGTTCGGACTCCGTGACGAGGGCGAGCCCGTCGCCCTCGCGGGCCTGTTCCAGCCGCAGCCGGGCCGAGCGTCCGCGCAGCGTCAGCGTCATCAGCTGGTTGCCGAACCAGGGGCCGCCGGTCCTGCGCCAGTCCACGGGCGGCCGCGGCGAGCGCCCGTGCCGCCGGAAACGGCGCCCCAGGGCGCGGGCCGGGGCGCTCCAGCCGAAGCGGAAACCCACCCTCATCGACCGGGGGATGGAGTTGTGGACCGGGGAGCAGGTGAGTTGCAGCACCCGCGCGTCGGGCGCGTCGCCGGGCCAGCGGGTCTCGGCCACGTAGGCGTGGTGCACGTCCCCGGACAGCACGAGCACGCTCGCCGGTGCCTGCGGTCCCGTCCCCACCTCGGCCAGCAGCGCGGTCAGGGTGGCGAAGGAATCCGGGAACGCCGCCCAGTGCTCCAGGTCCGCCGCCCGCCGCACCTTCTCCCCGAACCGCGCCCAGCGCGGCCCGCGTTCACCCCGGCACAGGGCCGCGTTCCACGCCTCCGCGTCGTGCACCAGGTGCGGCAGCAGCCAGGGCAGCGAGGTGCCGACCAGGAGATGGTCGTACGACCCCGGCGCGTCCAGGGCCTGTTCGCGCACCCAGGCGGCCTCGCCCGGGTCGAGCATCGAGCGCTCGTCCTCCTTCAGGACCCGGGCGGCCCGTGAGTCCACCATCAGCAGCCGCACCCTCCCGAAGTCGCGCCGGTAGCTCCAGCGCACCGAGGCGGGTTCACCGTCGGCCCGGCGGGCGAAGTCGCGCACGAGGTCGGTGGCGTCGGAGGCGTCCCGCACGGCCGCGTAGAGCGGGTCGGCGGCCAGGGCGGCGGGGGAGAGGTTCCCGAGGTGCTGGTACACCCAGTACGACATCAGGCCGCTCAGGATCCGCTCGCGCCACCAGTCGGTGGCCCGCATGTCGGCCACCCACGCGGCGGAGGTGTTCCAGTCGTCGATGACGTCGTGGTCGTCGAAGATCATGCAACTGGGCACGGTGGACAGCAGCCAGCGGACCTCGGGGTCGCGCCAGGACTCGTCGTACAGCCAGGTGTACTCCTCGTAGTCGGCGACCTGGCCGCCCGGCGGCTCGTCCGGGTCGCGGCGGGCCGCGATGTGCTTCCTGGTGGCGTCCGAGGTCTCGTCGGCGTACACCTGGTCGCCGAGCAGCAGCAGGACGTCGGGCCGCTCGCCCTCCGGGTCGGCGGCGATCCGCTCGGCCAGGCTGTCCAGGGCGTCGGGCCCCACCGGGTCGTGCTCGTCCGCCGGGGGCGCCGCCCACCGGCAGGACCCGAAGGCCACCGTCACGTCCGCGTCGCCGGCCGGGGTGCGGATGGCCGAGGGCGGGAAGCGCGAGTCGGGGAGCGGCCACACGCGCGTGCCGTCGAGGAACACCTCGTACGGCGTGGTCGTGCCCGGCGTGAGGCCGGTGACCGGGATCAGGGCGTAGTGGTGGCCCGCCACCTGGAAGGTGCGGGTCGTGCCGCCGGAGCCGTCCGCGCACCGCACCTCGGCGGAGCACGCGCGGCCCGCCTCGATCCAGACCGTCGCGGACGAACCGTCGGCGTATCTCAGCAGGGGTCCCAGCCGCAGTTCGGCCACGTGATCGCCTCCTCCGTCGTCCCGTACGGTACGGAACGACGGAGGCGGACGGGGAGATTTCCGCACGGATTTCCGGATCAGCAGCTCGCGAGGTAGCTGGTGAGGGCGCTCTTCTCGGCGGAGTCCACGGAGAGTCCGTAGTAGTACTTCACCTGGACCCAGGCGCGGACGTACGTGCAGCGGTAGGCCGTGCGCGAGGGCATCCAGGTGGCGGGGTCCTGGTCGCCCTTGGCCTGGTTGACGTTGTCGGTGACCGCGATGAGCTGCGGGCGGGTGAGGTCGTTGGCGAAGGCCTGGCGGCGGGCGGTGGTCCAGCCGTCGGCGCCGGAGTCCCAGGCCTCGGCGAGCGGCACCAGGTGGTCGATGTCGAGGTCGGAGGCGGCGGTCCAGGTGGCGCCGTCGTACACGGAGTACCAGCTGCCGCTGGTGGCGGCGCAGGCGGAGTCCTGGACGACGTTCGTGCCGTCGCGCTTGAGGACGACCTCGCGGGTGTTGCAGGTGCCGGACTGGGTGATCCAGTGCGGGAAGAGATCGCGGTCGTAGCCGGTGCGGTCCTCCGTCGCCACGGTGAGGGAGGCGAGGTAGGTGCGGGCGGTGGCGGCGCTGACCGGGGTGGGGAGGGCGGCGGAGGCGCTCGGGGAGTTGAACAGGGCGACGGAGGCTATCAGTCCGGAGAGCGCCGCGAGTATGCTGACTCGTCGACGCGCGTAGACCTTGGGCGTGCGTGACATGCGAACTCCCTTGAGGGGTGGGGGTGTTGCGGTGCGAGCGAGGGAATGCTCGCGGGGCCGCGTTGCGGGGAGGTGTGCGCGCGGTAAGAAGCTAATGACGTGTGCATGACACGACAAGGGGTGTGGCGGGACTTTCGGTCCGGCGGGCCGGCCCCGGCGGGCCGGTGCGAGGGTCACGTACTATGGACGGCGCAGAAGGGGAGTAGCTCTTCGCCGGACCGTCGACATACTGCTCAGCTCGTCTGAGCCGGCGCCCGGAGGCGGACCGTTCCGCGGTCGGCCAGCGAGACCTTCGGCAAGCAGTGCACCTCCGTGCCGTACGGCACGGACCAGACGTGTGCTGCCGTGCCGAGGCGTCCTGCGCGAAGGAAGCAGCACTCTCGGCGGGGCGGCCCCCGACCGATTGAGGACCCTTGATCAGCCTGACCGTGACGGCGCTCGTCTTCGGCGTCGTCTTCCTCGCCGAACTGCCGGACAAGACCGCCCTCGCCGGCCTCGTCCTCGGCACCCGCTACCGCGCCTCGTACGTCTTCGCCGGTGTCGCCGCGGCCTTCGTGCTGCACGTCACGCTCGCCGTCGCGGCCGGCAGCGTGCTGACCCTGCTGCCGCAGCAGATCCTGCACGTGCTCACCGGCGTGCTGTTCCTGGGCGGCGCGGCCGTGCTGCTGAGGAACAAGCACGAGGACGACGAGGAGATCCGCAAGCCCGAGAACCAGTCCTTCTGGAAGGTCTCGGGGGCCGGCTTCATGCTCATCCTCGTCGCCGAGTTCGGCGACCTGACGCAGATCATGACGGCCAACCTCGCCGCCCGCTACGACGACCCGCTCTCCGTCGGTCTCGGCGCGGTGCTGGCGCTGTGGTCGGTGGCCGGACTCGGCATCGTCGGCGGAAAGGCCCTGATGAAGCGGGTGCCGCTGAAGCTGATCACGCGGATCGCGGCGGCGCTGATGCTGGGCCTCGGCGTGTGGAGCCTGTGGGAGGCGGCCACCGGCTGAGCCCCGCCCGGAGCTGAACGGACGGTGAACCTTCCCGGGGCGGCTGGCGCAACGGCCCGACTGTTTTGTACCGTGGGGAAACAAAGTGGCTCCCGTCCGTTCTCCCTGACCGGCGGGCGGGGCCGCCTTGTTCTCCGCGTGCCCGCGCACGTGCCCGTCCGCACTGGGAGTCGCCGATGCCGGCCGCCGTGTCCACCACCGTCCTGACCGCCCGCGCCCTCCTCCTCGACATGGACGGCACGCTCGTGAACTCCGACGCCGTCGTGGAACGCGTCTGGCGGCGCTGGGCCGAGCGGCACGGGCTGGACGGCGACGAGGTCATGAAGGTCGTCCACGGCCGTCAGGGGTACGCGTCGATGGCCGTCCTGCTGCCCCACCGCCCCATGGAGCAGAACCTCGCCGACAACGCCCGGATGCTCGCGGAGGAGACCGCCGACCTGGACGGCGTCGTCCCCGTCCCCGGCGCTCCCGGCTTCCTCGCCTCCCTGCGCGGCGTCCCGCACGCCCTGGTCACCTCGGCGGACGTCCCCCTGTCGACGGCCCGCATGGCCGCGGCGGGCCTGCCCCTCCCGGAGATCCGCGTCACCGCGGAATCGGTCGGCGCGAGCAAGCCGGACCCCGAGGGCTTCCTGAAGGGCGCGGCCGAGTTGGGCGTGGACCCGGCGGAGTGCGTGGTGTTCGAGGACTCCGGGGCGGGGATCGCGGCGGGGCGCGCCGCGGGCATGCGGGTGGTGGGGGTCGGGCCGCGGGCGGCCGCCCACCGGCCGGACGCGGTGGTGGAGGACCTGACGGGCGTGCGGGTGGAAGCGGCCGGGACCGGAGTGCGGATCCACCTGGGGTGAGGCGGGCGGGTCCCCCGGGGCGACGCGCTCCGTGCCGGAGGCGTGCCCTTCGGGGAGACCCTCGGCGGGGCCCCGCACGGGCCGACGCGGACACCTGGCGGTCGCGGCCCCGGCGACACCCGTACCGACGCTCGTGCGGGCGCCCGCACCGGCAGCGGTACCGATGCCCCCGTACCGATGCCCCCGTACCGATGCCCCCGCTGAAGCCGGCGCCGACGCCTCGCTGAAGCCGGCGCCTCGCTGAAGCCGGCAGCGGCGCCGGAGGCTGCGCGGCCCTGCCGGGCGGCCTGCCGCCGGACGGGCCTCAGGGCTCCTTCGTCTCCGACTCCAGCCGCGCCCGGGTCGTCGCCCCGTACGTGCCCAGTTCGTCACCCTGGACGCCCCGCGACCACTGGTAGTTGCGCAGGGCGTCCTCGACCCGGCTGCTGAACACGCCGTTCGCCTCGTCGTTGTAGAGGTACACCTGCCGCAGCCGCAGCTGGAGTTCGGTCACCTCCGGTCCCCGGTCCCCGCGGCGCAGGACGGTCACTTCGTCGCTGTCGCCGTCGGCCCCGTTCCCCGGGGCCAGGGACGGCGTGGCCCCGGTGGCCGACGGGCTCGGGCTCGGCTCGGTGGTGCGGGAGGGCGACGGGGAGGCGCTCGACTCCGTCGCGGAAGGGGACGCGCTCGCGCTCTCGGAGGGCGACGGCGAGGCGCTCGACGCCGAGGGGGACGCGGAGCGGCTCGCTGACGGCGACGCCGGGGGCGCGCTGGTCGAGGTGTCGGGGACGGCCGCCCGGACCCCCTCGGGGGCGGCCCGGTCCCGGACCGGCGGCTCGTAGGAGAACATCCCGCTCGCGAACCCGGCCGCGGCGATCACGGCGACGGCGGCACCGGCGGACGCGATCAGCAGCGCGCGGCGCCGGCGTCCGCGCGGGGCCCCCTCGTCGTACGGGCCGCCCCCGGCCTCCCCGCCCGCCTCGAACAGGCTCAGGTCGGTGTCGCTGGGCGCGGAGCCGGACGGCGCGAGCGGTGTCGGCACCGCGGCCGCGGCGGACGGGGGGACGGCCCGCAGGGGCATGGTCGCGTCGGACACGGCGGCCCCGTCGGAGGCGGCGGCCGCCGGCAACGGCATCGTCGCGTCGCCGGCCGCCGCCTCCCCGGACCCCGGGCCGGCGTCGGACCCGGCTCCGGCCCCGGTTCCCTGCCCGAGTTCCACGTACGGCCGTATCCGCAGGGGATCGAAGTCCTCCGCCGCCGCCGCTTCCGCCTCGCGGGTGTCGCGCAGGGCGTCGGAGGCCTGCCGGGCGCAGGCGCAGGACGGGGTGTTGTCCGCCGCCCGGAGCGCACCGCACCGCGGACACGGGTGCCCGTGCCCCTGCGGGTGCACCGGTTCCCCCGGTCGCCCCTGCCCGTCCTTCGGATCGTTCACCCGTTCGCCCCTCCCCATCCAAACTCCAAGGATTATGCAGATCCTCCACACAACCGGCTGCCCGCCACCCCCGGAACGGAAGGTTCCGGCGGGACTCGACAGGCCATAACGGGACACACCGATCACGATGGAAAGGTCCACGCGAGTTGCAGGAGGCATCCATGGCCTTGGACGCGCAGGCCCTGACGGGGGATCCCCGCCAGGAGCACGTGCCCGGGAACGTCCTCGTGTCGATCGGCGCGCTGCTGCTCGGCATGCTGCTCGCCGCCCTCGACCAGACGATCGTGTCGACGGCGCTGCCCACGATCGTCAGCGACCTGGGCGGCCTGGACCACCTCTCCTGGGTGGTCACGGCCTATCTGCTGGCATCGACCGCCGCGACCCCGCTGTGGGGCAAGCTGGGCGACCAGTACGGGCGCAAGACGCTGTTCCAGATCGCCATCGTGATCTTCCTGATCGGCTCGGCGCTGTGCGGGATGGCGCAGAACATGCCGCAGCTCATCGGCTTCCGCGCGCTTCAGGGCCTGGGCGGCGGCGGGCTGATGGTGCTGTCCATGGCGATCGTCGGCGACATCGTCCCGCCGCGTGAACGCGGCCGCTACCAGGGCCTGTTCGGTGCCGTCTTCGGCACGACCAGCGTCCTCGGCCCCCTCCTGGGCGGCCTCTTCACCGAGCATCTGAGCTGGCGCTGGGTCTTCTACGTCAACCTCCCGCTCGGTGTCGTCGCGCTCGGCGTCATCGCGGCCGTCCTGCACATCCCGCGCAGGTCGACGAAGCACGTCATCGACTACCTCGGCACCTTCCTCATCGCCTCGGTCGCCACCTCCCTGGTGCTGGTGGCCTCCCTGGGCGGCACCACCTGGGCCTGGGGTTCGCCGCAGATCGTCGGACTCGCGGTGCTGGGCGTGGTCCTGGCCGTCGCGTTCGTGGCCGTGGAACGCGGGGCCGCCGAACCCGTCCTGCCGCTCAAACTGTTCCGCATCCGCACCTTCACGCTGTCCGCGGTGATCAGCTTCATCGTCGGCTTCGCGATGTTCGGCGCGATGACCTACCTGCCGACCTTCCTCCAGGTCGTCCAGGGCGTCTCGCCCACCCTGTCCGGCGTGCACATGCTGCCGATGGTGGCCGGTCTGCTGCTGGCGTCGACGGCGTCGGGGCAGATCGTCAGCCGCACCGGCCGCTGGAAGGTGTTCCCGGTCACCGGCACCGCCGTGACGACCGTCGGCCTGCTCCTGCTGCACCAGCTCGACGAGCACAGCTCCACGGCCGAGATGAGCGCCTTCTTCTTCGTCTTCGGCCTGGGGCTCGGCCTGGTGATGCAGGTCCTGGTCCTCATCGTGCAGAACGCCGTCTCCTACGAGGACCTCGGCGTGGCCACCTCCGGCGCGACCTTCTTCCGCTCCATCGGGGCCTCCTTCGGCGTCGCCCTCTTCGGCACGGTCTTCACCCACCGCCTCGGCGACAAACTCGCGGACGCCTTCCGCGGCGTCGACCTCCCGCCCGGCGTGTCCCTCGACGCGCTGGAGGCCGACCCGCGCGTCATCGGCGACCTGCCGGCCGCACTGCGCCCACCGGTCCTGCACGCCTACGCCTCGTCCATCACGGACGTCTTCCTGTACGCCGCACCCGTCGCCGTCCTCGGCTTCGTCCTCGCCTGGTTCCTCAAGGAGGACCCGCTGCGCGCCTCGGTCACCGCGCCGGACGTCACCGAGACGCTGGCCAGCAACCCCGTCGAGCGCTCCTCGCACGACGAGGTCTGCCGGGCCCTGTCCGTCCTCGGCACCCGCGAGGGCCGCCGCGAGATCTACCGCACGATCACCGAACGGGCCGGCTACGACCTGCTGCCCGCCGCGAGCTGGATGCTGCTGCGGATGAAGCGCTACGGCAGCGTCGAGCCCGGCCGGCTCGCCGAACGCGGCCCCGTCCCGCTGCCCGTGATCCTGGAGGCCGCCCGGCAGATAGAGGAACGCCGGCTCGCCGTGCGCGAGGGCCTCGACCTGGTGCCGACCGACGAGGGCCGCGAGACCGCCGAACGCCTCTCGCGGGCCCGCGAGGAGTCGCTGGCCGAACTGCTCGGCGACTGGTGGGGCCCGGACCGCCCCACCGACCTGACGCAGCTGGTGGAGGAGCTGAACGACGAACTGTGCGGCTCCGCCCGCGAACAGCCGCACGGGGAACGCCCGGTGACCCGGTTCAGCTGAGGCGCCCGGCGCCGCCGGTGCCCGCGCCGCCGACGCTCTCGCCGTCGACGCTCTCGTCGGTCAGGTCCTTGACGAACCAGTGCTCGGCGTAGGGGTCGTCGTTGTGCGGGGCGCCCTCCCGGTAGCCGCACCGGGCGTACAGGGCGCGGGCCTCGACGAGGTCGCCGCGGGTGTCGAGGACCATCCGCCCGGCACCGAGCGCGCGGGCGGCCTCCTCGGCGGCCCCGACGAGCAGCGGCCCGCCGCCCCTGCCCCGCGCCCCCGGCCGCACGAACACCCGCGTCAGCTCCGCCGTCGCCGCGTCCAGCAGCCGTACGCCCGCGCTCCCGGCCGGCTCCCCGCCGTACCGGGCGACGAGCAGCCGTCCGCCCGGGGGCGCCAGGTCGGCGCCGGTGCGGGCGCCGATCTCCCGCTCCAGCTCGGCCGGATCGGTCCGCCGGCCCTCGTGCAGCAGGTACCAGCGGTCGCTGACCTCGGTGTAGTACTCCCGCCACAGCGCGGCGGCGACGGGGGAGTCCGCGGGTTCCGGGGCGACGGTCCAGGAGGTCATGCCGGTCATTCTCGGTGGCTCCCCCGCCGGGCGCGCAACCGGATGCGCGCGGCCGGGACGACCCGGTTCCCCCGCCCCTCCCGGCCGTCCGGCGCGCCCGGCACGACACGGATGCCGTTTGTCCGCCCCGGTCCGGGCAACCCGGACTGTGAGCCGGCCCGAGGGGCCGAAACACCGGAAGGCAACCATGTCCACAGGCGTGATCATCGCTCTGATCGTGATCGTGGCGGCCGTTCTCGCCGTCGCGGCCGTCCTGGCCGTACGGGCCCGAGGGTCGTCACATGGAGGACGGGGCCTGAAGCGCCGCTTCGGTCCCGAGTACGACCGGGCCGTGGCCCGGCACGGTGGGGACGTCAAGGCGGCCGAGCGGGAACTCGGCGGCCTGGTGGAGCGGCACGGAGGGCTGAAGGAACGGCCGTTGGAGCCCGCCGAGCGAGAGCGGTTCGAAGCCCGCTGGGCCGCGGCGCAGGAGCGCTTCGTCGACTCCCCGCGCGAGGCGGTCGCCGAGGCGGACCGGATCCTGTCAGAGGTCGCCGGCGCCCGCGGCTACCCCGACGGCGGCCGGTACGACGAGCAGGTCGCCGCGCTCGCCGTGCACCACGCCGACCACGTGCAGGGCTACCGGCACGTGCACCACGTCACCCGCTTCCACCAGGACGGCGGCGCGCGGGGCGGCGAGGCCCCCGGCACCGAGGACCTGCGGGCCGCCATGGTCGAGGCCCGCGACCTCTTCGACGACCTGGTGGACGAGGGCCGCCACCGGGCACTGACGACCCGGCCCGCACAGGACCGTCAGGCCGCGCGCCACGAGGGCGGCTCCGGATTCCACCTGCCGGGCTTCCACCGGCACCAGACCAAGGAGGGGTGAACAGGCATGGCCGACGTGACTTCCGGCGGCGAGTACCGCCGCGCGGCACAGGAGCAGGAACAGCCTCGAGTCGTACCGCTGGGGGAGAGCCAGGGGCACGGCCAGGAGCCGGGACCGGAACGGGGTCGGGCGCAGGGGTCGGGGCAGGGGCAGGGGCAGGGGCAGGGGCTGGGGCTGGGGGCGCAGAGCCCGGTGGCCGAGCCCACCGGCCCGTCCACCGCCCCGCCCGTCAACTCCTCCGCCAACCCGTCCGTGGACCCGGTCACCGGTGACCGGGACCCGCGGGCCGCCGCGTCCGGCGGCGTTCCGGCCGGGGCCGTCGAGGACAGCGGCGGCTTCGGCACCTCCCGGGGCACCGGCGTCCCTCACGGTACCCACGGCACCTCCGGTACCCATGGCACCTCCCCGGGCACCGGCGCCGCTCATGGCGTCCACGACGCCGACGGCGCCTCGCTGCTCCCGCACGACGAGTGCGACAAGCTCTCCGAGCGGATGCGGCACGCGGTCGCCGGGTTCGTGGACCGGCCCCGGGACGCGGTCGAGGAGGCCGACCACGTCCTGGAGGAACTCGCCGCCCGTTTCACCGACGCCATGAACAGCCGCCGCCGCACCCTGCGCGGCTCCTGGCAGCTCGCGGACGCCAAGAGGGGCGCGGCCGCCGAGACCGCCGACACCGAGCAGCTCCGGCTGGCCCTGCGGGACTACCGGGAGCTGACGGACCGGCTGCTGCACCTGTAGCGGTCGGGGCTTCCCGGGGTCTTTCGTCCGGACCAGGCCGGGCTCCGGCCTGGTCCGGACGAAAGACCCTAGCCGTCCCCCGTAGCCGCCCGGCGCTCCCGCCACTGCCGCACGACCTCTTCGACGTCGTACGGCTTCATGCCCAGCGGGGGGCCGGGCGGCGGCTTGAACATCATGTCGCGCAGCTTGACGTTGACGTCCGTGACGATCTTCCGGACGGTTCGCTCCGACGGTGCCGCGTACGCCGCGGCGAGGGCGTCCTCCGCCTCCTTGCGCAGCGCCAGCGCGGGCGGCAGGACCGAGAGCCCCTCGCGCGCCATCTTGCGCCTGACCCACCACAGTTCGTCGTAGGAACTCTCCAGCTCCGGGTCCAACGGCTTTCCCGCGCCCGCAAGTCGATCGAACTCGCCACGTCGCTCCGCGTCCCGGATCTGCTGGTCGACCCAGGACTCGAACGGGACGCCGGGTGGCTTTCGCTCGGTCATGCGTCCATTGTGCCGGACGCGGCGGGGCCGGGCGATTTAGTATGCGGCGGCTGTGCACGCACAGTTCGGACGCCGTCGGACAGACATCTCTTGAGGAGCGCACGTGCTCGAACTCACCATGGCCACCGTCTCCGGGACGGAAGAGGGTGCCACGGCCGGCATGCTCATGGCTGACGCGCCCAGCGAGCCGGGCGCCGTGCTGCGGGTGGGCCGGGACAAGTCCGTGTGCCGCCTCGTCACGCCCGAGGAGTGGCTGTTCGTCTCCCGGGTCCACCTGGAGTTCCTGTGCGGCCCCGAGGGCGTCTGGCAGGTCAGCTGGCTGCGCGGCTCCCAGCCGGACCCGTCCTCCGAGGTCCGGCTGGTGGTCGGCGAGTACGCCCAGACCATCGCCTACGGCGGGACCGTGCAGCTCCCGCGGGGCGGCAACGGGGAGATCGTCATCACGGACCGCACCGGCCCGCGCAGCGTCAACGTGGGCTTCTACCACGAGGCCTGAGGGCGGGGCACGACCCCACCGGTCCGGGGTCCGGGAGCCGGAGGAGGCCCGGGGCTACGCCAGCACGCGCGCCAGGGCGAAGCCGTCGTAGCCCTTGGCGCCGACCGTCTGGATCGCCGTACCGCTCAACCTCGGGTGCGCGCCGATGAGCTCGAGCGCCTCGCGGGTGCCCCGCACGTCCTCCGCGCCGCTGTCCGCGTCCACCACCCGGCCGTCCCGTACGACGTTGTCGACGACGATCAGGCTGCCGGCGCGGGTCAGCCGCAGCGCCCACTCCACGTAGCGGGCGTTGTTGGCCTTGTCGGCGTCGATGAAGACCAGGTCGAAGGGCGGCGGGTTCTCGTCCGCCAGCAGCGGCAGCGAGTCCAGGGCCGCGCCCACCCGCACCTCGACCCGCTCGCCCAGGCCCGCCCGCGCGATGTTGCGCACGGCGACCTCCGCGTGCTTCGGGCTGTACTCCAGGGAGACGAGCCGGCCGTCGGCCGGGAGCGCTCTGGCCAGCCAGATGGTGCTGTATCCGCCGAGCGTGCCGATCTCCAGGACGGTGCGGGCGCCCTGGATCTCCGCGAGGAGCTGGAGCAGCTTGCCCTGGTTCGCCGTGACGCTGACCGGCGGCAGCCCGGCCGTCCCGCTGTCGCGCAGCGCGGCCGCGGTCACCTCGTCGTCCGGGGCGAGGTGGCGGGTGAAGTAGGCGTCGACGATGTCCCAGATCCGCGGCTCGTCCATGCGCTCTGCCTCCCGGTCGTGACGGCACTCGTCGGAAACGCTGATCAGTTCGTCAACGCCGCGCACCGCGCCCGAGTTCCCGTCCGCCCGGACCCCGCGGGACCGGCGTCGGCGGGAACCCGCCGGTCAGCGCCCTCACCGGCCCCCGTCGCCCGGTCCGGCCCGGCGGATCGCCCCGCGTCCCGCGGACCCGGCCACTACCCCGCGCACTATCGTCTTCCGGACAAAAGGAGAACGGACGTCAGGTGAAGACGGGACGGCCCGCGTCCTCGTCGGGGGGTGCCGCGAGCCTCACAGGGTTGGTGAGGAGGGCTCGTGAAGCACCCCCACGAGGGAACGTGTGGGACCTACGGGGCGGGAGGCCTACGAGGCGTGGCGAATGCGGAGCACAGCGGGCGACCGGCGGAACCCCTCGGAGCGACCGCGGCCGGCACGGCGAGAGCACGCCTGCGCGTGGCCCGCCTCGGCCTCTGGCTGGTCGCGGCCGTCCTCGCCGTCCGGCAGGTGGCCGTCGTCCTCGGCACCCCGCGCGGAGAACGGCTGACGGACCTGGAGACCTGGGTCGGACCCGACGGCGTCCTGCACGTCAACGGTTCGCTCTACGACTCCACACGCTTCACCGGCACCCCGTTCGGGGGACTCGTCCTCAAACCCCTCACCCGGGCGGCCGAACAGGCCCTCGGCTGGGGCTGGACCTTCGGCACCCTGCTGCTGGTCGTCGCGCTCGGCCTGGTCGTCGCGCGGGCCCTGCCGCAGCCGGTGGGCAGACGCACCTCGCTGCTGGCCGCGCCCGTCGCGATCAGCCTGCTGATGCTGTCCCTGCCCGTCCGCACCACCCTCCGGCTCGGCCAGACCAGCATCATCCCCGTCCTGCTCGTCCTGCTCGGCTGCTTCGTCGTGCGGGGGCGGCACGCGGCCGGCGCGCTGATCGGCCTGGCGGCGGCCCTCCAGCCGACCGTCCTGCTGTTCGCCGCGCTGCTGTGGTTCACCGGCCGGCGCCGGGCCGCCGCGGCCGCGGGCGCGGCGTTCCTGGCGTGCACCCTGCTGGCCTGGGCGGCGATGCCGCACGACTCGTACACCTACTGGGTCCACCACATGGCCGGCGTGGGCCTCGGCGGCGAGGCGGACGCCCTCGGCAACCAGTCCCTGCACGGCGCCCTGCTGCGCCTCGGCCTGTCCGGTCCGCCGGAGATCGCGCTGTTCCTGACGCTGGGCGCGGCCGTGGCCGTCCTCGGCGTGCGCCGGGCGGTGCGGTACGCCCGCGACGGCCAGCTCCTGCTCGCGGTGTCGATCACCGGCTGTGCCGCCATCGCCGTGTCCCCGACGACCTGGCAGCACCAGCTCCTGTGGCTCCTGCCGGCGGCGGTCGGCCGGGTCGGCAGGCGGGCCTCGGACCGTTACGTCTGGCCGGTCGCCGTCGTCCTGGTCATGACCCTCCCGGCGAAGATGATGCTGCCGCACATGGCGGCCCTGTACCCCCTGCGTGACAACGTCGTGCTGCTGGCCGCGCTGGCCGCCGCGACGGTCGTGCCCTTCCTGCCGCGCACCTCCCCGTACCACCGCACCCCGGTCCCGACGCGGTACGCCGCCCCCGTCCCGGCCCGCTGGAAGCGCGTCCCGCCGCGGCTGTTCCCGCGCCGGGTCCTCACCCGCCCCAACCTCCTGCTGGAACTGCTGCTCCTCCGCGTCACCTACGCGGCCTACCAGCAGGTCCGGCTGGCGGCGACGGGCGGCACCATCTCGGGCGGACGCCGGCGGGCGGAGGCCCACGGCCGGCAGATCCTCGACATCGAGCGCTTCCTCCACATCGACATCGAGCACTGGGCCAACCACGCGGCCGTCGGGGCCGGCCGGCTCCGCGACTTCTTCGACTTCTACTACACGTCGTTCCACTTCGTGGTCCCGCTGTCGGTGCTGGCCGTCCTCTACCGGCGCCGCCCCGTGGACTACCGCTGGGCCCGCTCCTCCCTCGGCTTCGCGACCCTGCTCGCCCTCGTCGGCTTCTGGCTCTACCCGCTGGCCCCGCCGCGCCTGATGCCGGGCCTCGGCATCATCGACACCGTCCACGGCGTGCAGGACTTCACCCAGCCCGACTACGGCACGCTGACGTCCCTGACCAACCAGTACGCGGCGATGCCCTCCCTGCACTTCGGCTGGTCCCTGTGGTGCGGCATGGTGATCGCGATCGTCGCCCCGCGGGGGTGGATGAAGGCGCTGGGCCTCCTGCACCCCCTCCTCACGGTCTCGGCGATCGTGGCCACCGGCAACCACTGGGTCCTCGACGCGGCCGGCGGCGCCGTCGTCGTCCTCGCCGGCTTCGGGCTGGCGTACCTGCTGCAGGGGCCGCGGGCGGGGTCGGCGGAGGCGACGCCGCCGGGGGAGGACCGCCGGGTGGAACCGGAGAGGGAGGAGAGGGAGCGGACGGCGCGCGCCTGAACGGGGGCGGGGCCGGTCCGGGCTACCGTCCGCCCACCTCGGCGGGCGGGCGGACGGGGGGCGTGGCGGGGCGGCCCCGCCCGGCTCCGGAGCCGGCGTTCGGCCGGGTGCTCCAGCCAGTGGTGGGCGGCGGCCGCGGCGGCCTGGCTGGTCAGCAGGACGCCGGCCCAGAAGAGGAGGGTGGTGCCGCCGGGGGCGGGCTTGCCCCAGTGGAAGACGGCTGCGCGCAGGACGATCTCGTGGACGAGGTAGCAGGCGAACGACCAGTGGCCGAGCCGGATCATCCACGGTCCGCCCAGTCCGGTGCGGCGGCCGTCGAGGTCGGCCCGGTCAGCGAGGGCAGCCGGTCGCGGCCGGGCGCCGGTACAGGGTCACGAACGGTTCCTCCGGCGGTCGGGGCGGCGGGGCGGTGACTTCGACCCGAACGAAGGAGCGAGGACATCGCCCTGCCGACGGGGCCCCGGTGGTCCGGGAAAGGAGTGAGGCGGCGGCCCCCGGGGATCGGGGGGCCGCCGCCTCACGCGTGCGGGGTCGGCGTGGCTCAGTACCAGCCGTTGGCCTGCCAGAAGGACCAGGCGCCGGCCGGGCTGCCGTAGCGGGAGTTCATGTAGTCGAGACCCCACTTGATCTGGGTCTTGGCGTTGGTCTTCCAGTCGGAGCCGGCCGAGGCCATCTTGTTGCCCGGCAGGGCCTGGACCAGGCCGTAGGCGCCGGACGAGGAGTTGGTGGCGTTGACGTCCCAGTTGCTCTCGTGCTGCACGATCTTGCTGAACGCGTTGAACTGCGCGGCGTCCGGGATCATCTGGTGCGCGATCGCCTTGGCCTGGGAGGCGGAGGTCACGGTCGAGGCCTGGGCGGGGGCCGCGGACAGCGCCATGCCGGCGGTCGCGGCGGCCAGGGCGGCGGCGGTGAGGGCCTTCTTCGGGGAAGCGATGCGGCGGATGACGGAGACGGACACGGAGAACCTTTTTCCTTCGGGGGCAGATGCGTCGTGGTGCATGCGGAGTCACGCGGTGCGTGGCCGCACCGCGTGATGTGCGTCGGGGGGCTGCATGCGTCGGCGCCGGGGGCCCGGGGGCTCGTCGGCGCCGTGCGACGTCCTCCAGAGAAACAGGCTCGGCGGGGGTCCGCAATGACCCCTTTTACTAGTTGTGGCCGCATGTGGGGTGAAGGTCGGCCGTGTGACCCGGCTCTCAACGCGCAGGTCAGGACGGCAATCTGCATGGACATGGCGTCCGAAATATCCCACTAGGGCGGATCGTAGGTGATGTGGGTCATGTGGGATGCTTCACCGGGCGGGGGTCCTCGAATGTGACCGCGGTCTCGAAGGCCGCGCGCCGGGTGGCTCTGCGTAGCGCCCTGAGCACGGCCGGACCCAGCGTCAGGGTCAGCACGACGGTGACGACGGCCCGGCCCAGGTCCCAGCCCAGCGAGGTGGCCGCGCAGTACGCGAGGAAACGGGCCAGGTTCTCCGGTACGGCCGCGTCCGGATCGAAGGAGATGCGCGAGGCCAGCTCGCCCAGGAACGGCCAGCCCGCCATGTTCATCGCCGTGCCGTAGGCGAAGGCGGCCAGGAAGCCGTAGACCGCGAGCAGGACCAGTTCGCCCCGGCCGCGCAGCCGGTCCGGGCCCGGCAGCAGGCCGGCGCCCATCGTGAACCAGCCCATGGACAGCATCTGGAACGGCATCCACGGGCCCACCCCGCCCGTGAGCAGCGCGGACGCGAACATCGTGACCGAGCCCAGCACGAAGCCGAAGCCGGGGCCGAGGACCCGGCCGCTGAGCACCATCAGGAAGAACATCGGCTCGATGCCCGCCGTACCGGCCCCGATCGGGCGCAGGGCGGCGCCGGTCGCCGCCAGCACGCCGAGCATCGCGACCGCCTTCGCGCCGAGCCCCGACTCCGAGATCGTCGCCGCCACCACCGCGACCAGCAGGACCAGCAGCCCCGCGAACAGCCAGGGGGCGTCCTGCGCGTGCGCGTTCAGCGCCGAGGCCGGCGGGGCCAGGAACGGCCAGGCGAAGGCGACCACCCCGACCGCGCTGACCAGCCCGAGCGCGGCCACGGAACGGGGACCGAGGCGGACCGCTCGCGCCTGCCCGGCCGGGGCCGGCCGTCCGGTCGCGGTCACCGCAGCGCCTCCCGCACCTGGGCGACGGTCAGCCACTCCTGCGGGGCCAGGATCTTCGTCACCTGCGGGGCGAAGGACGGGGAGGAGACGATCACCTCGGCCGTCGGACCGTCCGCGATCACCTCGCCCTCGGCCAGCAGCACCACCCGGTGGGCCAGCTCCGCCGCCAGCTCCACGTCGTGCGTGGCCAGCACGATCGCGTGCCCGGCGGCGGCCAGCCCGCGCAGGAGGCCGACCAGGCGGGTCTTCGCCGCGTAGTCCAGGCCGCGGGTCGGCTCGTCGAGCAGGAGCAGCGGCGGGCGGGCGGCCAGCACGATCGCCAGCGCCAGCGTCAGACGCTGGCCCTCGGACAGGTCGCGGGGATGGGTGCCGTCGGGGATGCCGGGGAGCAGGTCGCGCACGAGGGCGCGGCAGGTGCCGGGGGCGGCCCGCGCGTCCCGGTCGGCGGCCGCGCACTCGGCGGCGACCGTGTCGGCGTACAGCAGGTCGCGGGGTTCCTGCGGGACGAGGCCGACCCGGCGGACGAGGTCGCGGGGTGCGGTGCGGTGGGGGAGCGCGCCGCCCGTCCGGACCGTGCCCAAGGACGGCTCGACCAGGCCCACGAGGGTGTTGAGCAGGGTGGACTTGCCGGCGCCGTTGCGGCCCATCAGGGCGATGGTCTCGCCGGGGGACACCGTCAGGTCGACGTCGCGCAGCGCCTGCACCCGGGCGCGGCGCACCCAGAGGGAACGGACCTCCGCCGGGAGCGCGGACGCGGCCGGGGCGGGGGCGGAGCGCCGGCGCAGGCGGGCGAGCGCCGGGCGTGGCGGCGGCCCGGCGGTCGCGGCCGGGGCGTGTCGCGGCTCGCGGCCGGCCGGCCGATCGCCTGGGTCCCCCGCCGGGGCCGGTACGGCGCGCCGGCGCCACCGGGGGAGCGCCGGGCGCGGCGGCGGCGCCGGTTCGGCGACGGCGGGCGGGGGGTGCCCCGGCTCCCGCCCGGCCAGCCGTTCGCGCAGGTCGCCCGCCATGCGCCGGGCGTCGCGGACGGTCAGCGGCAGCGGGGACCAGCCCGCCAGCCGGCCCAGATCCACCACCGGCGGACGCACCGGGGACACGGCCATGATCTCGGCCGGGGTGCCCAGCACCGGGGCGGCACCGGGCGCGGGCAGCAGGGCGACCTGGTCGGCGTACTGCAGGACGCGTTCCAGACGGTGTTCCGCGAGCAGGACGGTCGTGCCGAGGTCGTGGACCAGGCGGAGCAGGACGGCGAGGACCTCCTCGGCGGCGGCCGGGTCGAGCGCGGAGGTCGGCTCGTCCAGGACGAGGACGCGGGGGTGCGGGGTGAGGACCGAGCCGATCGCGACGCGCTGCTGCTGGCCCCCGGAGAGCGTGGCGATCGGACGGTCGCGCAGGGCGGCCAGGCCGAGCAGGTCGAGGGTCTCCTCGACGCGGCGGCGCATCACCGCCGGAGGCAGGCCCAACGACTCCATGCCGTAGGCGAGTTCCTCCTCCACGGTGTCCGTGACGAAGTGGGACAGCGGGTCCTGGCCCACCGTCCCCACCACGTCGGCGAGTTCACGCGGCTTGTGGGTGCGGGTGTCGCGGCCGGCGACCGTCACCCGGCCGCGCAGGGTGCCGCCCGTGAAGTGCGGGACGAGACCGCCGACCGTGCCCAGCAGCGTCGACTTGCCGACCCCGGACGGACCGGCGAGCAGCACCAGTTCCCCTTCCGGGATCTCGAAGTCGACGTCCCGCACGGTGGCCTCGGGGCAGCCGTCGTACGTCACGGAGACGTTCTCGAAGCGGATCACGGCGACGGCTCCTTCGGGAGCGGGGCGGACAGCAGGGCGGGCAGCAGGCCGACGAGCACGGCCGCGGCGGGCCACAGGGGGAGGGCGGGCGCCGTGAGCGGGATCACGCCGGGGTGCAGGGCCGCCGGGTCGGCGGAGGCGGCGAGCGTCAGCAGTGCGGCGACCGCGGCACCGGACCCGGCGACCAGACAGGCCCGCGGGGTCCAGCGGTCCGGGCGGTAGCGGGTGCGCGGCGAGCGGCGCCCGCCCAGCCGCAGACCGGCGAGCGCGGCGGCGACGCCCACGGCGAGCACCGGCAGCCCGTACGTGCCGCCCGCCGCGGTGAGCAGGCCGTACGTCCCCGCGCAGACGCCGAGCAGGCCGCCCAGGGTCAGGACGGCCGTCGTACGGCGGACGCGGGACGGCACGTCGGCGGTACGGCCGTAGCCGCGGGCGTCCATGGCGGCGGCGAGGGCGACGGAGCGCTCCAGGGCGCCCTCCAGGACCGGGAGCGCCACCTGGAACAGGCCGCGCAGGCCCCGGTCCGGGCGGCCGCGCAGCCGGCGGGCGGCCCGCAGCCGCTGGACGTCGGCGATGAGGTACGGGGCGAAGGTGAGCGCCACGACGACGGCGACCCCCGCCTCGTACAGGGCGCCGGGGAGGGCCTTCAGGAGGCGGGAGGGGCTCGCCAGGGCGTTCGCGGCGCCGACGCAGACGAGCAGGGTGGCCAGGCGCAGGCCGTCGTACAGCGCGAACACGACGCCCTCGGCGGTGACCCTGCCGCCCAGCCGGATGCCCTGCGCCCAGTGGGGGAGCGGGACTTCGGGGAGGGTCAGGATCACGTGCGTGCCGGGGACGGGGGAGCCGAGGACCACGACGAAGAAGAGACGGACGGCGAGGACGGCCAGGGCGAGGTGGAGGAAGGCGGAGTAGGAGCGGGACCAGGGGGTGCGGGGACGGCAGGTGAGGACGACGTGGGCGGAGGTGGTGAGGAGGAGGGCCAGCAGGAGCGGGTTGGTGGTGCGGGTCGCGGCCGTGCCCAGACCGAGGGCCCACAGCCACCAGGCGCCGGGGTGGAGTGGGGGCGCGGAGGCGCTCGCCGGCGTCGGCCGGGTGCGGGCCCCGCTGGGGCCGACACGGTTCCCGGTGGGCCGGAGACGGTTCCCGGTGGGACGGGTGCCGCTCCCGACGGGGCGGGCGCCCTCAGTCATTCCGGCGCCGCCGGGCCTGCCACACCGCCGCCGCGGCCAGGGCGGCGACCAGCGCGCCGCCCGCGTAGACGCCCACGGACGGGCCGCCGCCGTCCGCGGCGGACGACGGGGAGTCCGGCGAAGCCGGCGGCTCCGCGGCGGAGTCGTCCCGCTGCTCGCCCCGCTGCTCGTCCTCGTCCGTCGTCACCTGGTCCCCGCAGCCCTTCTGCGGGTAGCCCGCGATCGCGCACAGCAGCGCGTTCGTGTCGTAGCGCAGGGGTTTCGCGGTCGAGGCGAGGGCCTCGGCCGTGGTCGCGTCGTCCGGGACGCGGGCGCAGGCCGTGCGGGCGGCGGGCGGCCTCTCGCCGGACGGCGCGTCCGCGGCGGTGCCGAAATCGAGGACCAGGGCCACCCGCTTCATGCCGTCCCGCTCCGGGGTCCGCGCGCAGATCGACCCGAACGAGGCCGTGCCGCGCGGCCGCGACGCGTTCTGCGAGTCCTCGCTGACCGCGAAGCGGAAGCCCTGCACGGCGCCGTCGGAGGGGCGGGCCGTGGCGGGGCCCTCGGTGGCGTAGACCCAGCGGTCGCCGTCGCGGTCCCAGAACGACCAGTAGCGGTAACCGGCCGCCTGCGCCGGGCCGGTGCCGGCCAGACCCAGGAACAGCGCGGCGGCGAGCAGGGCGCCGAGACGGCGTATCACGGCTGCTGCTTCCTGCGGCCGCTGATCAGGAAGCCGATGCCGACACCGGCGACGAGGAAGACGCCGACGGTCCACCAGACGCCGAAGCCGTCCTCGGAGTCCTCCCTCGCCCCGTCCGTGTCGTCGGTCCCGTTCGCGCCGTCCTGCCGCGCGGCGCCGGTGGCCTGCGGGGCCGGGCCCGTCGCGTTCAGGGCGGCGACCAGGTCCGTGCCGCCGAACGCGCGCGGGTCGGTGCCCGTCGCGTGGGCGGCGAGGACCAGTTGGGCCCAGGCGGCGGGGCCGCTCTGCTTCGCCCAGGCGGCGGCGTTGCGCTGGAGCCAGGCCAGCGGCTTGCCCGCCTGCCCGGCGCCGCCCTGCGCGGCGAGCGCGACCACGGCGTCGGCGGTGTTGCCGTAGTCCGGCTGGTTCTCGGCGCCGGGGAGCACCGAGGTCAGGTACCCGTCCTTCGCGACGGCCTTCGCCAGGTAGGCGGCACCGTTGGCGGCGGCCTGCCGCGGGGTGGCGGGGGCGGCACAGGCGGTCGCGGCCGCCTTCTTCCCGGCGCCGGCCGCCAGGCCCTCGCCGAGCGCGCCGAGGACGCCCGCGGCCGTCGCGTCCGCGTTGGCCGCCAACGCGCCCTGCTTGTCGGGCTGGTAGGCGAAGGCGCCACCGTCGTCACAGGGCAGCGCGAACCCGACCAGGGCGTCGTACGGCGACTTCCCGCCCTTGACGACCTCGGCGGGCTTCTCCCCGGCCGCGGCCAGCGCGCCGACGACGACGGCCGTCGAGTTGGTGTCGCTGGCGCCGCCGGGGGCGTACCCCCAGCCGCCGTCCGCGTTCTGCACGGACTTCAGCCAGCCGACGGCCTTCTTCGCCGCGGCCTCGTGACCGCCGAGGGCCGCGAGGGCCTGTACGGCGGCGGCGGTGCTGTTGGTGTCGACCATCAGCTTGGCGTCGCAGGCCTGGGCGGGATCGGCGCGGAACGCGGCGAAGGAGCCGTTCGCGCACTGCTGCCCGGTCAGCCAGTCCACGGCCTTCTCCGCCGGCTTCACCCCGACCGTGTCCTGGGCGAGCAGCGCGAGCGACTGGCGCCAGACACCGTCGTACGTCGGGTCGGTGGTGCCGTACAGACCGGACGGGACCGCCACGGACGGGGTCGGCGACGGGGACGCGGCCACGGCGGGCGTGGCGGCGCCGATCACTGCGGTGGCGGCCAGGACGGCGGCGCTGCGGCGGACGTTCATGATCGGCGGGTGCCTCTCCCTGTCAGGGGGCCGGGCAGCGCGGGACACCCCGGCGGCTCGGCTCCGCATACCTCGACGGTGCCCGTGCGGCGGCGGCGCCGACGCACGTGAGCCGGTCACGTCCCGTCGGGGCAGTCCGGCTGGCCACGGTGTCCGGTGGCTCACGGTTGCGGGTCAGCGCCGGAATTGCACCGGCTTTCCCCCGTACGGGTGTGATGACGACGGGGCCACTGTACTCGGCCGTAGGAAAGGCCCTGAGGGCCGCCCGTGAGGACGGGCGGACGGCGGAAGGAGCGGTGGTGCGAGCGGTGGCGGGCCCTGGGGGAGCGGTGGCGGGCCCCGGGGGAGCGCTACTCCCGCGCCCCCGGCTCCGGCACGTCGATCAGGCGGCAGGCCGTCTCGATGTCGCTGCGGACCTGGGCGATGGAGGCGCGGCCCGAGAGCCAGGCGATGAGGGCCGAGTGCCAGGTGTGTTCGATGACGCGGACCGCGGAGAGCTGGTACGGGGTGGGGTCGGCCAGGCCCGTCGCGTCGAGGATGATCGCGGTGGTCTGGCGGGAGACCTGGTCGACCTCGGGCGAGACGCTGCGGTCGGCGAAGGTGAGGGCGCGCACCATCGCGTCGGCGAGATGGGGCTCGCGCTGGAGGGCCCGGAAGGCGCGCATCAGGGTCTCGGCGACGCGGGCGGAAGGGGTGTCGCCCGCCGGGGGCTTCTTCCGCAGCGTGCCGTGCAGGCGCTCCAACTGGTCCTGCATGGTGGCGACCAGCAGGTGCACCTTGGACGGGAAGTAGCGGTAGAGCGTGCCCAGGGCCACCTGCGAGGACTCGGCGACCTCCCGCATCTGCACCGCGTCGAACCCGCCCCGGCTCGCCAGCCGCGCGCTCGTGTGCAGGATGCGGCGGCGGCGGGCCTCCTGCCGCTCGGTGAGGGGGGCGGCGGAGGGGCGCCGGACGCTGGTGTCCACCTTGTCCCCCTTGGCTTGCGCAGGCATGGGTCCCGTTCCGTGACGGTCGGTGAGGGCGTGGGATCGCTCAGCGGACACAGGGCGCCGGGCCGTGGCGTGAATCACCTGATCCACTGCTCACAGCGTCCTTACCTGCCGGTAGATTCGGAGCCTCCCGGACGATCAAGTCTGAAACTTGTTCTAGATTAGCGTCCCGTCGTAGTCTCGCGGGACAGTGCAGGCAGAAGGGGGCCCGGAGTGACCGCTGAGGCCAGTCAGGCGGGGTCCCAGGACCTCGCCGCGGACGGCGGGCGACCGCTCGACATCGCGCTCCTCACCTACAAGGGGAACCCGTTCTGCGGCGGCCAGGGCGTCTACGTCCGCCACCTCTCGCGCGAACTGGTCCGGCTCGGCCACCGCGTCGAGGTCATCGGCTCCCAGCCCTACCCGGTCCTCGACGGGGACCACGACGGCCGGCTGTCCCTCACCGAGCTGCCCAGCCTGGACCTCTACCGTCAGCCCGACCCCTTCCGCACCCCGGAGCGCGACGAGTACCGCGACTGGATCGACGCCCTCGAAGTGGCCACGATGTGGACCGGCGGCTTCCCCGAACCGCTGACCTTCTCCCTGCGCGCCCGCCGCCATCTGCGGGCCCGTCGCGGCGAGTTCGACGTCGTGCACGACAACCAGACCCTCGGCTACGGCCTGTTGGGCGACGTCGGCGCACCCCTGGTCACCACCATCCACCACCCCATCACCGTCGACCGGCAGTTGGAGCTGGACGCGGCCGAGGGCTGGAAGCGCCGCGCCTCGGTGCGCCGCTGGTACGCCTTCACCCGCATGCAGAAGCGCGTCGCCCGCCGCCTGCCGTCCGTGCTCACCGTCTCCGGGACCTCCCGCCAGGAGATCGTCGACCACCTCGGGGTCCGCGACGACCGCATCCACGTCGTCCACATCGGCGCCGACACCGACCTGTTCGCGCCCGACCCGTCGGTGCCCGTCGTGCCGGGCCGCATCGTCACGACGTCCAGCGCGGACGTGCCGCTCAAGGGCCTGGTCTTCCTCGTCGAGGCGCTGGCCAAGGTCCGTACCGAGCAGCCGGACGCCCACCTCGTCGTCGTCGGCAAGCGCCCGCAGGAGGGCCCCGTCGCCGCCGCGGTGGAACGCTACGGCCTCCACGGCGCCATCGAGTTCGTCAAGGGCATCTCCGACGCCGAACTCGTCGACCTGGTGCGGTCGGCGGAGGTCGCCTGCGTGCCCTCCCTCTACGAGGGCTTCTCGCTGCCGGCCGCGGAGGCCATGGCGACCGGCACCCCCCTCGTCGCCACCACCGGCGGCGCCACCCCCGAGGTCGCCGGACCGGACGGGGAGACCTGCCTGGCCGTACCGCCGGGCGACGCGGGAGCGCTGGCCGCCGCGCTGGCCCGGCTGCTCGGCGACCCGGCGCTGCGGGCCCGGCTGGGCGCGGCCGGACGCCGGCGGGTGCTGGAGCGGTTCACCTGGGCGCGCGCCGCCGAGGGCACCGTCGAGCGGTACCGCGAGGCCGTCGAACGGGCCGGTGGCGGACGGTCCCGCCCGTCCGGCCCGCGGCCGGCACCCCGCACCTCCGCCCCCGCCTCTCCCTCCGCTTCCGTATCACCCCCCGCATCCCCGCCCGCGGACGTCGTCCCCGACGCCGACGCCGCATCCGATCGCGAAAGCAGGGCCACGTGCTGACCGTCGACTTCTCCCGGTTCCCGCTCGCCCCGGGCGACCGTGTCCTGGACCTCGGCTGCGGGGCGGGACGCCACGCCTTCGAGTGCTACCGGCGCGGTGCCCAGGTCGTCGCGCTGGACCAGAACGGCGAGGAGATCCGCGAGGTCGCCAAGTGGTTCGCGGCGATGAAGGAGGCGGGCGAGGCCCCCGAGGGCGCCACCGCCACCGCGATGGAGGGCGACGCCCTCGCGCTGCCCTTCCCCGACGAGTCCTTCGACGTCGTCATCATCTCCGAGGTGATGGAGCACATCCCCGACGACAAGGGCGTCCTCGCCGAGATGGTGCGGGTCCTGCGGCCCGGCGGCCGCATCGCGATCACCGTTCCGCGCTACGGCCCCGAGAAGGTCTGCTGGACCCTGTCCGACGCCTACCACGAGGTCGAGGGCGGCCACATCCGCATCTACAAGGCGGACGAACTGCTCGCCAAGATCCGTGAGGCCGGCCTGCGGCCCTACGGCAGCCACCACGCCCACGCGCTGCACTCGCCGTACTGGTGGCTGAAGTGCGCGTTCGGCGTCGACAACGACAAGGCGCTGCCGGTGCGGGCGTACCACAAGCTGCTGGTCTGGGACATCATGAAGAAGCCGCTGGCCACCCGGGTCGCCGAACAGGCGCTGAACCCGCTGATCGGCAAGAGCTTCGTGGCGTACGCGACCAAGCCGCACCTGCCCCGGGTGGACGCCAAGTGACGACTCCCCGGACGGAACACCTCGTCCTGCCCGGCGTCCTCACCGCCGAGCAGGCCGTCGAGACCGTCCGCGGCATCCTGGCCGAACAGCGGGAGGACGGCGCGATCCCGTGGTTCCGCGGGCACCACCTCGACCCGTGGGACCACACCGAGGCCGCGATGGCGCTGGACGCGGCGGGCGAGCACGAGGCCGCCGAGCGGGCGTACGAGTGGCTCGCCCGGCACCAGAACGAGGACGGCTCCTGGTACGCGGCCTACGCCGACGGCGACTTCGCCGACGTCACCGACCGCGGCCGGGAGACGAACTTCGTCGCCTACGTCGCCGTCGGCGTCTGGCACCACTACCTGTCCACCGGCGACGACACCTTCCTGGACCGCATGTGGCCGGTCGTCCACGCGGCGGTCGAGTACGTGCTGCGGCTCCAGCAGAGCGGCGGGCAGATCGGCTGGCGCCGCGACGACGACGGCACGCCCACCGCGGACGCGCTGCTGACCGGCTCCTCCTCCGTCCACCACGCGCTGCGCTGCGCCCTGGCCATCGCCGAGCAGCGCGAAGAACCGCAGCCGGACTGGGAGTTGGCGGCGGGCGCGCTGCGGCACGCCATCCGCCGGCACCCCGAGCGGTTCCTGGACAAGACCCGCTACTCCATGGACTGGTACTACCCGGTCCTCGGCGGCGCGCTCACCGGCACGGAGGCCAAGGTCCGCATCGAGGAGATGTGGGACCGGTTCGTCGTGCCGGGGCTCGGCGTGCGCTGCGTCGTACCCAACCCGTGGGTGACCGGCGGGGAGTCGGCCGAACTCGCCCTGGCGCTCTGGGCGGTGGGCGAGTCCGACCGCGCGCTGGAGATCCTCCAGTGGATCCAGCGGCTGCGCGACCCGGAGTCCGGGCTGTACTGGACGGGGTACGTCTTCGAGGACGCGGCCCTGTGGCCGCAGGAGTTGACGACGTGGACCGCCGGATCGCTGCTGCTCGCGGTCGCCGCGCTGGGCGGGCACGAGGCCACCTGCGCGGTGTTCGGCGGCGACCGCCTGCCGACGGGACTGGATCCCGACTGCTGCGGCTGAGACGGTCGCCGACGACGTCTGCCGGAGGTCAGTGGCGGACCCGGTTGGCGATCGCGTGCCCGACGAACAGGTACACGACCGCCGCCAGGCCGTAGCCCGCCACGACCCTCGCCCACGCCTCGTCGAACGTGAACAGGTCGTACGACCAGCCCGCCAGCCACCGGGCCACGTCGTGCACGAACTGCACCAGTTCGTTGCCGCGGTTGGCGTCCAGCAGATACATGACGATCCAGAGGCCCAGGATGAAGGCCATCACGTCGGCGACGACGGCGATGACCGTGCCTGCCGAATGCGCACCGTTACGGTATCGAGGGGACATGCAGTCCGGCTTGCCGCTCGTGACGGGATGAAACACCGCCTGTTCGCGGCTTCCCCGTTCTCCGTTCCGCGCGGGCAGGCATCTTGACGGAGTGTCAGGTGGGCGCAGGGGCGGCCGCACGGCAACGGCCCCCCGCCCGCGAGGGCGAGGGGCCGCAGGACACGGAGTGCGGACGCGGGGTGCGGACCCGGTCAGCCGCGCTGGATGCCGGAGGTGTCCCGCAGCACGCCGCGACGGCCGTCCTGGGTCTGCGCCACCAGCCCCTGGGCGCCCTGCTCGACGGCCAGGTACCAGGTGCCGGGAGCCAGTTCGGCGATCGGCATGGGCGCGCCGTCCTCCGCGTACAGCGGACGCGGCACCGGCACCGCGAACCAGAACGGCGAGAAGTCGGCGGCCGGCGGCTGCGCCGGAGCCGGCTGACCGCCCGCGAACGGCGGCTGGCCCGGCTGCTGACCCTGCTGCGGCTGCCCGCCGAACGGCGACGGCTGCTGCTGCGCACCCGGGTAGCCGTAGCCGCCGGGCGGCTGCGCGCCGTAGGGCAGCGGCGCCGGCGGCTTCGGGGCCGGGACCAGCGCACCCTGGAGGGCCGGGACGAGGGGGGTGGCGACGGCGGCGCCGGCCAGCACGAGCGCCGCGATGAAGCCGAGGATGAGACCGGCCCCCCGCTCCACGTCCGCGCTGCCGAAGGTGTCGCTGAACGCGCCCAGCGGGTCGATGATCGACCAGAACGCCGTCCACGCGGCGAACACCGTCAGCGCGACCCCGAGCTGCCCGAGGTCCAGGCCGACGATCTTGCGCGGCTGGGGCAGCGCGCGGGCGAGGACGATCAGGGCCGCACCGATGATGCCGCCGACGTACATGCTCATCAGCAGACCGAGGTTGTCCCAGGCGGTGGGAATGTCGCCGCCGGAGCCGTCGAACGTGTCCAGGAACGACGCGATGAACAGCAATACCGCTGCTCCGATCACCACGCCGTCGCCTCGAGTGAGGGAGCGGATATTCACTTCAGGTCCTTCGTCAGTCGTCTCGTCGTCGGTACACGCATCGGTAGAGGCGTCGCTGTCACCATGTCGCCGTCAGGCCCGGGTGGGAAGCACGGGGGCGGCCCCTCGTCGTGTGGACGACACTATCGTCCACACGATCGGACTGTCCCCGGGGATCAGCGGGTCGGTCACCGCCCGCGCAGGAAACTCACGATTCCCTCAGAGATCCCCTGCGCCGCCTTCTGCCGCCAGGCACCGCTGGTGAGCAGTGCCGCATCCTTGCTATCGCGCATGTTCCCGCACTCGATGAACACCTTGGGAACCGTTGACAGATTGAGACCGCCCAGGTCCTCACGCGTGACGAGACCGGTGCCGTCGCCGACGTAGTTGGAGGGCGAGGTGTCCGTGGCGTCCGCGAAGTCGCCGGCGATCAGCTCCCCGAGTTCCCGCGAAGGGGCCACGACGGCACGGGTGTCGGCGGCGCCCTCGTGCACCGCGCCCGGCAGGATCACGTGGAAGCCGCGCTGCCCGGCGCCCGCTCCGTCGGCGTGCACCGACACGACGGCGTCCGCGCGGGCCGAGTTGCCGATCCGGGCCCGCTCGTCGACACAGGGCCCGTAGGGCCGGTCGGCGTCCTGCGTCAACTTCACCGTGGCGCCCTGTCGTTCCAGCAGGGCGCGCAGCCGGTGCGCCACGTCGAGAGTGAACGCGGCCTCGCTGTAACCGGAGTCGGTGGCGGTGCCGGTGGTGTCGCACTCCTTCTTGTTGGTGCCGATGTCCACCTGGCGGCTGATCTCGGCCGTGTGCGTGGAGTTGGCGGGGTTGTGTCCCGGGTCGATGACGACGACCTTGCCCGCGAGGCTCCCGGCGCCGCCGGGGGCGGACGCCGTCGGGGACCGCGAGGCCGAGGCGCCCGGCTCGCCGTCCGGGTCACCGCCGGCCGAGGCCGTCCCCCCGGCGCCGGAGGCCGCGACCCGGCCGGGCCCGCCCTCCTGGGACCCGCCCAGCGCCTCCCACGCCAGCCAGCCGAGCAGCGCGCCCGGCACGAGCACGGCGAACAGCACGGTGAGCGTGCGCCGCAGCGGGGAGCGGCGGGGACGCGGGGGATCGAAGTCAGGGCCTACGTAGGACACGCCTGCCACCCTAGGGCCTGCCGTCACCTTCCCGCCCGCCCGCGCGCCCCGGTCCGGGGGTGCCGCCCGCGCCGCCCTTCCCCAAGAGAAGGTCAAGATTTCGTTAGTGTGCCGAAGCATCGGAATAGTTGCTCGTGCATACGAGGTTCAAGCTGCACGTACCCGCACGGCTCAGCCGTCCACCCGTCCACTCCCAGGCCTGGAGGCCTCGCTTCATGACGCACACGTCGACCGACCGGCCCGGACGCAGGGCGGGCGGTGCCGTCGTCCCGGTGCTCGCCTTCGCGGGCATCGTCGTCGCGGTGATGCAGACCCTGCTGGTACCGGTCATCAAGGACCTGCCGCAGCTGCTGGACACCGCCCCCAGCAACGCCACCTGGGTCCTCACCTCGACCCTGCTGTCCGGCGCCGTCGCCACCCCGATCATGGGCCGCCTCGGCGACCTGTACGGCAAGCGGCGCACGCTGATCCTCAGCCTCGCCGTGATGGTCGTCGGCGCCCTGGTCAGCGCCGTCACCAGCGACCTGCTCACCATGATCGTCGGCCGTACCCTCCAGGGCTTCGCGATGGGCGCCATACCGCTCGGCATCGGCCTGATGCGCGACATGCTGCCCCGCGAGAAGCTCGGCTCGGCGATGGCGCTGATGAGCTCCTCCATCGGCGTCGGCGGTGGCCTCGCCCTGCCCGCCGCGGCCCTCGTCGCCCAGCACGCCGACTGGCACACCCTCTTCTACGGCGCCGCCGGTCTCGGCGTCCTCGCCATCGTCCTCACCCTGCTCGTCGTCCCCGAGTCCCCGGCCCGCGCCGAGGGCTCCTTCGACCTGCCGGGCGCGCTCGGCCTCTCCGCCGGCCTCGTCCTGTTCCTGCTGCCGATCACCAAGGGCAGCGACTGGGGCTGGTCCTCGGGCCTCACGCTCGGCCTGTTCGCCGCCTCCGTCGTCGTGCTCCTGCTGTGGGGCCTGATGGAGCTGCGCGTCAAGGCGCCGCTGGTCGACCTGCGCACCAGCGCCCGCCCGGCGGTCCTGTTCACCAACCTCGCCTCGATCATGGTCGGCGTCTCCTTCTACGTCGTCTCCCTCGTCCTGCCCCAGCTCCTCCAGCTGCCCAGGAGCACCGGCTACGGCCTCGGCCAGTCGATGGTCAGCGCCGGCCTCCTGGTGGCACCGCTCGGACTGACGATGATGGTCACCGCGCCGGTCTACGCCCGCCTCTCCGCGAAGTACGGCCCCAAGGTCACCCTGATCCTCGGCCTGCTGATCATCGCGATCGGCTACGGCGCCGGCCTCGGCCTGATGAGCGCCGCCTGGCAGAGCCTCGTCATCGCGGTCGTCCTGGGCGCGGGCATCGGCCTCGCCTACTCCTCGCTGCCCGCGCTGATCGTCGGCGCGGTCCCGGCCTCGGAGACGGGCGCCGCCAACGGCCTCAACACCCTGATGCGGTCCATCGGCACGTCGGTGTCCAGCGCCGTCATCGGCATGGTGCTCGCCAACACCGCGAACGACGTGGGCGGCGTGGCCGTCCCGACCATGCACGGCTTCCGGGTCTCCTTCCTGATCGCCACCGGAGCCGTCGCCGTCGGCCTGCTCCTCGCCCTGTTCCTGCCCCGCCGCACCCCCGCGGCGACGCCGCAGTTGCGTGCCAGCAGCGAGGAGGACGCCAACCTCGCGCACGCCGAAGCGGTCCTGCGGGGCTTCCGGGGCCGGGTCCTGGACGCCGACGGCGCCCCGGTCGCCCACGCCAAGGTCACCCTCATCGACCACCGCGGCCGTCAGGCCGGCGCCACCCTCTCGCAGGCCGACGGCAGCTACGCCGTCGCCGTCCCGGCCCGGGGCTCCTACGTCCTCGCCGCCAGGGCCGGCGGGCACGGCCCCCTCGCGTCCGCCGCGACCCACACCGGCGACGAACGCCCGGTCGACCTGGACCTGGCGCTGCCGGGCGAGACGGTCACCGCCTGACCCGCACCCCCCCGCACCCCCCGTCGCTCCTCCGACGGGGGGTGCGGCACCATGGGCGGGCCCAGACGCACGCACGACCGGAAGGACCCCCGATGCCCGCGGCACCCGAGCCCGAGATCCTGGCCGCGTTCGAGGCCGCCAAGGGGTTCATGCCCCTCGACGAGGGACTCGCGCTGTACGCCGCCGCCGTGGAGGCGTCCGGTCTGGGGCTGCCGCTGCTGGAGGTCGGCACCTACTGCGGCCGTTCGACGATCCTGCTCGCGGACGCCGCCCGGCGGGCCGGGGTCACCGCGCTCACCCTCGACCACCACCGGGGCAGCGAGGAGCAGCAACCGGGCTGGGAGTACCACGACCCGGAGACCGTCGACCCCGAGATCGGTCTGATGGACACCCTGCCCGCCTTCCGCCGCACCCTGCACCGGGCCGGCCTCGAGGAGCACGTGGTGGCGCTGGTCGGCCGGTCCCCGCAGATCGCCGCCTTCTGGAACTCGCCCCTCGGCCTGGTCTTCGTCGACGGCGGCCACACCGACGAGCACGCCGGCTCCGACTACGAGGGCTGGGCCCCGCACGTCGCCGAGGGCGGCCTGCTCGTCATCCACGACGTCTTCCCGGACCCGGCCGACGAGTTCACCGGCCAGGCCCCCTACCGCGTCTACCTGCGCGCCCTGGAGTCCGGCGCCTTCACGGAGGTCTCGGACACCGGCTCCCTGCGCGTCCTGCGCCGGACAGGTCCCGGCTTCTAGGCCCTGTCGTCAAATTCCCGCCTGCCCCGCGGCGCCATGCACGCACTCTCGCCGCACCGGGCCCTGACCCGAGTACGTCCAGTACGAGGATCAGGGCCCGGCACGCCGAGAGCACGCACCTGACGCCGCAGAGCCCGCCCTCCAGGCGGACGGCAGGAATTTGACGACAGGACCTAGGGCCGGCACCCGGCCGGCTCCGTGACCGTGCCCGGCGACTGCGGGGCACGGGCCTCCCGCCGTGTTCGTCCCAGCAGGCGGGCACGGCGCCCGTCGTGTGCGCACCGCTCAGAGCCAGCCCTGGTGGCGCGCCACGCGCATCGCCTCCGCACGGTTGCGGGTGCCCGTCTTGCCGATGGCCGCGGAGAGGTGGTTTCGGACCGTCGACTCCGACAGATGCAGCGTCGCGGCGACATCGGCGACCGTCGCGCCGTCGGCGGACGCCCTGAGGACCTCGCACTCACGGGCCGTCAGCGGGCTGGGCCCCACGCTGAGCGCGGCGGCCGCCAGGGCCGGATCGACCACCGTCTCTCCGGTCAGCACCCGGCGGATCGTGACCGCCAGTTCCTCCACCGGTCCGTCCTTCACGAGGAACCCGGCGGCCCCGGCTTCCATGGCGCGCCGCAGATAGCCCGGCCGGCCGAAGGTGGTGAGGATCAGCACCCGGCAGTCGGGCGCCTGCTCGCGCAGCTCGGCGGCGGCGTCCAGGCCGCTCATGCCGGGCAGTTCGATGTCGAGGAGGGCGACGTCCGGACGGTGCAGGAGGACGGCGTCCACGATCGCGTCCCCGGTGCCCACCTGCGCCACCACCTCCATGTCCGGCTCCAGCCCCAGCAGCAGGGCCAGCGCCCCGCGCATCATGCCCTGGTCCTCCGCGAGCAGGACCCTGATGGACTTGGCCGGGCGATGGTCACGGGGCATCTCGTTCACGGCTTCAGCGTAGGTCCGGCGGGCCCGGACGGCACCGCCCCCGCCACCGGCTCCACCGGGGAAGAGGCCGCGCCCGCCCCGCTCCGGTACGGCCGCGGCCCACCGGCAGCCCCTCCCGCCCCGCCGGGCTGCCGAGCGCCCCCTCGGTCCGGCGCCCCACAGGGCTGCCCGGCACCGGCGTGCCCCGCCGCCCCGTGTGCCCGCCGGGCGTCCCCGGGTTCCGCCGCCCCGTGGGCCGGCGGCGCGTCCGACGGGAGTTCCGCCGTGACCGTGAAGCCGCCGTCCGGGCCCGGGCCCGCCGTCAGGGAGCCGCCCGCCGCCGCGAGGCGCTCGCGCAGGCCGGTCAGACCGGTGCCGCAGCCCACCGCGCACGAGTGGGCGCCCGTGCCGGGACCGTCCGGACCGGGACCGCCGGTACCGGAGCCGCCCGCACCCCTGCCGCCCGCGCCCGTGCCGTCGTCGGTGACCGTCAGCCGCGCTCGCTCCGCCGTGCCCGACACGGTGATCTCGCAGCGCCCGGCCCCGCTGTGGCGGACCACGTTGGTGACCGCCTCGCGCACCACCCAGCCCAGCAGGGCGGCCGTCCGCGGGGACGGTGGGGGGCCCGACCGGTCGACCACCGGCTCGACGCCCGCCGCCGTCAGGACCGAACGGGCCCGGTCCAGTTCGGTGGCGAGACTGCCCTCGCGGTACCCGGTGACCGCCTCGCGGATCTCCGTCAGCGCCTGGCGGCCCACCGCCTCTATGTCCATGACCTGGGCGAGGGCCGCGTCGAGATCGCGCTCCGCGAGCCGCCGGACCGCCTCCGACTTCACCACGATCACCGACAGGGTGTGCCCGAGCAGGTCGTGCAGATCGCGGGAGAACCGCAGCCGCTCCTCCTCGACCGCCCGCCGGGCCAGTTCCTCGCGGGCGGCCCGCAACTGCCGTACCGCCTCGGCCAGGGACAGGATCGCCGCCGTCACCATCGTCGACAGGAGGGTGCCGTAGGCGACGTTCACCGCGTCGCTCCAGCCGTTGCGGTACACGGCGGCGGCGCCGGCGGCCAGCGCCAGTCCGACGCCGACCGGCCCCAGCCAGGGCCCTCGCGTGCTCGCGCCGACGGCCAGCCCCAGCAAGGGGAAGAAGCTCAGCCAGCTGCCGCCGTAGCCGAGCGCCAGAGCGCAGGTGACGAGCGCCATGAGCACCAGGGCCAGCCGTGTCGAGAGCGCCTTCCGCTTCTCCCGGACGAAACTGCGGAACACGACATAGATGTAGAGGGAGTTGAAGGTCAGCACTCCGAGGCCGCCGATCCACGGGTTGGCCTCGCCCTGAAGGAGGTTCGAGAAGGCGCCCATGCCGAGCAGCAGCCACGGCAGCAGGGAGTAGCCGGACGGCGGCGGGCCCGGATGATCCGGCACCTCGCCCGTCCTGCGCCACTCCCGCATCGCCTCCCGGTCACGGGCGCGCTCGGCCTTGTGCCGCACGTGCTCCTGCCACCGACAGGCCACCCACTGCTTCCCGCGCATCCCGGTCCCCCTTCTCGTCCCTCTTCGTCGTCCCTCCGCGGGTCCTCGCCCACCGCTTTGACGCTACGCACCCACCCCGGCCCGCGGACAGATGCGGTTGTACCGACCTGGGCAGGACAAATGTCCCGGTGCGCCGAACCGGCACGTCGAACCGGCACGCCGAACCGACGTGCCGTCAGCATCCTTCACGCCTGCCGGGATCCTTCACGCCTGCCGGGCGCCGGGCTATACAGAGGGCGCCGGACCGGAACGCCTTCCGGACCCGCCCGTGACGACCCCCGGTGCGGCCGACGGCGCGGACGGTCGCGCCGAGGTCCCGAGACCCGCCAGGAGCCCCGTGCCCATCGACGCAGCCAAGGCGCTCGCCGCCGCACCCCGGACCGGCGAGATCGCCTGGGACCGCAAGGACGTCCTGCTCTACCACCTCGGCATCGGCGCCGGCGTCCCCGCCACCGACCCCGGCGAACTGCGCTACACGCTGGAGTCCCGGCTGCACGTCCTGCCGAGCTTCGCCACCGTCGCGGGCGGCGGCCCACCCGGCGTGACCGGCGGACTGTCCCTGCCCGGCGTCGACGTCGACCTCGCCCGCGTCCTGCACGGCGGCCAGTCGCTCACCCTGCACCGCCCGCTGCCCGCCGAGGGCACCGCCACCGCCGCCGACCGCATCACCGCCGTCCACGACAAGGGCGAGGCCGCCGTGCTCGTCATGCGCACCGAGGTCACCGACGCGAACGGGCCGCTGTGGACGAACGAGGCCCGGATCTTCGTCCGGGGCGAGGGCGGCTGGGGCGGCGACCGGGGCCCCTCGGCCCGGCCCGACCCGCCGGCCGGCGACCCCGACCGCACCGTCGAACGGCACCTCCGCGAGGACCAGGCCCTCCTCTACCGCCTCTCCGGCGACTGGAACCCGCTGCACGCCGACCCCGCCTTCGCGAAGGCGTCCGGCTTCGACCGGCCCGTCCTGCACGGCCTGTGCACCTACGGGGTGACCCTCAAGGCGGTCGTCGACACCCTGCTCGACGGGGACGTGACGCGGGTGCGCGCCTACACCACCCGGTTCGCCGGGGTGGTCTTCCCGGGGGAGACCCTCCGCATCCGCATGTGGCGCGGTGAGGGGACGGTCCGGGTCACCGCGAGCGCCGTGGAGCGGGGCGACGCGCCCGTGCTCACCGACACGGTCGTCGAACACCGCTGAACCGGCCGACGTCCGGGAGGGAGGACCCGGAAGGACTCGGAGGTACCCGGAGGTACCCGGAGGGACCCGGGAGGACCCGGGAGGACCCGGAGGGACCCGGGAGGGCCCGGGAGGACCCGGGAGGACCCGGGAGGCCCCGGGAGGCCCGAGGGGGGAACACGCCCGCGTGACGCAGGTGCGGGCGCCGCGGCGGAAGGGGTGACGAGAACAGCTGTGGGCCCGGCCCGCCGAACGGCGGACCGGGCCCACAGGCGTGACCGTCAGACAGCGGCGTCGGCCTTCTCCTCGGCCGGCTTGCGGTGCCGGCCGAGGGGAGCGGACTCGCCGTCGTGGGACGAGACCGGACCCCGGTGCCTGCCGTGACCGGTCCCCTCCTGCGTGTCGGTGGACCACGGCTGCATCGTGCTTGTGTCGCTCATCGGAAGTGTTCACCCCGTCAACATGATCTTTTTCAGCCGGGAGAGCTTATCCGGCGGCCCTCGGGGTGGATCCAGGCGGCCACGCCGACCGCCGCTACTTCGTTACAAGCCCGGCCAGGGGCGCCTGTTGGAGCGGTACGGGCCGGGGCGCGACAGGTTCCGGAGGTTCCGGTTCCAGGGTCTCGGCGACGGCGTCCGGGACACCCTCGGCGGTACCGCCCGGGCGCTGCTCCGCACGCCCGGCCGACGCCCCCGCCGGCTCCTCCGTGCGCGCGGCCGGCACCGCCACCCGCGCGACCCCACAGGGCTCCCCCTCCGCCGCGTACGGCAGCCGCAGCACTCCGTCCTCCGTCCACAGGCCGCTGCCGGTCAGCCAGCCCCGCGGCGCCGCGAACTCGCGCAACCGCCGGTCCGCCGGACGCCACACCCCGACCCAGCTCCCGAAGGGGCCGTCGACGCGCAGCGCCACCGCACAGTTCTCCGGCACGAGCACCTGCCCCGGCTGGACCGCGAACGGCGTCAGCGCGCGGCCGGCGAGCCGCAGCGACCGGGGGAAACGCACCGGCAGGGTGCTGCCCAGCACCCCCCAGCCGAGCTGGGGCTCACCGGGCGACGGCGCGTCCGAGCTGATCAGGAGCAGTCCGCTGTCCGGGGCGGCGAGCAGCAGCCGGTCGTCGCTGCCGGCGGTGATCTGGAGCAGCGGGGACACCTCGCCGCCCCGCTCCAGGTCCACCACGACCGTCTTGGTGCGGCCCTCGGCCTCGCGGTCCAGGGCCAGCATGCGGCCGGTCCGGTCCAGCCACACCCCGCCCGAGCAGCGGCCCGGGATCTCGGCGAGCCGCTCGGGGCCGGAGGCGCCGCCCGCCACCAGCCACAGCGCCGTCGAACGCCGGCCCACGGCGACGGCGTACGCCCGCCGCCCGTCCGGCGCCGGGGGCAGCAGCCGCAAGGCGGTGTCCCCGTCCGGGCACGCGACCGCGCCCAGCGGGAGCTCACCCGTGCCGGGGCCGGTCGGGTACAGCAGGGAGAAGGTGTGCCGCCCCTGCGACAGCCGGCGGATCAGGACCCGCCCGTCGGCCATCGGCTGCACCTCCGTGCCGGGCTCCTCCGGCTGGTGGGCGGGCAGCGGTACGGCGTACGGCTCGGGGCCGTCCAGTGTCCAGCGCTCCGGGAACCAGGAATCGCCGTCGCGGGCTAGACGTGCGGCGTAGGTGCCGTCCGCCGTGATCGCGCAGGGCGCGTGCGGCGTCGGGTCGTCGTCCCCGGTCTCCGCGGTGGCTTCGATCGCACAGACCGTCATCGTTCGGTCACCTCCGGCGACGAAGCTAGTTTTCGTACGCGCGGGCGGGGCGTCGGCGGGCGGGGACTTCGCTCGTACGAGTGGCGCAGAAGCGATTCTGCTCCGGGTGTCGTGGGGGATGTGCAGGGGCTTGGGGCGATGTGTCCCCACCGGGCGCCCGCCGGCCGCCCGCCGACCGGCGGCGGTACGGGGGCGCGGGGCGGCCAGGTAGCCTTTCCCCGTGCCCCGTCTGTCTGAAGTCATCGCCGCGCTGGAGAACCTGTGGCCCGCCGAGCGGGCCGAGTCCTGGGACGCGGTCGGCACCGTCGTGGGCGAACCCGGTCAGGACGTCGGGCGGGTCCTCTTCGCCGTCGACCCCGTCCAGGAGATCGTCGACGAGGCGGTGGAGCTGGGCGCCGACCTGATCGTCACCCATCACCCGCTCTACCTCCGCGGGACGACGACCGTCGCGGCCTCCACCTTCAAGGGCCGTGTCGTGCACACCCTCATCAAGCACGACATCGCCCTGCACGTCGCCCACACCAACGCCGACACCGCCGACCCCGGTGTCAGCGACGCCCTCGCCGGCGCCCTCGACCTGCGCGTCGTAGGACCCCTCGTGCCCGACCCCGGCGACCCCGAGGGGCGCCGCGGCCTCGGCCGGATCTGCGAACTCGACCACCCGCTCACCGTCCGCGAGTTCGCCGCCCGCGCCGCCGAGCGGCTGCCCGCCACCGTGCAGGGCGTCCGGGTGGCGGGCGACCCGGACGCAGTCGTACGGACCGTCGCGGTCAGCGGCGGGTCCGGCGACAGCCTCTTCGACCACGTCCGCGCCGCGGGCGTCGACGCCTTCCTCACCGCGGACCTGCGCCACCACCCGGTGTCCGAGGCCCGCGAGCACGGCGCCCACGGCGCCCACGCACCTCTCGTGCTGCTCGACGCGGCGCACTGGGCCACCGAGTGGCCCTGGTGCGAGCTGGCCGCAGCCCAGCTCGACGAGATCTCCGACCGCCACGGCTGGGGTCTGCGGGTCCACGTCTCGAAGACGGTCACCGACCCCTGGACCAGCCGATTCCCTTCACCTGGAGCCCCCAACTGAACGCCGCGCCCGCCGACCAGATCCGACTCCTCGACGTCCAGGACCTCGACGTCCGCCTCCAGCAGCTCGCGCACAGGCGCCGCTCGCTGCCCGAGCACGCCGAGATCGAGTCGCTGACCAAGGACCTCACGCAGCTGCGCGACCTCCTGGTGGCCGCGCAGACGGAGGAGAGCGACACCGCCCGCGAGCAGACCAAGGCCGAGCAGGACGTCGACCAGGTCCGCCAGCGCGCCGCCCGCGACCAGCAGCGCCTCGGCTCCGGCGCCGTCACCTCCCCGAAGGACCTGGAGAACCTCCAGCGCGAGATCGTCTCCCTCGCCAAGCGCCAGGGCGACCTCGAGGACGTCGTCCTGGAGGTCATGGAACGCCGCGAGGCCGCCCAGGAGCGGGCCGCCGAGCTGACCGAGCGCGTCGGCTCCGTCCAGGGCCGGATCGACGACGCCACCGCCCGCCGCGACGCCGCGTTCGAGACGATCGACGGCGAGATCGCCTCCGTGACCAAGGAGCGCGAGGTCATCGCCGCCACCGTCCCCGCCGACCTGCTCAAGCTCTACGACAAGCTGCGCGAGCAGCAGGGCGGCGTCGGCGCGGCCAAGCTCTACCAGCGCACCTGCCAGGGCTGCCGCCAGGAGCTGGCGATCACCGACATCAACGACATCCGCAAGGCCGCCCCCGACACCGTCGTACGGTGCGAGAACTGCCGCCGGATCCTGGTGCGGACCTCCGAGTCCGGCCTGTAGGGGCGGGCGGGGTGCGGGAGTTCATCGTCGAGGCCGACGGAGGGTCCCGGGGCAACCCGGGGCCCGCGGGCTACGGCAGCGTGGTCATCGACGCGGCGACGGGGGAGACCCTCGTCGAGCGGGCCGAGTACATCGGCGTCGCCACCAACAACGTCGCCGAGTACCGGGGGCTGCTGGCCGGCCTGCGCGCCGCACGCGAACTGGACCCCGCCGCCCCGGTGCGCGTCCGCATGGACTCCAAGCTCGTCGTCGAGCAGATGTCGGGCCGCTGGAAGATCAAGCACCCCGACATGAAGCCCCTGGCCGCGGAGGCCGCCCGGATCCACCCACCGGGTCAGGTCACCTACGAGTGGATCCCCCGGGAACAGAACAAGCACGCGGACCGTCTGGCCAACGAGGCGATGGACGCCGGCAAGCGGGGCGAGCAGTGGGACGCCGGGGCGTCCAGGGCGGCGCTCGCCACCCCTGCCGGCCGGTCCCGGACCGCCCCGGCCGACCTCCCGCCCCCGGGGCCGCCCGGAGACGCGGCCGTCGGCGCGGCGAGGGCCCGCCAGGCCCTGGCGAGGGGACGTACGGCCGGTGCCGCGACCCCTGCCGAGGGGGCGGACGGGGCAGTGGCCGGCACGGGGGACGCGGCGAGGCCCTCGCCCTCCGCCGGGCAGTCCGGCGACGCGACCGCGGCCGACAACGCCCTCCCCGTCACCACCCCTGCCGGCGCGGACCGCCGCGCCGCCCGCACCCTCGCCTCCGCCTCCACCGCGGCCGCTGCCACTCCGGCTGCCGCTGCCGCTGCCGGGCAGGCGCAGCCCTCCGTCGGCTGGGGTTCCGCCCCCGACCTCGGGGCGCCCGCCACCCTCGTCCTGCTCCGGCACGGCGAGACGCCGCTCACGCCCGAGAAGCGGTTCTCCGGGAGCGGGGGGAGCGATCCCGCGCTCTCGGCCGTCGGGCGGGAGCAGGCCGAGCGGGTCGCGGCGGCGCTGGCCCGGCGGGGCACGGTCCAGCACATCGTCGCCTCGCCGCTCGCGCGGACGCGGGAGACCGCCGCGGCCGTCGCGGCCCGCCTGGGGCTGGAGGTCGTCGTCGACGACGGGCTGCGCGAGACGGACTTCGGCGCCTGGGAGGGGCTCACCTTCGGTGAGGTCCGCGAGCGGCACCCCGACGACCTGAACGCCTGGCTGGCCGACCCGGAGGCCGAACCGACCGGCGGCGGCGAGAGCTTCGCGGCGACGGCGACCCGGATCGCCGCCACCCGCGACCGGCTGGTCGCGGCGTACGCGGGGCGCACGGTCCTGCTGGTCACCCACGTGACCCCGATCAAGACCCTGGTCCGGCTCGCCCTGGGCGCCCCGCCCGAGGCGCTGTTCCGGATGGAGCTGTCGGCGGCCTCCCTGTCGGTCGTCGCGTACTACGCGGACGGCAACGCCAGCGTCCGCCTCCTCAACGACACGTCCCACCTGCGCGGGTGAGCCGCGAGGCGGCCCGCGCCAGGTCCGTCACCCGCGTCCAGTCCCGCGCCGCCACCGCGTCCGCCGGTACCATCCAACTGCCGCCGACACAGACGACGTTGGGCAGGGACAGGTACTCCGCGGCGTTGTCGGGGCCGATGCCGCCGGTCGGGCAGAAGCGGGCCTGCGGCAACGGGCCGGCCAGCGACCGCAGGTAGGGCGTACCGCCCGCCGCCTGCGCGGGGAAGAACTTCATCTCCCGCACCCCGCGTTCCAGCAGCGCCACGACCTCCGAGGTGGTCGACACCCCGGGCAGGAAGGGCAGCCCGGACGCCCGCATCGCCGTCAGGAGCGCGTCCGTCCAGCCGGGGCTCACGAGGAACCGCGCCCCGGCCGCCCGGCAGTCCGTCACCTGTTCCGGCGTGAGCACCGTCCCGGCCCCCACCACCGCGTCCGGCACCGCGCCGGCGATCTCGCGGATCGCGTCGAGGGCGGCCGGGGTGCGCAGGGTCACCTCGATCGCCGGCAGCCCGCCCGCGACCAGCGCACGGGCCAGCGGCACCGCGTCGACGACGTCCGCCACGACCACCACGGGCACGACGGGGGCGAGATCCAGTACCGAGGCAGCCGAAGGGGAGGGCGGGGGTGAGGTCATGTGCCTCATCCTGCCCTCGGCGTGCACTCCACGCAAAGGTCGTTGCACATGGCGCAACGGAACCGTTCGGTGTCAGTGGACCTCGTCCACCAGCACGTCCAGCGTCCAGACCGCCCCCGCCCGCGCGGGCGCCCGCTCCTCCACCGTGTGACCGAGGTCCCGCAGCGCCACCACCAGGGCGGCCGGGTCCTCGGGGGCGATGCCCGCCGTCAGCAGGCTCCGCACGATCCGGCCCTTCGTCGCCTTGTTGAAGTGGCTGACGACCTTCCGGGTCGGCGCGTGCAGCACCCGCACGCTCGCCGTCCGCGCGGCCACCTCCCCCTTCGGCTTCCACGCCGCCGCGTACGCCGCCGACCGCAGGTCCAGCACCAGCCCGTCCCCGGCCGCCTCGGGCAGCACCTGGGCCATCGGCGCCCGCCAGTGCGCGCCCAGCGCCCCCAGCCCCGGCAGCCGCACCCCCATCGAGCAGCGGTACGACGGGATGCGGTCCGTCACCCGCACGGCACCCCACAGCCCCGAGAACACCAGCAGCGAACGAGCCGCCCGCCGCCGGGCGGCCGCGTCGAGCGACGCCAGGCCGAGGGCGTCGTACAGCACGCCCGTGTAGACCTCCCCGGCCGGCCGCGTGCCCGCGGTGCGCAGCCCGGCGTTCTTCGCGATCTCGCCCCGCAGCCCCTCGCTCAGCCCGAGCACCTCGCGCGCCTTCTCCTCGTCCCCGGCGCACAGCTCGACCAGCTCGTCCAGCACCGCCTCCCGCGCGGCGGCGAGCCCCGGCAGCGACAGCGACTCCGGCTTCAGCGGGGCGCCACGGCCGGGGGCGGCCTTTCCTTCGGACGGGGGCAGCAGGACCAGCACGCGCGTTTCTCCTTCGGACAGAACTCCACGCCAGCGTAAGGGGTGCCGGTTCACGTCCCCGCGGGGTCGAGCGAGCGGTGTCCCGGCGGTGGCGGTGCTCCTGTGCCACGATCGGGGGAACGGTTCCCGATCCCACGGACAGGTGATCCACCGATGCCCCAGTCTGGCGAGCGACCGAAGGAGGGGCGTGACGTGACTGCCATGGCCCACGAGCCGCTCACGCAGGAAGAGGTCCTGCTGGAGGGCTTCCTCGCCCTGGACACCCCGGAAGGCTTCCGGGCGGAACTCGTCGAGGGGGAGATCGTTGTGACACCGCCGCCGGACGGGGATCACGAGGACTGCATCGGGTTGATCGTGACCCAGGTGATCAGAAAGTCCCGAACCGACATGCAGTTCTCCGGGAACAAGGGGCTGAAGCTGGGGAAAGCGGAAGGCTGTCCCAAGGACCACGTGATCCCGGACGGGACGTTCGCTCCCGAGGTGCTGAGGCTCTACCGGGGTGCCGATCCCTGGATGCCCTGCCAGGGCGTTGTGATGGTCCTGGAGGTGACCTCCACCAAACCGAAGGCCGACCGCGAGGTCAAACGACGCTGCTACGCCCGTGCCGGCATCCCGCACTACCTTCTCGTCGATCGTGACTCCTCCGAGGTCACGCTCCTCAGCGACCCGGGCCAGGAGGATTACCGCAAACGCTCCACCGTCCCCTTCGGCAAGCCCCTCACCCTCCCCGAGCCCTTCGGCTTCGATCTGGAGACCGCGGACTTCCTCTGAGCCGTGGCCCGGTAGCATGGTCCACACGGCAGACGAGCCGGGCGGACGGCCGCGTGAAGCCCCCAGGGCCTCCCGAGGAACGTCCGGGCTCCACAGGGCAGGGTGATGGCTAACGGCCACCCGGGGTGACCCGCGGGACAGTGCCACAGAAAACAGACCGCCCGGCGCTTCGGCACCGGGTAAGGGTGAAACGGTGGTGTAAGAGACCACCAGTGCCCAGGGCGACCTGGGCAGCTAGGTAAACCCCACCCGGAGCAAGGTCAAAAGGAGCGCCGTGAAACGCGCTCTGCGCGGAC
This sequence comes from Streptomyces sp. NPDC017202, assembly GCF_044331705.1. Lineage (NCBI taxonomy): Bacteria > Bacillati > Actinomycetota > Actinomycetes > Kitasatosporales > Streptomycetaceae > Streptomyces > Streptomyces sp. NPDC017202. The sequence goes on along the minus strand of NZ_JBIRNP010000001.1, from coordinate 323,979 downwards.
GTTGGAGGGCTGCCCGCCCGAGTCCGCGGGTAGACCGCACGAGGCCGGCGGCAACGCCGGTCCTAGATGGATGGCCGTCTCCCCGGCCGCCGCGAGGCGACCGGGCGACAGAACCCGGCGTACAGCCCGACTCGTCTGCCGCTGCCTGCGGCTTTGCCTCGGGAAGGGCCTCCGACCTGCGTCGGAGGCCCTTCCCGGTCTTTCGGGGGCTTGCCGCGTCACGCGGCGGAAAGTCCCTGGGAAGTCCCTGGTGCAGGGGTGCAGGGGTGCAGGGGTGCAGGGGTGCGGGGGACTCCCCTGACCTGGGCCGGATCACCGTTCCGTCGGCCTTGGTGCGGTGCTCTGCGATCGTGGCGTGAGGCAGGAAGCGGGTCCGCTGCGGTGTGGGCCCGAAGGCGGCGGGTCGCACGCTCCCCTGTACGAGCACCCCGCGTGTACGAGCACCCCGCGTGTACGAGCACCCCGCGGTGCTGGAGGCGGCGGTGGTTGCCGGGCCCGGGCGCCGGGGCCGACGCGGTCGTGGTCGTGCGGGACCCGTGGGCTCCGGACGAGCTGCCGGGCTTGCCGGCCGGGCGGTTCAAGCCGCGCGAGCGGCCCGAGCGGTTCCGCGCCCGGCCGGGCCCGTCCCGCGGGGTGACCGGCAAGGTGCCCGAGGCCGTGGTCAGGCGGCAACCCGGACCTGGTCGAGGGGGCGGGTCCGCGGACCCGCCCCCTCAACCAGGTCCTTCCGGCGGCTACTCCAGGTTCTTGGCCTGCGGGGCCGACGGCGAGTCGTCCGCCGAGGGCTCGGGCTCCGCGTCCGGGCCGGCGTCCATACCGGGCATCATCCCCGGCATGGGCGCGTTCGCGGCGGGCCGGACGAGGAGGACCACCAGCGCGAGCGCGACGACCGTGAACCCCACCGCGACCAGGAAGCCGGCCGAGGCGCCCTTGGCCAGGACGTGCGCCGGGTCGCCCGTCGCCCCGTTCGTCGCCGCGCCGTACACGGTGATGATGACCGCCAGGCTCAGCGAGCCGCCCATCTGCTGCGTCGCGTTGAGCAGGCCCGAAGCGGCCCCCGTGTCCTCCATCTCCACGTCGGACACGCCGACCATGGTCATCGGCATGAACACCATGCCCGCCCCGAACCCGTACAGCAGCATGGGACCGAGCAGGTCGCTGAGGTAGGCGCTGTCGGCGGAGATGGCTGACAGCCAGATGAGCGAGCCCGTGATCAAGAGCGTCCCGGCCACCAGCGGCAGGCGTTGTCCGATCTTGGGGATGAGCTGCATCATCACGCCGGAGACGACGATGATCGAGACGCTGAGCGGCAGGAAGGCCAGGCCGGTCTTGAGCGGGCTGTAGCTCAGCACGTTCTGGAAGAAGAGGGTCAGGAAGAAGAACATCCCGATCAGGGAACCCATCATCGCCACCCCGAGGGCGTAGATGCCCGAGCGGTTGCGGCTGGCGAACAGGCGCAGCGGGATGATCGGCTGCGGGGTGCGGCTTTCGATGAAGACGAACGCCACCAGCAGGACCACGGCCCCGATGAACGAGCCGATCGTGGTGGCCTCCCGCCAGCCGCTGTCGGAGGCGTGGATGAAGCCGTACACGAGCAGGGCGACGCCCCCGGTGGAGGTGATCGCGCCGCCGACGTCGAAGCGGCCCTCGCTCCGCGGCGTCCTGCCGATGAACAGGGGCGCGGCCAGGGCCAGGGCGACGCCGATGGGCACGTTGACCAGCAGGACCCAGCGCCAGGAGGCCCACTCGGTGAGCAACCCGCCCGCCACCAGGCCGATCGCGCCGCCCGCGCCCGATACGCCGGCGAACACCGCGAACGCCCGGTTGCGCTCCCGCTCGGTCGGGAAGCCGGTGGCGATCAGGGACAGCACCGTCGGTACGACGATGGCGGCCCCGGCGCCCTGGATGACGCGCATGCCCAGCAGCCATCCGGAGTTCTGGGCGAGGCCGCCGAGCAGGGACCCCAGCGTGAACAGCAGGATCCCGCCGATGAAGGCCGGGCGGCGGCCGAGGAGGTCACCGATCCGGCCGCCGAGCAGCAGCAGCCCGCCGAACGCGAGGGTGTAGGCGTTGACCACCCACGACAGGTTCTGCGTGGAGAACCCCAGGGACGTCTGCACGCTGGGGAGCGCTACGTTCACGATGGTGGCGTCGAGGATTACCATGAGCTGGGCCATGGCGATGACAACCAGCATGAGGCCGGTGCGATGCGCTAGCCGGGGCGGGCTCGCCGGGGCTGCGACTGCGGGGGTGCTAACAGCCATTTGGTAGCCTTATCAGGGAAATGTCGAGGAAGCTTTAAGGAACTGTAGCGTTCACTGTTTGGTACTCTAGCAGTGGCAAGTAGGGAACGCAATCGTTCATACGCGGTCTGCTGGGCGGGCCGTCCGGGAAGTGGGGATGCCGTGTCCGGAGCAGGATTGGCTGCCGACGCCGCGGTCGAAGGCCAGGGCCCGCCCAGGAAGGCGGCGGCCAGCCGCCGACGGGGTGAGGACCTGGAGCGCGCCATCTACTCGGCGGTGATCACCCAGCTCGAGGCCGTCGGCTATGCCAGGCTGACCATGGACCGGGTGGCGGCCGATGCCCGGACGGGCAAGGCGGCGCTCTACCGGCGCTGGCCCAGCAAGGCCGAGCTCGTGGTCGACACGCTCGACTACGCCCTGCCCGCGCCCGAGGACGCGCCCGACGAGGGCAACGTCCGCGACGACCTGGTCGAGCACATGCGGCAGAAGGCGGAGGTCCTCAACTCCCCGGTCGGCCGCGCGATGCAGAGCCTGCTGGCCGAGATCGACCGGGACGGGCCGATGGTCCGCCTGGTGCAGGAGCGCGTCTTCCAGCCCCGGCAGAACGTCTTCCAGCTGATCCTGGAGCGCGGGGTGCGGCGCGGCGAGATCCGTTCCGGCCGGCTCAGCCCGTTGGTCGCCGAACTCGGGCCCGCCATGCTGGTGCAGCGCTTCCTCGGCGACTCGTCCCCGGTTCCCGACGACTACCTGGTGGCCGTGGTGGACGAGCTGATCATGCCCATCGTCCGCCCGTAGCCGCCAGGACCGGCCTCACCGCCCACACCCTCCGGTAATGACCGCTGACGATCACTCAATACCGCGCTGCCGGCCCGGGACCGGGTGCGTACGGTCAGGGCCATCGCCCGCGCGCGGTCACCTCGACCGGAGCGACCGGGTACCGCGTCCTGCTGCCGGCCCGGTCGGGCTTCCCGCCGACACCGTGCCCACCCTCCGCATTCAGCCGCCGGGCGTGGACCGGCTGCGCCGCTGAGGCTTGCCCGACGCGGTCAGGGCGACCGGCTGCCCGCCGCTCCACCGCGTCGTCCACGAGCTCGGCGGCGTGCACATCGAGGGCTGCTGCCGCGCGATCGAGGAAGTCCCGGCGGCCTACGCCCCCGCGACACCTCCTCGACCAGGTCCTGGCCGACGGCGCGGCGGCCGCCGGAGCCGAGTTCCGCGAGCGCTGCCAGGTCACCGGCCCGCGACAGGGAACCCGGGCGCCGACTGAGCCGCCTGGGCGGCAGGATGCCGCCGTGCGGTCACTTGTGGATCTTCTCCTGGTTGGCCAGCATGCCGACGTACTTCTCGATGCGCCGGGCCCTGGTCTCGGGCTTCTTGGCGTCCTGCACCCGGTAGAGGATGGAGTAGCGATTCTGGCTGTCGAGGGTCTTGAAGAACTCCGCGGCGGCCGGGTTGGCCTCCAGCGCCTTCGCCAGGTCGTCCGGGACGGTGGCGGTCTTCGCCCCCGCGTAGGCCGCTTCCCAGCGCCCGTCCTTCTTGGCCCGCTCGACCTCGGCGATCCCCGGCGGTCGCATCCGGCCCTGCTCGACGAGGGCGGCGACCTTCTCCCGGTTGACCTTCGACCACCGGCTGCGGGCCGACCGCGGCGTGAACCGCTGGAGCCAGTGGGCGTCGTCGAGCTTGCCTTTCCGGCCGTCGATCCAGCCGTAGCACAGTGCCACGTCGAGGGCCTGGGCGTACGTCAGGGCGTCTTTGCCCGCTGCGTCATTCTTGAGCTTCAGCCAGAACCCGCCGGAAGCGGCGTAATTGCGGGAGAGCCAATCCTCCAGCTCCGCCGCCGATGCGAATTCGATGATCTCTTCGTCTCGGGCCATGCGTGTCAGTCAAGCACAAGACTGCGGCCCGAGCAGGGGTCCTCCGGTACCGGCGGGGCTGGCCGAGATCTGTTGAAAACGCGCGCGACGGGCTGTGGCCTCATCGGTGCCCGGCCGGTTCGGCCCGGGTCCTTGATCGACGACAGGCGAGAGCGACGGCACTGGGCCTTTTCGGCATGGCCACCTGACGGGTGACGAGGCAGGTTCCCGCAACGCACGAGGTTCCTGGGCTGTCGGGAGAGGTGTTCGACGCCTCAACTCATCAGCACGGGAGCCGCGTCGGTTGCCTGTCCTGCCGCACTCGGCCTGCTCCATGCCCTCGTCGAGCGGGCCGCGATGCTCATCGTCACCCGTGAGGGGACCGCCGCTGCAAGTGGCCGGATTCCGGTGCTGATGCTCAATTCTGAGCGCCGGGCGGCCATCGGCCAGGGCTAGCATCGCAACACACTTGGACGGCCCGCCGGTTGAGGCGAGGCGTTGGGTGAGTACCTCCTGTTCCAGTGAAAAAAGACGACGGGAGCGAGCGTATGTCGGGGGATCAGGTTGTCAGTTCTGTGCCAGTCGCGTCAGGCAGCGTTCTGCTTGCCGGGCACAGACCGGCCGTGGCGGCCCAGAGGCTGGCCTTCTTCGAGCGGGTCCGTTCCGAGGGACCCGTGCTGCGGCTGCGCATGGGCCGTACTCCCACCTTCCTCATCAACGACCACGCCATGGTCCGCGAAATACTCGGCGACGGCGGCGACACCTTCGCCCGGGGGCGGTTCTTCACCAAGGTGCGCCCGCTGGTCGGCAACGGGCTCGGCAGCTCCGACGGCGCCTTCCACCTGCGCCAGCGCCGGATGGTCCAGCCGGCGTTCAGCCACGACCACCCCGGGTACGACGTGGCCGCGCTGCTGGCCGGCATCAAGGCGCAGGTCGACACCTGGAAGCCCGGTACCGTTCTGGACATGGCGCGGGAGATGGACACCCTGGCCAACGATCTGATCAACACCGCGTTGTTCTCCTCGGACAAGGTGGCCGGCGACGCCGCAACCATCCGGGTCACCATCGCCGACTTCATAGCCGGCGTCGGCATCCGCAGCGTGGTCCCCAGCGACCTGGTCGACAAGCTGCCCACCCCGGCCAACCGGCGCTTCATCCGGGCGCGGGACCGGCTCGAGGCGGCGCTGGCCTCGATCATCAACCGGTACCTGACCGACCCCCATGACCACGACGACATCCTGTCCAGCATGGTCGCCGCCCGGGACGCGGACGGCCGGCCCATGAGCCCGGGCGAACTGCGCGACGAGGTGCTGTCCATGCTGATCGCCGGCGGCGACAGCTCCGGACACGCCCTGGGCTGGGCCTTCTACGAAATCGCCCGGCACCCCACGGTCGCCCGGCGACTGCGCGAGGAGTTCGCCCAGGTGCTGGACGGGCGGGACCCCACCATGGGCGACTTGCGCCGACTGGTGTACACCCGCCAGGTCATCAACGAGACCCTGCGGCTGCGCACCCCCGGCTGGATGGACATGCGGCGCACCACCCGACCCGTACAGGTCGGCGGCTTCGCGTTCCCCGCCGAGGCCGAACTGCTGGTCAGCCTCACCGCCCTGCACCGCGACCCGGCCGTCTACTCCGATCCGACGACCTTCAACCCCGACCGGTGGTCACCAGGGCACCCCCAGCAGCCCCGCCGCGAGATGTTCATGCCCTTCGGCGCGGGTACCCGTCTGTGCGCCGGGGAATCGATGGCCAACTTGACGATGGCCTTCGCGCTGGCCACCGTGCTGCCCCGCTTCGAACTCCGGCCGGTGCCCGGCCGCCCGGTCCGGGAGGTGTGCAAGGGCATCATGGGGGCCAGCGCAGTCCCGATGACCGTGCACCCGGTACCGGAGGCCAAGGCATAACCCGTACCCCGGCGAGGAACGCCCCTGCCCGATCCGTGCTCCGGACACCGAGGTCCCCGCCGGCGCGGCGCAGGCGGCAGCACCCAGGTCCAGCCCACCGTGCTCATCGGGATGACCTGGGACCTCGCTTGCCTTGCCCGGGCTGGAGTCGATGACGCGTGACGAGCGGGTCGTGCTCGCCCGTGGTCGAGCCGTCCGGCTCGGCGAGCCGGGGGGGATCGCCCTTCGGGCTGCGCAGATCGTGGCCATGGCCACGCAACTCGCCGACCGGACGGACCGGTTCGAGCGGCAGGCCCGGGAGCCGGTGAAGCTTCGGCATCTGCACGCGCGCAACAGCTCCCCCTCCTCGAAGGGCGATGCCCCCGGGAGGTGCCGCCGGGCAAGGAGCGCCGGGCCGAGCCGGGCGGCCGCGGTAGGGGCAGGCAGAAGGGTGCGCCCGGGCCGGCGGGGCGTCAGGCCCATGTCGCGCAGCAGCGATCCCCGGGGCGTCGACCCCGCGCGGTCGTCCTCCCCGGTCGGAAGGCCGCCCGGGCCGAGATCGACGGCGTGCCGGGCGGAAGTGGCTGTCGGCTGCTCCTCTTTCGGCCGGTGATCGGGCCGGATCGGGCGGGTGATCGGGCCGGGTCGGGCGGGTGGTTGGAGGCCTGTGGCAAGGGTTTTGGCCAGGGCGCAGAGGGCAACTATAGGACGGGTTTTCGACTGCATTGTTGACCGAAACCCGGCTTGATTAATGTGCGAGGCAACAGTACGCAAGGGGGAAGTAATGTTCGTCTCCACGTCCATGTCGTTATGGGAGACCCTGCGGGACAGAATGGTGGGGAGTGGGAGGTCGGCCCCGGCGGTGCGGCTGGTGCGCGGCGAGAACGTGTATTCCAGCGGGCAGTCGGACAACAGTCTGTACCTGGTCGAAGAGGGTCAGGTCAAGATCGTTTCGGGTTCCCTGGACGGTAAGCGGTGTCTGCTCTCCGTATGCGTGGAGGGGGAGTTCTTCGGTGAGCTGGGAATTCTCCAGGGAATGCGCGCGGAGACCGCGACGGCGATGAAGCGGAGTGTCCTGCGGAAGTTGTCGGCGGCGCATGTGGCGGCGGTTCTGCAGGATCTGGAGAACGCCGAGGAGTTCGCCCTGCACCTGATGGAACAGCTGTCCTGTCAGCAGCGGCTGATCGCCAACATGGTGACCATGAACTGCGAGCAGCGGCTCGCGGTGACACTTCTCGATCTCGCTCGAAAGGTCGGCCGGCGGCAGGGGGCCGAGCTGAGAATGGAACGGCGGATCACGCACGAGGAACTCTCGGAGATGGTCGGGACCACGCGTTCCCGGGTGGGGTTCTTCCTGAAGCGGTTCTCCGACGACGGGCTGCTGGTGCACAGCGGCTCGGCCCAGCTGACCGTGCACGAGACCCGGCTGGCGCGCTACGTGGCGAAGGTCTGAGCGGATCCGGCAGGGGCGTCGCCGTGGTGGACCACCACCAGCCCGGCGGCGCCCGCGCCGCGTCGCAGGGCGAGCGCGGCGATGTGGCCGGCTCCTGGCCGCCACTGGTGGAACTGCCACTGGCCCGCCGCGTCGGCGGCCAGCGCGATCGTCCCGGTGTCGGGCAGCGCGCCGAAGTCGCAGCGGCTGAACGGGTGGGCGAGGCCGAGGCCGAGGGCCTTGGTGTAGGCCTCCTTCAGCGTCCAGTACCGGAGCAGGGCGTCGGCCTGCCGGTCGGCGGGCAGCCGGGTGAGCGCGGCGGCCTCGGCGGGGGCGAGCACTCCGGGCAGTCGGCGGGTGCGGTGCGGACCGGTCTCCTCGACGTCGATGCCGCAGTCGGTCCCGCGGACCACCACGCAGACGGCCGCGCCGGGGGTGTGGGAGAGGTTGAACCTCAGCCCGGTCTCCGCGGCGCGGCCGGCGAGTTCCGGACGGCCGTGCCAGGTGGTGCGGAACTCCCACTGCTGCGGCAGGAGTTCGGGGTGGCACCAGGTCAGCGCGGTGCGCAGCAGGGAGTGCCCCACCGCGTACTGGGCGCGGTCCCGGGCGAAGCGGAAGCGGGCCAGCCGGTCGTGCTCGGCGGCCGTGAGCAGTGCCAGCCCCGCCCGGACCGCGGGGTCGCGGTCCGAGTCCGGCACGCGCGCGGTCCACACGTGGGCCTCGCGCCTGCCGGGCCGCAGCCCTCCCTCTGCCATCCGGTGCGGGTCAGGCCCGCGGGCCGAGCTCGACCGGCAGCTCGACCAGGCCGCGCATGATCCGGGTGGGGCGCCAGCGCAGGTCGTCCCGGGTGCCGGAGAGCGAGATGTGCGGGTAGCGGCCGACCAGCGCCGCGATCGCCTCCTGCCCCTCGATCCGGGCGAGCGGGGCGCCGAGGCAGTGGTGCAGGCCGTAGCCGAAGGCCAGGTGCGGGTTGTCGGTGCGGGTGATGTCCAGCTGGTCGGGGTTCTCGAACTGCCGCTCGTCGCGGCTGGTCGAGGCGATGGAGACGGTGACCACACTGCCGGCCGGGATCATGGTGCCGGCCACCTCGACGTCCTCGGTGGAGACCCGCATGGTGGACAGCTCCACCGGCGGGTCGTAACGGAGGAACTCCTCCACGGCCGAGGCGACCAGGTCGGGCTTGGCCCGCAGCAGGGCGAACTGCTCCGGGTTGTCGAACAGCGTCAGGGTGCCGTTGGCGATCAGGTTGACGGTGGGCTCCTGGCCGGCGCTGAGCAGCAGCATCGCGGTGGAGACCATCTCGATCTCGGTGAGCCGGTTGCCCTCGTCGCGGGCGACGATCAAGCCGGTGATCACATCGGGCTGCTGGTCGCTGGTGTCCTCGTCGGTCTCCGCGAGGTCCTTGAGTTCCTCACGGCGGCGGGCCAGCAGCTCGGTGAAGAAGGACTGCATCGCCGCGTAGCCCTCCTGCGGGGTGAGCGCGCCGTCGACCACCGCGTCCGGGGCGGTGAGCATGGCGGTGGCCCAGATCCGGAAGTTCTCCCGGTCGGCGTTCGGCACGCCGAGGATCTCGCAGATGACGGTGGTGGCCAGCGGGTGCGCGTAGCTCTCGATCAGGTCGACGGTCCGCTGCCCGGCGAGGCCGTCGAGAAGCTGCTCGGCGATCTCCCGCACGCGCGGGCGCATCGCCTCCATCCGGCGGTTGGTGAACGCCTTGCTGATCAGCTTGCGCAGCCGGGTGTGGTCCGGCGGGTCGGTGTTGACCAGGTGGTAGAGATAGTCGGCGCGGTTGTCGCGCTCGCCCTTGACGTAGCCGGCGTCGCGCAGCTGGTCCCAGGCCAGGCCCGGGTCCTTGGCGAAGCGGGCGTCGTTCATGACGTCGCGGGCCTCGGCGTAGCGCAGCACGAGCCGGCGGTGGAGACCGTTGGGTTCGCGGATGGTGTGGACGACGCCCTCGGCACGCATGTCGGAGTACAGCGTGTAGGGGTCGACCCGCGGTCCGGTCGGCAGGACCTTCGGGTCCTCGGGACCGGACGGCGCGCCGGGTTGTGATGACCGGTCATTCACGGGGCAGACTCCGTTCCTCGGCAGGTCGGCTCGTTCCGGCGGGTACGCCCGAGCGCCCCGAACCTAGACCGGCTGAACCGGGCATTTCTGCGCTGGATTGAGCATCGTGCGAAGTCGGCGGGGTGCCGCCGCGGCCGGTTCGGCGTGCCTGCGTCCAATGGCGGCGAGGGCATTGGTGTCGGCCGAATCTTTTCCTATGCTTGCCCCCCGCACCTCGCTTATCCGCACATCCTGGCGATCTCAGACACCGTTCCGACGTGTCCACCGGGCCGGGCTGCCCGGCCCGGGACGACGCGTCTGTGCCGTTCTCTAGGCGATTCGAGGTTGAAGATGAGGGCAACACTGGAGTACCACCGGACCCGTCCGACCGCCACCGCGGTCCCCGTGCGGCGTGCCGCGGAGCCGGCCGACACCGACTCGGCCCGCTTCCGCGCCAAGCTGCGCGCGCTGTGCGCCACCCGGCTGCACGACACCCCGACCCTGACGGTGCCCCGGCGCGGACACGTGTACGTGGACGGCGGCCAGGACCGGCACATATACGTGATCGAGACCGGTCAGGTCAAAACGCTGATGACCACCGGGAGCGGCAAGCGATGTCTGCTCTCCATCTCCGGAGCGGGCGACGCCCTGGGCGAGCTGGGGCTGCTGGCCAGCGAGCGCTCGGACACCGCCGTCGCGCTGGAGCCGACGACGCTGCGTCGGATACCGGGTGACCGATTCCTGTCGGTGCTCGCCGAGGAGGGGCTGCTGCCCGAGTACGTGCGGCACCTCGGCGAGCGGGTGATCGAACAGCAGAAGATCATCGTCGACATGGTGACGATGGAGTGCGAGCGCCGTCTGGCGGCCCGGCTGCTCCTGCTCTCCCAGCAGATAGGCACGCGCCGCGGCCGGCTGGTGCTGATCCGGGCGCGGATCACCCAGGAGGAACTCGCCGAGATGGTCGGCACCACCCGCTCCCGGGTCGGGCTGTTCCTCAAGCGCTTCCGGGAGGCCGGACTGGTCGACATGACGCAGGGCTCGCTGGTCGTCGACGACCGGCGGCTCGGCGACTACATCGAGGGCCGACTGCCGGCCGATGCTCAATTCTGAGTAGCTGGGCACTCGTCGCGACGCCAACCCTTGGGGCTCAGGAAGACCGGCCCCGAAGGAGAAGGTCGACATGAGCGAGCATCAGACCCTGCTGTTCCTGGTGCAGTTGGCGGCCCTGCTGCTCGTCGGATCCGGCATGGGCCAGCTGGCCCGCCGGGTGGGTCTGCCGGGTGTGGTGGGCGAACTGCTCAGCGGAGTGGTGCTCGGCCCGACGGTGCTCGGACACCTCTCGCCCGCGGCGTTCGCCTGGATGTGGCCGGCGGACCGCTCACAGACCCAACTGCTGGACGCGGTCAGCACATTCGGCGTACTGCTGTTCATCGGGCTGTCCAGCGCGCACCTGGACCTGCGGATGCTGCGCCGCCGCCCTCGCACCGTGCTCTCGGTCAGCACCGCGGCGCTGGTGCTGCCGCTCGGCCTGGGCGTCGCCACCGGCCTGCTGCTGCCCGGCCGGCTGCTCGGCCCGCACGCCGACCGCTCCTCGTTCGCGCTGCTGATCGGCGTGGTGATGGGCGTCAGCGCGATCCCGGTGATCGCCAAGACGCTGACCGACCTCGGCATGCTGCACCGCGACATCGGCCAGCTGACGCTGGCCGCGGCGGCCGGCGAGGACGTGGTCGCCTGGATCCTCCTGTCGCTGGTCTCCGCGATGACGGTGGGTGCCCTGACGGCCGGTCACGTCGTCTCCAGCGTGGGGCACCTGCTGCTGTTCCTGGCCGTGGTGATCGCCGCCCGGCCGCTGCTGCGCCGGGCCCTGGGGCGGGCCGAGAAGGCCGAGGGCTCCGGGCCGGTGATCGCGATCACCGTGGTGGCGATCCTGGCCGCCTCGGCCGGCAGCCAGTCGCTGGGCCTGGAGTCGGCGCTCGGCGCGTTCGCGGTCGGCTGCCTGCTCAGCTCGCCCTCCCGGGAGACCGCGGTGCGGCTCGCCTCGCTGCGGACCGTCACGCTCTCCGTGTTCGCCCCGATCTTCCTGGCCGGGGCGGGCCTGAAGGTGGACCTGGCGGTGCTGGGCGACCCGGGGACGCTGGCCGCCGCCGCGGTGGTGCTGCTGCTCGCCGTCGGCGGCAAGTTCGCCGGCGCCTACCTGGGCGCCCGGCTCGGCCGCCTGACGCACTGGGAGGGCCTGGCGCTGGGCGCCGGGCTGAACGCCCGCGGCGCGGTCGAGGTGGTGGTGGCGACCATCGGCCTGCGGCTCGGCGTGCTCAGCCCCGCGATGTACTCGATCGTCGTGCTGGTCGCCGTGCTCACCTCGGTGATGGCCGCGCCCACCCTGCGCTGGACCATGGCGAAGGTCGAGCACCGCTCCGAGGAGCGCCTGCGGGCCGTCGAACTCGCCGCCTGGTCGGACCGCGCCTCGGTGCCGGCCGACCCTGCGCAGAATTGAGCAGCAGGAATCCGCCGCGCGCTCTTAACGTCATCCGGTAGGGATTGTCGGGGACGACCGGCTAATTTCCATGGAAAAGGAGGCGGGCGTGACGGCCGCAGAGAATTCCAGCACGCAACCCAGGATCAGGCCGGCGTTCCATCAGACCTCGGTGCCGTTGGACAAACTGCTGAATTCCGCCGACGCGGGATTCCTGATCCACCGGGTCGGGCAGCTGAAGAACGAGTTCCGCGAGGAGGGCATGTCCTTCTCCGCCGACCTGGTCGATCTGATCAACAACGCCCAGGTCGGCTATGTCTCGATCTTCGCCTTCGAGGAGCTGTTCGGGACGCAGAGCCGGCTGCACTGGCTGCTGCACCTGAAGGAGCCCAGCGACTACCGCCGGATGCTCGACATGGTCGACCACTCGCAGAAGTGGGCCGAGGTGTCCGCCGGCGACCGGCTGCCCGCCAAGGGCGGCGGCAACTGGGAGCGGATGTTCGTCGAGGGGTCGATGACCGAGACGATCATCTGCCCGCAGCACGGCCTGAGCCACCACGACGAGGACGACGACCACCCGCTGGACACCTTCCAGCCGCCGGCCCGCTACCAGTCCCGGCTCGCCCCCGAGCAGCTGCTGCACTCCGTGAACACCCCGCTCACCGTGCACCGCCGCCTCCAGGTCCGCTACGCCCTGCGCGAGGAGGCCCGGAAGTTCTGGTTCGAGTGGGCCGGACACGTCTCCGAGGCGATGGTCGGCCGCGCCACCGCCTTCCTCTACGAGGAGATGTGGGGCCAGCAGGACCGCCTGCACCTGCTGATCCACCTCGCCTCCGCGGAGGCCTACCACGAGCTGATGGCCCTTCAGGAGACCGACCCGGAGCTGCGCCGCCTGATGACCTCCCAGGTCGTCCCCGACGGCAAGGGCGGCGGCGGCTGGCACCGCACGGTGCTCGACGGCACGATGACCGACACCCTCTGGGCGCCGCTGCATGGCCGTCGGAGTTGAGGCGGCCAACGCCTATGTCGGGCGGGCCGCCCTGGACGTCAGGGAGCTGTTCCACGCGCGCGGACTGGACCTGGACCGCTTCGACAACCTGATGATGGTGCAGAAGTCGGTCAACCTGCCGTGCGAGGACCCGGTCACCAACGCCGTGAACGCGGCCAGGCCGATCCTCGACCGGCTCACCGGGGAGCAGCGCGACAGCATCGAGGCGGTGATCGTCGGCACCGAGTCCGGCCTGGACTTCGGCAAGCCGATCAGCACCTACGTGCACCACTACCTCGGCCTCGGCCGGCGCTGCCGCTCCTTCGAGGTCAAGCACGCCTGCTACGGCGGCACCGCGGCGCTGCGCACCGCGCTCGGCCTGCTGGCGGGCAGCCCCCGCCCGCGGGCCCGGGCGCTGGTGATCGCCGCCGACGCGGGCGGCTCGGTGGTCGGCATGCCGTACTGGGAGCCGTCCCACGGCGCCGGCGCGGCCGCCCTGCTGCTCGGCCCCGAACCCGAGGTGCTCGACCTCGACCCCGGCGCGGCCGGCCTCTACAGCTACGAGGTGATGGACACCTGCCGGCCGCGCCCCGACCTGGCGGCCGGCGACTCCGACCTCTCGCTGCTGGCCTACCTGGAGTGCCTGGAGCGCTCCTTCGCCGACTACCGGGACACGGTCGCCGGGGCCGACATCGTCGCGACCTTCGACCACCTGGCCTTCCACACCCCGTTCGGCGGGATGGTCAAGGGCGCCCACCGGCACCTGATGCGCCGGGCCAAACGGATGTCCCCGGACGCCATCGAGGCCGACTTCCAGAACCGGATGGCCGCCTCGCTGGTCAACCCGGCCCGGATCGGCAACACCTACGCGGCAGGTCTGTTCGTCGCCCTGCTCTCGCTGATCGAGCACGGCGACTTCAGCGAGCCGCGCCGGGTCGGCCTGTTCTCCTACGGGTCGGGCTGCGCCTCGGAGTTCTACAGCGGAGTGGTCGGCGCCGGGGCGCCCGCCCTGCTCGCCCGGTACCGGACCGCCGAGCACCTGGACGCCCGGCACCGGCTCGCCGTCGCCGACTACGACCGGCTGGCGAAGCACACCGCCGAGGGCGCCCCCGGCGTGCAGGACGCGGTCCTCGACGTGTCGCGGTACGCGGACGTCTACGACCCGGCGCTGCACGGCAGGGACCAGCTGGTGCTGGACCGGATCGAGAACTTCCACCGGCGCTATCGATGGAGCTGAGCAGATGGACCTGGGCACGGATCACCGCACGATCCGACTCTCCGGCGTGCCGGGCGTCCTCACCGTCGCCCTCGACCGCCCGGACGCGCAGAACAGCATCGACACCGCCATGATCCGGGAACTGCACGCGGCGCTCGACACCGCCGAGGCCGACCCGGACTGCCGGGTGGTGGTGCTGACCGGAGGCGACGGCGTGTTCTGCACCGGCATGGACCTGCTCGGGGCGGCCGCCGAGGGCCGCCCCGACCGGGAGCGGGCGGCGCGGGGCGGCGCCGAGTTCCTCGGCCTGCTCAAACGCCTCACCCTCACCCCCCGGGTGGTGGTCGCCACCGTCGACGGCCGGGTGGCGGGCGGCGGCGTCGGCCTGGTCGCCGCCAGCGACTTCGTGCTCGCCACGCCCCGTTCCACGTTCAGCCTGCCCGAGGCGCTGTGGGGCCTGCTGCCGTGCAGCGTCGCCCCCTTCCTGATCCGCCGCACCGGCTTCCAGAAGGCCTACGCGATGAGCCTGAGCACCCTGCCGGTGACCGCCGATCAGGCACTGCTGTCCGGCCTGGTCGACCAGCTGGCCGACCAGCTCCAGCCGGCGCTGCGCCGGCTCGCCTTCCGGGTCACCAAGGTGGAGGGCGCCACGGTCGGCGACCTGAAGCGGTACTTCGCCAAGATGTGGATCATCACCCCGGAGGTCGAGCGCACCGCGATCGACGAGTTCGCCCGGCTGATGTCCTCCGACGGTGTCGGCCGCCGGATCGCCGACTTCGCCGAACGGCAGCGCTTCCCGTGGGAGGGAGGCTCGTGACGCGGCGCACCGCATGGCTCTTCCCCGGCCAGGGCGCGCAGCGCCGCGGCATGGGCCGCGACCTGTTCGACCGCTACCCGGAGGCGATGGCCGCCGCCGACCGGATCCTCGGCTTCTCGGTGCGCGAACTCTGCCTCGGCGACGCCGGCGAACGGCTCACCGACACCCGTTACCTGCAGCCCGCGCTGTTCGTCGTCAACGAGCTGACCCGGCGCGCGTACGCGGCCCGCGAACCCGCCCCCGACTTCCTGGCCGGGCACAGCCTCGGCGAGTACAACGCGCTGCTGGCCGCCGACGCCTTCGACTTCGAGACCGGCCTCGCCCTGGTCGCCCGCCGCGGCGAACTGATGGGCCGGGCCACCGGCGGCGCGATGACCGCCGTGGTCGGCCCCGGCGCCACGCGGATCGCCGATCTGCTCGCCGAGGCCGGCCTCGACGACGTCGACCTCGCCAACCTCAACTCCGCCGAGCAGGTGGTCCTCTCCGGCCCCGCCGAGTCACTGCGCCGCGCCGCCGGGGCCGTCACCGCGGCGGGCGCGGGCCGCTGCGTCCCGCTGCGGGTCAGCGCGGCCTTCCACTCCCGCTACATGGCCGACGCCGCCCGCGAGTTCGCGGCCTTCCTGGACGGGTTCGAGCTGCGCGATCCCCGCCTGCCGGTGATCGCCAACGTCACCGCCCGGCCCTACCGCCCCGGCGAGGTCCGCCGGCTGCTGGCCGCCCAGGTGCACAGCACGGTCCGCTGGTCCGAGAGCATGCGCCACCTGCTGGCGCGGGACGTCGGCCGGATCGCCGAACAGGGGCCGGGCCGGGTGCTGACGGGACTGTGGGACGCGGCGGTGAAGGACGCGGCGAACGGGCCGGCGCCGGCACCGCGGCACGCCGCCGGCGGCGACTCGGCACCTGTGGCGGTCGGAGCGGCCGCCGACGCGGCGCCCGGCGCCGGGCCGGCGCGTGCCCCGTCCCCGGCCGCGGCAGCCGCGGGCTCGGCACCTCCCCTCCCCGGCGGCCCCGCTGACGGAGTCCCGGGGCCGACCGCGGAGCGGCTGGGCTCGGCGGCGTTCCGGGCCGACTACGGGGTGCGCTACGCGTACCTGGCCGGGTCGATGTACAAGGGCATCGCCTCCACCGAGCTGGTGGCCCGGATGGGGCGGGCCGGGCTGCTCGGGTACTTCGGGACCGGCGGGCTGCGGACCGAGCGGATCGAGGCGGCGATCGCCGCGCTCCGCGCCGAACTGGGCCCGGGCGGCGGCTTCGGGATGAACCTGCTGCACGCACTGCACGACCCGGCGCTGGAGGAGGCCACCGCGCGGCTGTTCCTGCGGCACGGGGTGCGGTTCGTCGAGGCGTCGGGCTTCACCCAGCCGACCCGGGCGCTGGTGCTGTACCGGCTGAGCGGGGCGCACCGGGACGGCGCGGGCCGGGCGGTGGCGCCGAACCGGCTGCTGGCCAAGGTGTCCCGGCCGGAGGTGGCGACGGCGTTCATGGAGCCCGCGCCGGAGGCGCTGGTACGGGGGCTGCTCGCCGACGGGCTGCTGACCGCCGCGGAGGCCGAGGCGGGCCGCGCGCTGCCGCTGGCGGGGGAGGTGTGCGCGGAGGCCGACTCGGGCGGGCACACCGACGCGGCGGTGGCGTACACCCTGATGCCCGCGATGACGGGCCTGCGGGACCGGATCGTGGCCGAGCGCGGCTACCCGGACGGCATCCGGGTCGGCGCGGCGGGCGGCCTGGGCGCGCCGGAGAGCCTGGCGGCGGCGTTCGTGCTGGGCGCGGACTTCGTGGTCACCGGCTCGGTCAACCAGTGCACCCCGCAGGCCGGGACGTCCGACGCGGTGAAGGACCTGCTGGCACAGGCCGACGTCCAGGACACCGGGTACGCGCCGGCCGGTGACATGTTCGAGATCGGGGCGCGGGTGCAGGTGCTGCGGCGCGGCACGCTGTTCGCGGCGCGCGCCAACAAGCTGTACCAGGCGTACCGCCGGTACGACGGCCTGGAGGCGATCGACGCCAAGCTGCGGCGGACGATCGAGGACGGCTGGTTCCGCCGCGACCTCGAGCAGGTCTGGAAGGAGACCCGCGAGCACTACCTGCGGACCGGCCGCCCGCAGGAGGTCGAGCGGGCCGAGCGGGACCCCAAGCACCGGATGGCGCTGGTGTTCCGCTGGTACTTCGTGCACAGCACCCGGACGGCGATGCGCGGCGACCCGGCCGAGCGCGTCAACTACCAGATCCACACCGGCCCGGCGATCGGCGCGTTCAACCGCTTCGCCGCCGGGACCGCGCTCGCCGACTGGCGCAACCGCCATGTCGACGCCGTCGCCGAGGCATTGATGGCCGGCGCGGCCGAGGTCCTCCGGGACCGTTTTTCCTCGCTGGGCCGGTAATTCGGCGGCCTGCTCAATAGTGAGCTGCGCCGATCTCCGAAGAAATGGCCTAATTGTGCCGCGCAGAGCGGCAATTCGAACCATTCACCAAGGAGCCCGTTCATGACCGAGAAGGCCGATTCCGAATTCTCCACCCCGGTCGCCCAGCAGCAGACGTCCCTTCCGGTCGCGGATGTCCTGCACTCGGCGAACGCCGGTGTCGTGGTCGAGCGCGTCGGGCAGTTGCGGGCCGAATTCCGCTCGGAAGGGCGGCAGTTCGCCCGCGAGCTCTCCGAGTACCTGAACACCCGGTACGTCGGTGTGGCGACCACCTTCGTCTACGAGGAGACCTTCGGGACCAAGGACACCCTGCACTGGCTGCTGCACATGCGCTCCCTGGAGGCGTACGAGACCCTTGTCCGCATGGGCTCCCAGGACGAGGGCTGGCGCGAGGTGATGTTCCGCAACCGCATCCCGGAGGAGCGCGGCGGCGGCTCCTGGGACCGGATGTTCCTCGACGGCGGCCTGAAGGAGACGGTGCTGATCCCGCAGAGCTTCGGGATGTACGGCACCGCCGACACCGAGCTGTCCTCGGTGGTCGAGGACAGCGGCGTGGACCGCTTCGTGGTGCCGACCGCCGAGCACCAGACCTCGCAGAAGCCCGACGAGCTGCTGCACTCCGCCAACTCCGGCATCATCATGCACCGCACCGGTGAGCTGAAGTACGAGTTCCGCGCCGAGGGCCGGGAGTTCGCCCGCGCGCTGACCGAGAGCTGGAACGCCTCACTGGGCGGCGAGGCGACCATCTTCCTCTACGAGGAGGCGTTCGGCCTGTCCGACCGGATCCACTGGTTCATCCACCTGCGCAAACTCAGCTCCTACTACAACCTGATGGGCCTTCGGGCGCGTACCAGCCCGGCCGCGCGCGAGGTGTTCACCAAGCAGTGGATCCCGGAGGAGAAGGGCGGCGGCGGCTGGGAGCGGATGTTCGTCCAGGGCAGCCTGCAGGATCTGGCCCTGACCCCGCAGCACTGGGGCATGTACGCCACCAAGACCGCCGCCGCCCAGGGCTGACCGCTCCGGCGCGCTCCCGGCGCGCCCGCCCCGCGAACCCGTACCGGATGGGAGATTCGCCATGGTTTCCGGCAAGACGCTGCACCAACTCTTCGAAGTCCAGGCCGCGAGGACGCCGGACCGCGTGGCGGTGAGCGGGGCGGACCGCGCCCTCACCTACCGCGAGCTGAACGCCGAGGCCGACGCGGTGGCCGCCCGGCTGCGGCAGGCCGGCGCCGGCCCCGACCGGCTGATCGGCCTGTGCGTCGACCGCAGCGCCGACCTGGTGGTCGGCCTGCTCGGCATCCTCAAGGCGGGCGCCGCGTACGTGCCCGTCGACCCGGCCTACCCGGCCGAGCGGGTCGCCTTCCTGCTCGACGACAGCCAGGTCTCCGCGGTGGTCTCGGTGTCCCGGGTCGCCGAGCGCCTCGCGGACTGCGCGGCGCCGGTGGTCTGGCTCGACCGCGACACCGAGCCGCCGGCCGCGCCCGCCGCGGTCGAGGAGTCCCGGGAGAGCGACCTCGCGTACGTCATCTACACCTCCGGCTCGACCGGCGTCCCGAAGGGCGTCCTGGTCGAACACCGCAACGCGGTACGCCTGTTCGAGCAGACCGCCGAGCTGGTCGGCTACCGCGCGGACGACGTGTGGACGCTGTTCCACTCGATCAGCTTCGACTTCTCGGTCTGGGAGCTGTGGGGCGCGCTGCTGCACGGCGGCCGCCTGGTGGTGGCCGGCACCGAGACCGTCCGCTCCCCGGAGCTGCTGCACAAGCTGCTCGCCGACGAGGGCGTCACGGTACTCAACCAGACGCCGTCCGCGTTCCGCCGCCTGGTGGGCGCCTCCACCGAGAAGCTGCCCGCGCTGCGCCTGGTGGTGTTCGGCGGCGAACGCCTCGACGTCAAGCTGTTGGAGCCCTGGTTCGCCCGTTACGGCGACGAGCGGCCCGCGCTGGTCAACATGTACGGCATCACCGAGACCACGGTCCATGTGACGGCCCGTCCGATCACCCGCGCCGACCTCGACGAGCCCGGCGTCAGCCCGATCGGCCGCCCGCTGCCCGGCGTCACCCTGCACCTGCTCGCCGAGGACGGCAGCCCGGTCGCCGCCGGCACCCCCGGTGAGCTGTACGTCGGCGGCACCGGCGTGGCCCGCGGCTACCACCGCCGGCCCGAGCTGACCGCCGAGCGCTTCCGCACGGTCGGCACGGGTGCGGACGCGGTGCGCCTGTACCGCTCCGGCGACCGCGCGGTGCGCACCGCCGACGGCGAGTACCTGTACGTCGGCCGGGCCGACGACCAGATCAAGATCCGCGGTTTCCGGATCGAACCCGGCGAGATCGAGGCGCTGCTCGCCGACGACCCGCGGCTGGCCTCGGCGATCGTCGTCCCGCAGGACCACGGCGAGGGCGACGTCCGTCTGACGGCCTATCTGGTGCCGCAGCCCGGCGCCGAGATCGACGACGAGGCGCTCGGCCGGCTGGTCGCCGAGGTGTCCGCCCGGGCCGCGGGCACGCTGCCCGAGCACATGCGGCCCTCCGCGTACCGGCTGATCACCGAGGTGCCGACCACCGCGCAGGGCAAGGTCGACCGCTCGGCGCTGCCCGCCCTGTCGCACCGGCAGGCCCCGGCCGGCCCGGCGGGCGGCGGCGTGGAGCTGTCGCCCACGCAGCGGCAGGTCGACGCGATCGTCACCGAGGTGCTGGCCCGGCCGGGCATCGGCCTCGACGACGACCTGTTCGAGCACGGCGCCACATCACTGGCGTTCATGCGGGTGATCGCCTCCGTCAACCGGCGCTGGAAGCTGTCGCTGACCGGCGCGGAACTCGACGCGGCGACCGTCCGCCAGCTGTCCGCCTGCGTGGATGCGCAGGACCCGAAGTGAGTGGAGAGAGGAGCACCACCGTGCCCGACGTGACCGGCGGCTTCACGCTGACGCCCGAGGAACGCGCGAGCTTCCAGGAGCGCGGCTACTTCGGCCCGTTCAAGGTGTACGAGATCGAGGAGATGCAGCGCCGCTGGCGGATCGAGCGGCTGCGGCTGATGGACCGCAGCAACGCCGTCTACCAGGACGAGGCGGCGCAGTCCGGCAACACCAACATCTCCAACTACGACCGGCACCTGGACTCGGAGTTCCTCGCGGACCACATCTGCCGGCCGGAGATCGTCGACCGGGTGGCCAGCGTGCTCGGGCCCGACGTGCTGTGCTGGCGCAGCGAGTTCTTCCCGAAGTACCCGGGCGACGAGGGCACCGACTGGCACCAGGCCGACACCTTCGCCAACGCCTCCGGCGTGCCGCAGATCCTGTGGCCCGACGAGCACAAGGACTTCGGCGGCACCATCACGGTGTGGACGGCGTTCACCGAGGCCAACGAGGACAACGGCTGCCTGCAGTTCATCCCCGGCTCCCACACCCGGATGAACTACGACGAGACCAAGAAGATGCACTACACCCCGGACTCCATCAACCAGGTGGACAAGGGCGGCGTCCGCCGCGGCTTCTTCGGCTACGACTACCGGGAGCTGCAGGTCGACGCCGACTTCAAGCCCGACGAGTCGCAGGCGGTGTCGATGGTCATGCGCCCGGGCGAGGCGATCATGTTCTGGTCGACCCTGATGCACGCCTCCTGGCCGCACAGCGGCAAGACCGACGAGATGCGCCTGGGCTTCGCCGGCCGGTACGTGCCGACCTCGGTGCGGGTCTACCCCGACACCGAGCAGATCGAGGAGTACGGCGGCACCGTCTCGCTGGAGCGCTACGGCGCCGTCCTGGTCGGCGGCGAGAACCGGTACGACCACAACCGGATGGTCACCCGGACCACCCTCGGTCACCCGTTCACCACCCGCTGACACCGACCGACACCGACCGACACCGACCGACACCGACCGGAAGGCGTACGAGCCGATGACCGAGCACGAGGCCCGGGCCGCCGCGACCGCACTCGCCGAGACGGTGCGCGGCCTGCGGGCGCTGGCCGTGCGCCTCGACCCGCCCGCCCGGGTGGCCGCGCCCGCCGGTCCGCGCGCCGAACTGCTGGCCGCGCTGGCCGAGCGGCTCGGCGTCCCGCTGGCCGTCGGGCCGGCCGCCCCGGACGGGGAGAGCGGCGTCTTCGAACGGATCATCGGCGAACGGCTCGGCCCGGCCCTCGGCCGGCCCGAGCTGGACGGCTTCCCGGCCGGCCCCGCCGAGATCACCGGGATCGCCGACCGGGTGGCCGCCGCCTCCTTCGACAGGTTCCGCACCGCCCTCGACGCCGTCGCCCCCGACGGCGCCCGGCTGCCCGTCTACACGGTCGGCGACCCGGCCGCGCCCGCGGTCCTGATCGCCTCCGCCTGCGGGATGCCCGCCGAACTGTGTTCCCGCTGGCTGGAGTTGCTCGGCGGCGAGTACCGGATCGTCACCTGGGAGACCCGCGGCCTGTTCACCGACGAACCCGACTTCGACAAACTCGGGTGGGACACCGAGGCGCAGGCCGGGGACGTTTTCACGGTCATGGACCACCTCGGCATCCGCACCGCCCACCTGCTGGGCTTCTGCGGCGGCAGCGTGGTCGCGCTCGCCGCGGCCCGCCGCAGCCCGGAGCGGATCGACTCGCTCAGCCTCTGGCACGGCGCGTACGAACTCGGACCGGAATCGCCCAAGCTGGACCACCACCGGAACATCCAGGCGCTGATGGCGATGGCCGCCGAGGACCGCGACACCGCCGCCGCCGTGCACGCGGTGTTCCTCGGCACCATGCTCGGCGGCACCCCGCCCGACCTCGCGCACCTGGTGCTCTACCCGTTCGCCACCTCCGAACTGTTCTACCGCTACTGCCGGTTGAACGGCGCGATCACCGACATCGACGTCAACCCGCTGCTGGTCGGCGTCGACCACCCCACGCTGGTGGTCACCAGCGAGGACGACACCACGGCCAATCCGCTCGGATCGGCCGAGGTGGCCCGGCGGCTGCCCAACGCGACGCTCAGCGTCGAGCCGACCGGCGATCACATCTCACTCTTCAAGTTGGGCGGCCGACTGGGCGAACTCGCGCGGGGCTTCCTGCGCGAGCACCCCGGCGGCCAGGCCGCCCCGCGCTGAGACGGGACTCACGTGGAAACGAGCAACGAGACCGGGCTGACGGCTGTCCGGATCCTGCACCGGCTGCTGGCCGAGGTGCGCCCGGACGGAGCGGAACCGCTGCCGCCGGGCGGACTGACCGACTGGGGCCTCACCTCGCTGGCGCTGACCCGGCTGTGGGCCGGCGTGCGGCGCGAGTTCGGCATCGACCTGCCGCCGGCCCGGCTCGCCGCCGCCACCCTCGACGAGCTGACCGCGATGGTGGCGACCGGGACCGCCGGGACCGCCGGGACCGCCGGGACCGCCCCGCGGCCGGCCGGCCCGGCCGGCGCCGACGAGCGGGAGCCGTTCCCGGTCACCGACCTCCAGCAGGCCTACCTGGTCGCCAAGGGCAGCGACCTGGGCGGTGAGGCGGTCGGCTGCCACCTGTACCGCGAGTTCGCCGTCCCCGACCTCGACCCCGGCCGGCTGCGCCGGGCCTGGCAGGACCTGATCGACCAGCACGGCATGCTGCGTGCCGTCGTCGACGACGACGGCACGCAGCACATCCGCCCGCGGGCCGACGACTGGCAGCTGCCCGTGCACGGACCCGGCGGCGCCGAGGACCGCGACACCGTCCGCGCCCGCCTCTCGCACCGCTGCTACCGGCCCGGCGCGTGGCCGCTGTTCGCCATCGAGGTCACCCGCACCGGAACCGGCCCCGACATCGTGCATCTCAGCCTGGACACCCTGATCACCGACGGCCACGGCTACGCGGTGCTGCTCCAGCAGTGGCACCAGCGCTACCACCACCCCGAGCAGCCGCTGCCCCCCGCCGGACCGTCCGTCGCCGAACTGGTGCCCGCCCTGCTCGCCGAACGCGGCTCGGACGCCCACCGCGCCGATCTCGCCTACTGGAAAGACGAGTTGGCCGAGCTGCCGGCCGGGCCCGGGCTGGTCGCCCCGGCCCCCGCGGCCGCCCCCGCCGACGGCTGCCGCGAACGCCGCCCGCTGGACGCCGAACTGCCCGCCGACCAGTGGCGGGCGCTGACCGCGCGGGCCGCCCGGCTCGGCGTCTCACCGACCGCCCTGGTGCTCGCCCTGTTCGCCGAGGCACTGGACCGCCGGGCTCCGCAGCGGCGGACCGCCCTGGTGGTCACCACCAGCAGCCGCCCCTACCTGGCCGCCCAAACCCCCTACCTGGTCGGCCCGTTCACCTCGACCGCCGTCCTGGTCCTGGAACGCGAGGCCGACGAGAGCCTCGACGAGCAGGCGGCCGCGGTCCACGCCCGCCTCGGCGAACACCTGCGGCACGGCCTGGTCTCCGGCATCGAGGCGCTGCGCGAACAGCGCACCGGCCGGCCCGCGCCCGCCGTCGTCTTCACCGGTCTGCTCGACGTCGGCCCGCCGCCCGGCGTCGCCGGCGGCTTCGGCGCGGCCGTCGAGTACGGGGTCAGCCAGACCACCGATGTCGCCCTCGACCACCAGATGTGGGAGCAGGACGGCGCCCTGCGCTACCGCTGGGACATCGACCCCACCCGGTTCGCCCCCGGCGCCGCCGAGACCGCCTTCGCCGCCTTCGGCAACGCCCTCGCCGGCGCCTGCACCGAACCCGCCGGGGACCCGCGGCCGCCCCGCGCCCTCCAGGAGGCGTACATGGTCGCCCGCACGGCCGCCGGCGACGGGCCCGCCGAGGGCTGCCAGTGCTACCAGAGCTTCGAGGTCGACGCACTCGACCTGGAGGCGCTCGCCGACGCGCTGCGCCGCCTGGTCGACGGCCACGCGGTGCTGCGCGCCACCTTCGCCGCCGACGGGATGACGGTCCGTCAGCAGGGCCCCGGGCAATGGCGGATCCCGGTGATCGAGGCCGGTGACCCGGCCGCGCACCCGGCGCTGCGCGCCCTGATCCGCGACGAGATGACCAACCGACCCTTCCCCCTCGGCGGTTGGCCCCTGTTCGACCTGCGGGTGACCCGTGACGACAGCGGGTCCTCCGTCGTGCACTGCGCCTTCGACCTGCTGGTCGCCGACGGCCTGAGCATCCACCGCCTGTACCGCGACCTGTGGCGGCTGTACGCCGACCCGGCCGCCCGGCCGGTACCGGCCGGCCCCGATCCGGCCCCCGCGAGCCCCGTCGCCGAGCAGGCCCGCCACTGGCGCGAGCGGCTCGCCGGCCTCCCCGCCGGACCGGAACTCGGCCCGCCCGGCGGCCCCGCCCGGGCCGGCCGCGGCCGCACCCGCCTGGCCGGCCGGATCGACGGCTACCGCCGGCTGGCCCGCCGCGCCGCCGAGTACGGCCTGCACCCCGACGACCTGCTGCTCGCCGCCCTCACCCGGGCCGTCTCCAGCCACACCGGACAACCCTGGGCGCTGCCCGTGGTGCTCTGGCCGAAGACCGCCGAGGCCGCCCGCCCGGGCGAGCACTCCTTCATGACCTGGGTCACCGCCGCGCCCGCCGAAGCGCCCCTCACCGCAGCCGCCCGCGAGTACCGCCGCGTCCTCGACGCCGACCTCGCCGAGGGCGGCACCGGCGGCCTCGGCGAGATGCGCCGCCAGGTGCTCCGCGGCAGCGACGCCGCCCACCCCGTGGTCTACACCGCCCTCGTCGACCTCACCGACCGGCCGCTGCCGGCCGGCGTCCGCCAGGGCGAATGGCTGACCAGCACCCCCGGCTGCGCCCTGGACAGCGTCGCCGTCGCCGAGGGCGACGAACTGCGCTACTGCTGGGACATCGTCCAGGCCGACTTCCCGGCCGGCCTCGCCGAGCGGATGTTCGCCGTCTTCGAGAACGGCCTGCGACTGCTCGCCGACGACGCCACCTGGGCCGGCACCCCCGCCGGCGGGCTCACGGCGGAGGAACGGCACACCGTGCTGTACGCCTGGAACGAGACCACCGTCCCGGTGCCCGACGACGGCCCCGTGCACCTGCTGTTCCAGCGTCGGGCCGCGAGCGCCCCCGAGGCCGTGGCCCTGCGCTGGCGCGGCGGCACCATGACCTACGGCGAACTCAACCGCCGCGCCAACCGGATCGCCCACCGTCTGACGGCCGCCGGCATCGGCCCCCGGCACCTGGTCGGCGTGCGGATCCGGCGCGGCCCCGAGATGGTCGCCGCCCTCCACGGCATCCTCAAGGCCGGCGCCGGCTACCTGCCGATCGACCCCGCGCTGCCCGGCGCCCGGGTCGCCGCGATGCTCGAACTCGCCCGCGCCACCACCGTGCTGACCACCTCCGACACCCCCGCCGCGGCGCTGCCCGCCGGGGTCACCGGCGTCGAGACCGACACCGACCCGGCGATCAACGACCCCGCCGCCCGCGAGGACGACCCGGAGACCCGCAGCACCCGCGACGACACCGCGTACGTCATCTTCACCTCCGGCTCCACCGGCACCCCCAAGGGCGTCGAGGTCGCCCACCGCTCGGTGCGCAACCTGCTGAACTTCTGCCACCGCACCTTCGAGCTGCGCCCGTCCGACCTCGGACTCGCCGTCACCTCGCTCAGCTTCGACCTCTCCGTCTTCGACATGCTCGGCCTGCTCGGCGCCGGCGCGGGCGTCTACCTCGCCGACGAGACCCAGCAGCGCGACCCGGAACTGCTGCTCGACATCCTGCTCACCGAGCCGATCACGTTCTGGAACTCGGCGCCCACCACCCTGCACCAGCTCACCCCGCTGCTCACCCCCGGCACCGGCGACGCGGCCGCCGCGCACCTGCGGATCGTCGCGCTGGCCGGCGACTTCATCCCGCTGTCACTGCCCGGGGCGATCCGCGAGGCGTTCCCGAACGCCGAGACCATCGCCCTGGGCGGGCCCACCGAGACCACCGTCTGGTCGAACGTCTACCGGGTCACCACCGTCGACCCCGGCTGGCGCAGCATCCCCTACGGCAAGCCGATCGACAACACCCGGCACTACGTGCTCGACGAACACCTCGAACCCTGCCCGATCGGCGTCGAGGGCGACCTGTACACCGGCGGCGAGTGCCTGGCCGTCGGCTTCTGCAACCAGCCCGAACTGACGGCCCGGCTGTTCCTGCCCGACCCGTTCGTCGACACCCCCGGCGAACGGATGTACCGCACCGGCGACCGGGCGCTCTGGCTCCCCGACGGCAACCTGCGGATCGCCGGCCGCGGCGACCGCCAGGTGAAGATCCGCGGCCACCGGGTCGAACTCGGCGAGGTCGAGCACCGCCTGCGCGCGCACCCCGCCGTGCAGGAGGCCGTCGCCGTGCTGCGCGACGACGAACCGCCGAGCGGCGACGCCAGACTCGTCGCCTACGTCGTCACCGACCCGGCCGCCCCCGCCGTCACCGTCGCCGAGCTGCGCGCGCACACCGCCGAGGCCCTGCCCGGGTACATGGTGCCGAACTTCGTGGCGCTGCTGCCGTCCTTCCCGGCCACCGCCAACGGCAAGCTGGACCGCGAGGCGCTGCCCTGGCCGCTGGACGCCGCGCCGGCCGCTCGGCCCGTGGCCCCGACGGCCCCGGTCACCGAAGCGGGCACCGAGGCTCCGTCCGCGCCCGCACTCTCGCCCGCGCCCGCGCCCGCGCCTTCACCCGCACCCGCGCCCTCACCCGGTCCTGCGCCCTCACCTGGCTCCTCGGCCTCACCCGGTCCTGCGCCCTCACCCGGTCCCGCGCCCTCACCCGGTCCGTCGGCCGCGAGCCCGGCCGGGCTGGCCGAGGAGGTCGCGGCGATGTTCGCCCGGCACCTCGGCGTCGACACCGTCGACCCATCGCTGGACCTCTGGGACCAGGGCGCCACCTCCTTCACCATGGTCCAGATCTCGGCCGGGCTGCGGAAGCGGTACCGGCAGCGGGTGCCGGTCTCGGCGCTGATCTCCGAGCCGACCGCCGCCGGCATCGCCCGGATCCTCGCCGACCGCCTCGGCCTCCGGGCCCAGCCCGATCCGGCCGCCGCGCCCGCCGCGCCGACGCTCACCGCCGCGCCCGCCGTGGCCGCCGCGCCGGGACCGGAGGCGGGACCGGAGGCGGGACCCGGCACCGTGGACATGTTCTCGCCGCAGGAGCGGGACGCGTTCAAGGCCGCCGCCTGGAACCTGCGCCGCCCCGCGCCCGGCGCCCGGCGCATCGCGCTGCCGGAGACGACGGTCCACCCCGCCCACTACGACTGGCGCGGCAGCCGCCGCGACTACCGCGACACCCCGTTGCCCGCCGAGGCGCTCACCCGGCTGCTCGGCCTGCTGCGCGAGGCCCCCGTGGAGGGCGGCACCCGCCGCCTGTACCCGTCGGCCGGGGACACCTACGCGGTGCAGGCGTACGTGCACGTCAAGCCGGACGCCGTCGACGGGCTGGCCGGCGGCATCTACTACTACGACCCGCGCGGGCACACGCTGGAACTGGTCAACGCCGAGCCGCGGATCGACCGCACCGTGCACTTCTACTACAACCGGCCGGTGTTCGACGGGTCCGCGTTCGGGATCTTCCTGATCGGCCAGACCCGCGGCATCGCCCCGCTCTACCAGGAGGTCGCCGAGCGCTTCCTGGTGCTGGAGGCCGGGTACATCGGCCAGCTGCTGATGACCGGCCAGGCGGCCTGCGGCATCGGACTCTGCCCGGTCGGCACACTGACCTTCGACGACGTCCGCGACCAGTTCGCCCTCGACGACGGCCACGTCTTCCTGCACTCCTTCATGGGCGGCGGCGTCGACCGGACCGGCACCGCCGACCCGCGGCCGCCGTTCGCCGAGCAGCCCGCGCGGGCCGCGGCCGCCGGGGAACCGAAGGCCGCCGAGGGACCGAAGGCCGCCGAGGTCGCGGTGGTCGGCATGGCCGGACGCTTCCCCGGCGCCGAGGACCTGGGGGAGTACTGGCGGCAGCTCAGCACCGGCCGGTGCGCCGTCGGCCCGCTGCCCGCAGGGCGGGGCCTCGCCGAGGACGGCCGGCTGCCCACCGGACTGCACGGCGGCTTCCTCACCGGCATCGACACCTTCGACAGCCTGCACTTCCGGATCGCCCCCGTCGAGGCCGCCGCGCTCGACCCGCAGCTACGGCTGCTGCTGCAGACCGTCTGGACCTGCCTCGAGGACGCCGGCCACACCGCCGAATCGCTGCGCGCCGTCGCGCCCCGGGTCGGCGTGTTCACGGCCGCCATGTGGCACGACCACCAGCACACCGGCAAGGAGACCTGGGACGCGGACGCCGCCGCCCGGGTCGCCGCCCTGGCCGGCGACATGCCCGGCCGGATCTCGCACTGCTTCGGCTTCGACGGCCCGAGCGTCGCCGTCGACACCGCCTGCTCCTCCTCCCTGACGGCCCTCCACCTCGCCGCCGAAGCCCTGCGGCGCGGCGAGTGCGACGCCGCCGTGGTCGGCGCGGTCAACCTGGTCGCCCACCCCTACCACCTCGCCCTGCTCGCCGAGGCGGGACTGCTCGCCGAGCACGGACCGGTCCGGGCCTTCGCCGCCGACAGCTCCGGCTGGTGCCCCGGCGAGGGCGTGGCCGCCGTCCTGCTGCGCCCGGCAGCGGCCGCCGACCGGGACGGCGACACCGTCCGCGGCGTGCTGGAGGCCACCTGGATCGGCCACGCCGGCCGTGGTGGACGCTTCGGCGTCCCCGACCCGCGGGCGCTGGCCGGCTCGGTCGGCGCGGCCCTCGACCGGGCCGGGATCACGCCCGCCCAGGTCGACTACGTGGAACTCGCCGTGTCCGGCGCGGGAGTCGCCGACGCCGCCGAACTCGAGGCGTTCGCCGAGGTGTTCGCCGGGAACCCGGTGCTGGCCGGGACGGTGAAGCCGAACATCGGCCACCTGGAGTCCGCCTCGGGCCTCTCCCAACTGCTGAAGGTGCTGCTCCAGTTCGAGCACGGCCGGATCGCACCGACGCTCACCGCCGGGCAGCGCAGCGACCTCGTCGACTGGGACGACCTGCCGCTGCGGGTCCCCGAGCACCTCGTCGACTGGCCGTCGGCCGCGACCGCCCGCCGCGCCGTGGTCAACGCGGTCGGCGCTTCCGGTGCCTACGCCCACGCGGTGCTGCGGGCCGCGACGTCCGCCGCCGACGAGGGGCCCGCCTCCGGCGCCACCGCCGACGGGCGCGCGCCCGGTCGGCAGGCGGTGGTGCTGTCCGCCGGCTCCGCCGACGGCCTGCGGCTCGCCGCCGGCCGGCTCGCCGCGCATCTGGCGAACGGCGCGTCGCCGGCTCTCGCCGACCTGGCGTTCACCCTGCAGGACGGCCGCGTCCCGATGCCGCACCGCCTCGCCGTGGTGACCTCCGATCTCGCCGAAGTACGCACCGCGCTCGCGGAGTTCGCCGCAGGACGGACCGCCCCGGCGCTGGCGGACGCGGTGGTGGCGCCCGGCCGTCCGGTCGCCGAACTCGTCCCGGCGGACGCCGACGCCGCGGCCGCCGGGTGGCTGCGCGGAGCCCCCGTCGCCTGGCACGCCCTGCGGTCGCCCGGCCGCCGTCGGGTGCCGCTGCCGGGCACGGTGTTCGCGGGGGAGGAGCACCGCCTGACCGTGCCCCCGCGCACCGCGCCCGCGCCCGCACCCGCGCGTCCCGTGGCCGCGCCCGCGCCCGTCGCCGAGGTGCCCGACGCCGTCCGGCAGTACGTGCTCGCCGTCTACGCCGAGGCGTCCGGCATCCCCGTCGAGCGGCTCGACCCGCGGGTGCCGCTGGAGCACTACGGCCTCACCTCGTACGTCGTCGGGCAGCTGAACGCCCGCCTCGCCGAGGACTTCACCGAGCCCGTCTCCCGCACCCTGTTCTTCGAGCACCAGGACCTGGCCGGCGTCGCCGCCGAACTCGCCGCCCGCGCCGACGGACCCTGGCAGCCCGTCAGGACGGAGGCCCCCGGCGGCCGGCCCGCACCTGCCGGGAACCGGCCCGAGGACACGGCGATCGCCGTCGTGGGCCTGGCCGGCCGCTACCCGCGGGCGGCGGACCTGGACCGGTTCTGGCAGCTGCTGGAGCAGGGCTACGACGCGATCGGGCCGCTGCCCGCCGAACGGCACCGGCCGGGCTGGCCGGTGGACCTGATGTGGGGCGCGTTCCTGGACGGCATCGACAGGTTCGACCCGCTGTTCTTCGCCATCTCGCCGCGCGACGCGGTCCTGATGGACCCGCAGGAACGCCTCTTCCTCGAAGTCGCCTGGGAGACGCTGGAGGACGCCGGCTACACCCGGGCCCGGCTGCGCGAGCAGCACGGCGGACGGGTCGGCGTGTTCGCGGGCGCGATGTACAACGAGTACCCGTTCCTCGGCGTCGAGCAGTCGCTCCTCGGCCCCGCCGCCGACACCGGCTCCGCGCTCGCGGGCATCGCCAACCGGGTCTCGTACTTCCTGGACCTGAACGGCCCCAGCATGACCGTCGACACCATGTGCTCGGCCTCCCTGACGGCCGTCCACCTGGCCGTCCGCGCGCTGCGGCAGGGCGAGTGCGAGGCCGCGCTGGTCGGCGGCGTCAACCTGTCCGCACACCCGCACAAGTTCCGCCAGCAGCACCGGCTGCGGATGGCGTCCACCGACCACCGCTGCCGCAGCTTCGGCGCCGGCGGCGACGGGTTCACGCCCGGCGAGGGCGTCGGCGTGGTGCTGCTGAAGCCGCTGGCCCGGGCGATCGCCGACGGTGACCGGATCCACGGCGTGATCCGCGGCACCGCCGTCAACCACGGCGGCCGCACCAGCGGCTACATGGTGCCGAACCCGGTCGCCCAGGGCGAGCTGGTGGCGGCGGCGCTGCGCGACGCGGGCGTCGAGCCGGGCAGCATCGGCTACCTGGAGGCGCACGGCACCGGCACCGCGCTCGGCGATCCCGTGGAGATCAACGGCCTGGCCCGGGCGTTCGCCGGCGTCGAGGCCGGGACGTGCGCGATCGGTTCGGTGAAGTCCAACATCGGCCACCTGGAGGCCGCCGCCGGACTGGCCGGACTCACCAAGGTGCTGCTGCAACTGCGGCACCGCAGGCTCGTGCCCTCGCTCCACGCCGAGCAGCTCAACCCCGACATCGACTGGGCGCGCAGCCCGTTCGCCGTCCAGCGCGAGGCCGCGCCGTGGCCCGTCCGCCGGGCCGCCGACGGCACCCCGGCGCCGCGCCGGGCCGGAATCAGCGCGTTCGGCGCGGGCGGGGCCAACGCCCACCTGGTGATCGAGGAGTACCTGCCGCAGCCGGCCGCCGAACCGGTCCGCCCGGCCGGTCCGCAGCTGTTCGTGCTGTCCGCCCGTGACGAGCAGCGGCTCACCGAACTCGCGCACCGCTGGGCCGAGTTCCTGGCCCGTCCGGAACTGCCGCCGTTCGCCGACCTCGCGCACACCGCGCAGTCCGGCCGCGAACCGCTGCGCGAACGCCTCGCCGTCGTCGCCGCCGGCCCGGCCGAGCTGCGCGCGGAACTGCTGCGCTTCCTCGGCGGCGGCGACGGCGGCGACGGCGGCGGCGTGGTCCGCGGCCGTACGCCGGGGGCCGACGCCCCCGCCGGACCGCTCCCCGCCGACGGCTCGTACGGCGACCTGCTCCTGCTCGCCCGGCACTGGACGGCCGGGGGCCGCGTCGACTGGTCCCGGCTGCACACCGGCGACCGGCCCCGCCGGGCCGCCGCCCCCAGCTACCCGTTCGCCCGCGGCCGCTACTGGCCCGAGCCCGCGAGGACCGTGGAGGCCGCACCCGTGCAGGAGCCCGACGGGCGGCAGCCGCTGCTCTTCACCAAGAGGTGGCGGAGCGCCGGGCGGCCCCGGCCCGAGCCGGTGACCGGACGGATCGTCTGCCTGTACACCGACCGCTCCCGGGAGGCGGCCCGGCAGGTCGCCGAGGCCTTCGGGCGCGACCGGGTGATCCTGGTCCGCGAGGGCGGACCCGCCGGCGGCGACGCCGGGTTCACCGGCGAGCAGGACGCGATCGCACTGCTGGACGGTCTCGCCGACCGGCACCCCGACCTCACCGGCTGGCTCGACCTGAGCGAGCTCGACCGTCCCGCCGCCGACCCCGGCCCGTGGACGGCCCGGCTCGCCGCCCTGCAGCGGCTGCTGGCCCGCCGTCCCGGCACCGCGCTGCGGATCGTGCACGCGGTGCGCGACCGCGGCGGTGCGGACGGCCGCCGCCTGGCGGGCGTGGTGCGGCTGCTGGGCGCGGAGTACCGCACCGTCCGCGCCACCGTCGTCGAGAGCGACGCCGGGCCCGCCGAACTGGCCCGGCAGCTGCTCGCCGAATGGGCGGGCGGCGAGGCCACCGCCGAGGTCAGGCACCGCGGCGGCGAGCGGCTCGCGCCCGTGCTGGAACCGGTGCCGGTGCCGGCCCCGGCCGAGTTCCCGGCCGACCCGGCCAAGGTCTACCTGATCACCGGCGGCACCCGGGGCATCGGCGCGGAGGTCGCCCGCCGCCTCGTCGAACGCGGCGCCCGCCGCCTCGCCCTGACCTGCGCCCACCCGCTGCCACCGCGCCACCGCTGGTCGGCGCCCGAGCTGTCGGCCCGTGAGGCGGTCGCGGTGCGCAACGTGCAGGCGCTGGAACGGGCCGGCGCGCAGGTGATGCTGCACGGCGAGGCCCCCGCCACCGAGACCGGACTCGGCGCGTTCCTCACCGGGGTCCGCCGCTCGCTCGGCCCGATCGGCGGCGTGGTGCACTGCGCCGGACTGCCCAGCCGGGGGCGGCCCTCCTTCGTCCACAAGACGGCCGCGGACATCGCCGAGGTGTTCGAGCCGAAGACGGCGGGTGCCGATCGGCTGGAACGGCTGTGCGCCGCCGACCAGCCCGATTTCTTCGTCCTGATGTCCTCCGCGAGCACCCTGCTGCCCCGCCTCGGCGCGGGCGTCACCGACTACGCCGCCGCCAACGCCCACCTGGAGTATCTCGCCGACCGGACCCGCACCGGCCGCACCCGCTTCCACGCCGTGCACTGGCCGACCTGGCTCGGCACCGGCATGGGCGCCGACCAGCCGGACGGCTGCGCGCCCGCCGGGCTGGACGCGATCACCGTCGAGGAGGGGCTGCGGGTCCTCGAAGCCGTCCTCACCGGCACGCTGCCCGCCCAGCTGCTGCCCGCCGTCCCGCTGCCCGGGCGCTTCGACCCGGAGACCCTGCTGCACGCGAACCGCGCACCGGCGGCACCCGTCGGCGCACCGACGGCACCCGCCTACGCGCCGGCACCACTCGCCGACGCGCCGACAGCACCCGCCGACGCACCAGCAGCACCCGTCGGCGTACCGACGGCCGCGGCGGCTGCGACGTTCTCCGGGGCAGCGGCGGCCACGGCCGCTCCGGCACGTTCCGACGCGCCGCCGGACTGGCTGCTCGCCCTGTTCTCCGAGGCGCTGGGGATCCCGCTGCCCGACCTGGACGCCACCGCCCCGTTCGCCGACCTGGGCGTGGAGTCGGTGATGCTCGGCGAGCTCGTCGAACTGATCGAGCAGCGGATCGGCAGCAGCCTGGAACCGGCCGTGCTGCTGGAGCACCAGACCCTCGAACGGCTCACCGGGTACCTGCGGAAGGCCGGACTGGACCGGGCGGCCGTCGCCACCCCGTCAGCCCCCGGACCCGGGCCCGCCGCAGCACCGATGACGACCGCGCGGCCGGTCCCGGCCCCCGGCCCGCCCCCGGCCGCGTCGCGGGAGCCCGTCGACCGCCGGATCGCGATCATCGGCCTGGACTGCCGGTTCCCCGGCGCCCCCGACCCGGACGCCTTCTGGGCCGCCCTGGCGGCGGGCCGGGACTGCGTCACCGAGGTCCCGCCGAGCCGCTGGGACCACCGGGCGCTGTACCGGCCGGAGCACCGGATCGGCAGCAGCATCAGCCGGTGGGGCGGGTTCGTCGACGGCATCGAGGACTTCGACCCGGAGTGGTTCGGGATGACGGAGGAGGAGGGCCGCTGCCTCGACCCGGCGGTCCGGCTGGTCCTCGAAGGCGCCGTCAACTGCTTCGCCGACGCCGGGTACCGGACGGAGGAGCTGCAGGGCCGCGAGGTCGGGGTGTTCGTCGGCGCCCGGCTCGGCGACTACGGCCGGCGGATCGGC
This sequence comes from Streptomyces sp. NPDC017202, assembly GCF_044331705.1. Lineage (NCBI taxonomy): Bacteria > Bacillati > Actinomycetota > Actinomycetes > Kitasatosporales > Streptomycetaceae > Streptomyces > Streptomyces sp. NPDC017202. The sequence continues at coordinate 289,621 of NZ_JBIRNP010000001.1, read as the reverse complement.
CTGCGCTCCGGCCCGGCCGCGCTCGGCGGCGACCAGAACTTCGTCGCCGCCCGGGTCGCCCACCACTTCGACCTGCACGGCCCGAACCTGACCGTCGACAGCGCCTGCTCCTCCGCCCTCGCCGCCGTCCAGCTCGCCTGCCGCAGCCTGCTGGAGGGCGAGTCCGAACTGGCGATCGCCGGAGGCGTGGACATCCTGCTGGACGAGCGCCCCTACCTGGAGTTCAGCGCCGTCCGGGCGCTCTCGCCGACCGGCCGGTGCGCCACCTTCGACCGGGACGCCGACGGCTTCGTGCCCGGCGAGGGCTGCGGCCTGGTGCTGCTCAAGCCGCTCGCCCGGGCGGTCGAGGACGGTGACCGGGTGCTCGCGGTGGTCGACGCGGTGGCCGTCAACAACGACGGCCGCACCATGGGCCTCACCACCCCGAACCCGGTCGCCCAGGCCAAGGCGATCCGCCGGGCACTGGCCACCGCCGGGATGTCCGCGGAACGGGTCGGCATGGTCGAGGCGCACGGCACCGGCACGATGATCGGCGACCCGATCGAGCTGCGGGCGCTCACCGACGTCTACCGGGAGACCACCGACGCGCGCGGCTTCTGCGCGATCGGCAGCGTCAAGTCCAACATCGGCCACCTGCTCAGCGCGGCCGGCGCGGCCGGCCTGGTCAAGGCGGTGCTGGCGCTGCGGAACCGTCGACTCCCGCCGACCCTGCACTGCGAGCACCCCAACCCGCGCTTCGACTTCGCCGACTCCCCGTTCTACCCGAACACCGCCCTGCGGGACTGGCCCGACCCCGGCCGTCCCAGGGTCGCCGCCGTCAGTGCCTTCGGGCTCGGCGGCACCAACGCCCACCTGATCGTCAGCGAGCCCGACGAGAACGCGGTCGCCGCACACCCGCCGACCCGCCGCCCCCTGCCCCGGCCGCTCTTCGACCGCCGCCGGCTCTGGCTGGAGGCCCCGGCCGCGCACCGCCCGGCGCACCCGTCGCCCGCACCCGCCGCACCTCCCGTGCCCGCCGCACCTCCCGCACCCGCCGGGCCGGTCCGCGCCGCCTCGATCCTCGACCTGCACTTCGAACCGCAACCCGCCGCAGGGGCCGTCCTCGGCATCCCGGAGAGGACCCACCGATGAGCGAGGCCACCATCGACTGTCGACTCGTCCTGCGGCACGACGACTTCATCATGCAGAACCACCGGGTCCACGGGGTGTCGGTGATGCCGGGAGTCACCTTCCTCGACATCGTGCTGCGGGTCCTCGCGGCCCGGGGTCTGGACCCGACCACCCTCGAACTGCGCGGCATCGTCTTCGCCGAGGCGATCGCCACCGCCGAGGGCGACGACCGCGAGATCCGGGTGGTGATCGGCGAGCCGGTGGACGGCGTCCGCCCGGTCACCGGCACCAGCCGCTGGCTGCGCGGTGACGAACCGTACGGCGAGTGGCGGGAGAACATCCGCGCCGAACTGCACCCGGCCGGCCCGACCGCCGTCCCGGACCTGGACGCCGCCGCACTGGTGGCGGGCGCGGTCCGCACCCGGTCGATGGCGGACATGTACGCGCACACCCGGTCCCGCGAGATCGTGCACGGCGCGGCCATGCAGTGCGCCGGCCCGATGCACCTCGGCGCCGGCCACCTGCTGGCCGAACTCTCGCTGGTCCTGCCGGAGACCGCAGAGGACCGCGCGTTCCTGCTGCACCCGGCGAAGATGGACGCCGCGACCATCGTCGCGTACGGGCAGCGCGAGATCACCGCCGCCGAGCCGTTCATCCCGATGTTCATCGACCGGTTCCGCGCGCACGGCCCGCTGCACGGCGCGTTCCTGGTGCACGTGCCGCAGCCCGAGGAGCTCACCCCGTCCGGCGAGCTGTTCCGCAGCACCTTCTCGCTGCACGACCGGCAGGGCCGCACCGTCGCCGAGTTCGACCGCCTCACCTGCAAGCGGATCCGCCGCCCCGAGTCGATCCGCGACCTGCTGGCGGAGACCACCGGCGCGCGGCAGCCCGTCACCGTCGCCGGCCCCCAGGCCCCCACCGCCCCCACCGCGCCCGCCGCCGACTACCGGCACTGGCTGCGCGGGCGGATCGCCCGGATGCTCGACCGGAGCGCCGACACCGTCGACGACGGGCTCGGCTTCTACGACATGGGCCTCACCTCCGTCGACATGCTGCGGATCAGCAACGAACTCGAGGAGGTCGTCGGCTCGGCGCTCTACCCGACGCTGTTGTTCGAACACACCACGGTGGACGGGTTGGCCCGCCACCTGGAGGAGACCTACGGCGCGCCCGCCGCACCGGCCCCGCAGCCGTCCGCGTCCGCCGCACCGGCCCCGCAGCCGTCCGCGTCCGCAGAGCCCGCGGAGCCCGCGGAGCCCGCGGAGTCCGCCCGCCCGCACCGGGCGCGACTGCTGCGCCCGGTCTGGCAGCGGGTCGCGCACTCCGCGCCGACCGTGCCCACCGACCTCGCCGTGCTCGGCGCCGACCCGGCCCTGCTCGCCGTGCTGACCGAACGGGCCGCCGCGACGGGCGCGCTGGTGGCCGCGGTCGACCCCGGCGACCGGGCGCTGCTCGGCGCGCGGCTCAGCGCGCTGCCGGAGCGTCGCGGCCGGTCCTGGACGCTGCTGGACGCCACCGGACTCGGCGGGTCGTCCGCCGATCCGGCCGAGGTCGCGGTCGCCGCGTGGGCGGCCTGCGCGGCGGCGAGCGAACGGCGGCCCGCCCGGGTGCGCGCGGTGCTGTTCGCGCACCGGCGGCAGCCGGAGTACGCGGCGCTCGCCGCGCTCGGCCGCACCGTGACGGCCGAGCTGCCCGCGCTGGCCGTCCGCGCCGTCGAGGTGGCCGCCGCCGGTCCCGCCGAACTCGCCGGGCTGCTGCTCGCCGAGGCCGCCGACCCGGCCGCGGAGAGCGAGGTCCGGCACGCGGGCGGGGAGCGCTGGGCCCGGCGCTTCCAGGTGGTGGAGAGCCCCGCGCCGGCCGGGGGAGCGGGCCTGCGCGAGCGTGGCGTCTACCTGATCACCGGCGGGGGCGGCGGCCTCGGTCCGATGCTGGCCGAGCACCTCGCCCGCACCCGCCGCGCCCGCATCCTGCTGTCCGGCCGCTCCGCGCCCGGTGAGGCGCTGCTCGGGCGGATGCGGGAGTGGCAGCGGTACGGCGCGGACGCGCAGTACCGGACCGCCGATGTCACCGATCCCGCCCAGGTACGCGAACTGGTCGCCGCCGCACGTGCGTCGTACGGCCGGATCGACGGCGTCGTGCACTGCGCGGGGGTGGTCCGGGACAGTGTCTTCCTGGCGAAGCGGCCCGAGCAGATCCGCGAGGTGCTGGCCCCGAAGATCTCCGGCATCCGCCACCTCGACGAGGCGACCCGCGCCGACGGACTGGACTTCCTGGCCGCCTACTCCTCGCTGTCCGCCGTCATCGGCAACCCGGGCCAGAGCGACTACGCCTACGCCAACGCCTACGTCGACCACTACCTGGCCGCCCGGCCCGGCCGGAGCCTCTCCGTCGACTGGCCGCTGTGGGCCGAGGGCGGCATGCGGGTCGACGCCGAGGTCACCGAGCGGGCCGCCCGCACCCACGGCGCCAGCCCGCTGCCGACCGGCACCGGCCTCGAGCTGTTCGAGCGGGCGCTGGCCGCCGACGACAGCCGGCTGGTCGTCACCCACGCCGACCCCGCCCGGTCCGACGACCGCCTCCCGCTCGCCGACGGCGACCTCGCCGCGCCGGACGTCACCGCGCCGGACGTCACCGCGCCGGACGGGCCCGGCCCGGACGCCGTCACGCCGGGCGGGTACGGCCCGGACGCCATCGCGGTGATCGGTCTGGCCGGACAGTACCCGCAGGCCGCCGACGTCGACGCGTTCTGGCGGCTGCTCGCCGAAGGCCGCGACTGCATCACCGAGGTGCCGCGGGAGCGCTGGGACCATGCGGCGATCCACGACCCGGAGCACGGCCGGCCCGGCCGCACCTACGGCCGCTGGGGCGGGTTCCTGGACGGCATGGACCGCTTCGACCCGGCGTTCTTCGGCATCTCCCGCCGCGACGCCGAGCGGATGGACCCGCAGGAACGCCTGTTCCTCACCACCTGCTGGCAGACCCTCCAGGAGGCCGGTCACCCGGCGTCGCGGACCACCGCCGCCCCCGTCGGCGTGTTCGCCGGCGTGATGTGGAACCACTACCAGCTGGTGCAGGGCGCCGAGGACGGCGTCCAGCCGACCGCGATGCACGCCGCCGTGGCCAACCGGGTCTCGTACACGCTGAACCTGGCCGGCCCCAGCATGGCCGTCGACACCGCCTGCTCCTCGTCGCTGACGGCCATTCACCTCGCCGTGGAGAGCCTGCGCCGCGGCGAGTGCGAGATGGCGCTGGCCGGCGGCGTGAACGTCGCGGCCCACCCGCAGAAGTACCTGCAGCTCGCCCAGGGCCGCTTCCTCTCCGACGACGGCCGCTGCCGCAGCTTCGGCGCGGGCGGCACCGGCTACGTGCCCGGTGAGGGCGTCGGCGCGGTCCTGCTCAAGCCCCTCGCGAAGGCCGAGGCCGACGGCGACCACATCCACGGGGTGATCCGGGCCACCCGGCTCAACCACACCGGACGGACCAGCGGCTTCACCGTCCCCAGCCCCACCTCGCAGGCCGCGCTGATCCGCGCCGCCCTGGACGCCGCCGGCCTGCCGCCGTCCGGGATCGGCTACCTGGAGGCGCACGGCACCGGCACCGCGCTCGGCGACCCGATCGAGATCGACGGCCTGCGCAAGGCCTTCGCCGCGGCCGGCACCGGGTCGGGCGGCTGCGCGATCGGGTCGGTGAAGTCCAACATCGGCCACCTGGAGAGCGCCGCCGGCATCGCCGGCGTCACCAAGACCCTGCTCCAGCTGAAGCACCGGCAACTCGCCCCCTCGCTGCACGCGGAGGTGGTCAACCCGGCCATCGACCTGGCCGCCACCCCCTTCCGCCTGCAGCGCGAACTCACCGACTGGCCCGCCCCCGCCGACGGCTCGCCGCGCCGGGCCGGCGTCAGCGCCTTCGGCGCGGGCGGCTCCAACGCACACCTGGTGCTGGAGGAGTACCGCGCCCCCGCCGATCGGCCCGCACCCGGCGGACGGGAGCTGATCGTGCTGTCGGCGCGCGACGCGGACGCCCTGCGGGTGTACGCCGAGCGGATCCGGGCCGTGCTGCACGGGCCGGCGGAGCCGTCGCCCGCCGGGGCCGCGGAACTGCGCCGGGTGCTCACCGGTGCCGTCGCCCAGGTGCTGGGCGTCCCCGTCGACGCCGTCGACCCGGCCGAGCCGCTGGTCGACCTCGGTGTCGACCGCACCGGCCTGGCCCTGGTCCGCAAGGTCCTGGACGAGCACCGGCCCGGCCTCGGCGGACCGCTGCCGGCCGAGGGCGACCAGTCGATCGACCAGCTCGCCGCACAGCTCGGCACCGAGCCGCAGCCCGCCGTCCCGCTCGCCGACCTCGCCCACACCCTGCGGGTCGGCCGCGACCAGCTGAGCAGCCGCCTCGCCGTCCTCGCCGCCGATCACGCGCAGCTGCTCGCCGCCCTCGACCGCTACCTGAGCGGTGCCGCCCCCGAAGCGGGCCAGTACTGGGGGCGTGAGAGGGCCGGCACCGCCGAGCCGCGCCCCGAACTCGCCGAACTGGTCCGTGCCGGACGGCTGGAGGAGGTGGCGGCGGCATGGAGCGCCGGGGCCGACGTGCCGTGGGCTGACTGCGCTCCGACCGGTCCGGCGCCGCGCCGGGTGTCGCTGCCGGTCCCGCCGCTGCGCGAGGAACGGCACTGGTTGGGCGGCTGGCAGCGCCGCAACGGCGAACCCGTCGTCACCGCAGCGGAGGTGGCCGCTGCACCGGAGGTGGCCGCCGCACCGGTGGCGGCCGCCGCGCCGGCTGCTCCCCGGGCGGTCGAGCCGTACCACGGCGACGAGGTCGAACTGCGGTTCCTGGAGCACGGGATCGCGCTGGTCACCATGCGTGACCACGTCCACCGCAACATGTTCACCGCCGGACTGACACACGGTCTGGAGGCGGCCTTCGCGGAGATCGACACCCGCGAGGACGTCCGCGCCGTGGTGCTCACCGGCACCGAGACCGTCTTCAACCTCGGCGCGACCCCGAAGGCGCTGGAGGAACTGGCCGAGAAGCACACCCGGTTCACCGACACCCCGTTCGTCTACGAGGGCCTGCTGCGCTGCCGCCGCCCCGTGGTGGCCGCGATGCGCGGCCAGGCCTCCGGCGGCGGCCTCGCCTTCGGCCTCTACGCCGACCTGGTGGTGCTCGCCGACGACGGCTCGTACGGGGCCAACTTCCTCAAGTACGGCTTCACGCCCGGCATGGGCGCCACCCTGGTGCTCGAGCAGCGCCTCGGCCGCACGCTGGCCACCGAGATGTTCCTCACCGGCCGCAGCTACCGCGGCGAGGAACTCGCCCGCCGCGGCGCCTCGGTGACCGTCGTCCCGGCGGCGGACGTGCTGTCGACCGCGCTCGACCTGGCCCGCTCGATCGCCGCCAAGCCCGCCGAGGCGGTCGCCGAGGTCAAGGCGGAGCTCGCCGGCCGGCTGCTCGCACAGCTGCCGGAGATCGTGGAGCGCGAGGTCCGGATGCACGAACGGGTGCTCGGCGGAAGGTCGTTGGACCTGGTCCAGGAGCACTTCCGGAAGGTCCGCGACTACGGCGCGCCGGCCACCGCCGCCGCGCCGGTCGAGGTACCGGTCACCCCGCAGGCCGCCCCGCCCGCCCCGCCCGCCGCTCCCGTCGAGGCGCCAGTCTCGGTGCCGGTGGCGGCGCGGCCGGTCGACGTCCCCGAGGCCGGGCTGCCCGACCCGGCGGAGGTGGAACGGCTGGTGGTCGCCACGCTCTGCGGAATCGTCTACGCCACGGAGGACGAGATCGACCGCCGGCTCAGCTTCAGCGAGTCGGGCGTGGACTCGATCGGCGCGGTGGAGATCGTCCGGAGCCTCAACCAGCGCTTCGGCCTGGACATCGACTCGGTCGCCGTCTACGACCACCCCACGGTGGCCCGTCTGACGGCGCACGTCCTGGAGACCGCCGAGCAGGCCCGCGCCCTGCACCGATCGGCGCTCACCCAGGCGCCTGCTCCCGCTCCTGCTCCTGCTCCTGCTCCCGAGCCTGCTTCCGCTCCCGAGCCAGCTCCCGCGCCGGTGGCCGCCGCGCCGGAGCCGCCGCCCGCACCCGAACCGCCCGCACCCGGACCGCCCGCCGCACCGCCGGTGCGGCTCACGCCGCCGGCCGCCGCCGTTCCCGTCGCTCCGCTCGCCCCCGCCACCCCCGGACAGGCGAGCCTCCGGCCGCTGCGCGGCACTCCCGCCCAGCAGCCCGCCCAGCCCGCCCAGCCCGCCCAGCCCGCCCAGCCCGTCCAGCCCGCCCAGCCGGTTCGGCTCGCCCCGCTCGCGCCCCGGGCCGGGGCCGCGGAGCCGTCGCGGCCGCCGGCGGACGACACCGACGGCATCGCGATCATCGGTGTGGCCGGCCGCTTCCCGGACGCCGAGGACCTCGACGCGTTCTGGGCGAACCTGGCCGCCGGCCGGACCAGCATCTCCGAGGTGCCGGAGTCCCGTTGGGGCGCCGGCTGGTTCGACCCGGACCGCCGCGTCCCGGACCGCTCGTACAGCAGGTGGGCGGCACTGCTGCCGGACCTCGGCGGCTTCGACCCGCGGTTCTTCCAGCTGTCTCCGATGGAGGCGGAGGCGATGGACCCGCAGCAGCGCCAGTTCCTGCAGCAGGCGTGGACGGCGCTGGAGGACGCCGGCTACGCGGTCCCGGGGGAACGGCTCCGGTGCGGGGTGTACGTGGGGGCCAGCGGCGGTGACTACTACCACCTGCTGCGGGCGGCCGGCCAGGCGGACACCGGGCAGGCGTTCCTCGGCAACAACATGGCGATCCTGGCGGCCCGGGTCGCGTACCTGCTCGACCTGAGCGGCCCGACGATGACGGTCGACACCGCGTGCTCCTCCTCGCTCACGGCCGTTCACCTGGCCTGCGAGGCGATCCGCGGCGGCGACTGCGAACTGGCGGTCGCGGGCGGCGTGGCGATCATGACGACGCCGCAGATGCAGGTGTGGAGCAGCCGGGTCGGGATGCTCTCGCCGACCGGCCGGTCCGTCCCGTTCGACGCCGACGCGGACGGCATCGTGCTCGGCGAGGGCGTCGGCGCGGTGGTGCTGAAGAGCCTGAAGGCGGCGCTCGCCGACGGCGACCGGATCCAGGCGGTGATCAGGGCGAGCGGGGTCAACGGCGACGGCCGCACCAACGGCATCACCGCGCCGAGCGCCACCTCGCAGGCCGAACTGCTGCGCGCGGTGCACCGCCGGGCAGGCGTGGAAGCCGGCGACATCGGGTACGTGGAGGCGCACGGCACCGCCACCAACCTCGGCGACCCGATCGAGGTCAAGGCGTTCAACCAGGTGCTGGGAGCCGCCGACGGGCCGGGCTTCACCGCCCTCGGCTCGGTGAAGGCCAACATCGGCCACACCACCACGGCCGCCGGCATCGCCGGACTGCTCAAGGTCGTGCTGGCACTGCGGCACCGCGCCCTGCCCCCGCTGCCCGGCTTCGCCGAGGCCAACCCCAAGCTCGACCTGTCGGGCGGCCGCCTGCGGGTGGTCCGCGAACTGACGCCGTGGGAGCCGGGCGCGAACGGCGTCCGGGTCGGCACGGTCAGCAGCTTCGGCTTCAGCGGCACCAACTGCCATGTGGTGCTCGCCGAACCGCCCGCCCCTCCCGCGCCGGAGCGCCGGCCGCAGGCGGCCCGCCGCCTGGTCCCGCTGTCGGCCCGGACACCCGAGGCGCTCACCCGGGTCGCCGCGGACCTCGCGGAGGCACTGGAGCACGACCCCGCCCTGGAACCCGCCGACATCTCTTACACCCGCGCACTGGGCCGCGCCCACCTGCCGGTCCGCGCCGCGCTGCTCACCGGAAGCCATGGAGAACTCCTGGAACAGCTGAGGAAGTTGGCGGGCGGCCAGGAGGGCCCCGGGTGCCACCTCGCGGACTCCGCGGGCCTGGACGAGGCCGCCGGCTCGGACGACCCGCTGGTGCGGGCGGCCGCCGTGTACGTCCGAGGGGGCACTCCCGACTGGGCGGCGCTCACGGCCGGCGGCCGACGGGTGGCGGTGCCGACGTACCGCTTCGCGCGGGAGCACTACTGGGCCACCGGCCCGGCCGCCACCGGCCCGGCCGCCACCGGCCCGGCCGCCACCGGCCCGGCCGCCACCGGTCCGGCCGCCACCGGTCCGGCCGCCACCGGCCACGGGGTGTCGCCCGGCGTGGCGGACGACCACCGGCTCCCGGCTCCGACACGGCAGGCGGCACCGGAGCCGGACCGGCCCGCGGGCCCCGACGACGGGGCCGACGGCGTCGCGGTGGTGCGCCCCGAGGACCCGGTCGCCACCGACCACCGGGTGGCGGGCCGTCCGACGCTGCCCGGCACGGCCGCGCTCGCGCTGGCCGCCGGCCTCGCCGGGCTGCCGTACCGGCTGTCCGCGGTGCGCTGGCTGCGGCCGTGCGAGCTGTCGGAGCCGCGCCGGCTGCGGCTGGCGGGGGAGGAGTCGGCGGCGGGCCGGTCGTTCCGGCTGGAGGCGGAGGACGCGGACGGCCCCTACGTGCGCGGCGGGTTCGCGGCGCTGACCGCGGAGGAGGCGGCCGCGTTCGCCGCCGAGCCGCCGCTCGACCTCCGGCTGACCGCCGACCGCTGCCCGGGCGCCCGGAGCGCCGACGAGCTGTACGGGGCGTTCCGGGCCGCGGGCCTCGCGTACGGGCCGTCGTTCCGCCGCCTCGAACAGGTGCGGGTCGGCGACGGCGAGACGCTGGGCACGCTGCGCCCCGCCGACGGGCCCGCCGGGTGGCAGGCGTCGGCGGCCGTGCTGGACGCCGGGCTGCAGGTGCTCGCCCCGCTGCTCGACGCGGACGGCCCACAGGCGCTCCTGCCGTTCGCCGTGGACCGGGTGACGGTGCTGCGCTCGCCCGAACTGGCCCGGTACTCGCACGCCCGGCGCACCGGCGAGGACCGGTTCACCGTGTCGCTGACCGACGGATCCGGCGTGCTGTGCGTCCGGTTCGACGGCGTCTCGCTGCGCGCGGCGCCCCGCCCGGCGGCCGCCGCCGCCGCGGTGCCCGAGGGCCCGGGGATCTTCCGGCCGGTCTGGGAGGACGCCGGGCCCGCCCCGGCGGAGGCCGCGGACGGCGGCACGGTGCTGATCTGCCACCCCGAGGCCGCCGGCGCGCTCGCCGGCGCGCTGACGGACGTCCACCGGAACTGCCACGTCCGCACCGTGGGCCACCACGACATCGACGCGGTGACCGAGGTCCCCGACCTCGTCTACTTCCTCACCGACCCGGCGCCCGCCCACCGGCCCGAGCAGGACCGGAGCGTGCCGGCGATGCTCCGGCTGGTCCAGCGGCTGCTGGCCCTCGGCGCGGCGCACACCGGACTCGCCGTCCGCGCCGTCCTGTTCGGCGCGGTGGCGGTGACCGGCGGCGAGCCGCCGCGGCCGCACGCGGCCGGACTGCTCGGCCTGTGCGCCACCACCGCCGCCGAGTACCCGCGCTGGACGGTCGGCTGCGTGGACGCCGGGACCGCCCCGGCCGCCCCCGAGCAACTGGCCGCGCTCCTCGTCCGCGAACCCGCCGCCGACCGGCTGATCGCGCTGCGCGACGGGCGGCGCCTGCGGCGCACCCTGCTGGCCACCCGGCCGGCCGGCGGCGAACCGCCCTGGCGCGAGGGCGGCGCGTACGTGATCCTCGGCGGAGCGGGCGGCCTCGGCCGCGCCCTCGGCCGCCACCTCGCCCGCACCCACCGGGCCCGGCTGGCACTGATCGGCCGCCGCGCCCAGGACCCGGCGATCGACGCGGCGCTCGCGGAGATCGCCGGACTCGGCGGCGAAGCCGTCTACCTGCGGGCCGACGCCGCCGACCCGGCGCAGCTCGACCGGGCGGTGGCCGCCGCCCGGACCCGCTTCGGCACCCTGAACGGCGCCGTGCACGCCGCCCTCGACCTGCGGGACCGGACGCTGCTGCACGCCGACCCGCGGACCTTCGGCGAGGTGCTCGCGCCCAAGGTGGCCGGCACCGCCGCCTTCGCCGACGCGTTGCGCGAGGACCCGCTCGACCTGCTGGCGGTGTTCTCCTCCGCGATCTCCTTCACCGACTCGGCGGGCCAGGCCGCCTACGCCGCGGCCAGCACCTTCCAGGACGCCTACGCGCAGTGGCTGGACTCCCGGGTGCCGTACCCCGTGCGGGTGCTCAACTGGGGCTTCTGGGGCAGCGTCGGCGTGGTCGCCGACGAGCGCTACGGCGAACGGCTGGCCGCCTTCGGCGTCGGCTCGATCGAACCCGCCGAGGGGCTCGCCGCCCTCGACCGGGTGCTCGCCGCCGGCCTGCCGCAGACCGTGGTGGTCAAGGCCGACGCACGGGGACTGGCCCGGCTCGGCGTCCGCGCCGAGGCCGACGACCCGCTCGCCCGGGCCCGGGCCGGCTTCGCCGCGCTGGACGTGGTGGCCGCCGACCTGCTCCGCGCCGAGTTCGCCGCACTGCCCGAACTGCCGCCGCTGGAAGAGCCGTCGACGCTCGACGCGTTCGCCGACCGGCTCGGCGCCGTCGGCCGCAACCGCTCCGTGCTGGGCGCGGTGCTGCGGGTACTGGAACGGGCCGGCGCGGCCACCCTGGACGGCGACGGCACGCTGACCTTCCGGCGCGCCCTGCTCGACCCGGCGCGGCTGCCGGTCGCCGAGTTCGCCGCCGCCCACCCCGCGATGGTGCCGCACCTGACGCTGCTCCAGGCCTGCGTGGCCGGCGTCCCCGGCATCCTGTCCGGCCGGACCGCCGCCACCGAGGTGCTGTTCCCCAAGGGCTCGCCCGCCCTCGTCGAACCGGTCTACGCCGACGGGCCGGGCGCCGAGCACTTCCACCGGCTGATGGCCGCCGAGGTGGTCGGCTCCGCGCGGCGGCTCACCGGCGGCGAGCGGCCGCTGCGGATCGTCGAGATCGGCGCCGGCACCGGCTCCGCCACCCGCCACGTGCTGGCCGCCTGCGCCGCGGCCGGCGTGCCGACCGCATACCGCTACACCGACGTCTCGCCGGCCTTCCTGCGCCACGGCGAGGCCGGCCACCGCGCGCCCGGCATGCGTTACGAGCTGCTGGACATCGAGCGGGACCCCGCCGCCCAGGGCTTCGAGCCGGGCTGCGCCGACGTCGTACTGGCCACCAACGTGCTGCACGCCACCCGGGACCTCGGCCGCACCCTGGCCAACGTCCGCACCCTGCTGCGGCCCGGCGGCGTGCTCGCCGTGAACGAGGTGACCGGCTCCTCCGAGTTCGTCACCCTCACCTTCGGCCTCACCGAGGGCTGGTGGCGATTCGAGGACCCGCAGCGCCGCCTCCCGGACTCGGCGCTGCTCGGCCCCGCCCAGTGGCGGGCCTGCCTCACCGAGGCGGGATTCCGGGTGACGGGGGTGCGCGGCATCCCCGGCACCCCCGAGGACGAACTCGAGCAGTGCCTGGTGACGAGCGAACGGGAGTTGAACGTGACAGCCGAGCAGACACCGGCGCCGACCGCGGCCCAGGTCCGCGGCTACGTACGGCAGGTCTTCGCCGAGGTGCTGAAGTTCCGTGCCGCCGAACTCGACGACCACGCGACCTTCGAGACGTACGGAATCGATTCGCTGGTCGGCCAGAACATCGTCTACCGGATGGAGCAGGACCTCGGCGCGCTGCCCGCCACCCTGCTGTTCGAGCACCTGACCATCGATCAGCTCGCCAACCACCTGCGCACCGACCGCGCCGAGCGGCTGACCGCGCTGCTCGGCCCCGCCGCATCGCCCGCCGCGCAGCCCATCGCGCCGCTCGTTGCGCCGCCCGTCGAGGCCGGCCCGCCGGCACAGTCCGCCCCGCCCGTGCCGGTCGTGCAGGAGACGCCGTCCGCCCCGGTCGTGCGGGCGACGCCGCCCGTGCCGGTCGCGGAGCCGGCCCGGCCCGGCCCGGCGGCGCACGGCGGGCCCGCCGACATCGCCGTGATCGCGGTCAGCGGACGCTACCCGGGCGCGCCGGACGTGGAGACCTTCTGGCGCAACCTGGAGGACGGCCGCGACGCCGTCACCGAGGTCCCCGCCGACCGCTGGGACTGGCGGCCCACCTTCGACGCGAAGCGCGGCCGCGGCGACCGCAGCTACAGCCGGTGGGGCGGATTCCTCGACGACATCGACAAGTTCGACCCCGCCTTCTTCGGCATCCTGCCGCGCGACGCCGCCGACATCGACCCGCAGGAACGCCTCTTCCTGGAGACGTGCTGGGACCTGCTCGACCGGGCCGGCTACCTCGGCGGCTCCACCCACGAGACGATGACCGGGGTGTTCGCCGGCGTCATGTACGGCTCGTACGGACGGCTCGCCGCCACCGGCTGGGCGCACGGCAAGCTCTCCGGCGCCCACTCCGCGTACTGGTCGGTGGCCAACCGGGTCTCCTACCACTTCGACTTCCAGGGCCCCAGCTTCGCCGTCGACTCCGCCTGCTCCTCCTCCCTGACGGCGGTCCACCTCGCCGTCGAGAGCCTGCGCCGCGGCGAGTGCCGGATGGCCGTCGCGGGCGGCGTCAACCTGATCCTGCACCCCGCGCACCACGTGTCGCTGTCCGCGCTCAACATGCTGGCCGGGGACGGCGCCTGCAAGGTCTTCGACGAGCGCGCCGACGGCTTCGTGCCCGGGGAGGGCGTCGGCGCGGTGCTGCTCAAGCCGCTCGCCGACGCCGAGCGCGACGGCGACGAGATCCTCGCCGTGATCAAGGGCAGCACCGTCAACGCCGGTGGCAAGACCGGCGGCTACACCGTCCCCAACCCGCAGGCGCAGGCCGCGCTGATCGCCGAGGCGGTGCGCCGCTCCGGCGTCGACCCACGCACCATCGGCAGCCTGGAGGCGCACGGCACCGGCACCGCCCTCGGCGACCCGATCGAGATCACCAGCCTCACCCGGGCCTTCGAGGAACTGGGCGCGGCCCCCGGGGAGTTCCGCTGCGCCGTCTCCTCCGTCAAGGCCGCCATCGGCCACCTGGAGGGCGCGGCCGGCATCGCCGGACTCACCCGGGCGCTGCTCCAGCTCCGGCACGGCCGGATCACCCGGTGCGTCAACCTGGAGAACGTCAACCCGAGGATCGACTTCGCCGGTTCGCCGTTCTACCCGCCGCGCGAGTCCGTCGCCTGGCCCGCGCCCGCCGACGGCTCCCCGCGCCGGGCCGGCGTCAGCGCCTTCGGCGCGGGCGGCGCGAACGCCCACGTGGTGCTGGAGGAATACCGCCCCCGCACCACCCCCGCGACACCCCGCCTGCCCGACGGCGAACAGCTGTTCCTGCTGAGCGCGCGCACCCGGGGCCAGCTGGTCCGTTACGCCGAACGGGTCGCCGAACTGCTCGCCACCCCCGAGGGCGCCGGGCTCCCGCTCGCCGCACTGGCCCGCACCAGCCAGATCGGGCGGCGCGAGATGGCCGAGCGGCTCGCGGTGCTGGCCAGCGACACCTCCCAGCTCGCCGACCGGCTGCACGACTTCGTCCGTGGTGCGGAAAGCGCCGGGGTGGTCGTGGGCAGCGTCGGCGGGGACTCCGGTGGCTGGTCGCTGCTCGACGACGAGGACGGGGCCGCGCTGGTCGCCACCATCCTGGCCAAGCGCCAGCTCCCCAAGCTCGCCCGGCTCTGGACGGCCGGCGTCCCCGTCGACTGGCAGGTCTGCTGGACCGCGCCGCACCCCCGCCGGGTCCAGCTGCCGCCCTACCCGTTCGAGCGCAGCCGCCACTGGCTGCCCGACCACACCGCCGCCCCGCTCCCCGCGACCGCCCCGCTCCCCGCGACCGCCCCGCTCCCCGCGACCGCGGCGCCCGCCGCGCCGGCCGGGCCCGCCACCGTCTGCCGCTACCTGCGCCCGGTCTGGGAACCCGCCCCGCTCGCCCCCGCCGCCGCCCCGCTCCCGTCGACGGTGCTGATCATCGCGATGGACGAGGAACTCGGCACCGACCTCGCCCGCCGACTCGAAGGCCTCGGCACCCGCTCCGTCCTGGCCCGCCCGGGGGCCGGCCTCGCCGCCACCGGCGAGGACCGGTACACGGTGGCCACCGGCGACCGCGAGGACCTGCGGCGGCTCGCCGCCCGGCTCGCCGCCACCGGCGCGCTGCCGGACGCGCTCGTGGTCGCCGCCGGCGCCGCCGGGGCGGATCCGGACGCCGGTTTCCTCCCCCTGCTGTGGTCCTCCACCGCCCTGCTGGCCACCGCCCCCGCGGGCACCCCGCTGCGCGCCGTCTACGCGCACCCCGGAGCGCCGCAGGACGCCCGGCCCGAGCACACCGCCGTCGCCGCCGCACTGCGCAGCCTCGCCATGGAGCACAGCCGCTTCACCGGCAGCTGTCTCGCGGTCGGCCCGGACGGGGACACCGCCGGGCGGGTCCTCGCCGAACTCACCGCGGCCACCGCGGGCGACCCGGTGACCCAGTCCGGCTACCGGGACGGCGCCCGACTGCTGCGCCGGCTCGCCGGGTTCACCCCGGCCACCAGTGGCGAGCCCGCCGACCTCGCGCTCCGCGCCGGCGGCACCTACCTGATCACCGGCGGCGCCGGAGCCCTCGGCGTCCGGGTCGCCGAGTTCATGGCCGTCCACGGCCGCCCGCTCAACCTGGTCCTGGTCACCCGCAACGGACCGGGCCGCGACGCCCGCGACCGCCTCGACGCACTCGCCGGCAGGGGCGTCACCGTGCACTGGGAGCGCGCCGACGTCACCGACCCCGAACAGGTCCGCCTGGTGGTCGAGGAGACCATCGACCTCTACGGCGCGCTGCACGGCGTCATCCACGCCGCCGGGGTCGTGCGCGACGGCCGCGCCGTCGGCAAGGAACGCGCCGAGGTCGAGGCCGTGCTCGCCCCGAAGCTCGCCGTCGCCCACCTCGACCACGCGATCGGCGAGCGGCCGCTCGACTTCTTCGCCGTCTTCTCCTCGCTGGCCGGCGAGATCGGCAACCTCGGCCAGGTCGACTACGCCTACGCCAACGCCTACCTGAACGGCTTCGCCGAGACCCGCGAACGCCTGCGCGCGCGGGGCCTGCGCGACGGACGCACCGTCGCCATCGCCTGGCCGCTGTGGGAGGAGGGCGGCATGCGGGTCGACGACGCCACCCTCCGGCTGTACGCCCAGCGCTGGGACATGCTCCCGATGACCACCGAGACCGGCCTGCGGGTGTTCTGCCAGGCCCTGGCCGGCGAGGAGCCGGTGCTGGTCGCGGTCGAGGGCACGGCCTCGGCGGCGCCCGAGGCCGCCCCCGCACCGGACCCGGCCCCCGCCCCCGTACAGGTGTCCGCTCCGGCCCTGGCCCCCGTCCCCACGGCGGTCGACCCGGACCTCGCGGTGCGGGCCGAACTGCGCCGGATCGCCGCCGGGTTCCTGCTGGTCGACGAACACGAGGTCGACATGGACGCGGAGCTCCTGGACTCCGGCTTCGACTCGATCACGCTCACCCAGCTCTCGGTCGACGTCAACGAGACCTACGGCCTCGACCTGCTGCCCACCGTCCTGTTCGAGTGTCCGACCCTGGACGACTTCGCCCGCTACCTGGTGACCCACCACGCGGACGAGATATCCCGAACGGCCGGTCGGAGGCCGGCTCCCGTGCCCGATCCGGCGACGGAGCCGGTCGCACCGGCCGGTGTCGTCGGACCGACACCGGTCGCTCCCGGCGCCGTGGTCGGGCCGGAGCCGGTCGCGCCCGCGGCGGTGGCGGCGCCCCAGGCGGTCGCATCGGCCGGTGTGGTCGGGCCGATGCCGGTCGCTCCCGCCGGTGTCGTCGGACCGACACCGGTCGCTCCCGCCGCCGTGGTCGGGCCGGAGCCGGTCGCGCCCGCGGCGGTGGCGGCGCCCCAGGCGGTCGCGCCCGCGGCGGTGGCGGCGCCCCAGGCGGTCGCGCCGACCGGTGTCGTCGGGCCGGAGCCCGTCGCACCCGCGGCGGTGGCGACGCCCCAGCCCGTCGCACCCGCCGCCGCCGTCGTCGGGCCGGAGCCGGAGCAGCCGTACGGTCCGACGCCCATCGCGGTCGTCGGCATGGCCGGCCGGCTGCCCGGCTCGGCCGACCTCGACGAGTTCTGGCGGCACCTCGCCGCCGGGGACCACCTCGTCGGCCCGGTCCCCGCCGACCGCACCGACCTGCGGCAGGACCCGGAGACCCGGGAGCTGCGCGGCGGGTTCCTGGAGAACATCGCCGACTTCGACGCCGCCTTCTTCGGGATCTCCGCCACCGAGGCGGGTCTGATGGACCCGCAGCAGCGGCTGTTCCTCGAGGTGGTGTGGCGCGCCGTGGAGAACGCGGGCTACCCGCCGTCCGAACTCGCGGGCAGCGCCACCGGCCTGTTCGCGGGAGTCTCCACGACCGACTACGACGACCTGATGCGCACCAACGGCGTCGCGGTCCAGGCGCACACCGCCACCGGCCTGTCGCACGCGGTGCTCGCCAACCGGATCTCCCGGCTGCTCGACCTGCGCGGCCCCAGCGAGGCGGTGGACACCGCGTGCTCGAGCGCGCTGGTGGCGATCCACCGGGCGGTCCGGGCGATCCTGGACGGCGACTGCGACCTCGCGATCGCCGGCGGTGTCAACGCGACGCTCAGCCCCGGCCTGTTCACCGCGTTCACCAAGTCCGGGATGCTCAGCCCCGACGGCCGGTGCAAGACCTTCGACGCCGCCGCCGACGGCTACGTACGAGGCGAGGGCGCGGGCGCGGTGGTGCTCAAGCGGCTCGACCGGGCACAGGCCGACGGCGACCACATCCACGGCGTGATCCGGGCCACCGCCGTCAACCACGGCGGCCGCTCCACCTCGCTCACCGCCCCCAACCCCGAGGCCCAGGCCCAGGTCCTGGTGAAGGCGTACCACCGGGCCGCACTGTCGCCGGACACCGTCAGCCACATCGAGGCGCACGGCACCGGCACCTCGCTCGGCGACCCGGTGGAGACCGAGGGGCTGAAGCGCGCCTTCGCCCAGCTGTCCGCCGAAGCGGGCCTGCCGCCGGCCGGCCGCCCGCACATCGCACTCGGCGCGGTGAAGACCAACATCGGCCACCTGGAAGCCGCGTCGGGCATCGCCGGGGTGCTCAAGACCCTGCTCAGCCTGAAACACCGACAACTGCCCGCCACCCTGCACCTCACCGAACTCAACCCGTACCTGCGCCTGGACGGCACCCCCTTCTACGTCAACGACCGCACCGCGCACTGGGACGGTGTCGACGACGGCACCGGCCGGACCGTCCGCCGGGCGGGCGTCAGTTCCTTCGGCTTCGGCGGCTCCAACGCCCACGTGGTGCTCGAGGAGTACCACGACGAGACCTCGACGCCCACCGAACTCCCGCCCGCCGCAACGCTGTTCCCGCTCTCCGCGCCGACCGCCGCCGCCCTGCGCGACTACGCCGCGACACTCGCCCGGCACCTGGAGGCCAACCCCGACGCCGAGCTCGCCCGGGTCGCCTGGACCCTGCAGACCGGACGCGACGCCCACGCCGAACGCGTGGTCCTCACGGCCGCCGACCGGGACCGGCTGCTGGCTCGACTCGGCGCCGTCGCACGGGGCGAGCTGATCGACTGTCCCCCCGATCCCGCCGCCCGCGAGTGGCTCGACACCGGCCGGACCGCTTGGGCGTCCCACTGGCCCGCGACCCGCCCGCGACGCCTCCCGCTCCCCGGCTTCCCCCTCGATCCCGTGCGTCACTGGTTCACCCCCCGCACCGCCACCCCCGCTCCGGCGGCCCCGGCAACCGTCGAACCCTCGGCAACCCCGGTGACCACTGGCACTCCGGTGACCGCTGGGACTCGGGTGGCCCCGGTGACCGTCGAGGTTCCGGCCCGCACCGCCCTGCCGCTCCCGGCACCCGGCGTCACCCCGGCCCGCACCGAGGGCGGCCTGATCAAGCTGACCGCGGCGTCGACGGCGACTCCCGCCTCGGGCAAGGCCGCCGTTCCTCCCGCCCCGACCCCTGCCGCTGCCCCGACCCCTGCCGTTGCCCCGGCTCCTTCCTCCGTCCCCACCCCGGCCCAGGCCCCCACCCCGGCCCAGGCCCCCGTCGTCGTCCAGGTGTCGGCGGCGGTCCGGGAGGAGGTCGCCGGCCTGATCCACTCGCGGCTGGCGGAGATCCTCGGCCTGGACCCGGCGACGATCCTGATGACCAGTTCGTTCGTCGACCTCGGCCTCGACTCCATCTTCCGGATGGAACTGGTCCGCGGCCTCAACGAGCGCTATGGCCTGGACCTCAAGGCGTCCGAGCTCTACGACCACGACAACGTCGAGCAGTTGACCGCCGCCGTGGTCGCCGCCATGGAGGAGCAGCCCGCTCCCGACCAGCAACCGGTGCCGGCGTCCGCACCCGCAGCGGCGTCCGTCCCCGCACCCGCATCCGCACCGGCACCGGCACCGGCACCGGCAGTCGAGCCCGAGCCCGAGCCCGAGCCCCTCCCCGAGCCCGTCCACGTCCCCGTCGTCGCGCCGCCCGTCGAGTCCGCGCCGGACCCGCAGGAGCTGCTCGTCGACCTGATCTCGACGATCTCGGGCCGCACCCTGACCCCGGGTGTCACGTTCGCCGATGACGGCCTGACGTCCTTCGACATGCTGCGCACCGTGAGCGCGCTGGAAAAGCGTTTCGGTGCCCAGCGCAAGACCCTGATGTTCGACCACCCGACGGTGCCCGCCCTGACCGGGCACCTGCTCGCCGAGTACGGCCCGGCGACGGCCCGCGGCCTGCGCGAGGCGCTGTCGTCGGCGGTGGCCGGGCCGGAGCAGGCCGCCGCCCCGGCACAGGCCGCGGTGCCGTCGGAGCAGCCGCCCGGCGGCTGGACGGTGCTGCGCAAGCGGCAGTTGCCACAGCGTCCGGAGCTGGCGGCGGTGGTTGCGGAGGTCGACGCGCGGTGGGCGAAGGAGGGCGGCCTGGCGGGCCGTGACATCGCGCCGCTGATGTTCCTGGGCGCCGAGCGGGAGGGGTACTTCAACTTCTCCCGCAAGGGCGGGGTGCTCTTCGCGTGGAGCTACGTCGGCTCGCGCGAGTACTTCCCGAAGCTGATCGAGCAGTACGTCGCCTACGCGGACCGGCACGGCCTGCAGCCCAACTTCCTCTCGGTGGAGCACATCGAGTCGGTGGCCGGCCGGCCGTTCAGCGCCACGCCGTTCGGCGCGGTGCAGCGGCTGGACGATCTGAGCACCTTCACCATGGAGGGCACCCGGATGCGCCGGCTGCGCTACATGGTGAACCGGTTCGCCGCGGCGGGGGAGTGCGCCACCGAGGAGTACCGGGTGGGCAGCGATCCCGCGGTCGACCAGGAGATCGTGGCGATGATGAGCCGCTGGGGCGAGACCAAGCAGATGGTCAACCCGTACGTGGCGGTGGTCAGCGAGGAGATCGGCCGGGGGCAGCTCGCCGAGCGGCACCGGATGTTCCTCACCCGGGTGGACGGCGAGCTGGCCAGCGCGATCATCGTGACGAAGATCCCGTCGGAGTCCGGCTGGCTGCTCGACCTGGAGTTCTACCCGAAGGAGGCACCGCTCGGCGGCCTCGAGTTCGCGATCGTCCGGATCATCGAGAAGCTGGCGGCCGAGGGCGTCGAGATCTTCAGCTTCGGCGCGAGCTTCGGCGTCAAGGCGGGCGAGTCCCCGAACTCCTCGCCGGAGGTGGAGAACGGCCTGGCCGAGCTGCGGTCGGTCGGCATCTTCGACGAGGGCAACTTCCGGTTCAAGAACAAGTTCCGCCCGGTCAACTCGACGATCTACCTGTGCCAGCCGGACGACGAGCGGCGCAGCGCGGTCGCCGACGTGATCCTGATGATCGCCAACCCGGACCTGGACACCACCGCGCCGGAGGCCCTCGACGACCTCCCGGCCACGTCCGCCTCCCCCTCCCGCACCGTCTCCGAGCCCGAGCCGAAGTCCGAGCCCGAGCCGAGGTCCGAGCCCGAGCCGAAAGCCCCGGTCCGGTCCGCCGCGCCCGAGCCGGCCGTGGCCCCCGCTCCGGACCCGGCCGTGGCTCCCGCTCCGGACCCGGCCGTGGCTCCCGCTCCGGACCCGGCCGTGGCTCCCGCTCCGGAGCGGCCGGTGCCCGCCCGGGCCGCCGCCCCGCGACCGGTCGGCAGCGACTCGGGGTACGGCCGCAACCCGATCACCCTGCCCACCTCCGCGGTGCGGTTCGACCTGATCACCGACTCGTGGGCCGAGCTCGCCACCCCGGCGGTGACCGAGCGGATGGCCCGGCTGACCGAGGCCGCGGCGGGCGTGGAGCTCGGCGCGGAGGGCCTGCCCCGGGTGCCGTGGCTGGACTTCGCGTGCGTGGTGCCGACCCCGTCGGGGCGGACCGCGGAGGCGTTGCTGTGCCGCTCGTGGCCGGGGATCCGGCAGGCGGTCGTGCACAACGGGCTGTTCCCGACCCTGCTGATGAGCCTCGCCGACAACGGCTTCGAGCCGGTCGAGCTGCCCGACTGCCGGCCCGTCACCAGGACCGGCCCCTTCCGGGACGTCGACCCGGCGGCCCTGCGGCGGATCCTGGCGGAGCGTCCGGGCGGGGTGTCGATGATCTGCCTGGAACTCAGCGACAACGCCCAGGGCGGCTACCCGATCTCGCTGACGAACCTGCGCGAGGTGCGCCGGATCGCGGTGGCGGCCGGGATCCCGCTGGTGCTCGACGCCACCCGGGCGCTGGAGAACGCGGCGTTCGTGGTGGAGCACGACGAGGGCCAGCAGGGCCGGGGCATATGGAAGGTGACGGCGGATCTGCTGGCCACCGCCGACGCGGTGACGATGGGCCTGTCGAAGGACTTCGGCATCGACTTCGGCGGTCTGGTCGCCACCTCCCGCCCGGGCCTGGTCGAGCGGCTGCGGGAGCAGGTGTCGACCCGCGGCCACCAGGTCAACCTGGCGGGCCGGCGGCAGATCGCGGCGGCCCTCGCGGACTCCGGCGGCGTCGCCGAGCAGGTGGGCCGGCGCCGGGCCGCGGTGAAGATGCTGTGGAACCTGCTGTCGCGGGCGGGCCTGCCCGTGATCGGTCCGGCGGCCGGGCACTGCGTGCTGCTGGACACCGCCGCGATGAAGCAGTTCGCGGACTTCGAGCACCCGGTGCCGTCCTGCCTGGACTGGATCTTCGAGCACACCGGCGTCCGCGGCGGCCCGCACCTGGCCGGCGGCGCCGGCGCGGCGCCGCTGATCCGGCTGGCGGTCCCGGTCGGCACCGGGACCCCGGACATCCGGGAGATCGGCAAGCGGCTGGCCCGGCTGTACCGTTCCGGCCCGGCGCCGGTCGAGCTGATCCCGGTCGACCCGACCGCCGCCCCGGCGCAGGCGGCGTACCACACCGCGGCGGTGGTTCCGGAGGACATCAGGGCGGCGCTGCGTGAGGGCGTCCGGGCGAAGGACGACAACCTGGGCGTGCTGACCGACTTCGGCGCGCCGGTGGAGCACCGGATCGTCGGCGTCCCGCAGGGCGGCGAGGTGGAGGCCTTCATGGCGGGCCACGGGCCGACGCTGCTGTTCATCCACCCGTTCAACATCGGGGCGGGCGTGTTCCGCCACCAGTTCGCCGGACTCTCCGACCGCTACCGGGTGGTGGTGCTGCACGCCCCGGGCGTCGGCCGCACCACCGCCTCCGCCGACCTGACCCTGCACGGCCTCGCCGAGGTGCACCGGGCGGCGCTGCGCGAACTCGGCGCGACCGGGCCGGTGCACCTCGCCGGTGCCTCGTTCGGCGGCCTGACCGCGCAGACCTACGCGCTGGAGCACCCGGACGAGGTGGCCTCGCTGACCCTGATCTGCAGCTCCTACAAGTGCGCCAACCGGGTCGGCGAGGTCAACCGCCTGGACGTGGTGCTGCAGGAGGACTTCGACAGGATCACCGCCGCCGACGGCGCGGGCGCCCCCGACGAGCACCGGCGCCGGCAGCTGGAGGCGGTGCTGCTGCGTTCCGAGAGCATGGACCCGCAGACCGGACTGCGCTACCTGGACGTGTTCGCCACCGAGCCGGACCTGCTGTCCCGGCTGCCCCGGATCGCGGTGCCGACCCTGGTCGTCCAGGGCCGCCACGACACGGTGATTCCGCAGAAGACGGCGCACCTGCTGCACGGCGCGATCCCCGACTCCCGGTACGCGGAGATCGACGACGCCGGCCACTTCCCGGCGCTCACCCGGCCGGACGTCTTCAACTCCGTTCTCACCGCGTTCCTCTCCGAGCACGACGCCCGGCGGGACACCGACCACGATGGAGGGCCGCAGTGATGCCCAGGACCGAGAATCCGCTGCTGCGGCCGGAGGTGTGGCGCGCCCCCGACGGCTCGGTCGGCCGGCTGGTCACCGTCAAGCCAGGGATGTGCGGGCACAACTCGCTGTTCGTCAGCCAGGTCGGCGACTGGACCTGGGAGACCGTCAGCGAGGTCTGCGGCACCGACGCGTTCAACGCGGTCGACGACCGGGGCCGGCCCACCTACCTCTCCTTCTACTACTTCCGGGTCCGCTCCGGCGGGCGGCTTCACCCGGGCGCGCTGACCTTCGGCGACCGCATCGAGACCACCTCGCGGGTGTTCGGCTTCGGCAGCGAGTCGGTGCTCACCCTGCACCGGATCCGCCGGGTGCCGCCGGGCGCCGAGCTGAAGCCCGAACAGGGCCTGGACCCCGACGAGTTCTTCGCGGCCCGGCAGCCCGACTGCCTGTACGTGCAGAACTTCAACCGCTGGGTGACGCGCAGCCGGGCCGACAGCAACGAGGGGCTGATCAGCTCCGCGCCGGCCGACTTCCGGCACGCCCACCTGCCGCGGCTGCCCGCCGCCCACTCGCCGCGGGCCGCGTACGGGGTGGCCCGGGCCCGGCGGAGCTTCCACGACCCGGCGGACCCGGAGTGGGAGGAGCTGGTGGCCGCGGACGAGGTCCAGTACCCGATCGACATCACCCGCGACATCAACGGCGTCGGACTCCTGTACTTCGCCTCGTACTTCTCCATCATCGACGGCGCCATGCTCAAAATGTGGCGGAACCAGGGCCGCACCGACCGTAGATTCCTCGACCGAACGGTGCTTGATCACCAGCTCTGCTACCTCGGCAACGCCGACGCCGACTCGGTGCTGCGGATCCGGCTGCGCTCCTGGCGGCGCCGCGACGACCCGGCCGAGGAACGCTGGAACGCGGTGGTCGAGGACGCCGCGAGCGACCGCTGCCTGGCGGTCTGCACCCTGCACGTACGACTGGAGGGCTCGAATGCCGCAGCGCAGTGACACCGACCGCGCCGGAGTGGCCCGCCTGGTGCACGAGACCGTCGCCGCCATCCTGCCGCAGGTCCCGGCCGAGCAGATCACCGGCGACAAGCACCTCAAGGACCTCGGCGCGGACTCGGTGGACCGGGTGGAGATCATCATGGCGCTGATCGACACGCTCGGAGTGCGCGAGCCGATGGCCGGCTTCAGCACCCTGCCCGACATCGACGCGCTGATCGACTTCCTCGTGGAGGTGAAGCAGCGATGACCGTCCGGATCGGCATCGAGGCGCTGAACATCCACGCAGGCCTCGCCCAGCTGTCCACCGCCGAGCTGTTCGAGGGCCGGGGCCTGGACCCGGAGCGGATCGGCCACCTGATGATGAGCGCCCGCTCGATCGCGCTGCCCTGCGAGGACCCGATCACCAACGCCGTCAACGCGGCCGCCCCGATCGTCGGCCGGCTCGCCCCGCCGGACAAGGAGCGGATCGAACTGATCCTCACCTCCAGCGAGTCCGGCGTCGACTACAGCAAGTCGATCGCCTCGTACGTCCACGAGTACCTGGGCCTGAGCCGCAAGTGCCGGGTGATGGAGGTCAAGCAGGCCTGCTACGCCGCCACCGGCGCCCTGCAGATCGCCGCCGGCTACCTGGCCTCCGGCATCTCCCCGGGCGCCAAGGCGCTGGTGATCGGCACCGACGTGTCGATGGTCGACGCCCGGGCCGGCTACGCCGAACCGGCCACCGGCACCGGCGCCGCCGCCATGCTGCTCGGTGACGACCCGCGGGTCCTCGCCCTCGACCTCGGCGCGTTCGGCGCGCACAGCCACGAGACCATGGACTCGGCCCGGCCGATGCCGGACTACGACATCGCCGACGTCGACGGCTCGCTGTTCACCTACCTGGACTGCCTGTCCAACAGCTTCGCCGACTACTGCGGCAAGGTCGCCGACGTCGACCTGAGCACCACCTTCGACCAGCTCGCCCTGCACACCCCGTTCGCGGGCCTGGTCAAGGCCGGGCACCGCAAACTGATGCGGGAACGGTCCGGGGCCGCCCCCGACGCCGTCGAGGCGGACTTCGCCGCCCGGGTGTCGCCCTCGCTGGTCTACCCCAGCCAGGTCGGCAACCTCTGCTCCGGCTCCGTCTACCTGGCCCTGGCCAGCCTCATCGACAACGCCCCGTACCGGGGCACCGCCCGGGTCGGCCTGTTCTCGTACGGCTCGGGCTGCGCCTCCGAGTTCTTCAGCGGCCTCGTCGACGAGGGTTCCCGCGCGGCGCTGGCCGAGCTGGACATCGCGGGCCGGCTGAACGCCCGGGTGCCGCTGGACTTCGCCGAGTACGCCGAGCTGCTCGCCGAGAACAGCCGCTGCCTGGTCCCGGTCGAGGACCGCAAGATCGAGGTCGAGCGCTACCGGCGCTTCCTCGACGCCCGCCCCGGCCGGGAGCCGCTGCTGGCGTACCGCGGCACCGAGGGCTACCACCGCACCTACGAGTGGGTCTAGGAGCACAGCGAGATGGACGACAGAGAGATGGACGACAGAGAGATGGACGACAGCGAGATATTCGAGGCGATCCGGCGCAACCTCGGCGTCGTGGTGTACGACCTGGACACCTCCACCGTCACCCTCGACGACAGCCTCGCCGCACTGGGCTGCAACAGCGTCGACCGGGCCGAGGTGGTCACCCTCACCATGGAGGACATGGGCATCAGCGTGCCCGTGATGGAGTTCCAGCAGACCCGGGACATCCGCTCGCTGGTCGCCCTGCTCGCCCGGCACTCCGCGTGACCCCCGGCGGCGGCGTCGTGGTCACCGGCCTCGGCGTGCACTGCGCGGCCGGCGCGGGCCTGGCGGCCTTCACCGACGCGCTGCGGGCCGGCCGCGGCGCCCTGCTGCCCGCCGCCGACCGGGACGCCGACTCGCCCGGCGCGCCGCTGCCGCCCTTCGACTACCCCGCCCTGCTGGCGCAGCGCCGGGCCCGCGGCGGGTGGGTGCCGGCCAAGGCGGCCCGGACGGCGGCCAGGTCGCCGCTCGGCGTGCAGGTCTCCGTGCTGACCGCCATGGAGGCCTGGGCGCACGCCGGGCTCGCCGAGGACGCCCTGCCGCCCGAGCGGCTGGGCCTGGTCGTGGCCGGCAACAACCTCACCGGTGCGGGTGCGCACCGCGCCGCCGACCGCTACCGGGGCCGTCCCGCCGCCGTCCCCGGCCGGTACGCGCTGCACATGCAGGACACCGACCAGGTCGGCGTGGTCAGCGAGGTCCTCGGCATCGAGGGCGAGGGCTGCACCGTGGGCGGCGCGTCCGCCAGCGGCAACGTCGCGCTGATCACCGCCGCCCGGCTGCTCGACGCGGGAGCGGTCGACGCCTGCCTGGTGCTCGGCGCGCCCACCGAACTCGCCCCGCTGGAACGTCAGGCCTACCGCGCGCTGGGCGCGATGACGCCCGCCGCCACCGGCGCCGCCACCGACCGCGAACCGCCCTGCCGCCCGTTCGACCGGGCGCACCGCGGCTTCACCGACGGTGTCGGCGGCGCCGCCGTGGTGCTGGAGACCGCCGCGGGCGCCCGCCGCCGGGGCGCGAGGGCGCTGGCCCGGCTGGCGGGGCACGCGCTGCGGCTGAGCGGTACCAGCCTCGCCGACCCGAGCGAGCAGGTGGAGGCCGCGGTGATGCGCACCGCCCTGGAGCGGGCCCGGGTCGCCCCCGGGCGGCTCGGCTACGTCAACACGCACGGCACCGCCTCGCCGCTCGGCGACCGCACCGAGGCCGCCGCCCTGCTGAGCGTGCTCGGCCCGGACGCCCCCGCGCTGGTGAACGCCACCAAGGCGCTGACCGGGCACTGCCTGAGCGCGGCCGGGGTGATCGAGGCGGTCGCCACCGTCGCCCAGCTGACCGGCGGCTTCGCGCACCCCAACCCGTGGCTCACCGACCCGGTGGAGCCCCGGCTGCGGTTCACCGGCACCGCCGCCGTGCCGCTGGCCGCCGAGTTCGCGCTGTCCAACAGCTTCGGCTTCGCCGGCTTCCACTCCGCCGTGGTCTTCGCCAACGAGGGGACATGACATGAACGGGACCGAGCCGGAGCTCCGGCTGTTCTGCCTGCCGCACGCCGGCGGCGGCGGCGCGTTCTTCCACCCCTGGCGCGCCGCCCTCGCCCCCGGCATCGAGGTCCGCCCGGTGGTGCTGCCCGGCCGGGAGAGCCGGATCCGCGAGCTGCCGTACGTGACGATGGAACAGGCCGTCGGTCCGCTGGCCGAACTGCTCGCCCCCCAGCTCGACCGCCCGTACGCCCTGTTCGGGCACAGCATGGGTGCCGCCGTCGGCTACGAGCTGGCCCGGCGGTTCCTCGCGCTCGGCCTGCCCGCCCCGGTGCGGCTGTTCGTCTCGGCCCGTCGCGCCCCGCACCTGCCCGCCCGCCGCGCCTCCTACGCCGGGCTCGACGACGCGGCCTTCCTCGCCGAGGTGTCCCGGCTCAACGGCACCCCGTCCGACGTGCTGCGACAGCCCGACCTGGTGCGGCTGTTCCTGCCGACCCTGCGTGCCGACTTCGAGCTGAACGACACCTACACGCCGCTGCCCGCGCCTCGCCTGGACTGCCCGATCTCGGCGTTCGTCGGCCGGGACGACCCGGAGGCCGGTCCCCACGAACTGAAGGCATGGGCGCAGGTCACCGCGGGCGCGTTCCGGTTCCGCGAGTTCGACGGCGACCACTTCTACCTCAAGGACCAGGAGGCCGGCCTGCTCGACGAGATCCGGGCCGACCTCTCCCTCCGACCGTCCCCACCGTTGAACCGTCAACTGCCGACCGCAGGAGTGCCCCGATGACCGTTGAGGAACTGCAGACCCTGCCCGACGACTGGAGCCGCGCCCTCGCGGTGGTCGCCCACCCGGACGACATCGAGTTCGGCACCTCCAGCGCCGTCGCCGCCTGGACGGCCGCCGGGAAGAGCGTCTCCTACCTGCTGGTGACGAAGGGCCAGGCCGGCATCGACGGCCTCGCCCCGGCCGAGTCGGCGGTGGTCCGGGAGGCCGAGCAGCGGGCCAGCGCCAAGATCGTCGGCGTCTCCGAGGTCGAGTTCCTGGACCACCGCGACGGCGAGATCGAGTACGGACTCGGCCTGCGCCGGGACATCGCCGCCGCGATCCGGCGCCACCGCCCCGAGTTCGTGCTCGGCTTCAACGGCCGGGAGACCACCTCGACCGGCAAGTGGAACACACCCGACCACCGGCACACCGCGCACGCCCTGCTGGACGCCGTCGGCGACGCCGGCAACCGGTGGATCTTCGAGGACCTGGGCCTGGAGCCCTGGGGCGGCGTCAGGTACGTGGCGATGGCCAACTCCCCGCAGCCCACCCACGCCGTCGACGTCACCGACCACCTGGAGGCGGGCATCGCCTCACTGGAGGCGCACCGCGCCTACCTGGGCGGCCTCAACCCACCCGTCACCAGCGTCCGCGAGCCGATGACGGCCTTCGCCGAGCTGGTCGGCGAGCGCTTCGGCGGCCGTCCCGCGGTGGCCCTGGAGATCATCGCGCGCTGACCGCTGACCGCTGACCGCGGAACGTCCCCGGACCTGCCGCTGCCGGTCCGGGGACGCCGTCGTCTCACGGCAGCCGGTACTCCAGGCGGAAGTACGCCTTGCCCTCCTCGTCGTGGCCGAAGGCGCAGGTGCCGGTGAGGCCGGTCAGGCCGCCCGTGCCGGAGTTCGGGACCACGAAACCCAGGGTCTGCGGCTCGTCGTCGCCCATCGACGCGCCGTGCTGGACCACGAAGGTGCCGGAGCGGCCCGCCAGAGTGGCGACGATGTGCTCGGTGGAGACGTATCCGGCCGATTTCTCGTCCGGCCGGCAGCACAGCAGGACCGCCTCTCCGGTGCCCTCCACATCACCGTGGAAGACACGCTTCACATCGGCACGGATAAGCGGTGGACCATCCACGGGCTCGAAGTAATGGGATTCTTCCCAGGAAGACGTCTCCCACGCGGAATTGGCGATCTGAGTCATGGCCGGTCATCTCCAGTCGGTCCGAATGCGTACCGGTTAGCCAACCTCTCGACGGTATCCGCAAGGCACTCCGGCAGTCGCGCAATTCTGAGCAGATAAGGGGATGGCGGCTTCGTAGCGTGGGATTTCCAGCCCCGCGGTCGAGGAGCCGACATGGAACGAGCGAGCACCGTGGTCCGAGTCACCGATCTGCTGCGCCGGAGGGCCGAACACCATCCCGACCGCACCGCACTCGACATCGACGGAACCGACGCACTGAACTACGGCGACTGGCAGCGCCGGGTCGACCGCACCGCCCACGGACTGCTCGCCGCCAGCGTCACCAAGGGCCGCCGGATCGGCCTGCTGTACGGCGGCATGGACTGGGCCGACTACGCGGTCGCCTACCTCGCCGTGCTCAGCGTCGGCGCCACCGCCGTCCACCTCAGCGACCGGCTCGGCGAACCGGAGATCGAACGCCGGCTGACGGAGTGCCGGGCCACCGCAGTGATCCACAGCGGCTCGCTGCGCCCACCCGCGAGCTTCACCGGCTGGAGCGCCGAGGTCGCCGAACTGGACAGCGGCGACGAGACGCCGGTCGACGTACCGCTCGCCCCCGAGGACATCGCCGACGTGCTCTACACCTCCGGCACCACGGGGCTCGCCAAGGCCTTCACCAACCCGCACGGCAACCTCACCTTCGGGCGCGGCCCGGAGGGCCTGCTGCAGTTCGAGAACCCGACCCCGCTGCTCGCCCCGATGCCGCTCGGCACCACCTCCAGCGCCACCACGGTGGCCATCATCGCGGTCACCTCGCCGTCCGCGCTGGTGCTGGCCGCCGTCGACGACGTGGAGCGGATGGCCGAACTGATCAGCCGGCACCGGATCGGCTCGGTGATGATCACCCCGTGGATCGCGATGCGGATGCTGGCCGCCCGGATCGGCGAACGCCACGACGTCGGTTGCGTCGAGCGGGTGGCGATCGCCTCCGCCCCGCTCGCCCCCGCGCTCAGCCGCGGACTGCTGAAGCTGTTCCCCGCCGCCGAGTTGAACACCGCCTACTCGCAGTCCGAGGCCGTCCCCGCGGTCGTCGTCAACACCTTCGACCCGGCCCGTCCCGGCACCCTCGGCCGGGCCGCCCGCGGCACCGAGGTCCGGATCGCCGACGCCCTGGGCGCCGAACTGCCGCTCGGCGAGGTCGGCGAGATCCAGCTGCGCTCCGCCGCGCCCGGCCGCCGCTACCTGGACGCCCGGCGCGACGCCGAGGTGCGGATCGACGGCTGGATCCGCACCGGCGACCTCGGCCACCTCGACGAGGAGGGCTGGCTGCACCTGTTCGACCGCGGCGACGACGTGCTCGACGGCGGAGGGGTGCGGGTCTCCTCGGTGGCCGTCGAAGCGGCGCTGTACGAGCACCCGGCGGTCCGCGAGGCCGCGGTGGTCGCCGCCGGCTCGGGCCCGGCCGCGGTGGTGGTGCTGGAGGACCCGGCGGCCGCCGGCGAACTTCCCGCTTTCCTCGCCGAACGGCTCGAACCGCACCAGCTGCCCGTCCTGGTCGAGGCCCGGGAGTCGCTGCCGCGCGGCATCACCGGCAAGGTGCTCAAGCGGATCCTGCGCCGGGAACTCGCCGACCGGTAGCCGATCGGTGGCCGCTGGGCAGCAGGGGAGCGGGACTCGGGGGGTCCGGTCACGGCCGGACCCCCCGAGTCCCGCTCCCCTGCTGCCCGGCGCAGCAAAGGGACGTCCCCGACCGGGCCCGCGGGGCCGGATCCGCCGAGGTCCGCCTCGGGCGTGGCCGGCATCGCGGGGGTGCGGATCAGTACACCCGCGTCGCGGGTGGGTGTCGACCACCCGGGACAGGTTCCCGGTGGGAATCCCGGCGGCGCTCTGGACCCGCGGCGGGGCGACGCTCACGAGGGGCGCGTCGAGCACCACCATGAGCCGCGCGACGGCGATCACGGCGAGGGCCGTGCCGCTGCGGCGGCCACACCGTGGCGCCGGGGCCGTCGAGGCCGTCAGGGGGGAAGCGTCCAGCTCGGTCATCGTACTTTCGATCTTCGATAAGGTACTACACAGTTTCCTATGCTGGACCCTACCGTGCAACAAATTGGGAACGCAAGAGTTCACTTGTCGCTCGGATGGGGGATGCCATGACAGCTGACGCCCGGTCACTCACGGTCGCCGGTACGCCGATTCGGCGCCGGGGGAAGGCCCTTGAGCAGGCCATCTTCGACGCCGTGATCGAACAGCTGGCCCACGTCGGCTACGCGGGCCTGACCATGGACTCGGTCGCCGCCACCGCGCACACCGGCAAGGCCGCGATCTACCGGCGCTGGTCCAACAAGGCCGCACTGGTGGTCGACGCCCTCGACGACAGGCTGCCGTCACCCGACGAACTCCCTGAGGGAGCCGACGTCCGCGAGGACCTGATCGAGCACATGCGCGAGAAGGCCATGGTGCTCAACTCCCCGGTCGGCCGCGCCGTACAGAGCCTGCTCGCCGAGATGGACCGGGACCGGCCGTTCATGGGCATCGTCAACGACCGGGTGGTCGCCCCCCGCCAGGACGTGTTCCGGCGGATCCTGGAACGGGCCGCCGAACGCGGCGAGGTCCGCAAGGGCTCGATCAGCCCGCTGATCACCGGCATCGGCCCGGCCATGCTGGTCCAGCGCTTCCTGAGCGACCCCTCGCCGGTCCCCGACGAACTGGTGGTCTCCGTGGTCGACGACCTGATCCTGCCGCTGATCCGCCCGTAGCCGCCGGTCGCCGCGGGGCACGCTCAAAAGTGGGCGGTCCCGAACTCCCGTGCTGCGTACGGTCGGACCCGCAGTGGACGTGCGCAGGCAGCGCGCGCCCGGACCGGTGCGGGAGGTGGCTCGTCGTGGATTGGGACGTGATCGTTGTGGGCGCGCGATGCGCGGGCGGGCCGACGGCCATGCTCTTCGCCCGGCAGGGCTACCGGGTCCTGCTGCTCGACCGGGCGGCGTTCCGCACCGACACCCTCTCCACGCTGTACATCCAGCAGCCCGGCGTGTCCCGCCTGGAGCGCTGGGGCCTGCTGGACGCCGTCAAGGCCACCGGCTGTCCGCCGCTCGACCGGACCGTCTACGAGATCGAGGACGTCCGCCTGGCCGGCTGCGCATCCTCGAACGGCACGGTGCGCGCCTCCTACGCCCCCCGGCGCCACCTGCTGGACGAGATCCTGGTCGACGGCGCGGTGGCCGCCGGCGTCGAGTTCCGCGACCACTGCGGCGTCAACGAGCTGCTGGTCGAGGACGGCCGGGTGGCCGGCGTGCGCTGCACCACCCCCGGTGGCCGGCCCACCGTCGAACGCGCCCGGCTGGTGGTCGGCGCGGACGGCATGCGCTCCACCGTCGCCGAGCTGGCCGGCGCCCGCACCACCGTCGAACACCCGCGGCTGACCTGCGCCTACTACACCTTCTGGCAGGGCCCGAAGACCGACTTCGAGCTGTACGAGGGCGAACGCGGCTGGGTCTCCGCCGTCCCCACCAACGACGCGGTGCTGATCTCCGCGTACTTCCCGCAGGACCGCTTCGAGGAGGTCCGCACCGACGCCCTCGCCGCCTACCGGGAGGGCGTCAAGGTCAACGCCCCGGCTCTGTTCGCGCAGATGGAGCGGGCCGAGCAGACCGAACGGCTGCGCGGCACCGGCGACCAGCGCAACTACTTCCGGGAGATGTCGGGCCCCGGCTGGGCGCTGGTCGGCGACGCCGCCCACCACAAGGACTCGATCACCGCGCGCGGCATCGGCGACGCCTTCCTCCAGGCCGAGCTGCTGGTCGACGCGGTCGCCGAGGGCCTGCACGACGAGGCCCGGCTGACCGCCGCCCTGGAGGCTTACGGCACCGAAGTGGTCCAGCAGCTGACGCCCCCGTACCAGGGCACCCTGCTGGTCGCCCAGGCCGACGCCCGCGAGAAGCGCCTGGCGCTGCTGCGGGCGGTCAGCACCAGCGAGGACCTCACCCAGCGGTACTTCGACACGGTGGCCGGGGTCCGCCCGATCTCCGAGCTCTACACCCCCGAACTGCTGGCCCTGCTGCAGGGCTAGGGCGTGTCTGACAATTCGCGTCGGATCAGTGCGCGGCGTCTGGTGCGGTGCATCGCAAGGCGGAGGATCGCCCGTGTACTGGATGTACTCGGGTGATCCGACAACGCGGCGAGGTGCCGTGCCAGGCGTCGCGCGCCCGACGGGAATTGTCAGACACGCCCTAGTGCGGTGACCGGCTACGGGTGGAGCTTCTCGCCCATGTCCCGTTCGTTCGACCTCGGATGACCTCGGACCGCTTGCTGTTCACCTTGCCCGAGTCGGATGCCGGGAGAGCACGCGTGGTTTTCGGCGAGCCAAGTCCCGAACACTTCGGCCGAGTCGAATGTGGGGAACTCCAAGTCCTGAGTCACCACACCGAGTAGCCTTCGACTCGCGAATGCGTGGCCTCGCACATTGCCTTTTCGTGTGCGGCCACGGTAGTTCTGAAATACAGTCACCATCGGCTTGTCGGTCCTCGACCCGAGCCGGCCGATGTCGTGCCCTGCCTTTCGTCCGCTTCCGAATCCATGTACCGCCTCTCGAAGGAGTTTCGGCGTGCCCGAGCTGACCAAGTACTACGGTGTCACCCTCGACTGTTCCGACCCGACCGGGCTGGCCGAGTTCTACGCGGAGCTCACCGGCCTGAAGATCTCGTACAAGTCCGACGACTTCGCGGGCCTCGACGGCAACGGCGGCCCCGCCATGGGCTTCCAGAAGGTCGCCGACTACCAGGCTCCGCAGTGGCCCGGCCAGAGCGTCCCGCAGCAGTTCCACCTCGACTTCTCCTCCGAGGACCTGGACGCCGCCGAGAAGTGGGTGCTGGAGCTCGGCGCGTCCAAGCCGGAGACCCAGCCCGGCGCCGAGCGCTGGCGCGTCTTCCTGGACCCGGCCGGCCACCCGTTCTGCATCAGCCAGGGCTGACCCGCCCGGCCGAGACGGGCCCGCCGCAGCCGCGGCGGGCCCGTCTCGGCTTCCCCCGGACCACCGCACCGCCGGATCCACCGATTCCCTCAACTGCTCAATCCTGTGCGTCGGTCGGCCGGGCCCGCTGGGTAGCGTCGGCCCGCCGACAATCCCAGGGCCTTGGGGGTATCCACATGTCCGTCGCCACACCCGCGCTGGTCGTTCCCGACCTGCTCCGGCTGCGCGCGGAGATCCATCCCGACCAGATCGTCGTGAACATCAACGGCGAACGGACACTCAGCTACGGCGATTGGTACAAGAGGGCCAACGCCGTCGCGCGCGGCCTGCTCGACCGGGGCGTCACCCGCGGCGAGCGGATCGCCCTGCTGTTCGGCGGCCTCGACTGGATCGACTACGCGATCGCCTACCTCGGCATCGTCAACGCCGGTGCCACCGCGGTGCACATGCACAGGGACATCTCCGCCGCCGAGTTCAACCGCCGGATCGCCCAGTGCCAGGTCACCGGCCTGGTCCGCGGCCACGACGTGGTGGTGCCCGAGGGCTTCGAGGGCTGGGCCGCCACCGTCGACGAGGTCGACAGCGGGGACTCCACCCCCGTCAAGGTCGAGCTGCGGCCCGACGACCTGGCCGACATCCTCTACACCTCCGGCACCACCGGAACGGCCAAGGCGATCGCCACCCCGCACGGCAACCTGACCTTCGGCCGCGGTCCCGAGGGCTTCAAGCAGCTCGGCAAGCCGAAGCCGCTGCTCGCCCCGATCCCGCTCGGCACCACCTCCAGCGCCACCACCATGGCCATCGCGCTGACGAACCCGGCGACCCTGGTGCTCTGCCCGGTCGACGACGTCGACCGGATGGCCGAACTCATCGAGCAGTACCAGATCGTCTCGGTGATGTTCACCCCGTGGATCGGCATCCAGATGGTCGCCGGGAAGATCCACGAGACCCACGACCTGTCCTGCGTCGAGACGCTGGCCACCGCCTCCGCCCCGCTGCCACCGGCCACCGCCTCCGCGCTGATGCGCATGATGCCCAACGCCAAGGTCACCTCGGTGTACGCGGCCCGCGAGGCGGTGCCCGCGGTGATCGCCGCCACCTTCGACGTGTCCCGGCCGTTCTGTGTCGGCCGCCCCGGCGAAGGCTCCGAACTGCTGGTCGCCGACGCCGACGGCAACCCCGTCGCCACCGGCGAGATCGGGGAGATCTGGCTGCGCTGCGGCGCGCCCAAGCGGCTCTTCCTGGAGGGCGCCGAGCGCGACGAGCAGCTCACCGACGACTGGACCCGCACCCGCGACCTCGGCTACCTGGACGCCGAGGGCGAACTCCACCTGTTCGACCGGGCCGCCGACGCCGTCACCGTCGACGGCAAGCTGGTCTCCACCATCCACACCGAGGCGGCGCTGTACGAGTGCCCGGGGGTCGAACAGGCCGCCGTGCTGGGCGTGCCGACGGCCGGCACCGACCGGGTCGAACTGGCCGCCGTCCTGGTGCTCGCCGACGACGACCTGCCCGCCGTCCGGGCGGCGCTCGCCGAGCGGCTCGAGCCGCACCAGATCCCGACCCGCTTCCAGCTCGTCGACGCCCTGCCCCGCGGCGTGATGGGGAAGGTGCTCAAGCACCGGCTGCGCCGACAGCTCGCCGGCAGCTGACCACCCGGCACCCGCCCGCACCCGCCTGCAACGGAGAGAAAACCGATGCCCAGCAGACCGCCCGCGGAGCCCGTCGTCGCCCGCGCCGACGCCGAAGCCGAACAGCTCTTCTACACGATCATGATGCAGCCGGTGGAGGACCCCTACCCCCTCTACCACCAGCTCCGCGACGCAGCGCCCGCGCTGCTCACCGGCGACGGCACCCTGGTGCTCAGCCGGCACGCCGACTGCAACGCGGCGCTGCGCAACCGCTCGCTCGGCAAGGGCGACGAATGGCTGAAACTCCAGTTGAAGGACGTCTCCAAGGACGACCTGCGCGGCGTCATGGAGCTGATGCAGCGCAGCATGATCCTCACCAACCCGCCGGACCACACCCGGCTGCGACGGATCGTCAGTTCCGCCTTCACCGGCCGGCACGTCGAGGCGCTGCGCGACGGCGTCACCCGGCGTGTCGACGGCCTGCTCGACCGGCTGGCGGCCCGGCCCGGCGCCGACCTGATGGCCGAACTGGCGATGCCGCTGCCGGTCAGCACCATCGGCGACCTGCTCGGCATCCCGGAGGCCGACCGTGCCGAACTGGTGCCGGTCATCCACGAGCTGGGCCTGCTGATGGAACCGGCCTCCGGCCCCGCCGAGATCAACCGCGGCGTCGCCGCCCAGGCGCACCTCGCCTCCTACCTCGGCGGCCTGATCGCCGAGAAGCGGCAGCGCCCGCAGGACGACCTGCTCAGCCGGCTCGCGAGCACCTCGGCCGACGCGCTCGACGAGACCGAGGTGATCGCCACCGCGCTGCTGCTGTTCGGCGCGGGCAACACGCCCACCGCCAACCTGATCGGCAACGGCCTGGACGCGCTGGTCCGCTTCCCCGAGCAGCGGCAGCGCCTCACCGAGGATCCCGGACTGCTGCCCTCGGCGGTCGAGGAGATGCTGCGCTTCGACTCGCCGTCCCAGTTCGACGTGTTCACCGTGCTGGAGCCGCACAGCTTCGCCGGCACCGAACTGAGGCCCGGACAGGGCGTGATGATGATGCTCGGCGCCGCCAACCACGACCCGGAGCGTTTCGACGACCCGGACGCCTTCGACGTCGGCCGCAAGGAGAACGGACACCTCTCCTTCGCGGCGGGCATCCACCACTGCCTGGGCGCGCACCTGGCCCGCCTGCAGGCCGAGGTGGTGTTCGGCCGGCTGCTGGCCCGTTTCCCGAAGCTGGAGCCCGCCGCCCCGGCGGTGCGCCACCCGGGCCTCGGAAACCGGGGCTTCGACAGCGTCCCGGTCAACCTGCTGGGCTGACGACCCCGCACACCCGGACGGGCCGCCCCCCCACGATCACAGGGGGAGCGGCCCGTCCGGCGAGGTCAGTCCTCGATGGTGACGCCCCGCCAGAAGGCGACGTGGTGGCGGATCCGCGCGGCGGCCTCCGACGGCTCCGGGTAGTACCAGGCGGCGTCCGGGTTCGACGCCCCGTCGACCCGCACCGTCCAGTACGAGGCGGTGCCCTTCCACGGGCAGAGCGTGGTGGTGGTGCTGGCCACGAAGTAGCGGCGGTCGATCGACTCCGGCGGGAAGTAGTGGTTGCCCTCCACCACTTCGGTGTGCTCCGACTCGGCGAGCACCGCGCCGTTCCACACGGCGCGCATCAGGACGCCATCTCGTGCAGGGCGTTGACGGACTTCCAGTTCCGGGTGGTGGCGACGATGCCGAGCCGGCGCTCGACGAACGCGTTGTTCAGCTTGGTCCGCCCGTAGCCGCCCGGCACGTGCAGGTGGATCTCGTCGCCGAGCAGGGTGAACTCGGCGGTCTCCCCGGGGGGCGTCCGCAGGGCGCCGGCCTGCTCGGCGGTCGGCGTCTCGGCGAGGAAGGTGACGTGCAGCTTGGTCGGGTCGTCCTCGCGGTCCAGGTACGGGTTGGCGGCGACCGTCCGGCCCAGCGACTCGCCGGTGCGCAGCAGTACGCCGGCCGGTACGCCCAGTCCGTCGGCGAGGCGCTTCTCGATCCGCTCCCGCAGTTCGCCGGGCGCGGCCCCCGCCGGGTCGGCGAACACCACGTTCCCGCTCTGCAGGTACGTCTGGACCTCGTCGAACCCCAGCTCGCCGAACACCTCGCGGAGATCCTTCATCGCGATCTTGGCGTGGCCACCGACGTTGATGCCGCGCAGCAGTGCGACGTACTTCGTCATGCGCCTCACCCTCCCACACGTCCGTGGCGGCGACAAGGAAGGATCACGTTGCCGAGGAACGGCGGCGAGCGGTGCGCCGGCTCGGTGGAGGCGTCCGGGTCAGCCGCTGCCCGACCGGGCCCGCGACGCGGGGCGACCGGTCGGCCGTCCGGGCTCCGGTCCTTCCTGTCGGCGCGGAAGTCGCCCGAGCGTGTGGTGCGGTTGACGCGGATTCCCCGCCGGATCGTCGCGAAGTCCCCGCCGGACGGTCCGGACCGACGCCGGACGGCCCGGACCGACGCCGGTGCGGGCGCCGGTCCGGACCGTCCGGTTGCGTCGTCAGGACAAGGAAGCCGTGTCGGCCGTGTCGGCCGCGTCCCGCGCCCCGCTCCTCTCCGACAGCCGTCCGCGGAGCACCGCGAAGATCACCACGCCGATGGCCACCGCCGTGGACAGGACCACCTGGTCGCGGCCGCCGCCGTCGGCGGTGTCGGTCAGCATGTAGCCCAGGACGAAGGTGATCAGGGCGATGGTCGCCCAGGTGAGGTAGGGGTAGAGCCACATCCTCACGACCAGCTTCTCCGGCGACTCGCGCTGGATGATCTTGCGCATCCGCAGCTGGGAGAAGCAGATCACCAGCCAGACGAACAGGGCGATCGCGCCGGAGGCGTTGAGCAGGAACTGGAAGACCGTGTCGGGCCAGAGGTAGTTGAAGGCGACGGCGACGAAACCGAAGACCACCGAGGCCAGGATGGCCGCACGCGGCACACCGCGG
Organism: Streptomyces sp. NPDC017202; assembly: GCF_044331705.1. Classification (NCBI taxonomy): domain Bacteria; kingdom Bacillati; phylum Actinomycetota; class Actinomycetes; order Kitasatosporales; family Streptomycetaceae; genus Streptomyces; species Streptomyces sp. NPDC017202. Next base: position 250,867 of record NZ_JBIRNP010000001.1, on the reverse strand, counting down.
CCCGTGGTCCGTCCGAAGGCGGCCGGGGCGTCGTTGCGGCGGCCGAGCGAGAAGGCCATGCGCGAGGCGGTGTACAGGCCGGAGTTGAGACAGGACAGCACCGAGGTCAGCACGATGGTGTTCATGATCTGCGCGGCGTGCGGGATGCCGATGGAGCTCAGGGCGGCGACGTACGAGCCGTCCTTGAGGATCGCCGGATCGTCCCAGCGCAGCAGCGACACCACGATCAGGATCGAGCCCAGGTAGAACACCGCGATCCGCCAGATCACGCTGTTGGTGGCCTTGGTGACGGCGGCCCGCGGGTCGGCGGTCTCGCCCGCCGCCAGGGTGACGATCTCGCTGCCCATGAAGGAGAAGACGACCATCAGGACGCCGGTGAGGATCGCGCCTGGCCCGTTCGGCAGGAAGCCGCCGTGCGCGGTGAGGTTGGAGAAGCCGCTCGCCGGGTGGTCGGAGCCGGGCAGCAGCCCGAAGATCGCGAGGCCGCCGAGCACGATGAACGCGGCGATGGCGACGACCTTGATGCCGGCGAACCAGAACTCGAACTCGCCGTAGGAGCTGACCGAGGCCAGGTTGGTGGCGGTGAGGACGATCATGACGATCAGGGCCCAGCCCCACTGGGGCACCGCGGGGATCCAGCCGGCCAGGATCTTGGCGCCGGCGGTCGCCTCGACGGCGAGCACCACGACCCAGAAGAACCAGTACAGCCAGCCGATGGTGAAGCCGGCCCAGCGGCCCAGCGCGCGGTCCGCGTAGGCGGAGAACGAACCGGAGGTGGGGTTGGCCGCGGCCATCTCGCCGAGCATGCGCATCACGAGGACGACGAGGACGCCGACGAGCGCGTAGGAGACGAGGATGCCGGGGCCGGCGGCGGCGATGCCGGAGCCGGAGCCGACGAACAGGCCGGCGCCGATGACTCCGCCGATCGCGATCATCGACAGGTGGCGGTTCTTCAGTCCGGCCTGCAGGCCGCCGGACTCTTCCGCGGGAGGGCTTTTGGGGAGGGTTGTGGTCATCTCGACATCCATGAGGGTGGGTGGACAGGGAGTACGGACCAGGGGGGCGTCTGGAAATTAGTTCAGTACGATCGAAAAGAACAAGACTTGTTTAACTGTTCACCTTGCTCTATTTTTCGTGCAGCGCGGAACCCTCACTTCCGGGAGCCCTGGGAGCCCTCTGTGGACCACAGCGTGACCCCGCTCGGCAGGCCGTTAAGGTGACGCCGTGGCGAATGCAGCGGGCAAGTTCGGCCCCTACACCGGCTGGGACACACGCGTCCTGGCCGGCCGGGGTCCCACGGGGACGGAGCTCGTGCGGTCCCGGATCGCCCTGCGGGTGCGTCTGCGGTCGGTGTCGCCGGGGGACCGGCTGCCGGACGCCGGCGTCCTCGGCGAGGAGCTCGGGATCAGTGAGATCACCGTGCGCCGCGCGCTGGAGGCCATGTGCCAGGACGGCCTGCTCGACCGCCGTCGGGGCCGGGCCGGCGGAACCTTCGTCGCGACGGACTGGGACGCCGTCGTCGCCGTGATGCACGACGCCGACGAGGCGGCCTCGCTGGACGCCTTCCACCTGCTGCTCGAGTGCGGGCTCGTGGCGCACGCCGCGGGCGAACTGCCGGACGGCCGGCTCGACGGGCTGCGGGCGCTGGTCGAGGAGCTGGACCTGGCCGACGACCCGGCGCGGCTGCTCGAACTGGAGACCCGTTTCCACCTCGACCTCGCCCAGACGCTCGGCGGCGCCGGGATCCGCGAGTTCGCCGCCGACCTGCTCGGACGGCAGTGCCTGCTGGAGCCCGCCCCGGCCCCGGCGGTCGTGCGGGCCCGCAACCGCTGCCACGCCGACCTGCTCGACGAGCTCGCCCGTGGCGCGATGGACCCGGCGATACGAGCGGTGAAGGCGCACCAGCACGCCGAACCGAACTGACCTCTCAGAAGGGAGCCGTCGCCATGCCCGAGTCCGCAACCGCCGGACCGTCGTCGACGCCGGGCCCCGCCGGTGGCACCCCCCAGCGGCTGCGCGGCGGCGTCCTCGGCATGGCGGACATCGCCGCCGCCACGATGGCCAACGTCGGCCCGGCCATGAGCTTCTTCTTCGGCTTCGCCTTCCTGGCCACCACCGCGGGCGTCGCGTCCCCGCTGACCATCGCGGCGGCGGGCGTGGCGGTCGCGCTGTTCGGCAACACGCTGGCCGAGTTCTCCCGGGCACACCCCTCGGCGGGCAGCTTCACCACCTTCGTCGGCAAGACCTTCGGGCCGGTCAGCGCGGTGACCACCGCCCTGCTGGCCGGACTCGGCTACATCATCGCGATGGCCTCCGTCATCGCGATCTCGGGCGGGTTCATGCAGATCACCCTGCACCACTACACCGGCGTCGACCTGCCGTGGATCCTCTGGACGCTGCTGCTGACCGGGCTGTCGGTGGTGCTGATGCTGCGCGGGATCGTGGTGTCCACCAAGTGGGCCGGCTACTTCTTCGGCGTGGAGATGCTCGTGCTGGTCGTGGTCTCGGTCGCGGCGATCGTCGAACACCGGGGCGACCTCTCCGCGGCCCCGTTCCTGCCCTCCCACCTCACCCACGGCGTCAAGGGCCTCGCGGCGGGCTTCCCGCTGGCGGTGTACCTGTTCATCGGCTGGGAGAACTCGGCGGCCCTGGCCGAGGAGACCGAGAACCCGCGGCGCAACGTCGGCCGTGCCGTGTTCTCCTCCGTCGCGATCATGACGGTGAGCTACATCCTCTTCTCCTACGCCACGGTCACCGGCTTCGGCTACGACGTCCAGCGGCTCGGCGACTCCCGGATCCCGTTCGTCGACGTCGCCCAGCACACGCTGGGGGCGCTCGCGTTCCTCGCCTACGTCGGCGGCCTGACCTCCACCCTCGGCGTGCTGATCGCGGGCATCAACTCCCAGGCCAGGCTGGTGTTCAACGCGGGGCGGGAGGGGCTGCTGCCGTCCTTCTTCGGGTACGTCCACCCCACCCGCCGTACGCCGAACAACGCGATCGTCACCTTCGCCGCGACCGCGCTGCTGATCATCGTCGGCTGGGGCCTCGGGCACGTGCTCGGAGAGGACGGCGGCCAGATGAACCCGGTGGTCTTCTTCGCCGAGTCCTCGAGCCTGGGCGCCATCCTGATCCTGCTGGTCTACCTCGCGTCCAACATCGCGCTGCCGCTGTACTACCGCAGGTACCGTCCGCAGGAGTTCCGGATCGTGCGGCACCTGGTGCTGCCCGCGGTCGGCGCCCTCGCCGTCCTGGTCCCGCTGTACTACCTCGCCAAGCCCGGACAGCCGGCCCCGTACAGCTGGTTCCCGTACGCGGCGCTGGCCACCCTCCTCGCGGCCGTCTGCTACGCGGCCCTCCTGGTCCGGCGCGACCCCGGGCTCGCCGACCGCGTCGGGGCGGTCGTCGCCGACGCGGAGTGAACGCGGGGGGACGGCCGCCGGCCGTCCCGCCGGGCGGGGGAGGAGCGCCCCCTCAGGAGACCGCCGCCTCCTGGTACTGCCCCAGGTACCGGAACGCCCCGTCCGCGGCACGGAACAGGAACATCGCGTCGTGGTTGTAGCCGTACCCCTGCTCGAACCGGACGGTCCTGGTGATCCCCTCGTACGTGATCTCGGGCATCCGGCGGGCGATCGCGCCCCGTTCCGTCAGCGCCGAGCCGTCCTCGGCGCAGGCCCGCGCCAGGAACATGACGGCGTCGTGGGCCTCCGCCGCGTACCAGCCGGGGTCGCTGCCGTAGCGGGCGCGGTAGGCCTTCGTGAAGGCGCGGGCGGCCGGGCGGGCCGTCGGGTCGGTGAAGGAGGTGACGAGGACCCAGCCGGTCGCGGCGGCGCCGGCCGAGGTGAGGAACCGCGGGGCGAAGGCGCGTTCCGTCGCCATCCGGGCGCCGGTGAACCGGGCTGTGCGCAGCGCCGACGCGAGTCCGGCGGCCCGGGCCGCGTCGCCGGTGAAGACGACCGCGTCCGCGCGGGCGGACACCACCGCGGCGGCGAGAGCGGCGTGGTCGATCCCGCCGGCGGCGACAGCGGTCACCGTCGCGTCGCGGCCGCCCCGCCGCAGCGCCTGCTCGGTCTGGTCGCACAGGGCCCAGGCGAAGTCGCCCTGCGCCCGGTCGTCCACGAGGAACGCCCTGCGGGCGTCGACGTGGTTGCTGAGGTACCGGATGCAGGGGGCGGCGAGGAGCCCGCTCGTGACGCTCAGTGCCGCATGGCAGTGGAACACGCTCGTGTCGGACGTCGCGCGCTGCGTGTCGGCGCCCACCGACACCGACACGACGGGCATCACCGCCTTGGTGTACGTGGCCTCGGACGCGAGGAAGCAGGCGTCGGTGGTGGGGCCCAGCACGGCGAGGACGTCGGCGTCCTTCGCCAGCCGGCCGGCCAGCTCGTCGGCCCGTTTCGGGTCGCCGCCGTCGTCGTACGTCCGCAGTTTCAGCCGGAAGGGGTGGTCGCTCCCGGCGTTGACCTGCTCGACGGCCAGCCGGGCCGCCTCCAGCTGGGCCTTCCCGGTCTCCTTCCGGGCGCCGGTCAGATCTCCGTGGAACGCCACGACCAGCTCGGGGCGCGGACCGCCGGTCCCGGACGGCCCCGACGCCGGCCGGGTGCTCCACCACCAGGCCCCGCCACCGCCCGCCGCCAGCACGCCCGCCGTCGAGCCGAGCAGCAGGAAGCGGCGGCGGCCGACGGCACGGGCGGCCGGCCGGGGGGCCGTGACGGCCGTCAGCGTCGCGGCCTGCGGTGACGGTGACACCGTGTCCGGCGGCACGGCCGGGGGCACCCGGGTCGGCTCGATCGCGCCGATGGCGAGCACGGCGGCGGAACGGTCGTTGATCAACCGGGTGACCGGCGCGGGCAGCCACTCCGACCGCCCGGCGGAACCGGAACCGGCTTCCGTCCCTCCCGCTCCCTCCCCGAGCGCCTCGCGAAGGCGCGCGAGGCCGGGACGGCCGGACGGATCCTTGCGCAGGCAGGCTCTCAGCACGGGGGCCAGACCGTCCGGGACGGCCGCCGGGTCCGGTTCGTCGTAGACGGTGCGCAGCAGCGTGGCGGCGGCCGTACCGTCGCCGAACGGCCGCACCCCGGTCGCGGCGAACGCCAGCACGCACCCCAGCGAGAACACGTCGCTGGGCGGGCCGATCTCACCGCTCCGGGCCCGCGCCTGCTCCGGCGACAGGAAGCCGGGCGAGCCGACGATCACGCCGCTGGAGGTGAGCGCGGTGGCCTCCGGCGCGCGGGCGATCCCGAAGTCGATCAGCCGCGGCCCGTCCGGCGCCAGCAGGACGTTGCCCGGCTTCACGTCGCGGTGCACGAGACCCGCCGCGTGCACCGCCTCCAGCGCCTCGGCGAGCCGCGCGCCCAGCACCCGCACGGAGGCGAGCGACAGCGGCCCGAAGGTGTCCACCGCCTCGGCGAGCGAGGGCCCCGGTACGTACGGGGTCGCCAGCCACGGTGTCTCCGCGTCGGCGTCCGCGTCCAGCAGCGGGACCACCCAGGGGCTGTCCACCTGCCGGGCGGCCTCCACCTCACGGCGGAAACGGGCCCGGAAGCCCGTCCCGTCGGCGTACGAGGAACGGACCGTCTTCACCGCGGCGACGGCCCCGCCCGGCGCGCGGGCCAGGAAGACCACGCCCATGCCGCCGGCGCCCAGCCGGCGCAGCAGACGGTAGGGGCCGATCCGGGACGGGTCGGCGGCCCGCAGGGGCTCCATCGGACGGGCTCCCTCAGACCGTGAGCGGCGCGGGACCGTCGTACACGAAGTCGCCCCGCGCGACCCGCCAGAGGTAACCGCCGTTGCCGTCGATGACCATCAGACCGATCAGGCCCTTCTGCTCGAAGGCGAACGGTTTCGTGATGCCCTCGTACTTCCCCGTCCGCACGGCCGCGAGCAGGTTCGCCCGGGTGCGCTTCTCCGCCGGCAGCCCGGACAGGGCCTTCAGCAGCATCCCGGTCACGTCGTAGGCCTCCGCCGCGTACCGGGGCGGCGCCTCCTCGAAGCGCTCGCGGTAGGCGGCGGCGAACTTCCTCGCCTCGGGCTTGCGGGTCGCGTCGATGACCGGAGCCACCATCACCCAGTCCTCGGCCGCCTCCCGGCCTTCCGTCAGGAAGCGTCCGTCGAGCAGCGCCGGGCCGGACACGCGCGCGCCCTGGAAGCCGCGTTCCCGCAACGTCGCGGCGAACGACGCCCCCCGGTCGGGCAGGCCGGCGAAGAACACGGAGTCGGCGCCGGCGGAGAGCACCCCGTCCACGGCGCCGCCGAAGTCACGGCGCATCGCGCTGACCACTTCCGGAACCGGCGGCTGCCGCGCGTTGCCGAGCTGCGTGCTGAGGGAGGTGCCGAGGTCCGTGCCGTAGTTGCCGGCCGGACGGTCGACGACGAGGCCGACCTTGCGCGAACCGGCTCTCCCGCGAAGGTAGTTGCTCGCGTACACGGCGAGCACCGAGTCGGGCAGCCGTCCGAGCAGGAACGAGCGGTACCCCTGGGTGACGAGGCTGACACTGCCGGGGGACACGGCGACGACCGGCAGCAGTGCGGCGTCGTACTCCGCGAGCGCCGCCTGCGCCGTGGCGTCGGTGGTCGGGCCGACCACGGCGAGGACCGCCGGATCGTCCGTGAGCTCCGCGGCGAGCCGGGCCGAGGCCGCCGGATCGCCCGCGTCGTCGACGGCCCTGACCTTCACGGTGAACGGGGCGTCGTCGCGCGCGTTGAACTCCGCCACGGCCAGCCGCAGTCCGCGCTCCTGGGCCTTGCCCGTCTCCCGCTGCGGACCACTGAGGTCACCGTGCAGCACGACGGTGTGCACCGGACGGCGCGAGGACGCGGCGGCGGGGCCGTCGCCTCCCGAACGGCCGTCCCGGGCGACCGTCCACCACGCCCCGCCCCCGCCCGCCGCCAGTGCCACGGCCCCACCGGCGAGCAGCAGGAAGCGGCGCCGGCCGGCCGGACGGGCGTCCCGCGGCTCCGGCGAGCCGGACGTCTCACGCGTGTCGGGCTCCGCCGGGCCCGGGGCGGCCGGCGCGTCGGCCGGCGCCAGCGTGTGCTCGATGTCCGGCAGCGCGAGCGCGGCGGCCGAACGCTCGGCGATCAGCCGGGCGACCGGCTCGGGCAGCCAGTCGGCGGCCTCCCCGTCCCGGGGCGCGCCCGCGGCCGCCAGTTCCCGCACCAGTTCCCCGGCGGCCGGCCGCCGGTCCGGATCCTTCTCCAGGCAGCGGCCCAGCACCCCGAGCAGGCTCGCGGGCACCCCGTCGAGGTCCGCCGGATCGTGCACGGCCCGGTACAGCAGGGCGTCGACCGTCCCGCTGCCGAACGGCGCCCGCCCGGTCGCCGCGAACGCCAGGACGCACCCGAGGGAGAACACGTCGCTCGCCGGCCCGATGCCGTCCCCGCCGCCGGCCCCGGCCTGCTCGGGCGACAGATAGCCGGGCGTGCCGACCACCACCCCGGTCGCCGTCAGCGACCGGTCCTCCGGGGCCCGGGCGATGCCGAAGTCGATGAGCCGCGGCCCGTCATGGGCGATCAGCACGTTGCCCGGCTTCAGGTCCCGGTGGACCAGCCCGGCCCGGTGCACCTCGCCCAGCGCCTCGGCCAGCCGGGCGCCGAGCATCCGCAGCCCGCGCTCCGTCAGGGGCCCGTACGCGGCCACCGCCTCGCCCAGCGACGGGCCGGGCACGAAGGCCGTCGCCAGCCACGGTGCCCGGGCGTCCGGGTCGGCGTCCACCAGCGGCACCGCCCAGGGACTGTCGACCCGCCGGGCCACCTCGACCTCCCGGCGGAACCGCTCCTTGAAGCCCGGCTCCTCGGCGTACTCCGCGAGCAGCACCTTCAGCGCCACCAGCGCGCCGCCGGGCGTACGCGCCAGGTAGACCACGCCCATGCCTCCGGCACCGAGCCGCCCGAGCAGACGGTGGTCCGCGACCCGCGCGGGATCGGACGAACGCAGCGGCTCCATCAGCTCTTCCCCCCGAGCTCGAACTGCACGCGGTCGAGCATCGCGGCGGTGGCCCGCGACGCGTACTGGTTCAGCTCGGCGTTCGAGTAACCCGCGGCGCCCTTCACCGACACCGCCAGGGTCACCGTGCCGAGCCGGGTGACGTACCAGCGGTACGGCTGCTCGCCGTCCCCGGTGACGTACGAACCGATCTCCACGACCTGGTCGTCGGCGTAGGTGTTGCCGCCCTGGCCGTACGGACTCCCGGTCGACATGAGTCCGGAGATCCGCTCGTCGGTACGGACCTGCTGCTCCCGGCAGCGCAACGGCTCCTCCAGCGTGGTGGCCAGCTGCTCGTCGGCGGCGGCCACCGTCGTGTGCACGGTGACCGCCGCGGTCGCCGTGATCTCGCCCTTGCCCGCGGTGCCGGGAAGCTCGCTGTAACGGGACCGCGAGGCCAGGACACTCCCGGGGAGCGTCCGCCGCTCCCACCGGCACTGTGCGTCGAGCACGGCGACGGTGCCCGGGGTGCTCGCCTCCGGCCGCTGGGCCCGGAAGCCCGCGCCCCACGCCTTCGGCTCCAGCACGACCGCCTCCACCAGCGCCTCGGCCTGCCGTTTCGTCCGGGGCACCCGGGCGGGGTCCGCCTCGAACGGCGTCAGCGACGTCGTGCCGCCACCCGAGGAGGACGGGGACGCGACGGCCGAGGCGGCGCCGGAAGCGGCCGCGGACCGGGAGGACGCCGTGGGGCTCGGCTCGGCCGCCTCGTCGTCGGCCCCGGAACCGCAGCCGCCGAGCACGAGGGCCGCCCCGGCCATCGCCGCCCCGACCCGCCATGGCCAAGCCACCCTGCGCCCAACGCAGTTGCTGTCCATCCCGCCCCCTCCGCCGGCCCCCGCCTCGCGTGCGGTGATCGTACAGAGGGACATACGGTCGGGGCGGGCGGTTCCGCGAACAACCGGACAACGCCGTCGCCCTCGGCGCTCACTCCTCGAACAGCGTCTCCTGCTCGCCCTGCTCGCCCTGCTCGCGCCGCCGCAGCCGCTTGGTGCGCAGGCCCACGACGACCGCGGTGGCCGCCGCCGTCACGCCCAGGGCTGCCGGGACCATCCAGCTCCGGTTGACCGTGTGGCCGAGGGCGTGGTCCAGGGAGAGGCGGCCGGGGCCCGTGACGGCGAGGCCGGCGGCGGTCAGGCCGAGGGAGGCCGCGTACTCGTAGCCGCCGCTCTGCGCGAAGAAGCCGTTGGGCACGTGGACCGCGGAGGCGCCGGTCATCGCGCCGGCCGCCGCGGCTCCCGCCGCGGGGGTGGCCAGGCCCAGCGCGAGGAGCGCGCCGCCGCCGGCCTCCGCCAGGCCCGCCGCCGTGGCGCTCGCCTTGCCCGGCGCGTACCCGACGGACTCCATGAACTGGCCGGTCCCTTCCAGGCCGTGGCCGCCGAACCAGCCGAACAGCTTCTGCGCGCCGTGCGCCATCAGCACCCCGCCGGTTCCCAGCCGGAGCAGCAGCAGGCCCAGATCACGTCGGTCGTAGCAGGTCACGATGACTCCCGGAGAGATGAGCGGACGAGGGGCTCGCGGACGAGGGACGGGCGGACGGGCGGCGGGCGGACGACGGGAACAGCCTCTTCCGCGTGTCCACCGTGGCACCCCGCACACCCGACCGCCCCGCCCCGGCGGCCGTTCGGGTGGCGGTCACGGGGCGGGGCGGTCACGGGGCGGGGCGGTCGGGCGCGGTGTCCCTCACCGGGCGGCGGTCGCCGCCCGTTCCGTCAGCGTGATCCTCCCCGCGTCGATCGTCGCCAGCCGCGGTGCCCGCCGGGCGATCGAGGAGTCGTGGGTGACCATGACGAAGGTCAGCCCGTACTCGTGCCAGAGCCCTTCCAGCAGGCCCATGATGTCGTCGCGGGTGCCCTCGTCGAGGTTGCCGGTGGGCTCGTCGGCGAGCAGCACCTTCGGCTTCTTGACCAGCGCGCGGGCGATCGCCACGCGCTGCTGCTGGCCACCGGAGAGTTCGGCGGGGGCGTGGCCGAGACGCTCGCCGAGCCCGACCGAGCGCAGCGCCTCCGCCGCCCGCTCGCGCCGCTCCGCGGGTTTGACCCCGAGCGGCACCAGGGCCGTCTCCACGTTCTCCTGCGCGGTCAGTGTGGGGATGAGGTTGAACGACTGGAAGATGATGCCGATCTTCTCGGCGCGCATCCGGGTCAGCTTCGCCTCGCTGATGCGGGCGAGGTCCACGCCGTCCAGTTCGACGCTGCCCTCGGTCGGCCGGTCGAGCGCGCCGATCATCTGGAGCAGCGTCGACTTGCCGCCGCCGGTGGGGCCCTGGATGACGAGCTGGTCGCCGTCCTCGATGGTCAGGTCGACGCCGCGCAGTGCCTCGACCGTCTCCTTGCCGCGTGTGTAGCGCTTGGTGACGCCGGTGAGCTGGTACATGAGGGTTTCTCCGTAAGGAAGATGACGAAGCCGTCGACGGGTCAGGAAACGCTGCGCAGGGCGTCCGCCGGGCGCATCCGGGAGGCGCGCCAGCCGCCCATGGCGCCGGCGATCAGTCCGCCGGCGATCGCGAGGCCCACCGCGAGGGCGACCGTGGTGAGGGAGACGGGCGCGGACAGCGCGATCTCCATGGTGTCGGTGGCGGCCTGCCCGCCGGGGCCGCTGCCTCCGGGGCCGCCCATGCCGCCCCCGCCGCCGGTGCCGCCGAGTTCGGCCGTCAGCGTCGGACTGATCGCGGTCACCGTGTACGCGGCCGCGAGGCCGAGCGCGATGCCGAGGACGCCGCCCAGCAGGCCGTTGACCATGGACTCGCCGACCACCTGCCGGGTGACCCGGCGGCTCGGCCAGCCCAGTGCCTTCAGCGTGCCGAACTCCCGCACGCGCCGGGACACGGCGGAGGAGGTGAGCAGCGCGGCCACCAGGAACGCCGCGGCCAGCACCGCGACCGACAGCCACTTGCCGACGCCGGCCGCCAGGTCCGAGGCGGTGGAGAGGGAGCCGGAGACGGTGTCGGCGAGGTCGGCGGAGGTCGTCACGGTCGTACCGGAGATGTTCTTCTGGATGGCCGCCTTGACGGAGTCGATCTGCTGCGAGTCGGTCGCCTTGACGTAGATCGTGGTGACCTGGCCGGCCGCGTCGGCGAGCGTCTGGGCCTGCTTGAGCGGCAGGTAGACATCGGCCGTGGACTCGCTGCTCTCGGGGGTGGCGAGGCCGATGACCTTGTACTTCGTCCCGGAGACGGTCAGCGTCGAGCCGACCTTGTACGCGTTCTCCTTGGCGTACGACGTGCTGACGACCGCGACCTTGGCGTTGCTCTGCGCGGAGGTGAAGGTCACGCCGGAGCTGATCGCGGAGCCGGCCAGCGGGCCGAGGTCCTGTTCGCCCACGTCGACGCCGGCGACGGAGTAGGAGTTGACGTCGAAGGAGGCGCCGCCGCCCTGCACCTGGGGGGCGGCGGTGCTGCCGCCGCCCCCGCCGGGGCCGCCCTGTCCCTGGGCCTGGCCGCCGGCCGAACTCTGCGCCTTGCCCTGCGTGAAGGAGCCGTCGACCTTGGTGACGTTCAGGGTGAGGGCGCCGACCGCGCTCGCCACCCCCTTCTGTCCGGCGACCTCGGCCACCAGCGAGGACTTCAGGGCCTGACCTCCCTGCGTCATCACCCGGTCCGAACTCTGCTCGGAGTCCTCGTCGTCGGACTTCGCGTCGAACTCGAATCTGGGGCCGCCGGAGCTGTCCCCGGTGGGTGCCGTGCGGGCCTTGGTGACGGTCATGTCGGTGCCGAGGCCGTACAGCGACTGGAGGACCTTGTCCTGTGCCTGTGTCATGCCGGCCGACACCGAGTTGACGGTGATGACCAGGGCGATACCGAGCGCCAGACCCAGGGCGATGACCAGGGCGGCCTTCTTGCGCCGGCCCAGCTCGCGCTTGAGATAGATGCCAAACATCCCGTTCCTCAGAGGTTCTTGGCGCCCGCTGTGGGCGCGGCCTCAAACTAGGGAGGAACCTTTGAGCGACCCTGGGTGGGGGATGTGGGGAAGCTGGGAAAACGCTTCCGAGACCGAATCTTCATCCGGACCGCCGTGGTGCGGTGACCCCGTGGTGCGGTGACGCCGTGGTGTGACAGCCGTTCCGCGGTCCGGTGCGCACCTCGCGGGCATCACGCGAGGTCCACCCCCATCCGGTGCCGCGGAACGGCTGCCGTCCCCCCTCGGAGTGGTCTGCGGGAGTCAGGCCCCCCAACTGTGAAGCTCTTGTGGAGGAGATGTCGAGCCTACTTCTCCGACCGGCACTCATGATGCGGAATGCTCAAGTCCGCTTGTGCAGGTTGAGGGTTCACCCACATCCCGGAGGTACGGCCGTCGGCGGCCGCGCGGAGCCCGGCGCCCCGCGGTGCGCGCGAGCGGAAGCTGACGAACCGTCATGCGGCTCGCCGTCCGGCCCGTCGTCCGGCTCCTCGTCCGGCCCGCCATCCGGAATGCCTCCCTCCGTCATGCGACTGTCGTGCACCTGACTGTCTGAGGTCGCTCCCAGGTCGTCCCCGGCCACTCCAATGCCTCCTGGACACACCGTCAGGGGAGGACCGGATGACACCCGCAGCACACCCGTCCCAGCACGCCCCCGAGTTCCGCGAGGCCGCCCGCCGGCTCGGCCGCCGCCGCTTCCTCACCGTGACCGGCGCCGCCGCCGCGCTCGCCTTCGCCGTGAACCTGCCGACCGCGGGCACCGCGGCCGCCGCCGAACTCGAACCCGCCCGGATCACCGACGACCCCTTCACCCTCGGCGTGGCCTCCGGCGACCCCCTGCCCGGCTCCGTCCTGCTGTGGACGCGCCTCGCGCCCGCCCCCTACCAGCCCGACGGCGGACTGCCCGCCCGACGCGTCGCCGTCCGCTGGGAACTGGCCCACGACGAGAACTTCCGGCGCGTCGTCAGACGCGGCACCGTCACCGCCCACCCCGAGTTCCACCACACCGTCCACGTCGAGGTCCCCCACCTCGCCCCGGACCGCGTCTTCCACTACCGCTTCCGCGTCGGCGACTGGACCAGCCCGGCCGGCCGCACCCGCACCGCCCCCGCCTCCCGCGCCCGGGTGTCGGAGCTGAGACTCGCCGCCGTCTCCTGCCAGGCGTACGCCGACGGCTACTACACCCCCTACGGCCACCTCGCCCAGGACGACGTCGACGTCGTCTTCCACCTCGGGGACTACCTCTACGAGTACGCGATCAACTCGGTCGGCAATCACCGCGATTACACGGACCGGACCCTCCCCGCCGTCTTCGGCCACGAGACGGTGACCCTGGAGGACTACCGCCTGCGGTACGCCCTCTACAAGTCCGACCCCGACCTCATCGCCGCGCACGCCGCCCACCCCTTCGTCGTCACCTGGGACGACCACGAGACCGAGAACAACTACGCCGGAGACACCCCCGAGAACACCGTCCCGCCGGAGGAGTTCCTGCTGCGCCGCGCCTCCGCCTACCGCGCCTACTGGGAGAACCAGCCGCTGCGCCGCCCCCAGCTCCCCGACGGAGCCGACATGCGGCTGTACCGCCGCCTGCACTGGGGCGACCTCGCGCAGTTCGACGTCCTCGACACCCGCCAGTACCGCTCGGACCAGGCCTACGGCGACGGCGCCCAGCTTCCCGGCCCCGACATCGACGACCCCGCCCGCACGATGACCGGCGCGACGCAGGAACGGTGGCTGCTCGACGGCTGGCAGGCCTCCCGGGCCCGCTGGAACGTGGTGCCCCAGCAGGTCACCTTCTCCCAGCGCAAGCTCGACCTGAACCCGGTCGCCAAGCTGTCCATGGACGCCTGGGACGGCTACCGCGCCTCCCGCCGCCGCGTCCTGGACGGCGCGAAGGCCGCCGGCGTCGACAACCTGATGGTCCTCACCGGCGACGTGCACGTCGGGTACGCCTTCGACATCAAGGACGACTTCGACGACCCGGCCTCCCGCACCCTCGGCACGGAGATCGTCGCCACGTCCGTCTCCAGCGGCCGGGACGGCGCCGACCGGCCCGCCAACTGGACCACCTACACCACCGCCAACCCGCACCTGCGGTTCTACAACGGCCGGCGCGGCTACGTGACCGTCGCCCTCGGCCGCGACGCCGCCCGCGCCGACTTCAAGACCGTCCCCTACGTCACCCGGCCCGGCGCCCCCCTCACCACCGCCGCCTCCTTCGTCACCGAGGCCGGCGACCAGGGGCTCAAGCCCGCCTGAGCCGGGACGCGGCTCAGGCGGCCGGCGGCGGCCAGGCGTCGCCCCAGTCGGCGTCCCGCGCCGCCCGGTACAGGTCGCCGTGCCGCTTCGTCACCGTCGTCCGCGTCAGCCGCTCCTCGGCCTCGCACAGGTCGAGGAGCACCTGGCCCTTGCGGATCTGGGGCCGCCGCACCACCCGGGACGGAGCCGGGGCGACGGGGAAACGCGCGGCCGCCACATAGCCGAACTTCTCGTCCTCGTAAGGCAGCGAGCCGCCCTTGACCTGCCGGTGCAGGGACGAACGGCTCACCCGCGCCGAGAAGTGGCACCAGTCCTCGCCGGGGACGATCGGGCAGGCGGCGCTGTGCGGGCAGGGGGCGGCGATCCGGAAGCCGGCCGCGATCAGCCGGTCCCGGGCCTCGATGATCCTGGCGTAGCCGTCCGGCGTGCCCGGCTCGACGATCACCACCGCCTGCGCGGCCGCGGCGGCGGCGTCCACCAGGGCGGCCCGGTCGGCGGCGGGCAGCTCGTTGAGCACGTACGAGACGGTGACCAGGTCGGTCGCCTCCAGGGTCAGCGCCGAGCCGATCCGGGCCCGCTGCCAGCGCACCTGTTCCAGGGCCGGGTTCGACGCCGCGAGCTCGCGGCCGACGGCCAGGGCGGGCTCCGCCCAGTCCAGCACCGTCACCGGACGCCGGCCCGGCCAGGTCGCGCCGACCGCCCAGGTCGCCGCGCCCGTCCCGCCGCCCACGTCGACATGGCTGCCGGGCGTCCAGTCCGGCACGGCGTCCGCGAACGCCCCGAGCGCGGAACGGACCGCCTCGAAGGTGGCCGGCATGCGGTACGCGGCGTACGCGGCGACGTCCGCGCGGTCGCGGAGGATGGGGGCGTCGGTCGGGGTCGCCCCGCGATAGTTCGCGATGAGCCGCTCCACGGCCTGACCGGCCTGCCGGGCCGGAAGCCCGTCGAGCAGCTCACGGAGGGCGTCCGCCGGAGATACGGGGTCGTTCACCCACGAATTCTAAGCGCCGCCCGCTCGTCCGGACCCCCACCCGGGGCTCCGCCCCGGCCACCGCCGGGGGCTCCGCCCCCGGACCCCCCGGCCGCCGCCCGCCCGCCACCCGGCCCGGTCACTCGAGAACCGCGCGCTTGAGACGCGTGCCCGCCGCCGCGCGGGGCGCGCTGTCCGGCTCCCGTCGCCGTGGATGCACCGTGTTGGCCAGCAGGACGAGGAACGTGTCCGTCGCCGGGTCGAGCACCAGCGACGTCCCGGTGAACCCCGTGTGCCCCGCCGCCCCCCTCCCCGCCAGTTCCCCCATGAACCACGCCTGGTCCACCGCGAAGCCCAGGCCGGGCGGCGTCAGCAGCAGCTCCACGAAGTCGGGCCCGAGGATCCGCGCGGGCCCGTACGCGCCCCCCGCCAGCAACGCCCGGCAGAACACCGCGAGGTCACGCCCGGTCGAGAACAGCCCCGCGTGACCCGCCACCCCGCCCAGCGCCCACGCGTTCTCGTCGTGCACCTCGCCCCGCAGCGGCCCCCGGTCCGCCTTTCCCCACGGCCGCCGCTGGTCCTCCGTGGCGGCCGCGCCGGGGCACGGCCCGAAGCGGGTGGCCGCCATGCCCAGCGGACGGGTGATGCCGTCGTGGATCAGGACGTCGAGCGTCCGGCCGGTGAGCCGTTCGAGGAGCTGCTGCAGGAGCAGCATGTTCAGGTCCGAGTAGACGTACGCGCCGGGCTCGGTCACCGGCGCCTCCTCGCGCAGCAGCTCCAGCCGCCCGGCGGCGTCGGCGCAGTCGTACAGGGGCAGCTCGGGCCGCAGCCCCGAGGTGTGGGTGAGGAGCCGGCGCACGGTGATGTCGTGGGCGGCGGCCGCCCGGAAGTCGGGCAGGTAGGCCCCCACGCGCGCGTCGATGCCCAGCGTGCCGCGCTCGATCTGCTGCACCGCGGCCACGGCCGTGAACAGCTTGGTGAGGGACGCGAGGTCGAAGGGCGTGTCGACGGTTGTCGGGACGCGGGACGCGGGCGGCAGTTCCACCCCGGCGTCGGCCTCCCGGTCGTAGCGGGCGTAGCGGACCGCCCAGCCCGCCGCCTCCTGCACGGCGACGACGGGCCCGCGCCCGGCGACCACGACGACACCGGCCGCCCAGGGCCGTTCCCCGGTGGTCAGTCCGCGGACGTCGCGCACGAGGCGACGCAGCTCCTCGGGGTCGAGCCCGGCCCGTTCCGGGGTGTCGGCCCGCAGTCTCGGCGTGCTCAGCTGTCCTCTCCCACTTCCGACCCCGCCCAGGCGGAAAGCCCCGTTCCGGGACCTCCGTCCGGTGCCCCGGTGCCCTTCGCCTCCCGCGTGTCCCGCGTGTCCCGCGTGTCCCGCGTGTCCCGCGTGTCCCGCGTGTCCGGCGTGTCCTGCGTGTCCTTCCAGGGACGGCAGATTCCCACGAAGCAGGCCACCGCCACCACCGCGGCCACCAGCTGGACCACGGCCATCGGGACCACCGTCTCCTCGCCGGCGACACCGACGAGCGGGGAGGCGACCGCGCCGATCGCGAAGGAGGTGGTCCCCAGGAGGGCGGAGGCCGACCCGGCGGAGTGACGGATCCGCAGCAGCGCCAGGGTCTGCGCGTTGGGCAGGACGACGCCCATCGCGGACATGAGCACGAACAGGGCGGCCGCCACCGGCACCAGCCCCACCGGGCCGAACACGCCCGTCGCCATCAGCAGCAGCGCGGTCGCCGCCGCCACGACGACCCCGAGACCGGCGGCCAGCACCCGCTCCAGCCGGACCCGTCCGACCAGCACCCTGCCGTTGACCTGCCCGACGACGACCAGCCCGATCGAGTTCACGCCGAACAGCAGGCTGAACGTCTGCGGCGACGCGCCGTAGATCTCCTGGATCACGAACGGCGACGCCGAGATGTACGCGAACAGCGCGGCGAACGCGAAGCCGCCGGTCAGCAGATACCCCGCGAAGGGCGGATCGGCGAGCAGCCCGCGCATCGAGCGCAGGGCCTCCCCGACACCGCCGGAGTGACGCGCGGGGGCCGGGAGCGTCTCGGGCAGCCTCGCCGCGACGACGGCGGCCAGCAGGACGCCCACGGCGGTCAGGACCACGAACACCCCCCGCCAGTCCGTCACGCGCAGGATCTGCCCGCCGATCAGCGGCGCCACCACCGGGGCGGTGCCCGAGATCAGCATCAGGGTGGAGAAGAAGCGGGCCATGGCCACGCCGTCGTACAGGTCGCGCACCATGGCCCGCGCGATCACGATCCCGGCCGCGCCCGCCAGGCCCTGCGCCAGCCGGAAGGCGACCAGCAGCTCCACGGTCGGCGCCAGCGCGCACAGCGCGGTCGCCACGACGTACACGGCGAGCCCCACGAGCAGCGGACGGCGGCGGCCCCAGCGGTCGCTCATCGGGCCGACCACCAGCTGTCCCAGCGCCATTCCGGCCAGGCACGCGGTCAGCGTGAGCTGCACGGTCGCGGCGGGCGCGCGCAGCGCGTCGGTGACCTCCGGCAGCGAGGGCAGGTACATGTCCATGGCCAGCGGGGGAGTGGCGGTCAGCCCGCCCAGCACCAGGGTGACCAGCAGCCCCGCCCGGCGCCGCGCCCGCGGCGGTACCCCCCGCCCGGCCCCGACCGCCCTCGACACGTCCGGTATCGCCCCACCCTCGGGCATGTGGCCCCTCCCTCTGCGACGTCTGAGCCACCTATGCTCTCAGCTCGTACGGACTGCTGGGACGGCACGAGGGTGGGCGCATGACGACGGACACGGTGCGGTGGGGGATTCTGGCGACCGGCGGGATAGCCGCCGCGTTCACCGCGGACCTGATCGATCTGCCGGACGCGGAGGTGGCCGCGGTCGCGTCCCGCACCGAGGACTCGGCGCGGGCTTTCGCCGAGCGCTTCGGGATACCCCGGGCCTACGGCGACTGGGAGACGCTGGCCAAGGACGCGGACATCGATGTCGTCTACGTGGCCACCCCGCACTCCGCGCACCGCGCCGCCGCCGGGCTCTGCCTGGAGGCCGGCCGCAACGTGCTGTGCGAGAAGCCGTTCACGCTGAACCTGCGCGAGGCCGCCGAACTCGTCGAGCTGGCCCGCGACCACGGGCGCTTCCTGATGGAAGCCATGTGGATGTACTGCAACCCCATGGTCCGCCGACTGAAGGCGCTCGTCGACGACGGCGCGATCGGCGAGGTGCGCACCGTGCAGGCCGACTTCGGCCTGGAGGGCCCCTTCCCGCCCTCGCACCGCCTGCGCGACCCCGCGCAGGGCGGCGGCGCCCTCCTCGACCTGGGCGTCTACCCGGTCTCCTTCGCCCACCTGCTGCTGGGCGAGCCCACGGGCGTCTCCGCGCGGGCCGTGCTCTCCGCCGAGGGCGTCGACCTCCAGACGGCGGCCGCCCTGTCCTGGGACTCCGGCGCGCTGGCGGCCCTGCACTGCTCCCTGGACGGCGGGACGGGCACCACCGCCTCGGTCACCGGCTCGCGGGGCCGCATCGACATCCCCGCGGGCTTCTTCCACCCCGACCGCTTCGTCCTGCACCGCACCGGCCGCGACCCGGAGGAGTTCACCGCCGACCCGGCCGACGGGCCCCGCGCGACGATGCAGCACGAGGCGCGCGAGGTGATGCGGGCGCTGCGGGCCGGGGAGACCGAGTCCCCGCTCGTCCCGCTCGACGGCACCCTCGCCGTGATGCGGACCCTGGACGCCGTCCGCGAGCGGATCGGCGTGCGGTACCCGGGGGAGTAGCGCCCGGGGAACCGGACGGACGGGACCGGCAGGCGAGACGGCCCGTCTCACGCTCTTGGTACGGTCTTCCCATGGTCACCCAGCCCGGAAAGCCGGCCCCCGACACCACCCGCCGCAGCGAGCGGTCCCGGCGCGCGATCTACGACGCCGCGCTGGCGCTGGTGGCGGAGGTCGGCTATCCGAGGACCACCGTCGAGGGCATCGCCGCCCGCGCCGGAGTCGGCAAGCAGACCATCTACCGCTGGTGGGACTCGAAGGCCGACGTCCTGCTGGAGGCCTTCCTCGACCTCGCCTCCGAGGCCTCCCGGGAGGCGGGCGGGGAGCAGCCGTACGCCATCCCCGACACCGGCGACCTGGCCGCCGACCTCAAGGCCGTGCTGCGGGCCACCGTCGACCAGCTGACGGACCCCCGCTTCGAGGCGCCGTCCCGGGCCCTCGCCGCCGAGGGCGTGGTCGACCAGGAGGTCGGCCGCCGGTTCACCGCCCAGCTCCTGGAGCCCAACCTCCGGCTGTACGCCGACCGGCTGCGCGCCGCCCAGCGGGCCGGCCAGGTCCGCCCCGAGGTCGATCCGCGCATCGCCCTGGAGTTCTTCGTCTCACCGCTGGCCCAGCGCTGGCTCCAGTACACGGGCCCGATCTCCTACGAGTACACCGACACCCTCGTCGACTACGCGCTGTACGGCCTCGCGCCCCGCTGACCCCGTCCGTCCTCATGGGCCACATCGGTACCGCTCGTCCCACCTGCCCCTTTTGGGGGTCGGGACCCCCGATGCGCCGGATGGTGGGACCATAGGGCATGCTGTCCGCACCACAGCGAGGCGAGGGGATAGATGAGCGCGGAGTTCGGCGGCCGGACCGGCAGGCAGGGCAGGATCTCCCAGTGGCTGCGGGGACGCCGCTCCAAGGAGGCCGCGGACGACGGCGGCCGTGAGGGCCTGCTGCTCGCCGCCGCCGGGGCGGGACTGCCGCTCGCGCCCGCCGCCCACCCCGTCTCCGGCTACCGCTGCTCCTGCGACCGCGTCGGCTGCCCGACGCCCGGCCGGCACCCCGTCTCCTTCGCCTGGCACACGCAGTCCACCACCGACCGCGCCCAGGTCGAGCGCTGGGCCCGGCACCAGCCCGAGGCCAACTTCGTCACCGCGACCGGCACCACCCACGACGTCCTCGACGTCCCCCTGGAGGCCGGCCGCGAGGCCCTGGAGCGGCTGCTCGGCGCCGGCGTCGAGGTCGGCCCGGTCGCCGAGAGCGACGACGGCCGCATGCTGTTCTTCACCCTCACCCGCGGCACCCCCGAGGACGAGGACGAGTGGTGGCCCTGCGAGCTGGACTGCCATCCCGAGACGATGGACGAGCACCCCGGCCTGCGCTGGCACTGCCGGGGCTCCTACGTCCTGGTCCCCCCGTCCCGCCTCCCCGGCGACGACGGCCAGTGCGTGCACTGGCTCCGCGGCCCCGAACACCCGCTGCCCGACCCGCTGACCCTGCTGGAGTCCCTGACGGACGCCTGCGCCAAGTTCGCGGGCGAGGACCGGGCGACGGAGACCTGGCCCACCCGCCACTGAGCCGGGCCGGCTCCGCTACTCCCCCTTGGCCGCCGTGAGCCCCTCGACCCGGCTCACCAACGACACCTTCCCCCCGCCGGAGGCGCCCGGCACCACGGCCATCTCGTTGGCCACGAACTCCATCGTCAGCGCCTGCTCGATCTCCCCGGTGGTCAGCGCCCGGACGTCCTTGTTGGGCGCCGGCACCGCCGCCCCCGCCGCCGCGGTCTGCTTCACGAAGTGGTGCGTGGAGAAGAACACCACCGCCCCGCCGTCCGCCGTGCGCAGCGCCAGCGGCGCGAAGTCGCCGGTCGTCAGCGGCTCGTCGATGTACTGCGTGGCCAGGCCCGGCTTGCTGGAGTTCTTCGCCCGCGTGGAGCGCAGCCCACTGGTGTACGGACCGTCCGCGAACGCGTCCCCGCCGTCCTTCAGGTACGTCGCGTAGTCACCGCTCAGCCCGGCCGGCGAGCGCGTCAGCCCGGCGCTGTCCACCGGCACGGCCTCGGCCCAGCCGTCCTTGTCCTTGGGGAACTCCGGCAGCGCGCCCGGCGCCACCAGCGTGAGGTACGCCGCCTGCCACGGCTCGGACCGGCCGCCGCGGGTGAAGACCAGCACCCAGCGCGCGTCCCCGCCCTTGTTGGCCCGGGCGTCGGCGACGAACCAGCGGGGCCAGCCGGGCTTCTCGGGGATGGTGTAGCGGACGTCGGTCAGCGCCAGCGGTTTGTGCTGCGGGTTGCCGTCCGGGTGGTTGACGCGCCCCGCCTTCAGCCGTGCCGCGTCGATCGCGCCGAGCGCCCCGGTGGTGTGCGCGGCGTCGAGGGAGGGGTCGTACGCCGCGTCGGCCTTGTTGTAGGCGGCCGTGAACTGCTCGACGGCCTCGGCGGCTTCCGCCTTCGTGGCCGCGGGGAGCACCGTGCGCTCCCCGTGCACCACGACACATCCGCTCGCCGTCAGTGTCACGACGGTGAGCGAGACGGCGATCAGTGCGTCCCGGTCACGCCCGCGGCGCCGTGGACGGCCGGTCGTCAGGCTGCGTTCCCTGCTCATCAGGTGCGTTCACCCTCCCCTTCCCGGAGGCGAACCCTACCGGGGCGAGGAAGAACGCGAGTGCCGGGACCAGGTACAGCAGCCACACCGTGACTTGCAGGACCGTCGGGTCGGGCTGGAAGTTGAACACGCCCTTCAGCAGCGTGCCGTACCAGCTGTCCGGCGGGATCGTGCCGCTGATGTCGAAGGCCTTGTCCGTCAGGCCCGGCACCCAGTCGGCCTCCTGGAGGTCGTGGACGCCGTACGCCAGCACACCGGCCGCGACGACGACCAGCATGCCACCCGTCCAGGTGAAGAACTTCGCCAGGTTGATGCGCAGCGCGCCGCGGTAGAACAGCCAGCCCAGCAGGACCGCCGTGGCCAGGCCGAGCGCCACGCCGATCAGCGGGCGCGGGGTGCCGTCACCGGCGGCGTGCACGGACGCCCACACGAACAGGGCCGTCTCCAGGCCCTCGCGGCCCACCGCGAGGAACGCGGTGGCGACCAGCGCGCCGGTGCCCATGGCGAGGGCCGCGTCCAGCTTGCCGTGCAGCTCCGACTTCAGGTGCCGCGCGGTGCGCCGCATCCAGAACACCATCCACGTCACCAGGACGACGGCGAGGATCGACAGCGAGCCGCCCAGCGCCTCCTGCGCCTCGAACGTCAGCTCCTGGGAGCCGAATTCGAGGGCGGAGCCGAAGCCCAGCGCGAGCAGCACCGCGACGGCGATGCCCGTCCAGACCGGCTTCAGGGCGTCGCGCCGCCCGGTCTTCACCAGATAGGCGATGAGGATGCAGACGACGAGACTGGCCTCCAGGCCCTCGCGCAGTCCGATCAGGTAGTTGGAGAACACGGGCTAGGCCTCCTTGGCGAACAGGGTGCGGCCCCACCAGTCGTCCGCGTCCCGGACGCCGGGCGGGATCGCGAAGACGGCCGAACCCACGTGCTGGATGTACTCGTTGAGCGCGTCCGTGGCGAGGTTGCGCTGGACGGGGATGAACCCCTTGCGCACGTCGCGCTGGTAGGCGAGGAAGAACAGGCCCGCGTCCAGCCGGCCCAGGCCGTCGGTGCCGTCGGTGAAGGAGTAGCCGCGGCGCAGCAGCGTCGCCCCGTGGTTGGAGTCGGGGTGGGCGAGCCGCACGTGCGCGTCGGGCTTCATGGCCTTCAGGAACGGTTCGTCGCGCTCCTTGGCCTTGCCGACCGGGGCGCCCTCGCCCTTGTCGCGGCCGAAGACGTCCTCCTGCTCCTGGAGCGAGGTGCGGTCCCAGGTCTCGATGTGCATGCGGATGCGGCGGGCGACGAGGTAGGAGCCGCCCGTCATCCAGGCGGGGCCGTCCTTCTCGCCGACCCAGACGAACTTCTCCAGGCGGTCCTGCTCGGTGCCCGCGATGTTGCGGGTGCCGTCCTTGAAGCCCATCAGGTTGCGCGGGGTCTGCGCGTCGGGCGTCGTGGAGGAGGTCTTGCCGAAGCCGAGCTGCGACCAGCGGATGACGGCCCTGCCCATGCCGATGCGGGCCAGGTTGCGGATCGCGTGCACCGCGACCTGCGGGTCGTCCGCGCAGGCCTGCACGCACAGGTCGCCGCCGCTGCGGTTCGCGTCCAGGTTGTCCCCCGCGAACTTCGGCAGGTCCACCAGCGCCTCGGGCCGCTGCCCGGCGAGCCCGAACTTTCCGAACAGGGACGGCCCGAAGCCGATCGTCAGCGTCAGCCGGGACGGCTTGAGGCCCAGCGCCTCGCCGGTGTCGTCCGGCGGCGCCTCGGCGAGCCCGCCGTACGCGCCCTCCCCGACCGGCTTGCCCTCGGTCATCTGCCGGGCGGCCCGCGTCCAGTCCTTCAACAGCTGGACGAACGCGGCCCGGTCGGTGGTCTTCACGTCGAACGCGGCGAAGTGCAGCCGGTCCTGCACGGGCGTGGCGATGCCCGCCTGGTGGGTGCCGTGGAAGGCGATCGCGGCACCCGCCGCGGCGCCGGCCGGGTCCACGTCGTTCCCGGCGCGGGTCATCGCGGCCGCGCCGCCGGCCGCGGCGGCGCCGAGCGCGAGGCCCGCTCCGCCCCAGCCGATCAGGGCCCGCCGGGTGGGCGCGGTCGAGGTCTGGTCCGTGTCCGTCATGTCGGTGAGCCTCCGGCTACTTGGCCACTGCGGCGGCGAGCTTGGAGAGCGGCTCCGCGAGCGCGTTCACCGCGTCCGACAGCTCCTTGCGCTCGGCGGCGCCGACCTTGTCGTACGAGGTGAACGCGTAGGAGGACGCGTTCGGGCGGTACTTGTCGAGCAGCGTGTCCAGCGTCGTGAACTGCTTGTCCAGCTCGGTGACCAGTGCCGCGTCGTTCTCCTTGGCGACCGGCTCGAGCAGCTCGAACGCCTTCTCGGCGCCCTCGACGTTGGCCTTGAAGTCGACCAGGTCGGTGTGCGAGTAGCGCTCCTCCTCGCCGGTGACCTTGCCGGTGGCGACCTCGTCGAGGAGTTCCTTGGCGCCGTTGGCCATGGAGGTCGGGGTGATCTCGGCCGTGCCGACCCGCTTCTGCCAGTCGGTCAGGTCGGTGACGAGCTGGTCGGCGAGGGCCTTCTCCTCGGCGGTGATCTTCTTGTCCTGCCAGAGGGCCTTCTCCAGGCGGTGCCAGCCGGTGAACTTCTGCCCGTCCTCCAGGCCGTCCTCGCGGACGTCGACCTTCGGGTCGATGTCGCCGAAGGACTCCGCGACCGGCTCCGTGCGT
This sequence comes from Streptomyces sp. NPDC017202, assembly GCF_044331705.1. Lineage (NCBI taxonomy): Bacteria > Bacillati > Actinomycetota > Actinomycetes > Kitasatosporales > Streptomycetaceae > Streptomyces > Streptomyces sp. NPDC017202. The sequence goes on along the minus strand of NZ_JBIRNP010000001.1, from coordinate 226,724 downwards.
TCCCAGCCGATGCGGGAGAGCGCGTAGGCCTTCTTCGCGGTCTCCAGGTCACCGGCCTTGACCGCCTTCACGAAGGCCTGGACCTTGGGCAGCGTCTCGTCGGCCTGCTGCTGCGAGTAGGCCCGGTAGGCGGCGACGGCCTTGTCCAGGCGCGGGTCGCGCTCGGCGGTCGCGGTGCCGCCGGTGACCTTGAGGTCCTGGCGGATGCCGTCGCCCTTCATGCCCGGCTTGCAGGCGATCAGGTAGTTGCCGGCCTTCACCTCCGCGGTGACCCGCTGCTTGGTGCCGGGGCCGATGTTCTCGCGCTCGGCCACCACCCGGTCGTCGGGGAACAGCAGGTAGACCTCGGTGACCTTGGAGCCCTTGTTCTCGATGGCGAGTTCGACGTGTCCGGCGGCGATCTCCTTGGCGGAGGTCTTGCACGTGTCGTCGGTCGCGGTCACGCCGATCACCCGGTCGCCGGCGGCGGCGTCGCTCTTCTCGGTGCAGCCCGTGACGGCGGTCAGGGCCGCGACGGCAGCGGCGGCTGTGGCGACGGAGAGTCTGGCGGCGCGCATGAGGGCTCCCAGCGTGGCTGAAAAATTACGTGACAGGGTCACAGGTTTCAGTGAGGCTTACCTAACTTATCGAAGGCTTACCTGCGCCATACCCGTCCGGACCGTGATTCACCTCTCATGGACGCTGTAAGAGCACGATCCGATCACGGTGACTCAAAATGTGCCCCAAGAAACGGTCAAATCCGTCCATGGGAAAGTCGGAGCGCATCCGAAGGCCGCACGCGCGCGGCCGCGGACCCCCGCTCCCGCCCGCCACCTGGCCGGGGCCGACGTCGCGAGCGGAGTCAGTGCTTCAATTCCCCGGTGACTGATTACGACGTGCTCCGCGTGTTCTGCGCACCGAACGGCGGATACGGCAACGAACTGGGCGTCATCCGCGAGGGATCGGTGCTGCCCGACCGGGAGGACCGGCAGGCCCTCGCGGCGAAGCTCGGCTTCAGCGAGACCGTGTTCGTGGACGACCCCGAGCGCGGCGTCATCGACATCTACACGCCGACCCTGCGGCTGCCGTTCGCAGGACACCCCTGCGTGGGCACGGCCTGGCTGCTCGACGTGCCCGAACTCGTCACCCCCGCCGGAGCGGTGGGTGCCCGCCTGGACGGGGAGTTCAGCTGGATCGAGGCGCGGGCCGAATGGGTCCCGCCGCGCACGCTCCGGCAGTACGCCGCCGCCGCGGAGGTCGACGCCCTGCCCGTGCCGCCGCCCGGCGAGTGGACCTACGCCTGGGCCTGGGAGGACGAGCCCGCGGGGCGCGTGCGGGCCCGCGCCTTCCCGGGCCGCGACGACGGCATCGACGAGGACGAGGCCACCGGCGCGGCGGCCCTGCTCCTCACCGACCTCCTCGGCCGGGCCCTGAACATCACGCAGGGGGCGGGATCGCAGATCCTGACCGCGCCGCAGCCGCACGGCTGGGTGGAGATCGGCGGCCGGGTCCTCCTGGAGCGCTGAACGGGCGGACGTCCCCCGGTCGTACGCCTCCGTACGGGTGGTCCCGTGTGTGGCCGGACGGTGAACGGGGACCACTCACGGTGACTGTCCGGTCACCGTGAGAGGAGCACCATGCGCATTCGTTCTGCCCTGGCCGCCGTCGTCCTGGGTGTCGCCCTGAGCGCCGCCGGCGCCGCGACCGCCACCGCCGGCGAGGGCAAGCACGTCGAGGGCGGCGACGACCACGCCGTCTGCAGCCCGTACTTCGGCGGGATCGTGACGGAGACCAGCAAGCTCTTCTGGGGCGGCGCCCAGTGCTCGGAGTACGCCGTCGGCCACGACAACTCCGTCGGTCGCGACGACGACTGACACGGCTTCCGGGCCCGCCCTCCTCGTGACCGAGGGGGCGGGCCCGTCCCGTGCGCGGGGCCGGCGGCTCACGCCGACAGCGGGAACTCCTCGCCCAGCGCCCGGAACACGCCCGTGTTCAGGGCGAACGCCTTCCTGCACTCCGCCACGATCCGCTGCTTCTCCAGGTCGTCCGCGCGCACCGCGTCCAGCAGCTCCCGGTACTCCCGCTTGAAGGCGGCCGGGTTGCCGACCTCCTCGAAGACGTAGAAGCGGACGCCGTCGCCCTTCTTCTCGAAGCCCCACGCCTTCTCGGCCCGGTCGCGGATGATCTGCCCGCCGGAGAGATCGCCGAGGTAGCGCGTGTAGTGGTGGGCGACGTACCCGCCCGGCCAGGACCGCGCGCACGCGCGCACCCGCTCCGCGTACGCCAGCGTCGCCGGCAGCGCGGAGAGCCCCGCCCGCCACCCGGCACCCCGCAGGTGCGCCAGGTCCCGCTCCAGGGCGTCCCGCCGGAACAGCTCCGGCCGTATGAAGGGCCCCGCCACCGGATCCGACGCCAGCCGCCCGGCCCCCTCCTCCAGTGCCTCGTACACGAACCACAGCTGTTCGGTGTAGCGCGCGTACGCGTCGACGCCGAGCCCGCCGCCGAGCAGGTCGCTCATGAACGTGGAGGTCTCCGCCTCCACGTGCTGCTCGTGGGACGCGGTCCGGATGACTGTCGAGAAGGAGTCCATGGGCCGAGTCTTGTGGTGAGGCATACCTGAGTCAATGTTTTGCCGACCTCCTGTCGGCAACCTTTCCGACAGCCCGTCGGCAAAAAGCCCGCCCGGACGGCCGGAAGCCCGCCCTCGGCGAGAGGGCGGGCTTCCGGGGCGGGGGGCGGCGGACTCAGGGCAGCGTGAGGATCTCCGCCCCGGTGTCCGTCACCACCAGCGTGTGCTCGAACTGGGCCGTCCGCCTGCGGTCCTTCGTCACGACCGTCCAGCCGTCGTCCCACATGTCGTACTCGTGCGTCCCGAGCGTCAGCATCGGCTCGATCGTGAACGTCATGCCGGGCTGGATCACGGTCGTGGCGTGCGGGCTGTCGTAGTGGGGGACGATCAGCCCGGAGTGGAACGACGAGTTGATGCCGTGCCCCGTGAAGTCCCGCACGACGCCGTACCCGAACCGCTTGGCGTACGACTCGATGACCCGGCCGATGATGTTGATCTGCCGGCCCGGCCGGACCGCCTTGATCGCCCGGTCCAGCGACTCCCGGGTCCGCTCCACCAGCAGCCGGCTCTCCTCGTCGACGTCACCCACCAGGTACGTCGCGTTGTTGTCGCCGTGCACCCCGCCGATGTACGCCGTCACGTCCAGGTTGACGATGTCGCCGTCCCGCAGCACCGTCGAGTCCGGGATGCCGTGGCAGATCACCTCGTTGACCGACGTGCACAGGGACTTGGGGAAACCGCGGTAGCCCAGCGTCGAGGGGTAGGCGCCGTGGTCGCACAGGTACTCGTGCGCCACCCTGTCCAGTTCGTCGGTGGTGACGCCCGGCGCGATCCGCTCGGCGGCCGCCGCCATCGCCCGCGCGGCGATCCGGCCGGCGACGCGCATCGCCTCCACCGTCTCGGGGGTCTGCACCTCGGGCCCGGTGTACGGGGCCGGCGCGGGCTTGCCGACGTACTCGGGACGGCGGATGTTTCCGGGCACGGAACGGGTGGGGGACAGCTCCCCGGGCGCGAGCAGCGACTGGCCAGACATACCGGCGAGTCTAACCAGCGGCCATGGGGGAACATGACGGTGGCGAGAGGAGCTGGTCATGGCCCTGTTCAAGAAGCGCACGGTCGGCAAGCCGGGCGAGTGGTACTACTGCCTGGAACACCACAAGGTCGAGGAAGGGCCCGAGTGCCCGGCCAAGGACCGGTTCGGCCCCTACGCCTCCCGCGCGGAGGCCGAGCACGCGATGCAGACGGCCCGGGAGCGCAACCTGCAGTGGGAGAACGACCCCAAGTGGCACGACGCCCCGGCGGGCACCGCGGACGACGACTGACCGCACCCGCCCCGCCCGGGACCACCGGGCACGACGGCACCCCGCCCCCGGCCCCTCGCCTCACCAGGGAGCCGGGGGCGGCGCCGTCAGGGACTCCGCCAGCCGGGACAGCCGGTCGCGCAGGCGGCGGGGGCCCCTCGGAGAGGGCACCGCCTGCTCGCCCGCCGCCGCGCTCACCAGGTGCTGCACCGTGTCCAGGTCCAGCTCCGCGCCGTCCGGCACGGCCAGCGTCTCGTGCGCCAGGTCCGGCAGCTCGCCCCCGACGGGGCCCAGGGCCAGCACGGTCACCCCGGTCCGCCGGGCGTCCGACACCCGCTCCAGCAGGGGCGCGTCTTCCTCCGGCTCCGGCGCCACCACCAGCAGGGTCTCGCCCCGCCGGGCCGCCTCGATGCGGCCGAGGCCCACCGCGAGGTGCGCCGGATCCGAGGGGCGGGCGCCGTGCCGCACCAGCGTGGGGGCCAGCTCCGGCGTACCGGACCAGGCGGCCTCGTCGACCAGGTGGGCGGCCAGGTGCCACGGTTCGTACGCGGCGGTGCCCACCAGCAGCAGCCCGCCCCCGTGCGACACCACCGACCCCCGCAGCACCCCGGCGAACCTGCGGGTGGCCCCGAGCCACTGCGTCCCGGCGAGCACGTCGCGCAGCAGCGCGACCCGTACGGCGTCCATGCCACCGCATCCTGCCCCAACCGGGCGCCCGCGGCCGGGCGTTCGCCGCCGATTCCCCCGACCCGGGGACCCGCCCGGCGGCCGTGAGGGCCGTCACCCCGCCCGGTGGGACGGCCCCCACGGACGTAAAGTCGGCCCATGACCTCTAGCGACAGTGCACACAACGCCCCCGCGAAGGCACCCGCCAAGGACCCGTGGGACCTTCCCGACGTCTCGGGGCTGGTCGTCGGCGTCCTCGGCGGGACCGGGCCGCAGGGCAAGGGGCTCGCCCACCGCCTCGCCAGGGCCGGCCAGAAGGTGATCATCGGCTCGCGTGCCGCCGACCGCGCGCGGGCCGCCGCCGAGGAACTCGGGCACGGCGTCGAGGGCGCCGACAACGCCGAGACCGCCCGCCGCAGCGACATCGTCATCGTCGCCGTGCCGTGGGAGGGCCACGGCAAGACCCTGGAGTCGCTGCGCGAGGAGCTGACGGGCAAGCTCGTCGTCGACTGCGTCAACCCGCTCGGCTTCGACAAGAAGGGCGCCTACGCGCTGAAGCCGGAGGAGGGCAGCGCCGCCGAGCAGGCCGCCGCCCTGCTGCCCGGCTCGCGGGTCACGGCCGCCTTCCACCACCTGTCGGCGGTCCTCCTCCAGGACCCGGACATCGACGAGATCGACACCGACGTGATGGTGCTGGGCGAGGAGCGCGCCGACGTGGAGATCGTGCAGGCCCTGGCCGGCCGCATCCCCGGCATGCGGGGCGTCTTCGCCGGACGGCTGCGCAACGCCCACCAGGTCGAGGCCCTGGTCGCCAACCTGATCTCCGTCAACCGCCGCTACAAGGCCCACGCCGGGCTCCGCGTCACCGACGTCTGAGCGGATGGGGGACACTGGACGGCACCGGCCGTACGGCCCGCCACGCGACCGGCCGTACCCGCAGTGCAGCAGTGTCCCCCGACAGGAGCCAGCCCCATGCCCCGTCTCGCCGTCTACTCCCTGATCGTCTGCCTCCTCGCGGTCGCGGCGGCGGTCGTCTCCTTCGTCCAGGGCAGCTTCCTGGGCGTCGTGTGGGTGCTGCTGGCCGGCCTGTCGTCCAACATGACCTGGTACTACCTCAAGCGCGAGAAGATCCGCCGGTCCGTCACGGGCTGACGGAGCAGATCTCCGGGGTGCCCTCCCAGAAGCGGTACAGCGCCTGGCCGCAGTAGGTCTCGAAGTCGCCGATGCCGAGACCGCCCAGCACCGAGTCGACCACGTCGAAGAACGCGCCGTTGACCGCCGGCACCCACAGCAGCGCGAACACGAACAGCAGGCCGAACGGCGCGAACGGCTCCACCTGCCGCTTCACGCCGTACGACAGCCAGGGCTCGATGACGCCGTAGCCGTCCAGGCCCGGCACCGGCAGGAAGTTCAGGATCGCCGCCGTGACCTGGAGGAGGGCGAGGAACGCGAGCGCGAACCGGAAGTCGGCCGGCACGCCGTCCAGCGCGTCCAGCCAGAACGGGGCGGTGCACACGACGGCGAACAGCACGTTCGTCAGCGGGCCCGCCGCCGAGATCAGGCTGTGCCGCCAGCGCCCCCGGATCCGGTTGCGCTCGATGAAGACGGCGCCGCCCGGCAGACCGATCCCGCCCATGATCACGAACAGCACCGGCAGCACGACGCTCAGCAGCGCGTGCGTGTACTTCAGGGGATTGAGCGTCAGGTACCCCTTCGTGCCGACCGAGATGTCACCGCTGTGCAGGGCGGTGCGCGCGTGCGCGTACTCGTGCAGGCAGAGCGAGACGATCCAGGCGCCGGTCACGAACAGGAACACGGCCACACCGGGCTGTTCGGCGAAACCGGTCCAGGTGGCCCAGCCGGTGACCGCCGTGACGGCCAGTATCCCGAGGAAGACGGGGCTGATCCGCCGGTCGCTGCGGCGGGAGAGGGCGGTGGTCATCTGCGGACGCTCCTGGGGTGCGATGTCGGGACCGGGTGTCCGGCTGCCCGACCGTACCGGGCGCAAGGGGGGAACGTCTCGTGACCGGTCGTCGGTTCCGGGCGGAGCGGGTCGGTCCTCCCGGGCGCGCCACCGGCCCGGGCGCCGTGACCCCGGCCGCCCCCACCGGAGAGAATGACCCCGTGCGCTACCGCATCCTCGGCACCACCCAGGCACTCCGGACCGACGGCACCCCCGTCGCCGTCGGCGGGGCGCGGCTGCGCGCCCTGCTGACCGTGCTGGCCCTGCGGGCCGGCCGCAGCGTGCCCGCGGGACTGCTGGTGGAGGAGGTCTGGGCCGGCGGTGAGCCGCCCGCCGACGCGCCCGCCGCGCTGCAGGCGCTGGTCGGCCGGCTGCGCCGGGCCCTCGGCGCGGACGCCGTCGCCTCGGCGGACGGCGGCTACCGGCTCACCGCCCCGCCCGACGCCGTCGACCTGCACCGTTTCGAGCGGCTGACCGCCGAAGGACTGCGCGCGCTCGCCGACGGCGACCCCGCCGGTGCGGCCGCGCTGCTCGACGACGCCCTCGCCCTCTGGCAGGACCCGGTCCTCGCCGACCTGCCCGACCGCACCGCCGAGGCGGTCCGCCGCCAGGCCCGCCGCCTGGACGCGATACGCGCCCGTCACACCGCGGCCCTCGCCCTCGGCCACGCCGGGCAGTCCCTGCCCGAGCTGACCGCCCTGTGCGACGTCCACCCCCTGGACGAACCCCTCCAGGCCCTGCGCCTGCGCGCCCTGCGCGACGCGGGCCGCACCGCCGAGGCCCTGGCCGCCTACGAGTCCGTACGCCGCCTGCTCGCCACCCGCCTCGGTTCCGACCCCGGCCCCGAACTCCGCGCCCTCCACGCGGAACTCCTCACCCCGGCCGAACTCCCGCCCCCGGTGCCCCGCCCGGCCCCGGCCGCCGCCTCCCCGGCCTCGGCCCCGGCCTCGGCCCCGGCCCCGGCCCCGGCCTCGGCCCCGGCCCCGGCCCTGGTCTCCGCCTCCCCGGCCCCGGCCCTGGTCTCCGCCTCCCCGGCCCCGGCTTCCGCCGATCCCGGCCGGGCCTCCGCGTATCCGGGCCCGGCTGCCGCAGGATCCGGCCGGGCCGCCACCCCTCCCGCCCCGCCCCCCGGCAACCTCCGCGCCCGGCTCACCTCCTTCGTCGGGCGGGAAGGGGACATCGCGGCCATCCACGGGGACCTGGACGGCGCCCGGCTGGTCACGTTGCTCGGGCCCGGTGGAGCCGGCAAGACGCGGCTGTCGCAGGAGGCCGCCGAGACCGCGGGGGAGACCGCCCGGGACGGGGTGTGGCTCGCCGAACTGGCGCCGGTCGCCGACCCCGACGCCGTGCCCCAGGCCGTCCTCACCGCCGTCGGAGCCCGCGAGACCGTGCTCTACGGCGCCGGTGCCGAGGAGATGCGGGTGGCGGTCGCCGAACGGCACGACGACCCCCTGGAGCGCCTCGTCGAGCACTGCGCCCGCCGCCGCATGCTGATCGTCCTCGACAACTGCGAGCACGTCGTCGAGAGCGCCGCCCGCCTGGTCGAGCACTTGCTCAAGCGCTGCCCGGAGCTGACCGTCCTCGCCACCAGCCGCGAACCCCTCGGCGTGCCCGGCGAGTTGCTGCGGCCCGTGGAGCCGCTGCCCGAGCCGGCCGCGCTGCGGCTGCTCGCCGAGCGCGGGGCGGCCGCCCGCCCCGGCTTCCGCGTCGGCGACGACCCCGAGGCCTGCGCCGAGATCTGCCGCCGCCTGGACGGCCTGCCGCTCGCCATCGAGCTGGCCGCCGCCCGGCTGCGCATGCTGTCGCCGCGCCAGATCGCGGACCGGCTCGACGACCGCTTCCGGCTGCTGACCTCCGGCAGCCGTACCGTCCTGCCCCGCCAGCAGACCCTGCGGGCCGTCGTCGACTGGTCCTGGGACCTGCTCGACGAGGACGAGCGCGAGGTCCTCGGCCGGCTGTCGGTCTTCGCCCGCGGCTGCGACCTCGCCGCCGCCGAGGCCGTCTGCGGTCCGGCCGCCCTCGACGCGCTCGGCTCCCTCGTCGACAAGTCCCTCGTCGTGGCCGCCCCGGCCCCCGACGGCGCCATGCGCTACCGGCTCCTGGAGACCGTCGCCGAGTACGCCGCCGCCCGCCTCGACGAGTCCGGCGCCCGCACCCGCGCCGAGCGCGCCCATCTGACGCACTACCGCGAACTCGCCCGCACCACCGAGCCGTCGCTGCGCGGCCGGGGACAGCGCGCCGCCATCGACCGGTTCCAGCTCGAGTACGAGAACCTGCGCACCGCGCTGCGCCGGGCCGTCGCCGAGCGCGACGAGCAGGAGGCGCTCTGCCTCGTCCTGTCCCTCGTCACCTACTGGCAGATGCGCGACCTGCGCATCGAGGCCCGCACCTGGTGCCGCGAGGTGATGGCCCTCGGCCCCGACCCCTTCGCCGACCCGGTGCGCCCCGCCGCCCCGCTCTGGAAACCCTGCACCGAGGCCCCGCCGCCGATGACCGGCGAGGTCCTCGCGGAGGCCCGGCGCGGTGTCCACCTCGCCCACCTCGCCTGCATGGACACCGAGCTGGACGCCTGGCAGACCCCGGCGGCCCAGGCCAAACTGCGGGCGATCGTCGACACCTACGCCCCCGGCCTCCCGCAGACCTGCCGCACCCCCGGCCTGCTCTGGTTCTACGCCGTCATGCTCACCGGCGACATGGAACGCATCCGCGTCATCGTCGACGCCAACATCCGCACCGCCCGCGAGACCCCCGGCTACGAGTGGGAGCTGGCCGTCTGCCTCCAGATGCGCGCCAACGTGCTGGCCAACCGCTCCGACTGGGCGGGCGACGCGACCCGGGACGCCGACGAGTCCCTGGAGATCTTCCGCCGCCTCGGGGACGCCTGGGGCACCGCCGAGGCCCTCTCCGCGCGCGCCGAGGCCCACGAGCGGATGGGCGCCTACCGCCTGGCCGCCGCCGACTACGAGGCGGCCATGGTCCACGCCGAGGAGCTCGACGCCCGCAGCCAGTCGGCGGTCCTGGCGGCCCGGCTGGGCAGCGCGCTGCTGGAGGCCGGTGAGGAGGAGCGCGGCGAACGCGTCCTGCGCGAGGTCCTCGACCGCTTCGACGGCACCGTCAACGAGGCCATGCCCGCCGCCCGGCTCTTCCTCTCCGGCCACCTCACCCTGACCGGCCGCACCCCCGAGGCCCGCGAGCAGCTACGCCTGCTGCGCAAGGAGTTCGCCCTCGCGCACTTCGTCGTCTTCGACGCCCTGATCCTCGGCGCGGAGGCCTGGCTGGACACGGTGGACGAGCGCTACGAGCAGGCCCTGGTCACCATCCGCGACGCCCTGGGCCGGGCGAACGACCCGCTGTCCACGGCCATCGCCCCGTACCTGCGCTCCTTCTACCTGGCCATCGCCGCGATCGCCCTCACCGGCACCGGGCGGACCGGCGCCGACGACGGTCCGCCCGGTGCCCGCGCCCGCGCCGAGGCCGCCGCCCGCTGCCTCGGCGTCGCCGACGCCCTGCTGCCGCCCCGGCACGTCTCGCCGCGCCTGGAGTCCGCGTGCCGGGAACTGGCCCACGCCCGGGTCCGTGCCGCGCTCGGCGAGGAGGCGTACACCGCCGCCCACGCCGAGGGCGGCGGCCTCTCCTACGAGGAGGCCGCCGCCCTGGTGTGAGACACCGGTCAGCTCTTGGTGCGGAACTTGTGGATCGCGACCGGCGCCATCACCGCGGTGAGCCCCGCCGACCAGGCCAGCGTCACCCACAGACCGTGCGCGACCGGACCGCCGATCATCAGCCCGCGCGCGGCGTCCGCGAGGCCCGACAGGGGATTGAACTCGGTGAAGTTGCGCAGCCAGCCCGGCATCGACGCGGTCGGCGCGAAGATCGACGAGCCGAACTGGAGGGGCATCAGCACCAGGAAGCCCATCGCCTGCACGGACTGCGCGTTCTTCATCACCACGCCGAGCGTGAGGAACACCCACATCAGCGCGAACCCGAAGGCCGCGGACAGCGCCACGGAGGCCAGCAGTCCGGGCCAGCTGGTGATCTCGAAGCCGACCAGCACCGCGACGACCACCAGCACCACCGTCGCGAACAGCATCCGCATCAGCTCGACCGCGATCTTCGCGAACAGCACCGAGCCGCGCCCGATCGGCAGGGACCGGAAGCGGTCCATGACACCGGAGTTGAAGTCCTGGTTGAACCCGGTGCCCACGCCCTGCGCCATGTTCATCCCCATCATGGCCAGCAGGCCGGGGATGACGTACTGGACGTACTCCTCCTGCCCGCCGCCCAGCGACTGGCCGATGGAGCCGCCGAAGACGTACACGAACAGCAGGGTGAAGACGACCGGGAACAGGACCGCGTCGAACATCGACTCCGGGTCCTGCCGGATCCACAGCAGGTTGCGGCGGACCAGCGCGCCGGTGTGCCGCAGGTGGGCCCGCAGCGGGACGGGCGCGTCGGCGCCCTGGGGGCCGGCCGGGGCGAGTGGGGTGGCGGCGCTCATACGGCGACCTCCTCGAGGGGCTTGTCGGCGGGGACGGTGCCCTGCGGCGCACCGGCACGGTGACCGGTGAGGGACAGGAACACCTCGTCCAGGCTGGGCAGTTCGGTGGTGATGGAGGAGAGCGTGAAGCCGCGCGCGGTGACCGCGCCGACCACGGCGGTGAGCTGCTCGTCGCTGAGCACCGGCACCAGCACCGAGCCGCGCTCGGTGTCCACGACGGTCGAGGCGAGGCCGGTGATGCCCATCTCGTCCAGCGCGCGGGCCAGCGGGCGCAGGTGCACCGGGTCGGCCGGGCGCACCCGCAGGGTCCGCCCGCCCACGCGGGACTTCAGCTCCTCGATGCCGCCCGTGGCGATGACCTTGCCCCGGTCGACGACGGTCAGCTCGGAGGCGAGCTGTTCGGCCTCCTCCATGTACTGGGTGGTCAGCAGCACGGTCACCCCCTCGCCGACCATCGACTTCACCTCGGTCCACACCTCGTTGCGGGTGCGGGGGTCGAGGCCGGTGGTCGGCTCGTCGAGGAAGAGGACGGCGGGCCGGCCGATCATCGACGCGGCGAGGTCGAGCCGTCGCCGCATGCCGCCGGAGTACGTCCCCGCCGGGCGCCGGGCCGCCTCCGTGAGCGAGAACCGCTCCAGCAGCTCGTCGGCGCGGGACCGGGCCTCCTTGCGGGGCAGGTCGAGCAGCCGGCCGATGAGGTACAGGTTCTCCCAGCCGGCGAGCTTCTCGTCCACGGAGGCGTACTGGCCGGTCAGCCCGATGACGCGGCGGAGCAGGCGGGGCTGGCGGACGACGTCGTGGCCGGCGACGGTCGCCCGGCCGGCGTCGGGGGCGAGCAGCGTGGACAGGATCCGCACGAGGGTGGTCTTGCCGGCGCCGTTCGGCCCGAGCACCCCCATGACGGTGCCCTCCCGCACGTCGAGGTCGACCCCGTCCAGTGCCTTGGTCTCCCCGTAGTGCTTGACCAGCCCCCGCACGGTGACGGCGCGGTCCGCGCCGCCGGGGTTCATGTCGATACGTGTCATGCCACCGAAGGTGCCAGCCCCCACCGACAGACCACCTACACCCGACCGACAGCCGCCTGTGCGCCACCGACATCACCGACAGGAAATCTCCTGACGACCACGGCGACCATCAATTGAGCCACCACGACGGCGAGCAACCACGTCCGCGAGAGCGGCGCCGGTTCAGGCGCAAAGGGGGCAGCCCGCCGAGGGGGACGATCGGCGGGCTGCCCGTGGTGCCGGGATGGCTCAGTGGTGCCGGGAACGGCTCAGTGGACGGAGTGCTCCTCCAGCGGGAACGTTCCGCCGACGACGTCCTCCGCGAACGCCTTCGCCGCGTCGCCCATGACCTTGCGCAGGTCGGCGTACTGCTTCACGAACTTCGGCACGCGGCCGCCGGTCAGCCCCATCATGTCCGTCCAGACCAGCACCTGCGCGTCCGTCTGCGCCCCGGCCCCGATCCCGACCGTGGGGATGTGCAGCACGCGCGTGACCTCAGCGGCCAGCTCCGCCGGCACCAGCTCCAGCACGACGGCGAACGCCCCCGCGTCCTGGACGGCCTTCGCGTCCCGCAGCAGCTGCGCGGCGGCCTCCTCGCCGCGGCCCTGGACGCGGTACCCCATGGCGTTCACGGACTGCGGGGTGAGCCCGATGTGGGCCATGACCGGGATGCCGGACTCGACGAGCAGCTCGATCTGCCGGTGCGACCGCTCGCCGCCCTCCAGCTTCACGGCACCGACCCCGGCCTCCTTGACCAGCCGGGTGGCGCTGCGCAGCGCCTGCACGGGGCCCTCCTGGTACGACCCGAAGGGCAGGTCGCCGACGATGAGGGCGCGCCGGGTGCCCCGTACGACGGCCGCCGAGAGCACGGTCATCTCGTCGAGGGTGACGGGCACGGTGGTCTCGTACCCGAGGTGGCAGTTGCCCGCCGAGTCGCCGACGAGCATCACGGGGATCCCGGCCTCGTCGAAGACGGACGCGGTCATCGCGTCGTACGCGGTGAGCATGGGCCACTTCTCGCCCCGCTCCTTGGCGGCGGCGATGTCGCGGACGGTGATGCGGCGTGTGCCCTTGCCCCCGTACAGCGCCTTGCTGCCGTCGGAAGGCTTCGTCTGGGCAGCCGAAAGCTGCGTCATTGCAACGGCTCCTTACGTCATCTCGAGGCGCCCTCACGGCGTCCCCGGACCACGTCCATGGTGGCACCTCGTGCCAGGGAGGGCCAGAGCACCCCCTGTGGGTAAAACCTCAGTAAGAGAATGCGATACGAGACGGTCTCGTATCGAAATAGGCCTACCCTCGGGTACATGACCAATCCTGCCGTCCCCACGACCCCCCGGATACCGGAAGCGGTGCACCGGCGTCGCTGGGTGATCCTCGGCGTGCTGATGCTGAGCCTGCTGATCGTGGTGCTCGACAACTCGATCCTGAACGTCGCGATCAAGACCATCTCCACCCCGGCCCCGGTCGGCCTCGGCGCCACCCAGAGCGAGCTGGAGTGGGCCATCAACTCCTACACGCTCGTCTTCGCGGGCCTGCTGTTCTCCGCCGGTCTGCTGGGCGACCGGCTGGGCCGCAAGAAGGTCCTGCTCGGCGGCCTCGCGGTGTTCGGCATCGGCTCCGCGCTCGCCGCGGAGTCCGGCTCACCTGCCCAGCTCATCGCCTTCCGCGCCCTGATGGCCCTCGGCGCCGCCTTCGTGATGCCCGCGACCCTCGCCGTCCTGATGAACGTCTTCGAACGCGAGGAGCAGCCCAAGGCGATCGGCGTCTGGGCCGGCGGCGTCGGCCTCGCCATCGCCATCGGGCCCATCACCGGCGGCCTCCTCCTCGACCACTTCTGGTGGGGGTCGGTGTTCCTCGTCAACGTGCCGATCGTGATCACCGCCATCGTGCTGATGGTGTGGCTGGTGCCGGACTCGCGCGACCCCGCCCCCGGCCGGATCGACCCCGTCGGCGTCGTCCTGTCCGTCGTCGGCCTGGTCCTGCTCGTCTACGGCATCATCAAGGGCGGCGAGCTGGCCGACTTCACCGATCCGACCGTGCTGGCGACGATCGCCGCAGGCCTCGTGGTCCTCGCCGCGTTCGTGGTGTTCGAGAAGCGCAGCGACCATCCGTCCATCGACGTCGGCTACTTCCGCAACAAGGTGTTCTCGGCCGCGATCGGCGTCATCGCGCTGGTCTTCTTCGCGCTGATGGGCGTGACTTTCTTCTCCGTCTTCTACACCCAGAGCGTGCGCGGCTACTCCCCGCTCCAGACCGGCCTGCTGATGCTGCCGCTGGCCGTCGCCCAGCTGGTCTTCGCGCCGCGGGCCCGGCTGGTCGTGGACCGCTTCGGCAACAAGGCCACGACCACGGGCGGCATGCTCCTCATCGCGGCGACCCTGGTCGCGTTCGCCACGCTGGACCGGGACACGCCGATCTGGCTGCTGGAGGTCGTCTTCTTCCTCATGGGCGCCGGAATGGCCCACATCATGACCCCGACCAGTGTCGTGATCATGCAGGCGCTGCCCCGCGAGAAGGCCGGGTCCGCGTCCGCGCTCAGCAACACCTTCCGCCAGGTCGGCGGCGCGCTCGGCATCGCCGTCCTCGGCTCCGTGCTGTCGACGGCGTACCGCACCGGCATCGAGGACGACCTCGGCGCGGTGCCGGCCGGGCTGCGCGACACGGCGGGGGAGTCCATCGAGGCGACCCTGGGCGTCGCGGCGAAGCTCGGCCCGCGCGGCGAGGCCCTGGTCGGCCCGGCCAACGACGCGTTCCTGCACGCCATGCACGTCACCGCGCTGTGCGGGGCCGGGGTCGCGCTCGTCGGCGCGGTCGTCGTGGCGGTGTTCCTGCCGGGCCGGTCGAAGGAGCCGGAGGAGGCGACGGACGAGGGCGAACTGGTGCGCACCGACTCGTAGACCGCGGGCGGCCGTGCGGGGGCGCGGCCGTTTCCCGGAGCCCCTGGGCGAGAATGCTGCGAGCGTGACGAAAGGACGGTCGTGAGTTCTGCCGAGACCCCAGCCGGGACCCCTGCGGGGACACCTGCCGAGACCCCCGCGGGCACCCCTGCCGGATCTCCTGCCGGGACCTCCGCCGGGGTCCCCGCCGGAACCTCTGTCGGCAGCGGGGCCGCCGTGCGGCCGCCCGCGCAGCCCGCCAGGGGACGGCCGCGCAGCGAGGCCGTCGAACGGGCCATCCTCGAGGGGACGATGAAGCTGCTGGAGGAGGGGGTGCCGCTCGGTGAGCTGTCCATCGAGCGGATCGCCCGCACCGCCGGGGTCGGCAAGGCGGCCATCTACCGCCGGTGGAGCGGCAAGGAGGAGCTGTTCGTCGACGTCCTGCTGAGCATCGAGCCGGACCAGCCCGAACTCCCCGGCACCTCCATGCGCGACGACCTCGTGGTGCTGCTGGAGTGGCTGCGCCGACGTGGACTGGCCAGCCGTTCCTCGGCGATCCTGCGCACCGCCCAGGCCCAGATGAAGAGCAGCCCCAGGATCTGGGAGGCGTACCACAGCGCGGTCATCGTGCCCCGGCGCCGGCTGGGCGTCGAGGTGCTGCGGCGCGGTCAGCGCGCCGGTGAACTCCGCGCCGACCTCGACGTCGAGCTGGCCAACGACCTGTTCATCGGGCCCATGCTGGTCCGTTCCGTCCTGCGTCCCGACGCCGACCTCACCGAGGGCCTCCCGGAACGGATCGTCGACACGCTGCTCGAGGGTCTGCGGCCCGCCGGCGCCGTCACCCGCCCGCGGTCCGGCGGTTCTCCCACCGGCGCACGGTCCGTCAGTTCCCCGCCGGTCTCGCCCGAATGTGCGCGTTTCGTCACAGACCACCCCTGACGGGCCGCGATCGGAACCCCTGGCGGCACTCCGTTCGTCCTCGTGCCCGTTGGGCCGTCATGGGACGGCGGGAACCGAGCCGTTCATCCCCTAGGGTCGTACGCACGGGGGAGAGACGGTGTGCACGGCAGGTAGTGAGGCGACGGTATGGCGCAGCAGGCGTATGTGACGGAGACGGACAACGGCGGCTCGGACCCCGAGCGTCCGGGAGCCCGGCTCCGACGCCTGTTCGTGCGGCTGGCCGGACGCCTGTCGGCCGGCTGGCGCGGTGATCCGCGGATCTGGCGCCGCGGCCTCGTCGTCGCCGTGCTCGCGCTGCTGCTCGCCCTGGTGATGCTGGTGCACGCGCGCATCCCCAACCGGTTCGGCAACCTCGGCAGCCTCACCGAGACGTTCCTGCCGTGGCTCGGCGTCTTCGTCCCGCTGCTGTTGCTGCTGGCGTTCGTGCGCAGGTCGGCGACCGCGCTGATCGCCCTGGTGCTGCCCGCCGTGGTCTGGCTGAACCTCTTCGGCGGGCTGATCGGCGACAAGACCGGCGGCGGCGGCGACCTCACGGTGGCCACGCACAACGTCAACGCCGACAACGCCGACCCCTCCGGCACCGCGCACGACGTGGCCGCCTCCGGTGCGGACGTGGTGGCCCTGGAGGAGCTGACCGAGTCGGCGGCGCCGGTGTACGAGAAGGCGCTCGCGACGACGTACCGCTACCACTCCGTGCAGGGCACGGTCGGGCTGTGGAGCAGGTACCCGCTGAGCGCCGTGGCGGCCGTCGACATCAAGCTGGGCTGGGTCCGCGCGATGCGCGCCACGGTGACCACGCCGGAGGGCCCGGTCGGCTTCTACGTCGCCCACCTCCCCTCGGTCCGCGTGAAGCTCCAGGCCGGGTTCACCGCCCGCCAGCGCGACAAGAGCGCGGACGCGCTGGGCGAGGCGATCGCCGCCGACCCGCTGAGCAACAAGATCCTGCTCGGCGACCTCAACGGCACGATGAACGACCGCTCGCTCAACGCCGTGACGTCGCAGATGCGCTCCGCGCAGGGCGCCGCGGGCAGCGGGTTCGGCTTCACCTGGCCCGCGTCGTTCCCCATGGCGCGGATCGACCAGATCATGGTGACGGGCGTGGAGCCGGTCACCTCGTGGACGCTGCCGCGGACGAGCAGCGACCACCTGCCGGTCGCGGCTCGTGTGCAGGTCACCACACCGTAACCTGCCGGAATACCGGGCGGGAGAGACTTTGTTCCGTAATTGAACATACGATGGACGGAACTCCTCTCCTGAAAGGCACAGGCTCTTCCATGCCCCTGGCCCTGCTCGCCCTCGCCGTGGGTGCCTTCGGCATCGGCACCACCGAGTTCGTGATGATGGGCCTGCTGCCCGACGTCGCCGACGACCTCGGCATCTCCCTCCCGGCCGCCGGCCACCTGGTCTCCGCCTACGCGCTCGGCGTCGTCATCGGCGCCCCGCTGCTCGCGGCCGCCACGGCGCGGATGTCCCGCCGCACGGTCCTGATCTCCCTCATGGCGCTGTTCGTGGCCGGCAACGCGCTGTCCGCGTTCGCGCCCGGCAACGGCTCCCTGCTCGCCGCCCGCTTCCTCAGCGGCCTCCCGCACGGCGCCTTCTTCGGCGTGGGCGCGGTGGTCGCCACGAACATGGTCGCGCCCGAGCGCAAGGCGCGCTCGGTGTCGCTGATGTTCCTCGGCCTGACGGTGGCCAACATCGCGGGCGTCCCGGTCGCCACGCTCATGGGCCAGCGCCTCGGCTGGCGGACGACCTTCCTGGGCGTGAGCGCGATCGGCCTGGTGGCGATGGCGTCGCTGGCCCTGCTGATCCCGCGCGACCGGGCCGCCGCCCCCACGACCGGCCTGCGCGGCGAGCTGGCCGCCCTGCGCTCGCTGCCGGTGTGGCTGGCGCTGGGCACGACGGTCGCCGGGTTCGGCGCGCTGTTCTCCGCCTACAGCTACGTCACGCCGATGCTGACGGACACCGCCGGTTACGCCGACTCCAGCGTGACCCTGCTGCTGGCGCTGTTCGGCGTCGGCGCGACGATCGGCAACCTGCTGGGCGGACGGCTCGCCGACCACGCGATGCGTCCGACCCTGTTCGGCGGCCTGGCGTCCCTGGTCGCCGTCCTGGCCCTGTTCCCGCTGCTGATGACGACGGCGTGGGGCGGTGCGCTGGCCGTGCTCCTGCTGGGCGTGGCGGCGTTCGTGACGGGTTCGCCGCTCAACATGATGGTGATGGAGAAGGCGGCCGCGGGCCCGTCACTGGCCTCCTCCGCCAACCAGGCCGCGTTCAACCTGGCCAACGCCGGCGGCGCCTGGATCGGTGGGCTGGCCCTCGCGGCGGGCTTCGGCGTGACGTCGCCCGCGCTGGCGGGCGCGGTGCTGGCGGCCCTGGGCCTCGGGGTGGCCGCGGTGGCGTACGCGGTGGACCGGCGCCGGGAGTCCGCCCGCGCGGGCCGCGTGGTCGCCACCCACACGCCCGAGCGGCCGGGAGTGCTGCACCACTGAGCGTTTTCAGCGTTGCTTCTCGAGGGCGAGGGCGAGGGCGAGGGTGACCTGATGACTTTGGCGATGACGGTCATGAGGTGGGGCTGATGCGGGCTCTGCGGAAGATCTGCCAGGACCTTCAGCCGTGCCACCCTTTCGACGAGCGCCTACGCCCGCCTCGCGGCCTACCTGTACAGGTCCTGCGGCGAGCGCGGCCTGTCCGAGCCCGTCCAGCCTCTGGCCCGGGCATCGGCCCCGATTCCGCAGATCACCACGGCGAAGTTAATGCTTGCGTTAACACGGTGGCCGTGGCTCAATGGGAAGTGGTCCTGGTCGGGGAGGTCGCGGCGTGGTTCGAGGCACTGGCCGAAGAGGACTGGAACACCGCTGAACAAGTGGAAGATGCCATCGACATGCTGGCGGCCACAGGCCCGACGCTGGGCCGCCCGCTGGTCGATCGGATCAAGGGCGCTGAGAATCATCACCTGAAGGAGCTGAGACCGGGCTCGTCCGGGAACAGTGAGATCCGCATCCTCTTCGCCTTCGATCCGGTGCGCCGGGCGGTACTGCTGGTGGCCGGCGACAAGGCCGGGAACTGGCAGCGCTGGTACGACATCAACATTCCGCTTGCTGAGCAGCGGTACCGGACACATGTGGCCGATCTCGAAACCAGGGAGTACGAATGAGCACCGTGAGCTGGGAGGAAACCAAGCGCAAGGCGCGCGAGCGGCGTGCGGTCGCTGGGTTGCCGGTGCGGTCGGCTCAGGAGAAGCAAGCGGCGATGGACCGGCTGACCGCCGAAGTGCGCGCTCACAAGCTCGCGGAGGTCAGGCGTGAACAGGCGCTGACTCAGCGCCAAGTGGCCGCGTCGATGGGGGTCTCAGCACCTCGGGTCTCCGCGATCGAGCACGGTGAGCTGGATCGCGCGGAGGTCGCGACCCTCCGGGCCTACGTGGAAGCGCTCGGCGGCCGACTGCGCGTAGTTGCAGACTTCGGGGACGCGGAGTACACCGTCGCCTGAGGCGCGAGCCAAAGCTCTCATCAACCAACAAGGACCAGGTGTCTGACCTGGGCCTTGATCATGGAGCGGGTGACGAGAATCGAACTCGCGCTCTCCGCTTGGACGTCCCGGACGTCTCAGCGGGCGCTCCGTCCGGGGATCGCCGGAAGGACCTTCTCGGCGATGTCGAGGAGGGCCTGGTCGGTGGGGAGGGCTCCGGACTCGCTCCACACGGTGATGTCGTAGGAGCCGCCCCGGTCCTTGCCGTCGAGCGCCACGGACAGCGTCCTGGCCAGGGGGCCTTGTTGCATCGGCGCGCTGGACCCCTCGCTCCCGAGACTGAACTCGAACTTCATGGTGTGCTCCGATGAGAGGAACGCGGGGCGGCCGAGGACCGTGAGCGTTTTGAGGTTCTTCTCGTCCTCGTCCCCCGCGATCTTCACCAGCTTCACGTACTGGGCGGTCGACAGGTCGTTGTACGTCGCCGAGAGGTTCACGGTGTACGTGTCGAACGCGACCTGGGCCTCCGGCTCGGCGACCTTCCCGTCGGTCAGCGCGGCGGTGTTGTTGCTGCCGGAGGCCGAGGTCGCGATCTCCGCGGGCGTACCGAGGAGCTTCGCCAGGTCGGACCGGTTGAGTGCCTGGCACAGCTGGTCACCGGTCACGGGCCGGGGCTTCTTCTCGTAGACCGCCGGCAGCGTCTCGTCCTCCGTCTCCGTGTCCGAACACGAGGCGGCCTGCGGTGTGTCGTCGTCGGCCGGCAGCATGTCGGGGCCCAGCCACAGCGCGGCCCCGAGTGCCGCGAACACGGCCACGGCCGCGACGGCCTGCCCCCACGGGTTGGGCTCCTTCTCCGCGGCGGCCGGGCCGGGAGGCGAGCCGGCTCCGACCGGTGCGGGTGCCGGTGCCGTTCCAGCCGGTGCCACCTGTGCCTGGGCCCAGGCTTGAGCGACGGCGTCGGTCGGCGGCGTCCCGTCCGCGGAGGCCGCCGGAGCCGGGTTCCGGCGCGCGC
This sequence comes from Streptomyces sp. NPDC017202, assembly GCF_044331705.1. Lineage (NCBI taxonomy): Bacteria > Bacillati > Actinomycetota > Actinomycetes > Kitasatosporales > Streptomycetaceae > Streptomyces > Streptomyces sp. NPDC017202. The sequence continues at coordinate 206,428 of NZ_JBIRNP010000001.1, read as the reverse complement.
GCAGCGCCCGGACCACCATGTGAACGCGTATCGCGGTGAACACGAGGAACACCGCGCCGATACCGGCCATGACCAGGTCGTGGTCGTGGACGGCGAGGTACGTGAGGCGTACGCCGAGGACGGACCCGAGGGCGATGAGCAGGGGTTCGCGGACCCAGAAGGGCAGAACGCGCAGGAGGAGACCGAGCATCCGGTGATCTCACCAGGTCGAGCCCGCGTCCGCCATGGTGGAAGCCACAATTCCGGGTGCCCTCAGGGCCCTGCCGAAGTCGCGGCCCCGGCAGGTCCCTCCAGGACAGGCGTCTCCGGCCGGCGCCCCGGTACGGCCAGTTCGCACCAGACCGTCTTGTGGTCCGCTCCCTGGTCCACGCCCCAGCGCCGGGACAGCGCGTCGACCAGGGCCAGGCCGCGGCCGGACTCGGCGGTGCCGGTGGCCGACAGCAGGACGGGGAGGGCGCGGGCGTCGGGGTCGGTGACCTCGACGCGGGTGTGCCCGTGAGGGGTGCCGATGACGCGGACCGTCACCGGGGTGCCCTCGCCGAGGTGGTCGATGACGTTCGCCAGCAACTCCGTCGCGCACAGGAGGACGTCGAAGTCGAGTGCGCGCAGGTGGTGGCGCAGCTCGGGCACGGACTTCGGCGTGGCGAGCAGGTCGAGTTCGAAGGTCATCGCCCGGTCGCCGTCCCGCGCAGGGCGGTCGCGAGCGCCTGGGCCGTGGCGGTGTTGCAGTTCCCGAGCGCGACGAGGCCGGCGGGCGGCGCGTACGCACCGGCGAAGCTCGGCAGGTCCGCCCGCAGGGACGGCAGCGTGATGCCGTGCAGGGCGAGGGCGGTACGCAGGTTCTCGACGCAGAGGGTGACGTCGTAGGGGGTGGGGGAGCGGTCGGGCATGGGGGCGGCCACCTTCTGTGCGGTGTGTGACGAACTCCTCACAGAATGTCGCCGTGCTGGCTACGGTGGAAGGGGTCGCGCGTTCGCGACCGGTACGGCGGAAGGTGTGCGAGTGGCACGGCGCAAGGACATCGACGGCTCGATGAGCGTCCCGACGTTCTACGGCAAGGAGTTGAGGTGGAAGCGGGAGGCGGCGGGACTCTCGCTGGAGGGACTGCTCCAGGGCAGCTTCTACGGCAAGACCTACCTCAGCGACATCGAACGCGGCGAGCGCCGGATGCCGTTGGACCTGGCCCGGCACGTGGACCGGGCGCTGGGGACCGACGGGTTCTTCGAACGGCACTGTGAGGATGTGCGGAAGGCGCGGCGGGGGCCGCACGCCGCGTACTTCGAGAAGGCCCTGGAGGCCGAGAAGCACGCGGAGTCCATTGAGTTGTGGTCCCCCATCATTTTTCCGGGGCTGCTCCAGACCGCCCCCTACGCTCGGACACTGGTCCGGTCGGCGCACCTGGCGGTTCCCGATGAGTGGGTCGAGGAGAAGGTGATGGCCCGGCTCGCTCGTGCCCGCCTCTTCGAGGAGGATCACACCACCCCGGAGTACTGGGTGGTCCTGCATGAGTCGCTGGTCACGGACTCGATCCTTCCGCCACTGGAGATGGCCGAACAGCTGGACCGGGTCGTGGAGTTGGCAGAGCGACGGCGGATCACTCCGCAGATCATTCCGCGAACCTGTGGGGCGTATCCCCTGATGGCCGCCTCCATCATGGTCATGACCTTCCCGGACGCGCCCCCACTGATCTACACCGAGGCGTCCTACAGCGGTGACACCATCGACGATCCGGCCCTCGTGAGGCAGTACCGCAAGGCATACGATCGGCTCAGGGCCGTTGCGCTGTCACCAGAGACGTCCCTGGCCATGATCAGGGCAGCCGCAGAGGATTACCGAAATGACAAGCAACCGGATCGACTTGAGTGAAGCGCTCTGGTTCAGGAGCAGCTACAGCAACGGTGACGGCGGGGAGTGCGTCGAAGTAGCCACCGACTTCCCCGGCGCCGCCCTCTGGCGCAAGTCCAGCTACAGCAACGGCAGCGGCGGCGACTGCCTCGAAGTAGCCGACGACATCCCCGGCCTCGTCCCCGTCCGGGACTCCAAGGTCCCCCACGGCCCCGCCCTGCTCCTCGGTGCCGCCGCCTGGGCGCCCTTCGTCGCGTCGCTCAAGGGCTGAACCGGTGCCGGGGAGGAGTCCCCGGCCCCGGCCCCTCACCAGGGGGCTGTCAGCGTTCCGCCACCGCCTCGTCGACGCGGGCGAGGTCGCGCAACCAGGCCTCGGCCGAGCTGTCGGACGGTGCCCGCCAGTCGCCGCGCGGGGAGAGCGAACCGCCGGCCGACACCTTCGGCCCGTTCGGCATGGCCGAGCGCTTGAACTGCGCGAACGCGAAGAAGCGGCGGCAGAACACCTCCAGCCAGCGCCGGATCTCCGGCAGGTCGTACGCCACCCGCTTGGCCTCGGGGAAGCCCGGCGGCCAGGCGCCGCCCTCCGCGTCGTGCCAGGCGTGCCAGGCCAGGAAGGCGATCTTCGAGGGCCGGAAGCCGTAGCGCAGCACCTGGAACAGGGTGAAGTCGTGCAGCGCGTACGGGCCGATCCTGGACTCGGTGGACTGCATCTCCTCGCCCGGCACCAGCTCGGGGCTGATCTCGGTGTCGAGGATCGCGGTCAGCACCTCGCCGGTCTCCTCGTCGAACTGCTCGCTGCTGACGACCCAGCGGATCAGGTGCTGCATCAGCGTCTTCGGCACGCCCGAGTTGACGTTGTAGTGGCTCATCTGGTCGCCCACGCCGTACGTGGACCAGCCGAGCGCCAGCTCCGACAGGTCGCCGGTGCCCAGCACGATGCCGCCGCGCTGGTTGGCGAGCCGGAACAGGTAGTCGGTGCGCAGGCCCGCCTGCACGTTCTCGAAGGTGACGTCGTACACCGGCTCGCCGGAGGCGAAGGGGTGGCCCATCTCCTTCAGCATCAGCCGCGCGGTCGGCGTGATGTCCAGCTCGGCCGCCGTGACCCCGAGGGCCCGCATCAGCTTGTGGGCGTTGCCCTTGGTGTGGTCGCTGGTGGCGAAGCCGGGCAGGGTCCAGGCCAGGATGTCGCTGCGCGGCCGGCCCGCGCGGTCCATCGCGCGGGCGGCGACGATCAGCGCGTGCGTGGAGTCGAGACCCCCGGACACCCCGATGACGACTTTCGGGCCGCCGATCGAGGCCAGCCGCTGCTGGAGGCCGGCGACCTGGATGTTGTAGGCCTCGTAGCAGTCCAGGGCGAGCCGCTCGGCGTCGGCGGGCACGAACGGGAACCGCTCGACGCGCCGGCGCAGCCCCAGGTCGGCGACCGGCGGGGCGAGCGTGAAGGACACCGTCCGGAAGTCCCCGGTCCGCGCGGCGTGCGTACGCCGGTTCTCGTCGAACGTGCCCATCCGCATCCGCTCCTGCCGCAGCAGGTCGAGGTCCACGTCGGCCACCGCGTGACTCTCGCCGAGCGCGAAGCGGTCGGACTCCGCCAGCAGCGTCCCGTTCTCGTAGATGAGGGTCTGCCCGTCCCAGGACAGGTCGGTGGTCGACTCGCCGAGCCCGGCCGCCGCGTAGACGTACGCGGCGAGGCAGCGGGAGGACGCCGAGCGGCACAGCAGCTTGCGGTCCTCGGCCCTGCCGACCGTGATCGGGCTGCCCGAGAGGTTGACGAGGACGGTCGCGCCCGCCAGGGCGGCCTCGGCGCTCGGCGGCACCGGCACCCACATGTCCTCGCAGACCTCGGCGTGCAGCACAAGGCCGGGGACGTCCGCCGCCTCGAACAGCAGGTCCACGCCGAACGGTACGGCTTCCCCACCGACCCGGATCGTCCCGCCGCGCTCGTCGTCGCCCCCGGCGATCTGCCGGCGCTCGTAGAACTCGCGGTAGTTCGGCGGGTACGACTTGGGCACGACGCCGAGCACCCGGCCGCGGTGCACGACCACCGCGCAGTTGTAGACCCGGTTGCGGTGGCGCAGCGGGGCGCCGACGACCAGGACCGGCAGCAGTTCCGCCGACCCCGCCACCACCTCCGCCAGCGCCTCCTCGACCTGGTCGAGCAGCGCGTCCTGGAGCAGCAGGTCCTCGATGGAGTAGCCGCACAGCACCAGCTCGGGGAACACGGTGACGGCGACCCCCTCGTCGGCGCACCGGCGGGCCTGGCGCAGCACCGCTTCGGCGTTGGCGCGCGGGTCCGCGATGACGGTGTGGCCCGTGCACGCGGCGACGCGCGCGAAGCCGTGCTGGTAGATCGACCAGAAGTTCAACGGAGCTTCCTCGGGTGAAGGGGGCGGACACGGCGGACGAGCGCGCGGGGTCTCGCCGGCACAGGGCGGATTCCGGACACACGGGCAGTGTAATCGTCAGAGCGACGCGATGGGGGGTGCGGGGTGCGGGGCCGCTCCGCGCACAGCGCGAGGGGCGCGGGATCCGTGTTCCCGCGCCCCCTGGGTGCTGTTCTCCGGGGCCTGTACCGCACGCACCACGCGTCCCCCGGGGCCCTGCCGCGAAACGCCCCGGCAGCCGCGCCTCCGGGTCGGGCGGCCCGTGCCCTACGGGCGCGGTGCGGCCCCCCGTGCCGTGAGCATGTCGGACATCAGCCGGATCTCCGACTGCTGGGCCTCGACCATGCCCCGCGCGAGCCGCTTCTCCACGCCCACCGTGCACTTGTCGGCACAGCCCTCGGCCATGTGGACGCCGCCCCGGTGGTGGTCCGTCATCAGCTGGAGGTAGAAGATCTCGGCCTGCCTGCCGTTCAGCGTGCCGAGCTTCTCCATCTCGGTGTCGGTGGCCATGCCCGGCATCAGCGCCCCGTCCTCGCCGGAGGCCATGCCGGCCATGTCCATCCAGGCCATCGGCTCGTCCGAGGACACCTTGGGCAGCTTCCACAGGTCGAGCCAGCCGATCAGCATGCCGCGCTGGTTGGCCTGCGTCTGCGCGATGTCGTAGGCGAGCCGCCGCACCTCCTCGTCCTTCGTGCGGTCGCGCACGATGTACGACATCTCGACGGCCTGCTGGTGGTGCACCGCCATGTCCCGGGCGAAACCGGCGTCCGCGGATTCGGCGGAGGGCACCTCGGAGCCGTTGTCCCCGGCCACGGAGTAACTGATCGCCCCGGCGGCAACCAGCACCCCGGCCACGGCCACGGCGACGCCCGCGTACCTCACTTCGACAGACCGCCCGTGCACGCGGCGCCCGGCTCCGGGGTCTGCTCGCCCTGCACGTACTTCTGGAAGAACGTGTCCACGTTCGGGTCGCTCGCCCCGGTCACCGTCCGCTGGTGCCCCCAGGCGGTCAGCACGATCGGATCGGCCTGCTTGTCGTCCGGGCTCATCAGCGTGTACGGCGTCTTCTTCACCTTCGCCGCCAGCGCGTCCACGTCGGCCTTCGGCGCCTTGCTGTTGTACGTCACCCAGACCGCGCCGTGCTCCAGCGAGTGCACCGCGTTCATGTTGTTCAGGGCCTCGGTGTAGACGTCGCCGTCGCAGTTCATCCACACCTGGTTGTGGTCACCGCCGACCGGCGGCTCCATCGGGTAGCTGACCGTCTTGGTGACGTGGGTGCGGCCCAGCGTGCCCTTCCACGTCCTCACGCCGTCCGAGCCGGTGACGAAGCTGCCGGAGGTCTTGGCGTCGGCGGAGGGGGTGTCGTCCGACTGCGACCGCACGAGGAGCACGGTGCCGACGACGAGGGCGGCCACCACGAGGGTGCTCGCCGTGATCGTCAGGATCCGGTTGCGCCGCTCGCGCGACCGCTCGGCACGGCGCATCGCCTCTATGCGCGCCTGGCGCGCCGCGCTGATGTCCTTCTTGGCGGAACCCATGGGGCCTGTCCTTCTGGGAAAGGGGGCGGAACGGTCGGGGCGTGCGGGGCCTGCGAACGATCGCGGTGTCCGGGTGTCGTTCGATTCGTTCGGTTCCACTGATCGTAGTGCGGCAACCGGGTGAACCCCTAGGCAGGTCACGGCCAAGGGCGGGCGCGGGCGGCGCCGGGACGCCCCGCATAATCGGAGACCGAGATGCGCATTATGTGCGCGCCTCCTCTACCCTTCACTCCATGCGGCTCTTGCGATCCACCGACCTGGCACTGCGCGTGCTGATGCGGCTCGCGGTGGTGGACGGGACCACTCCGACGACCCGGGACGTGGCCGCCGCCATGGAGGTCCCGTACACCCACACGGCCAAGGTCGTCGCGGAACTCCAGCACATGGGCCTCCTGGAGGCCCGCCGCGGCCGGGGCGGCGGCCTCTCCCTGACGGAGAAGGGCCGTACGGCGTCGGTGGGCGCCGTGGTCCGCGCCTTCGAGGGCGACGGCGACGTCGTCGACTGCGAGGGCGCCACCCCCTGCCCCCTGAGCAGCGGCTGCCGCCTGCGCGGCGCCCTGCGCCGGGCCCAGGAGGCCTTCTACGCCTCGCTGGACCCGATCACGGTCTCCGACATCGTCGCGGCCCCGACGGGCCCGCTGCTGCTGGGGATCTCCGGGCGGGGCTGACGGGTCCGGCGGGTCCGCCGTGGCGGGCCGCGCCGACCGGACCCCCGCCGGGCGCATCGGCACGCGGCCTGGGCGGCCGGCGGGCCTCCGGCCCGCCGGCCGGTTCGCGGGTTTCAGCCCGTTCCGGAGCTCCCGCGGTGGCCGCGTCCGCCTCCGAAGGGAGGCTCAGCGGCCGTCCGGTCGGTCACAGCCCGACCGGGTCGAGGTAGGTGGCCGGGTGGGTGGCGCCGTCCTGCTTGAGGATCTGGCCCCCGAACGGCCACTTCAGGGTGAAGGCCTCCGTCTCGTCCGGCGGGGTCACCAGGAACTTCGACGGGACGAACTTCTCCGTCTGCGGCGTGGACGCGGCCACGGGGAGCAGGGTGATGCCGAAGTCCACCGTGTCCCCCTGCTCCAGGGTCATCTTCACGGGCTTCTTGGAGGAGCGCGCCAGCGACCAGGTCCCGTCGGTCTTCTGCGCGCCGACCATGTCGACACCGGCGAAGCCGGACAGGGTGCAGGTCCGCTCGCTCCGGTTGGTGAACCAGACGTACGCCCGGGTCTGCTTCTCGCTCTGCCCCATCTCCGGCTTCGCGTCGTCCCCCAGGGCGAAGCCGGCCTTCAGGTCGGCGGTGTGGCAGCGGGTCGGTCCGGCGGCGGCCGAGGCCGGTGCGGCGGTGACGGCGGCACCGGCGACGACGGCGGCCGCAAGGGCCATGGCGGTGAGCTTGCTGTTCATGAAGTGTCGGGTTCCCCTCGCGTACGGATCGGCGCGCGGGTCAGTGCGCGCCTGCGTACCTGAAGATGCGCGATGCCCGGGGGAGGTTCGGCGCGCTGTAGGACGTTTTCCGCCATCGTTCCCGCCATCGTTCGCGCCATCGTCCCCGCGACGGAGCCCCGGGCCCGGGCCCGGCCCCTCCCGGGGGGCGCCGGGTAAGCCTGCCGGGTGAAACCTCTGTCCAACTGCCACGTCGCGGAGGTGACGAGGCGTTAATCGTTTTATCAGTAGAGGCAAGAGGCGCCGTAAGGCAGACCTGACGAAGCTTCACTGGAGGACCCCTTGGGCAACACACGCATCGGCGTAGGCATCGGACTGGTGGTCGGTGCCCTGGCGCTGCAGATCCCGGTCGCCGCGGCCGACGACTCGAGTCTCCACATCCGCTCGCGGGCGGGTTCTTCCGGCTCCACGGTCACCGTCAGCACCGACGCCTGCGGCGCGGACGTGACCTACGGCAAGGGCGAGTCCGAGCTGGCGGGGGCGTTCCACCTCTTCGAGGGCGAGCGCAAGGGCGTGCTCACCGGCCGGTTCACGGTGCCGGCCGGGACCGGGGCCACCACCGACACCGTCACCGTCAAATGCCCGCCGCGGATCAAGCTCACGGACTCCTACACGCTGACGTCGCGTCAGCCCAACGGCGCCGTCGAGGCCGGCTTCGGGGACTCCGGCAACACGGCCGGACAGCTCGCCCTGGGCGGGGCGCTGCTGGCCGCGGGTGCCGCCGGCTGGCTGGTGCGAGCGCGTCACCGCGCGCACGCGAACCGCGCCTGACCGCCCACGCACCACCCCACCGGCTCGCGGTGTCCCCTTCATCCGGCTCACCGGGCTCACCGGGCTCACCGGGCTCACCGGGCTCACCGGGCTCACCGGGAACCGCGCGGCACGGCCGTCCGTCTCTCCCCCGTCGTCAGCGAGAGGCTCGAACCCGATGGCTCCCGGCCACCCCACCCGCGCTTCCACGCCCTCGTACATCCCTTCGACGAAACTCCTGGCCTGGACAGTGGTGACAGGCACGCTGCTGGTGACCGGTGCGCTGCGCGACGGGCAGCCACCGCAGCCTTCGGCGGGCCAGGCCTTCTCCGCCCCGGCAGCCCCCACCGCCGACCCGACCGCCCCGGCGACTCCCACCGCCGGCTCCACCGCCCCGGCAGCAGGTCCGGCCGTCCGGCCTCTGCGGCCCTCACCACCCGTGCGACTCAGGATCCCCGCCATCGGCGTGGACGCGCCGATGGGCGAACTGCGCCTCGACGCGTCGGGGGCACTCCAGCCCCCACCGGCCGACGCCCCCGGCCTCGTCGGCTGGTACGGCGGGGGCACGCCCCCCGGATCCGCCGGGACGGCCGTCACCACCGGACACGTGGACCTGCCCACCGGCGCCCCCGGGGTCTTCTACGGCCTCGGCTCCGTCGCCAAGGGCCACACGGTCGAGGTCGACCGGGCGGACCGGCGCACGGCCGTCTTCACCGTCGACGCCGTGGAGGTCTACGACAAGGAACGATTTCCCGACGACAAGGTCTACGGCAGTTCCGGCCGGGCCGAACTGCGCGTGATCACCTGCGGAGGCGGTTACACCGAGCGCACCGGATACCAGGGCAACGTCGTCGTCTACGCAACGCTCACCGCGGTGAGGTAGGCGGCCGCCGTCGGGTCGGCCCGGACCTCGCCCCGTCCTCGTCCACGCGCTCGTCCGCACGCCGGAGGGAAGCCCCCGGACCGCTGATCACGAGATCACGGGTCCGTGGTGCTCCCCTCCGGGCCGCGGGCCGCCGTCAGGCCGCCGCCGGCCACAGGTCCGGGCCGAACACCTCGTAGTGCGCGTCCGCCGGGGCGACCCCTTCTCGATCGGCTGGGCCCCGACCGCGCGCATGAACGGCAGCGGGCCGCACGGGTACGCGCGCGTACCGGGCGGGACCGGGACGTCCGTGAGGTCGGCGAGGCCGGTGCGGGCACCCTCGGGGGCGTCCTGCTCGTACCAGAGGTGGACCCCGCCTCGGGGTGGAGGGGGCCGGGCGTTACGGATGTCGGTGCGAACAGGCAAGATGGGCGGGGAGCGGTACACCTGCCGCACGCGAGGCGTTCACCCCGGGGTCGGTCTCACGATCAAGGTGCGCAACGCGCATGAAATGGTGTTGTGGTGGGATGCTCAGGTGCCCGACCGCCTCCCGCGATGCGGGAGACAGGCAGCCTGACCGGCAAGGATGGGGAAGCGGAAGATGGACAAGCAGCAGGAGTTCGTGCTCCGGACGTTGGAGGAGCGCGACATCCGGTTCGTACGCCTGTGGTTCACGGACGTGCTGGGCTTCCTCAAGTCCGTCGCCGTGGCCCCGGCCGAACTCGAACAGGCGTTCGACGAAGGCATCGGCTTCGACGGCTCCGCCATCGAGGGCTTCGCCCGGGTGTACGAGTCCGACATGATCGCCAAGCCGGACCCCTCCACCTTCCAGGTCCTGCCCTGGCGCGCGGAGGCCCCCGGCACCGCCCGCATGTTCTGCGACATCCTCATGCCGGACGGCTCCCCGTCCTTCGCCGACCCGCGGTACGTCCTCAAGCGTGCCCTGGCCCGCGCCTCCGACCTGGGCTTCACCTTCTACACCCATCCCGAGATCGAGTTCTTCCTGCTGAAGGACCGCCCCCTCGACGGCTCGCGTCCCACCCCCGCCGACAACTCCGGCTACTTCGACCACACCCCGCAGAACATCGGCATGGACTTCCGCCGCCAGGCGATCACCATGCTGGAGTCGATGGGCATCTCGGTCGAGTTCTCCCACCACGAGGGCGGCCCCGGCCAGCAGGAGATCGACCTGCGGTACGCCGACGCGCTCTCCACGGCCGACAACATCATGACGTTCCGCCTGGTGATGAAGCAGGTCGCGCTGGAGCAGGGCGTCCAGGCGACCTTCATGCCGAAGCCGTTCTCCGAGCACCCCGGCTCCGGCATGCACACCCACCTCTCCCTCTTCGAGGGCGACCGCAACGCCTTCTACGAGTCCGGCTCCGAGTACCAGCTCTCCAAGGTCGGCCGCTCCTTCATCGCGGGCCTGCTGAAGCACGCGGCGGAGATCTCGGCCGTGACCAACCAGTGGGTCAACTCCTACAAGCGCATCTGGGGCGGCTCCGAGCGCACCGCCGGCGCGGGCGGCGAGGCTCCCTCGTACATCTGCTGGGGCCACAACAACCGCTCGGCCCTGGTCCGCGTCCCGATGTACAAGCCCGGCAAGACCGGCTCGGCCCGCATCGAGGTCCGCTCCCTCGACTCCGGCGCCAACCCCTACCTGGCCTACGCCATGCTGCTGGCCGCCGGCCTCAAGGGCGTCGAGGAGGGCTACGAGCTGCCCCCGGGCGCCGAGGACGACGTGTGGGCCCTCTCCGACGCCGAGCGCCGCGCGATGGGCATCGAGCCCCTCCCGCAGAACCTCGGCGAGGCCCTGACCCTGATGGAGCGCAGCGACCTGGTCGCCGAGACCCTCGGCGAGCACGTCTTCGACTTCTTCCTGCGCAACAAGAAGCAGGAGTGGGAGGAGTACCGCTCCGAGGTCACCGCCTTCGAGCTGCGGAAGAGCCTGCCGGTGCTGTAGGGGCAGGTCGGGGCGGGTGCCCCGCTGGAACGGGCTGTGGGGCCGACGGTCATGGACCGCCGGCCCCACAGCGTCTCGCTCAGGCAGGGGGGCCGGGGACTGCACACCCCGCTTGGCCAGGAGTCCGCGTATCTCTTCTGCGGCCCTGGTGACGGTGGAGCGGTCGACGCCGAACGGCAGCCCGAGGACGGCGTGCGGGAGATCATGCCGTAGCTGAATCAGGTGAGACCACCAGCGGGAACGTGTCATCCGCTGCCACGCACCAACTCGTCAGGAAACCTTCCCGTTTCCCTTGAGGATCTCCACACCCGCCCGATCCGTACCCTCCGGCGGGGCGTTGAGGCGGTGGATCATCACCCAGCGGCCGTCGTCCGTCGCTCCGGTGAAGACCGAGGCGTGGCGTGCGGCCCCGTTGTGCCAGTGCAGGGGTCCTGCCGTCTGCCAGCTCGGGGCGGGATCTCCCAGTCGGCGCTCCACCAAGAGGCGTACCACCAGGTCGGCTGCCGCACGGGGCGTGGCCCACAGTCCTCCCGCCGGCAGGATCGCGCCGGCCATCGTCCATGGCCTGCGGGGCCGTCCCAGGAGTCCCGGGGGCAGCAGGCGTCGGCCGGGATCGGGGTTCGCGGTGATCTCCGTGAGATCCAGCGGCCGCAGGACGTACTCGGTCACCAGTTCCTCGTACGTCGCCCCGGATGCCGCGGTCAGGGCTGCGCCGAGCACGGCGTAGCCGAGGTTGGAGTACTCCTCCTCCTGTCCGGGGGGGGGGCCGCCCGGCGAGCGTGTCGAGGCGGGGCAGCAGCCGGTCCAGTGCGGGCCGGTCGAACGCCGCGTACGGGTCCCGGCGGGAGAGGCGGCCGGGTGGCAGGCGGGGAACTGGGATCGTTGGTACCGCGACAACGTTCCTCTGGCTGAACGGCTTTACTACGACTACACCGGTGGCACGGAGGACTGAGGAGTAAGCATGCCCAAGAAGGTCCCGCAGGACTGGGAGACCCTGGAGCAGGAGCTGTACTCGGCCGGTGTGGATCCCGCCGAGGTGGAAGCGGGATCGCGTCGTCTGCTGGCAGAAGCCCGTGGTCGTCAACTCGCCGAGGCGCGCCATCAGTACGGGCTGGCACAGAGGGATGTGGCTGTTCGTATGGGGGTGAGCATCGCTCGCGTGTCCCAGATCGAGCACGGCGAGGTCGCCACTCTTGATGTCATCGCACGTTACGTCGAGGCGCTCGGCGGCAGGCTGGACCTGGTCGCCGACTTCGGTGACCACACGCTGCGGATGCCGGCAAGCGGTGACCAGGGCGGCGCGGCGGCGTAGTCGGCAGGGGCCCGGCTACTCCGGCCGCCGTCCGGCCAGGTCCGCGAGGACCTGGTGCAGGGGTTCCGTCGCGCGGCGGCGGTACTCCTGGATGGCCCAGCCTCCCCCACTCTCGAACTCCGCTCGAGCGGGGGGACCCCCACCGTCGGGGTCCTTGAAGTACATGAAGGTGGCGCCGTCCCGCGGGGCGAACTGCTGCGGCTCGCTCACCTCCAGGCCGCGGGCGGTCAGCTCCGCGTGGGCCGCCTTCGCGTCCGTCACGCACAGCTGCATCCCGTGGTACGTCCCCGGGCTCGGCGTGCCCGTCGGGATCTGCATTCCGTCCACCAGGGCGATCGAGCAGCCCGAGCCGGGCGGGGTGAGCTGGACGATCCGTACGCCGTCCATCACCTCGCCGTCGAGGTCCACGTGGAAGCCGACCTTGTCCCGGTAGAACTCCTTGGCCCGGTCCACGTCGGACACCGGCAACAGGATGACTTCGAGGGTCATGTCCATGGAGCAACTCCTTCGTCGCGACCGTCACGCATGCCGTACGGCCGTCCCGGGCAGCCCCCGAGGCACATGGCCGCCCCCCACACAACCCGAAACCCGGCCGGGGCGCCACCACGTCGACGCGGGTTACGCTCGAGTCCGTACGACCTTGATCGCAGCGGAGGAGGCCGGGGATGACGGGGCCGGGGCGCAGGAGCAGCACCTTCACGCGACTGCTGCGGCACGGTTTCACCGATGCCTCCGCCGCCGAACGCCTCCTGGACGGCGCCGAGCTGTCCCCGGTGCGCGACGACCCCGTGCTGCTGGAGGCCCTCGGCCGCACCGCCGACCCCGACCTCGCCCTGCGGGGACTCGTCCGGCTGCTGGAGGCGCAGCCCGGTGCGGCCGCCCGGCGCGAGCTGATCGACACCGTGATAGCCGCCAAGCCGCTGCGCGACCGGCTGCTCGGGGTCCTCGGCGCCTCCGCCGCCCTCGCCGACCACCTCGCCCGGCACCCCCGGGACTGGGAGGCCCTGGTCACCTACGAGCCGAGCGACCTGCACCCCGGGGTGGAGGAGTTCGAACGCGGACTCGCCGGGGCCGACGACCCGGTCTCGCTGCGGATCGCCTACCGGCGCTGCCTGCTGTCCATCGCCGCCCGCGACGTGTGCGGGACCACCGATCTGGCCGAGACCGCCGCCGAACTGGCCGATCTGGCCACCGCCACGCTCCGGGCCGCCCTCGGTCTCGCCCGGGCCGCCGCCCCCGACGACGCCGCGCTGTGCCGGCTCGCGGTGATCGCGATGGGCAAGTGCGGCGGACACGAGCTGAACTACGTCTCCGACGTCGACGTCATCTTCGTGGGCGAGGCCCTCGACGGGGCCGACGAGGGCAAGGCGCTGCGCGCCGCCACCAAGCTGGCCTCGCACATGATGCGGATCTGCTCGGAGACCACCGTCGAGGGGTCCATCTGGCCCGTCGACGCCAACCTGCGGCCCGAGGGCCGCAACGGCCCTCTGGTGCGGACGCTCAGCAGCCATCTCGCCTACTACCGGCGCTGGGCCAAGACCTGGGAGTTCCAGGCCCTGCTGAAGGCCCGCCCGGTCGCCGGTGACCTCGCCCTGGGCGCGGAGTACGTCGCCACCGTCGAGCCGCTGGTGTGGCAGGCCGCCGAGCGGGAGAACTTCGTCGCCGACGTCCAGAAGATGCGGCGGCGGGTCGTCGAGAACATCCCCGTCGCCGAGGTCGAGCGCGAACTCAAGCTCGGGCCGGGCGGCCTGCGGGACGTCGAGTTCGCCGTACAGCTGCTCCAGCTGGTGCACGGGCGGGCCGACGCGTCGCTGCGCAGCGGCACCACCCTCGACGCCCTGCGGGCGCTCGCCGCCGGCGGCTACGTCGGGCGGACCGACGCCGTCCAGCTCGACGACGCCTACCGGTTCCTGCGGTCCATGGAGCACCGGATCCAGCTCCACCAGCTGCGCCGCACCCACCTCGTCCCCGAGGCCGAGGGCGACCAGCGGCGGCTCGGACGGTCCCTCGGGCTGCGGACCGATCCGGTGGCCGAGCTGAACCGCGAGTGGAAGCGGCACGCCGCCGTCGTCCGGCGGCTGCACGAGAAGCTGTTCTACCGGCCGCTGCTGGACGCGGTGGCCCAGCTCCCCTCCGGCGAGGCGCGGCTGAGCACCGCGGCCGCCCGCGAGCGGCTCGTCGCGCTCGGCTACGCCGACCCGGCCGCGGCCCTGCGGCACCTGGAGGCGCTGGCGTCCGGGGTGACCCGCAAGGCGGCGATCCAGCGGACCCTGCTGCCGGTGCTGCTCGGCTGGTTCGCCGACTCCGCCGACCCGGACGCCGGACTGCTCAACTTCCGCAAGGTGTCGGACGCGCTGGGGAAGACGCCCTGGTACCTGCGGCTGCTGCGCGACGAGGGCGCGGCCGCGGAGAACCTGGCACGGGTCCTGTCGGCGGGGCGGCTCGCGCCCGACCTGCTGATGCGGGCGCCCGAGGCCGTCGCGCTGCTCGGGGACGGCGACGGGGGCGGGCTGGCGCCGCGCGGCCGGGCCCACCTGGAGCAGGAGATCCTCGCCGCGGTCGGTCGCGCGGACGGCGCCGTGCAGGGCGTCACCGCGGCGCGCGGGGTGCGGCGCCGGGAGCTGTTCCGTACGGCCGCCGCGGACATCGTCGCCTCCTACGGCACGGAGGCGCAGCCCGTCGAGGCCGACCGGGGCGCCCTCGTCGACCTGGTCGGCGGGGCCGTCTCCGACCTCACCGCGGCCACCCTGGCCGGCACCCTGCGGGCCGTGGTGCGGGAAGGCTGGGGCGACACGCTGCCCACCCGGTTCGCGATCATCGGCATGGGGCGGTTCGGGGGGCACGAGCTGGGCTACGGGTCCGACGCGGACGTGCTGTTCGTGCACGAACCCCGCGAGGGGGCCGACGAGCAGGAGGCCGGGCGGGCGGCCAACACGGTCGTCGCCGAGATGCGGCGGCTGCTGCAGGTGCCCAGTGCCGATCCGCCGCTGCTCGTCGACGCCGACCTGCGGCCGGAGGGGAAGTCCGGGCCGCTGGTGCGGACGCTGAACTCGTACGCGGCCTACTACCGGCGGTGGTCGCTGGGGTGGGAGTCGCAGGCGTTGCTGCGGGCCGAACCGGTGGCCGGGGACGAGGAGCTGGGGCGGCGGTTCGTCGAGCTGATCGACCCGCTGCGGTATCCGCCGGCCGGGCTCGGGGACGACGCGGTGCGCGAGATCCGGCGGCTGAAGGCGCGGATGGAGTCGGAGCGGATGCCGCGCGGGGCCGATCCCAAGCTGCACACCAAGCTGGGGCCGGGCGGTCTGTCGGACGTCGAGTGGACCGTGCAGTTGCTGCAGCTGCGGTACGGGGCGCGGGAGCCGGGGCTGCGGACCACGCGCACCCGCGCGGCGCTGACCGCCGCCCGGGACTGCGGGCTGCTGTCGGAGGAGGACGCGGCGACGCTCGACGAGGCCTGGGTGCTGGCCACCAGGGTGCGCAACGCGGTGATGCTGGTCCGGGGGCGGGCGGGGGACACCTTCCCCTCCGATCCCCGCGAGCTGGCCGCCGTGGGACGGTACCTGGGGTACGGGCCCGGTCATGTGGGGGACATGCTGGACGACTACCGGCGGACCGGGCGGCTGGCCCGGCAGGTCGTGGACGCGCTGTTCTACGGCGCGTGACGGCTTGCGCGGGCACCCGGCACCGGAGAGGACGAGCCGCCGGGGCGGTCCCGCGGGAGCGGGGCGGGCGGCCGCCGGGACGGCCCCGCCCGGTGCACGGGTGCCGTCGGCCGACGGGCCGCGGAGACGGCGGCCCGCGGAGACGCCGGCCCGCCGTGCGACTACGGTCTCGGCGGTGGGTGCCGCGGCAGGGCGTGCGGCAGGGCGCCGTACCAGACGCGGGCCACCGCGTAGCCGAAGGCCAGGCAGACGAGGCCGCCCACCGCGTCCAGCCAGAAGTGGTTGGCGGTGGCGACGATGACGACCAGGGTGGCCACCGGGTAGAGCAGGCCCAGGACGCGCACCCAGGGGACCGCGGCCAGGGCGAAGATCGTCAGGCCGCACCACAGCGACCAGCCGATGTGCATGGAGGGCATCGCGGCGTACTGGTTCGACATGTTCTTGAGGTCGCCGGAGGCCATCGAGCCCCAGGTCTGGTGGACGACCACCGTGTCGATGAAGTCGTCGCCGTTCATCAGGCGGGGCGGGGCCAGCGGATACAGGTAGTAGCCGACCAGGGCCACGGCGGTGGTGGCGAACAGGGCGAGGCGGGTGGCCGCGTAGCGGCCGGGATGGAGACGGTAGAGCCAGACCAGCACGCCCAGGGTCAGCACGAAATGCAGCGTGGCGTAGTAGTAGTTCATGCCGACGATGAGCCAAGTGACCGAGTTGACCGTGCGGTTGACGGACTCCTCGACGGCGATGGCCAGGTGGTGCTCCATCCGCCAGATCCAGTCGGCGTTGCGCAGGGCCTCGGTCCGCTGCTCCGGGACCGCGTTGCGGATCTGTGAGTACGTCCAGTAACTCACCGCGATCAGCAGGACCTCGAACCACAGGCGCGGGCGGCGCGGAGTGCGCAGCCGCTGCAACCGGCCAGGGCGCTGCGGGGCCGTGACAGGCCCCGAGACGGCCTGGTCATGGCCTTCCAGAGACGTCACGGTCGATTCACCCATGGACACAGAGTCTGCCAGAAAAGCCTTCTCCTCCGATCATCCCCTGGTCCTATACGGCCCGCATGTTCTCCCCTCCCCGGGACCCCCGGGGACACGGCGGACGTACCGCCCGAACGCGGACGTATGCGCCCTACGGACGGCTCCGGTCACCCGGCGCCGAGGCCGTCGAGCCGCGGACCACCAGCTCCGGCATGAACACGAACTCGCTGTGCGGGGCCGGCGTACCGCCGATCTCCTCCAGCAGGGTGCGCACCGCGGCCTGCCCCATCGCGGGGACCGGCTTGCGGACCGTCGTCAGGGGCGGGTCGGTGAAGGCGATCAGGGGGGAGTCGTCGAATCCGACGACGGAGATGTCGTGGGGGACGGACAGGTCGCGCTGGCGGGCCGCCCTTATCGCGCCGAGGGCCATCATGTCGCTGGCGCAGACCACCGCCGTGCAGTCGCGGTCGATGAGTGCCATGGTGGCGGCCTGGCCGCCCTCCAGCGTGTAGAGGGAGTGCTGGACCAGCTCCTGCCCGACCGTCTCCGCGCTCAGCCCGAGGCTCTCCTGCATGGCGCGGACGAAGCCCTCGATCTTGCGCTGCACCGGGACGAAGCGCTTCGGGCCGAGGGCCAGGCCGATCCGGGTGTGGCCCAGGGACGCGAGGTGGGTGACCGCCAGGGACATCGCCGCCCGGTCGTCGGGGGAGATGAACGGCGCCTGCACCTTGGGCGAGAAGCCGTCGACGAGGACGAAGGGGACGCCCTGCGCGCGCAGCTGCTCGTAGCGCTGCATGTCGGCGGTGGTGTCCGCGTGCAGGCCGGAGACGTAGATGATGCCGGCGACCCCGCGGTCCACCAGCATCTCGGTCAGCTCGTCCTCGGTGGAGCCGCCCGGGGTCTGGGTGGCGAGCACCGGGGTGTAGCCCTGGCGGGTCAGTGCCTGGCCGATGACCTGGGCCAGGGCCGGGAATATGGGGTTCTCCAGCTCGGGCGTGATCAGGCCGACCAGGCCGGCGCTGCGCTGGCGCAGGCGGACGGGGCGCTCGTAGCCCAGGACGTCCAGAGCGGCGAGCACGGACTGGCGGGTGGTGGCGGCGACGCCGGGCTTCCCGTTGAGGACGCGGCTGACGGTCGCTTCGCTCACCCCCGCCTGCGCGGCGATGTCGGCAAGCCGTGTGGTCACAGGGTTGGACTGTACCGGCCAGGTGTCCCCTTGCACACCAAACGGGCGCCGCGGGCGACCTGTTGGACGGCCCCGGCCCGGCTGCTGCGTCATCGCGCTCCCTCGTGAAAGTGATGGCAAGAGCTTGCAGAGTCTTGCACAACCCGCCTCTGACCGCTCCACCGTTGAAAACAAGCGTCTCATGACGGTCGCCGAGAGGTCACGCCCGAATAACTTCGGAGATCCCTTGCCCTTCTTTTCTGCAAGGTCTTTCGCAATGCTTACATCGCTGTTACGTTCTGGACGCCCGACGGCGGCAATGGCGCGGTCGGCAAGTCGACAGGGGCGGCGGACGGGGCCGCTCCCTGGGCTACCCGGGCTTTCACCCTCAAGGAGAACTCAATGCGGCGTGGCATAGCGGCCACCGCGCTGGTGGCGTCCCTCGCCCTCGCGGCGACGGCCTGCGGCGGAAGTGACGACAGCGGCGATTCGGCCGACGGTCCGGTCACGATCACCTGGTGGGACACCTCCAACGCCACCAATGAGGCGCCGACGTACCAGGCCTTGGTCAAGGAGTTCGAGGCCGCCAACAAGGACGTCAAGGTCAAGTACGTCAACGTCCAGTTCGACCAGGCGCAGAACAAGTTCGACACCGCCGCCGGTTCCAAGGGCGCCCCGGACGTGCTGCGCTCCGAGGTCGGCTGGACCCCCGCCTTCGCCAAGAAGGGCTTCTTCCTGCCGCTGGACGGCACCGACGCCCTCGCCGAGCAGGACAAGTTCAAGTCGAACCTGATCGAGCAGGCGAAGTACGAGGGCAAGACGTACGGCGTGCCGTTCGTCACCGACACCCTCGCGCTCGTCTACAACAAGGCGCTGTTCACCAAGGCCGGCATCACCGAGGCGCCCAAGACCTGGGACGACCTGAAGAAGGCCGCCGCCACGATCAAGGACAAGACCGGCGTCGACGGCTACTGGGGCTCCACCCAGGCCTACTACGCCCAGTCCTTCCTCTACGGCGAGGGCACCGACACCGTCGACGCCGACGCCAAGAAGATCACCGTCAACTCGGCGGCGGCGAAGAAGGCGTACGGCACCTGGCTCGGCATGTTCGACGGCAAGGGCCTGCACAAGGCGGACACCACCGCCGACGCCTACGCCCACATCCAGGACGCCTTCGTCAACGGCAAGGTCGCGGCCATCGTCCAGGGCCCGTGGGAGATCACGAACTTCTACAAGGGTTCGGCCTTCGCGGACAAGAACAACCTGGGCATCGCCACCGTCCCGGCCGGCTCCACCGGCAAGGCGGGCGCCCCGACCGGCGGCCACAACCTCTCGGTCTACGCCGGCTCCGACGCCGCCCACCAGAAGGCCGCGCTGAAGTTCGTCAACTTCATGACCTCCGCGAAGACCCAGGCGGCCATCGCGCAGAAGAACTCCACGCTGCCGACGCGCGACGACGCCTACACCGCCGAGGTCAAGGCCGACCCGGGCATCGCCGGCTACCAGACCGTGCTGTCCGCCGCCCAGCCGCGTCCGGCGCTGCCGGAGTACAGCTCCCTGTGGGGCCCCCTGGACACCGAACTGCCCAAGATCGCGGGCGGCAAGGAGTCCCTCGACAAGGGCCTGAGCACCGCCGAGACCGCCATCGCCAAGCTGGTGCCGGACTTCAGCAAGTGAGCCCCGCGTGGCCGCCGGATCACCCCGAGCACGGGGGAGTGATCCGGCGGCCACCGGCCTGTGCCCCAGCCCGCCCCTGATCTTCGAATTTCCAGAAGGTGTCGAACCATGACAGTCGCCATCGACCGCGCGACCGGCAAGCGCCGCGGTGACGCGCCGCGCCCCGGGCTGGGTCAGCGCCTGAAGCACGGTTACCAGAAGCACTGGTACGCCTACGTCATGATCGCCCCCGTGGTGGTCGTCCTCGGCGTCCTCGTGCTGTACCCCCTCGGGTACGGCCTGTACCTCACCCTCACCGACGCCAACAGCCTCAACACGGCCCGCACGATCGGCGTCAACGAGATCGAGGCCACCTACAAGTTCATCGGCCTGGACAACTACGCCGACATCCTGTGGGGCGAGACCGCCTACGACCGCTTCTGGTCGCACTTCATCTGGACGATCGTCTGGACGGCGGCCTGTGTCGCCCTGCACTACACCCTCGGTCTCGGCCTCGCCCTCCTGCTCAACCAGAAGCTGCGCGGCCGCACCTTCTACCGGCTGATCCTGGTCCTGCCCTGGGCCGTGCCGACCTTCGTCACCGTCTTCGGCTGGCGGTTCATGCTCGCCGACGGCGGCATCATCAACTCCGCCCTGGAGAGCCTGCACCTGCCGACGCCGCTGTGGCTGGAGGACAGCTTCTGGCAGCGGTTCGCCGCGATCATGGTCAACACCTGGTGCGGCGTGCCGTTCATGATGGTCTCCCTCCTGGGCGGCCTGCAGTCCATCGACTCCTCGCTCTACGAGGCCGCCGAGATGGACGGTGCCAACGCCTGGCAGCGGTTCCGCTACGTCACCCTGCCCGGCCTGCGCTCGGTCAGCTCGACCGTCGTCCTCCTCGGCATCATCTGGACCTTCAACCAGTTCGCCGTGATCTTCCTGCTGTTCGGCAACACCGCGCCGGACGCCCAGATCCTCGTCACCTGGGCGTACTACCTCGGCTTCGGACAGCAGCCGCGTGACTTCGCCCAGTCGGCGGCCTACGGCATCCTGCTGCTGGCCATCCTGATCGTCTTCACCTCGTTCTACCGCCGCTGGCTGAACCGCAACGAGCAGCAGCTCGCGATCTGAGGCAGGAGTTCCCATGAGCACCACCACCGTCGAGACCTCCTCCGACGTGACCGAGCCGCCCGCGGCCGCCCCCGGCAAGACCCGGGGACGCGAGCAGCGCGGCGTCGCCGCCTCGCTCGCCTCGCACGGCGTGCTGACCGTCGCCTCGCTGATCGCGCTCTTCCCGATCGCCTGGCTGGTCTACCTCTCGCTCGGCCCGGACAAGGACGACTACCTCCACCCCGGGCGCATCTGGTCGAAGATGACCTTCGACAACTACACGTTCGTCCTCCAGGAGACGAACTTCTTCGACTGGCTGAAGAGCTCGCTGGTCGTGTCGCTGGGCACCACGGTGATCGGCGTGCTGATCGCCGCCACCACCGGCTACGCGGTCTCCCGCATGCGCTTCCCCGGCTACCGCAAGTTCATGTGGGTGCTCCTGGTGACCCAGATGTTCCCGGTCGCCGTGCTGATGGTGCCGATGTACCAGATCCTGTCGGACCTCCAGCTCATCGACACCTACCTCGGTCTGATCCTGGTCTACTGCTCGACCGCGGTGCCGTACTGCGCCT
Source organism: Streptomyces sp. NPDC017202 (assembly GCF_044331705.1). Taxonomy (NCBI): domain Bacteria; kingdom Bacillati; phylum Actinomycetota; class Actinomycetes; order Kitasatosporales; family Streptomycetaceae; genus Streptomyces; species Streptomyces sp. NPDC017202. The sequence continues at coordinate 185,213 of NZ_JBIRNP010000001.1, read as the reverse complement.
GGCTGCTCAAGGGCTACTTCGACACCATCCCGTTCGAGATCGACGAGGCCGGCCGGGTCGACGGGCTGACCCCCTTCGGCACCTTCGCGCGCCTGATCCTGCCGCTCGCCAAGCCGGGCCTCGCGGTGGCCGCGTTCTACAGCTTCATCACGGCCTTCGGCGAGGTCGCCTTCGCCACCACGTTCCTGCTGGACGACGAGAAGTACACGCTCGCCGTCGGACTCCAGAGCTTCGTCAGCGAGCACGACGCACAGCGCAACCTGATGGCCGCCACCGCGGTGCTGATCGCGATACCGGTCTCCGCGTTCTTCTACCTCGTGCAGAAGAACCTGGTGACCGGCCTGACCGCGGGCGGCACGAAGGGGTGACGCCTGCCGGGACGGCGGTCGCGCGGCCGCGGCCGACCACCGGCCGCGGCCCCGTCGCGGCCGCTCCCGGCGCCGCCCACCGAAGACCCGAGGCGGCCGCGGTCACCATCCGACCCCGCTGTGACCGCGGCCGCCTCGTCAGCCACCCGGTACATCCGGCACCGCCGTACCTCCGTCCGAACCCGATGACTCCTCCCCCCGCCCGGCCTCGCTCGAGCGGGGGGAGCCCCACCGCATCAAGGAAGCCATGAGCCAGCAGCACTCCGCCGCCCCGGCCCCGACCACCCGGCCCGTCCCGGCCGTCGCCACCGTCGCGCAGCGCGGCGACTGGTGGCGGGACGCGGTCATCTACCAGGTGTACCCGCGCAGTTTCGCCGACAGCAACGGCGACGGCATGGGTGACCTGGAGGGCGTACGCTCCCGCCTCCCGTACCTGCGCGACCTCGGCGTGGACGCCGTGTGGCTGAGCCCCTTCTACGCCTCGCCGCAGGCCGACGCCGGCTACGACGTCGCCGACTACCGTGCCGTCGACCCGATGTTCGGCAACCTCCTGGACGCCGACGCCCTGATCCGCGACGCCCACGGACTGGGCCTGAGGATCATCGTCGACCTGGTCCCCAACCACTCCTCCGACCAGCACGAGTGGTTCAAGCGGGCGCTCGCCGAGGGCCCCGGCTCCGCGCTGCGCGACCGCTACCACTTCCGCCCCGGCAAGGGCGCGGACGGCGAACTGCCGCCCAACGACTGGGAGTCCATCTTCGGCGGCCCGGCCTGGACCCGGGTGACCGAGCCCGACGGCACGCCCGGCGAGTGGTACCTGCACCTCTTCGCGCCCGAACAGCCCGACTTCAACTGGGAACACCCGGCCGTCGGCGACGAGTTCCGCTCCATCCTGCGGTTCTGGCTCGACATGGGCGTCGACGGCTTCCGCATCGACGTGGCGCACGGCCTGGTGAAGGCGGAGGGCCTGCCCGACCTGGGTTCCCACGACCAGCTCAAGCTGCTGGGCAACGATGTCATGCCGTTCTTCGACCAGGACGGCGTGCACGAGGTCTACCGGCAGTGGCGCCTGGTCCTCGACGAGTACGCCGGTGAACGTATTTTCGTCGCCGAGGCGTGGACCCCGACCGTCGAGCGGACCGCCAACTACGTCCGCCCCGACGAACTGCACCAGGCCTTCAACTTCCAGTACCTGGCCACCGAGTGGGACGCCAAGGAGCTGCGCCAGGTCGTCGACCGCACCCTGGAGGCCATGCGTCCGGTCGGTGCCCCGGCCACCTGGGTGCTCTCCAACCACGACGTCACCCGGCACGCCACCCGCTTCGCCAACCCGCCCGGCCTCGGCACCCAGATCCGCACGGCGGGTGACCGCGCCCTCGGCCTCAGGCGCGCCCGCGCGGCCAGCCTGCTGATGCTGGCGCTGCCCGGCTCGGCGTACGTCTACCAGGGCGAGGAGCTGGGGCTGCCGGACGTCGTCGACCTGCCCGACGAGGTCCGCCAGGACCCGGCGTACTTCCGCGGCGCCGGCCAGGACGGCTTCCGCGACGGCTGCCGGGTCCCGATCCCGTGGACCCGCGAGGGCTCGTCGTACGGCTTCGGCGGCGGTGGCAGCTGGCTGCCGCAGCCCGAGGGCTGGGGCGAGCTGAGCATCGAGGCGCAGCAGGGCGTGCCCGGCTCGACGCTGGAGCTGTACCGCTCGGCGCTGGCGCTGCGCCGGTCCCGGCCGGACCTCGGGGCGGGCGACTCGGTGGAGTGGCTGCGCGCGCCCGAGGGCGTCCTGGCGTTCCGGCGCGGCGAGTTCGTGTGCGTCGCCAACACCACCGGTGAGCCGGTGACCATCCCGTCCTACGGCCGTGTCCTGCTCGCCAGCGGTGAGCCGGACGAGGCGGACGGCGGGACGAGGCTTCCGGCGGACACGACGGTGTGGTTCACCACGGCCTGACGGTTCACCACGGCCTGACGGTTCACCACGGCCTGACGGTTCACCACGGCCTGACGGTCCGGTCCGGACCGGTTCGTTCCGGTTCGGACCGACGTGACGTGACAGCCCGGTCCGCCACGTCCTGACGGCCCCGCGAAACTTCTTGCATCAACTTCTCCCGGCCCGCTGCCTTTTCAGGCAGCGGGCCTTTAACATCTGCGTCACCGCAAGGTTGCTGGAATCTTTCAGCAAGAACCTTCAACACCCTTCAACGTCGAAGGAACCCCACATGGCACGCAGAACCCTCTCCGGGGCGCTCGCCCTCTCGGCCGCCGCCCTTGTCATGACCCCGTCCCTGGCGCAGGCCTCCCCGCCCGGCACCAAGGACGTCACCGCCGTCCTCTTCGAGTGGAACTTCGCCTCCGTCGCCAAGGAGTGCACCAACACCCTCGGCCCCGCCGGCTACGGATACGTGCAGGTCTCCCCGCCCGCCGAGCACATACAGGGCGCCCAGTGGTGGACGTCGTACCAGCCGGTCAGCTACAAGATCGCCGGACGCCTCGGCGACCGCGCGGCCTTCCAGAACATGGTGAACACCTGTCACGCGGCGGGCGTGAAGGTCGTGGTGGACTCCGTCGTCAACCACATGTCCGCGGGCAGCGGCACCGGCACCGGCGGCTCGTCGTACACGAAGTACAACTACCCCGGCCTGTACTCCTCGTACGACTTCGACAACTGCACCTCGCAGGTCACCAACTACAGCGACCGCTGGAACGTCCAGAACTGCGAACTGGTCGGACTCGCCGACCTCGACACCGGCGAGGACTACGTCCGCGGGGCCATCGCCAGGTACCTGAACGACCTGCTCTCCCTCGGTGTCGACGGCTTCCGCATCGACGGCGCCAAGCACATCGCGGCCGCCGACCTCGCCAACATCAAGTCCCGGCTGACGAACCCGAACGCCTACTGGAAGCAGGAGGTCATCTACGGCAGCGGCGAGGCCGTCCAGCCCACCGAGTACACCGGCAACGGGGACGTCCAGGAGTTCCGGTACGCCTACGACCTCAAGCGGGTCTTCAACAACGAGAACCTCGCCTACCTGAAGAACTACGGCGAGGGCTGGGGCTACATGAACAGCTCCGTCTCCGGCGTCTTCGTCGACAACCACGACACCGAGCGCAACGGCTCCACGCTCAGCTACAAGGACGGCGCCACCTACACGCTGGCCAACGTCTTCATGCTGGCCTGGCCCTACGGCGCCCCGGACATCAACTCCGGTTACGAGTTCTCCGACACCGACGCCGGCCCGCCGAACGGCGGCTCCGTGTCCGCCTGCTGGCAGAACGGCTGGAAGTGCCAGCACGCCTGGCCGGAGATCCAGCGCATGGTCGCCTTCCGCAACGCCACCCGCGGCCAGTCGGTGACCAACTGGTGGGACAACGGCGGCGACGCGATCGCCTTCGGCCGGGGCTCCAAGGGCTACGTCGCGATCAACCACGAGAGCGGCTCCCTGAGCCGGACCTACCAGACCTCGCTGTCCGCCGGGACGTACTGCAACGTGCAGAACAACACGACGGTGACGGTCGATTCGGGCGGCCGGTTCACCGCCACCCTGGCCGCGAACACGGCGCTCGCCCTCTACGCGGGCAAGTCCAGTTGCTGACCGGGTGACCTGACCGCGTGACAGCAAGGGTCGTGAAATTTCTTGCCGAGTCTTTCACGACCCTTGCTGTAAGCCTTTCGCCGGGGTTACGGTCGCGCCGGCGCCCGGCGACACAGCCGTCCCGTGGCGCAGGGGTCGGACCCCATGAGCCGTAATCGCAAGGAGTTCACACCTGTGACACCGAGATGGCCGGCGCCCGGGACGCGCCGCACCCACCGTGCCGGGCGGGTCGCCGCGGTCACCGCGGCAGCCCTCGCGGCAGCCCTCGTGCAGCCGCTCGCGGCCCGCGCCGCCACCCCGCCCCCGCCGCCCTCCGACGCGGCGCTGGCGAAGACCGCCGCCCGGCACGACCTCACCCGCGAGCAGTTCTACTTCGTCCTGCCGGACCGTTTCGCCAACGGCGACACCGCCAACGACAAGGGCGGCCTGACCGGTTCCCGCCTCGCCACCGGCTACGACCCCACCGACAAGGGCTTCTACCAGGGCGGCGACCTCAAGGGCCTGACCCGGCGCCTCGACTACATCAAGGGGCTCGGCACCACCGCCCTGTGGATGGCGCCCCTCTTCAAGAACCAGCCCGTCCAGGGCACCGGGAAGGACGCCTCGGCCGGCTACCACGGCTACTGGATCACCGACTTCACCCAGGTCGACCCGCACTTCGGCACCAACGAGGACCTGGAGACCCTCATCGACAAGGCGCACGCCAAGGGGATGAAGGTCTTCTTCGACGTCATCACCAACCACACCGCCGACGTCGTCGACTACGAGGAGAAGTCCTACGGCTACCTCGCCAAGGGCGCCTTCCCGTACCTGACGAAGGACGGCGAGCCCTTCGACGACGCCGACCACGCGGGCACGAAGGACTTCCCCGAGGTCGACGCCGGCTCCTTCCCGCGCACCCCCACCGTGCCGTCGGCGAAGAAGGACCTCAAGGTCCCCTCCTGGCTCAACGACCCCACGATGTACCACAACCGGGGCGACTCGACCTTCGCCGGCGAGAGTTCGACGTACGGCGACTTCTCCGGCCTCGACGACCTGTGGACCGAGCGTCCCGAGGTCGTCCGGGGCATGGAGAGGATCTACCAGCGCTGGGTGCGGGACTTCGACGTCGACGGCTTCCGCATCGACACCGTCAAGCACGTCGACACGGAGTTCTGGACGCAGTGGGCCACGGCCCTCGACGCCTACGCGGCGAAGCGGGGCCGCGACGACTTCTTCATGTTCGGCGAGGTCTACTCCGCCGACACCGCCGTCACCTCCCCGTACGTCACCCAGGGCCGCCTCGACGCCACCCTCGACTTCCCCTTCCAGGAGGCGGCCCGCCAGTACGTCTCCCAGGGCGGCAGCGCGAAGAAGCTGGCCTCCGTCTTCGGCGACGACTACCGGTACACCACCGACAAGGCCAACGCCTACGAACAGGTCACCTTCCTCGGCAACCACGACATGGGCCGCTTCGGCACCTTCCTCGCCCAGGACAACCCGAAGGCCACGGACGCCGAACTGCTCGCCAAGGACCGGCTCGCCAACGAGCTGATGTTCCTCAGCCGCGGCAACCCCGTCGTCTACTACGGCGACGAGCAGGGCTTCACCGGCGCCGGCGGCGACAAGGACGCCCGCCAGACGATGTTCGCCTCGAAGACCGCCGACTACCTCGACGACGACGAGATCGGCACCGACCGCACCCACGCGTCCGACGCCTACGACACCGGCGCCCCGCTCTACCGGCAGATCAGCACCCTCGCGGCGCTCCGCAAGGCCCACCCGGCCCTCACCGACGGCATCCAGACCGAGCGGTACGCGGCGGACGGCGCGGGCGTCTACGCCTTCTCCCGCACGGACGCGAGGACCGGCACCGAGTACGTCGTCGCCTTCAACAACGCGGGCGAGGCCAAGTCGGCGACCTTCGAGACCGGTTCGGCGGGCACCGCCTTCCGCGGGCTCCACGGCACCTCCGCGACCGTCACCTCGGACGCCGGCAAGAAGATCACCGTGACCGTCCCGGCGGGCTCGGCGATCGTCCTCAAGGCGGCCGGGAGGCCCGCCGCGCCGGCCGTGAAGCCCACCGTCACCCTCCGGGCCCCGGCCGCCGGCGCCACCGGCACCGTCGAGCCGAGCGCCGACGTGGACGGCGGCGGCCTCAACCGCGTCGTCTTCGCCGCCCAGGTGGGCAACGGGAAGTGGCGCACGCTCGGCTCCGCCGACCACGCCCCCTACAAGGTCACGCAGGTCATCGGCGAGGACGTGCCCCCCGGCACCGCCCTGCGCTACAAGGCCGTGGTGATCGACTCGGCCGGTCGCACGGCGAGCGCGACCGCCGCCTCCGCCACCAACACCCCGCCCGCCCCCGAGATCCCCACCGCCTCCTCCCGCGACTACGCGGTCGTCCACTACAAGCGCACCGACGGCGACTACGCGGACTGGGGCCTGTACGCCTGGGGCGACCTCGCCGACGGCGAGTCCACGAACTGGCCCGACAGCCACCCCTTCACCGGCCGCGACGCGTACGGCGCCTTCGCCCACGTCAAGCTGAAGCCGGGCGCGTCCGGCGTCGGCTTCCTCGTCATCGACGGACAGGGGAACAAGGACGTCTCCGCCGACCGCACGATCGACGTCACGAAGACCGGCGAGATCTGGATCGAGCAGGGCAAGGAGACCGTCCTCACCGAACGGCCCGCGTACCCGGCACAGGACAAGAGCAAGGCCGTCCTGCACTACCACCGGGCCGACGGGAACTACGACGGCTGGGGCCTGCACACCTGGACGGGCGCCGCGAACCCCACCGAGTGGTCGAACCCGCTGAAGCCGGTGCGGACCGACAGCTACGGCGCGGTCTTCGAGGTGCCGCTCACCGAGGGCGCCACCAGCCTCAGCTACATCCTCCACCGGGGCGACGAGAAGGACCTCCCCACCGACCAGTCGCTGGACCTCACGGCGAACGGCCACGAGGTGTGGCTGCTGAACGGCCAGGAGAAGTACCTCCTGCCGCAGCCCGCCGGCTCCGCCGCCGCCCTCGACCTCACCACCTCCAAGGCGGTCTGGATCGACCGGAACACCGTCGCCTGGAACGGCTCCGACGCGGCCGCCTCCACCCAGCTGCTGTACTCGCGCACCGGCTCGATCACGGCGAAGGACGGCACGCTCACCGGCGCCGACCAGCGCTGGCTGCGGCTGGCGAAGAGCACCCTCACCGACGCCCAGAAGGCGAAGTTCCCGCACCTGAAGGACTACACCGCCTTCACCGTCGACCCCCGTGACCGCGACCGCGTCCGCGAGGCCCTGCGCGGCCAGGTCGTCGCCTCCCAGCGGGCCGTGAACGGCGCCGTCCTCGCCGCCACCGGAGTGCAGACCGCGGGCGTCCTCGACGACCTCTACGCGGGCGCGACCCGGGCCGACCTGGGCCCGACGTTCCGCGACGGCCGTCCCACCCTGGCCGTCTGGGCGCCGACCGCGCAGAAGGTCGCCCTGGAGATCGGCGGCTCCACCGTCCGGATGAAGCGTGACGACGCCACCGGCGTCTGGTCCGTGACCGGCCCGAAGTCCTGGAAGAACAAGCCGTACCGGTACGCGGTCACGGTGTGGGCGCCCAGCGTCCGCCAGGTCGTCACCAACAAGGTCACCGACCCCTACTCGGTCGCCCTGACCGCGAACTCCGCGCGCAGCCTGGTCGTCGACCTCGACGACAGGGCGCTCGCCCCCGAGGGCTGGTCGAAGCTGGCCAAGCCCGCCGCCGTCCCCCTCGAGGACGCCCAGATCCAGGAACTGCACGTCCGGGACTTCTCGGTGGCCGACCCGACGGCCGACGACCCCGGCACCTACCTCGCCTTCACCGACAAGGACAGCGACGGCTCCGCGCACCTGCGGCAGCTGGCGAAGTCCGGCACGTCGTACGTCCACCTGCTGCCGGTCTTCGACATCGCCACCGTCCCCGAGGAGAAGACCGACCAGGAGACCGCCGACTGCGACCTCGCGTCGTACGCCGCGGACTCCGACCAGCAGCAGGAGTGCGTGGCGAAGACCGCCGCGAAGGACGCCTACAACTGGGGGTACGACCCCTACCACTACACGGTCCCCGAGGGTTCCTACGCCACCGACCCCGACGGCACGGCCCGTACCGTGGAGTTCCGCAAGATGGTCGAGGCGCTCAACCAGGACGGCCTGCGCGTCGTCATGGACGTCGTCTACAACCACACCGCCGCGGCCGGACAGGCGTCCACCAGCGTCCTCGACAAGGTGGTGCCCGGCTACTACCAGCGACTGCTGGCCGACGGCTCGGTCGCCAACAGCACCTGCTGCGCCAACACCGCCACCGAGAACGCCATGATGGGCAAACTGGTCGTCGACTCGATCGTCACCTGGGCGAAGGAGTACAAGGTCGACGGCTTCCGCTTCGACCTCATGGGCCACCACCCCAAGGCCAACATCCTCGCGGTCCGCAAGGCCCTGGACGCCCTGACCCCCGCCCGCGACGGCGTCGACGGCAAGAAGATCATCCTCTACGGCGAGGGCTGGAACTTCGGCGAGGTCGCCGACGACGCCCGCTTCGTCCAGGCCACGCAGAAGAACATGGCCGGCACCGGCATCGCCACCTTCTCCGACCGCGCCCGCGACGCCGTCCGCGGCGGCGGCCCCTTCGACGCCGACCCGGGCGTGCAGGGCTTCGCCTCCGGCCTCTACACCGACCCCAACCCGAACGCCGCCAACGGCACCCCCGCCGAACAGAAGGCCCGCCTGCTGCACTACCAGGACCTGATCAAGGTCGGCCTCAGCGGCAACCTCGCCGCCTACCGCTTCACCGACACCTCCGGCAAGCAGGTCACCGGCGCCAAGGTCGACTACAACGGCGCCCCGGCCGGCTACGCGGCCGCTCCCGGCGACGCCCTCGCCTACACCGACGCCCACGACAACGAATCGCTCTTCGACGCCCTCGCCTTCAAGCTCCCGGCGGACACCTCCGCCGCCGAGCGGGCCCGCATGCAGGTCCTGGCGATGGCCACGGCCACCCTCTCGCAGGGCCCGGCACTCTCCCAGGCCGGCACCGACCTGCTGCGCTCCAAGTCCCTGGACCGCAACTCCTACGACAGCGGCGACTGGTTCAACGCGATCCACTGGAACTGCGCCGACGGCAACGGCTTCGCCCGCGGCCTGCCCCCGGCCGCCGACAACGCCCCCAAGTGGTCCTACGCCAAGCCCCTGCTGACCAAGGTCGGCGTGGGCTGCGCCCAGATCGGCGGCGCCTCGGCCGCCTACCAGGACCTGCTGAGGATCCGCACGACGGAGCAGGCGTTCTCCCTCGCCACGGCCACACAGGTCCAGTCTGCCCTCTCCTTCCCGCTGTCCGGCAAGGACGAGACACCCGGCGTCATCACCATGGAACTCGGCGACCTGGTCGTCGTGTTCAACGCCACGCCCGACGCACAGGACCAGCGGGTCGGCGCGCTCGCCGGAACCGGCTACCGCCTGCACCCGGTGCAGGCCGCCGGAGCCGACAACACCGTCAAGGCCGCCGCCTACGCGACGGACACCGGCACCTTCACCGTTCCGGCACGGACCGTCGCCGTATTCACCCGCACTCCCTGAAAATCGCACTACCTTGGTGGAGCAGACCTCGAACCCGGTCTGCTCCACCGCTGTGTCCGGGGGCGACACGATGAAGGCAGGCGGCAGGCGGCCCGCGGTGACCGTGCTGGTCGTGGACGACTCCACGGCCATCCGCCTCGCCATGGGCACCCTGCTGCGCCGGGCCGGCCACCAGGTCGTCACGGCCCCCACCGGCCGCGCGGCACTCGACGAACTCGACGCACGGCTGCGCGAGGGCACCCTGCCCGACGTGGCCCTCGTCGACGTGGACCTGCCCGACATGAGCGGCTTCGACCTGTGCCGCCGCATCAAGGCCCGCCCGCACCTGGCCGGTCTGCCCGTCGTGCACGTCAGCGCCGCCCCCCTCTCCCCGGCGGACCGCTGCCAGGGCCCGGACGCCGGCGCCGAGGCCCACCTGGCCCTGCCCGCCCGGCCCGGGGAGGTCGACGCCGTCGTCCGGGCCGCCGTCCGCGCCGCCCGGCTGCGCGCCGACGACCACCTGCTGGCCCGCAGTCTGGCCCTGCTGTCGGAGACGATCGCCGCCGTCCAGGCGGCCCGCTCCCCGCAGGAACTCGCCGAAGCCGCCGCCGACGGCACCTCCCGCCTCACCGCGGGCCCCGCCGCCGTCTTCGTCCTCGGCCCCGACGACGAGCTGTACCGCGGCACCTCCCGCGACCGCACCTCCCTCGCGGCGCCCGACACCGGCGCCCACCGGACCGTGGCCGCCCTGCTCCGCCGGCTCACCCGCGGACAGAGCGGGGTGCGGATCACCACCGTGCCCGCGCCGCTGTGGCCCGCCGGGTTCTTCCGGCCCGGCGTGGAACACGACGCCCGCCTCGCGCTGATCCCCACCGCCGACGGCCGGGCCGCGGTCTGCCTGGCCACCCCCACCCGCGGCGTACGCCGGGTCGACCCCGAGCGGGAGGCCCTGGTGGCCCGGCTCGCCCAGGCCACCGCCCTCGCCGCCGAACCGCTGCTCATGTACCAGGCCGAGCGGCACGTCGCCCTCACCCTCCAGCACAGCTTCCTGCCCCAGCCGCACCGGCTGCCCGAACTGCCGGGCGTCGAGGTCGCCGTCCGCTACGTCCCGGCGTCACGCGAGGCCGAGATCGGCGGCGACTTCTACGCCGCCCTGCGCACCCCCGAGGGCCACCTGGCCGCGGTCGGCGACGTCGTCGGGCACTCCCTGGAGGCGGCCACCGTCATGGTGGAGATCCGGCACGCGCTGCGCGCCCACTGCGTCGAGGAGAGCGACCCGGCCGTGCTGGCCGAACGGCTGGACCGGATGCTCCGGCACTACCACCCCGCGGTCACCGCGACCCTCTGCCTGGTGGCCATCGAGCCCGGCACCGGCCGCATCCGGATCGCCAACGCCGGGCACATCCCGCCGCTGATCATCCGCGACGGCAGCGGCGCCGACTACGCCAAGGCCGCCGGCCCGCTCCTCGGCCTGGGCGTGCCCCACCCGCCGCCCACCGAACTGGTCCTCGACCCCACCGACCGGCTCCTCATGGTCACCGACGGTCTGATCGAGACCAGGGGCACCGACCTCGCCGTGTCGATGGAACACCTGCGCGCCGCCGCCACCGGCGCCCTGCCCGGCCTGGACGCCCTGTGCGACACCCTGCTCGACTGCTTCGGCCACGAACGCGAGGACGACATCGCCATGCTGGCGCTGCGGCTCGCGCAATAGGCTGACCCCGTGGCCCACCACCGGGCCGTCCAGAAGGGGTGCCCATGCCGCAGATCACCGTCGACTACTCCGACCGGCTCGCCGACGACTTCGACCGGCCCGGCTTCGCCACCGCGCTGCACCGGGCCGTGGTCGAGATCGCGGCCGCCAAGCCGCCGGCCTGCAAGACGCGGTTCCGCCGCACCGAGGACGCCGTCGTCGGCCCCGACACCGAGGGCCACGCCATCGTGCACGTCCACATCGCCCTGCTGGCCGGCCGCACCGAGGAGACCAAGGCCAGGCTCACCGAGACGGTCCTGGAACTGCTCCGGCAGCACGTGAAGCCCGCGGCCGAAACGGTCCTGCACGCCTCCGCCGAGGTACGCGACCTCGACCCGTCGTACCGCAAGCACGAAGCCTGAGAAGCCGCCCCGCCCCGCCCCGTCCTACGACGCCAGTGCGACCAGCCGGGTCATCAGGTCGCCGAACGGGCCGTCGCCCGGTTCCTCGCTCAGGACCGGCCGCAGCAGGGCGCGCAGCTCCTCGTCGTAGGCGGCGGTGACGGCGGTGAGGGCGGCGAAGTCGCGCACGAGCTTGACCTCCAGCTCCTCGCGGGGGACGCGCCGCCCGTCCAGCCAGATCAGCGCGGTCGACTCGGCGAGCGAGATCCAGGACCGGACGACCAGTTCGAGCCGCGCGGGCGCCTCGGCGACTCCCAGGTGCGACAGGATCTGCTCGTACGCGACCTGGCGCACGGAGTCGACGAGCGCGTTCGTGGTGGAGGAGCCGACCGCCGGGCCACCGCGCATCAGGGCCGAGAAGCCGGGGCCGTGCGCGTCCACGAAGTCGAAGTACCGGCCCATCACCCGCAGCAGCCGGGCCCCCAGCGGCCCCTCGTGCGGCTCGGTGAACCGGCTCGCCAGATCCTCCGAGGCCCGCTTCAACGCGGCCTCGTACAGGCTGAGTTTGCCGGGGAAGTAGTGATAGACGAGCGGCCGCGAGATGCCCGCGGCCGCGGCTATCTCGTCGATGGAGACGTCGTCGGGGGAACGACGGGCGAACAGCTCGAGAGCGACGCCGATCAGCTGCTGCCGCCGCTCCTCCACGCCCATCCTGCGGCGAACCCCGATAGTCATGCGAACACCTTACCGATCGAATCCGGACGCGAACGGACGGGATCGGCCACGGTGTTCGCACGGCGCTCAGCGCAGCCCGCGGATCGACCGCCCGTCCTCCAGCGTCCCCTCCAGTTCGGCCTGCGCGCCCTGCCGCGTCGGCACGGCCAGCAGGTTGCCCTCGCCGGACCCGCTCACCCCGCCCGTCGCGCGCACCGACCCGGTGTCCTTGTCCCCGGCGGCGAGGAGGTACCAGGTGCCCGGCTCGGACTTCCACAGCACCCCGGCCAGGACGTGCGGGTCGCGCGGTCCGCAGGCCGCGACGTCGTCGGCCTGTGCCGTGACCGCCCCGAACAGGCCGCCCGACGTGTGGAACTGGGCCAGCACCCGGCTCCCGGCGCCCCGCCAGGTGTCGGCGCGCGTGCACGCCCAGCGGGCCTGGCCGCCCGCGTCGGGCAGCGGCTGGCGCGCGTACGCCCAGGCGTTGACCGACCGCACGCCCTGCGCGCGCATCTCGCCCAGGGAGCACGCGAACGGCGCCCAGGTGCGCAGCGCCTCCGCGCCCGTCGCCTCCTTCGGCGCGGTGGGCCGGCCCGCGGTCAGCCGGGCGGGCACCAGCTCGCCGAGATCGCTCAGCAGGTACGACCCGGAGGCGTCGGTCACCTGGAGCACGTTCCACGTGGTGCAGGCACCGGCGTGGGTGGCGGGGCTGGACAGCGGCGAGGTGATGCCGCCGGCCAGGGTCAGCTCCATCAGGCCGGCACCCGGCTTCGACAGGTCCCGCTCGGCCGCCGCGGACACCCAGGGGGCCGTCAGGTAGCGGACGTTGCCGTCGGCCCGGTCCAGGACCACCGCCGCGGCCTCGGCGCCGGTCGCGCCGTCCACCCGCGCGAAGTCCAGCGCCGCGCCCGTCGTGCCGTCCCTCGGCTCGGCGTAGCGGGCGATGCGCAGACCGTCGTACAGGAGGACCACGCGGGCCGTGGCGGTGTCGCCCGCGTACAGCAGCTGGGGCGGGCCGGCCGGGCCGCCGGAGGGGGTGCCGGGCGTCGACGAGACGCGCACCCGCTCGCCGGGGCGGGCCCAGACGGCGAGGGCGCGGCGCAGCAGCGCGTCGTCGCCGGTGAGGTCGCCGCGCGCGGGCCAGACGGAGAAGTCGGTGCGCGCGGAGGTCTTCCAGGCGGCGGGCGGGACCTTCACCAACCGCGCCGGATCGAGAGCGGCTTCGGCCGCCGGGTTCTGCGCGTACGCCGGGGCGGCAGCGCCGTCGGGCCCCCAGCCGTCACCGGGCAGCGCGACCAGCGCGCCGCACACGGCGAGCGCGGCCGCGGCGGCGAGCGCCGCCTTGGTGTGCTGGCGCCGCCGCATCAGGTCGGTGGGGCGGGCCTGGAGCGCACAGGGGTCGAACTCGGCGGACTCGAGCAGCGCGTACCGCGCGGGGACGGTGTCGGCCTCCCGCAGCGCGGCACCCGCGTCGTCGACGCCGGCTTCGGTCAGCACCTCGCGCACGTCGCCGTCGGGGAGCCTCTCCAGTCCGCGCAGGACGTAGGCGGCGCGGGCCGGGCCCGACACGGTGGACAGCCGCTTTTCCAGGGCGAGTTCGTCGGCCCCGCCGGAGCGCGGGAAGAGCCGCAGCCCCCACACCTGGGGCAGCAGCGGCGGCAGTTGGGCACGCCTGGGCCGGGCCCGGCGCCTCAGCGGCAGTCCCGCCTCCAGCGCCGTGCGGACGACGTGCAGGCGGACGTAGGCGTAGCCGGGGTCGCCGTCGCGGGCGCCGGACTGGGACGGGACGACCACGGCGGAGGCGCGGCGGCGGGGGAGGGCCCGCTGGACGAGGGCGTGGGCGCTGAGGACGCGCCTGCCGCGGCCGAGACCGGCGGGCAGCACCAGATAGGCGAGCCGGACCAGACGCGGGTAGTGCTCGACGAGCGCGGCCTCGGCCCGCTCGACGTCGACGGTCCGGTCGGCGGCGGAACCGGGTGCGGGGCGCGGGGCGACATCCTGTGACTGCACGTCCAGCAGAACGAGCGAGCCGGGCGATGGTCACCGCCGGCCGGGCGGCCCCGGCACGGCTCCCCGGCTGCCGCGAGGCCCTCCGGGCTGCCCGCGGGTGTCCTCGGGACGCGGGTAGGTTGAGCGGACCGGGCGCGGGAGCCGTATCCAGAGCGAGGCTCTCGCAGGGAGGAACAGATGAAGGTGACGCGACCGATGCTCGTGGCGGCCGCCGCCGCGGCGGCAGCGCTGGTGCTGACGGGCTGTGGTGCCGGCGAAGGCACGGAGAGCGGTGTACCGGTGACCGCGACCGGCAGTCTGGAGCACCTGGCCGCCGAGGTGAAGTGCACGCCCGACATGCAGACGGACGCCGACGAACTCCGGCAGGCGATCTGCAAGAACGCCGACGGCAAGTTCATCCTGCTGACCTTCGCCACCGACCGCGGCCAGCGCGAGTGGATCAACGGGGCCAAGGACTACGGCGGTCACTACCTGGTCGGCCGCAAGTGGGTGGCCGTGGGCGAGGAGACCAGCACCGTCACGGCGCTGCGGGACACGCTCGGCGGCGACATCGAGGAGGGCACGGACCACTCCGCGCACGAACCCTCGGAGGGTGCGACGCACTCGGGGCACTGAGTCCCCGGGAACTCCCGGTCACGGGGCACGGGGCACGGGGCACGGGTCACGGGGCGCGGGGCGCGGACAGCGCGAGAGGCCGGCGGTGAGGAATCCTCACCGCCGGCCTCTCCGTGCGCGGTCAGACCGCCGGCCTCTCAGAAGCCGGCCGGACCGTCGCTCACCTGCACCTCTTGCCGGTGTTGATGCAGTTGACCATCTTGTTCATCGTGTTCTGGGAGAAGAAGTTGATGAAGTCGTTGTGGTCGGTGATCGGCTTGTGCAGGTTCTCCGGGAAGCTGTCCACCGCGTACGGGTTCACGACCTGCCCGTTCTGGATCTTGGGCGCCGGGACGTTGTAGACCAGCCGGACCTGGAGCTGCGGGATCGCCTTGAAACCGTTCGCGCAGGTGCCGTTCGCCTGCACGAACGCCACGTGCGTGCGGTGGTTGGCGCTGTCGATGTTCTGGCCGTCCCAGCAGCTCTGGAAGTTGGTCGTGCGGACGACCTGGCTGCCCTGCGGGCAGATCGGGTACTTGTCCTCCAGCTGCACCTTGTTCTCGAAGCCGGTGCAGCTCCAGTTGACGTTGGCGTTGCCGTTGCCGTTGACGAAGGCCTTGGCGTCACCGGTGATGATGCGCAGCGCCGTCGGCATCGCGACGACCTTGCCCCGCTTGTTGCCGACGAACTTCAGCTGGGCCTGGGCCGGCTGGAGGATCTTGCCGACGTTGCCCTCCTTGCCGCCGCCGTCCTTGTTCTGGTCGAAGTCCTGCGAACCGTCCTGCACGCGCAGCACGGGCCAGAAGTACGACGACTTGTCGCCCTGGTTCTGGCAGCTGGTCTCGGCCGCGGCCAGCTCCTGGTCGCTGGCGAACGCGTCGTTGTTCTGGTTGCCGACGTAGTCGTGCAGGTGGTGCGCGCCGTTGGTGACACCGGGGGCGACGATCACGTTGTCCGTGTTGTGGTTGTCGTTGCCGTTGGTGCCGCAGGAGGTGGTGAAGGTGCCGCGCGATCCGCCGTTGCCGTTCGCGGCGAGACCGTTGGCCCCCACGCCGAGCTGGGCGTTCCGCGGGGCCTTGGTGATGTCGACGAAGTCCGCCGCCGTCGGGCCGTTGCCGCCCTGGCCGCCGTTGCCCTGCTGACCGTTGTTCTGGCCGCCGTTGTTCTGACCGCCGTTCTGCTGGCCGCCGTTCTGCTGCTGCCCGCCGCCGTTCTGCTGCTGGCCGCCGTTCTGGCCGCCGCCGGCATTGGTCTGCGCGCCCTGCGTGGTGCAGGCGGCGAGCTGGCTCAGGTCCTGGACCTGACCGCCCGCGCGCTGGATGTTGATGCGGATCCGGTCGATCGTGGCGGCCCGCTTCTCCTTCAGGGGGCCGACGATCGCGTTCTGCACGAAGCCCGCGTCGTTGGCCTGCGCCTGGCGCGTGGAGGCGAGCCGGGCGTAGGCCTCGGTGATCTGCTTGTCGAGGTTCGCCAGCTCCCTGTCGACCCCCGAACGCGCCCCGCCGGGCACGTTCGTCAGCTTCTGCCCCACGTCGGGGCAGGAGACCGTGGCCACCTGCGCGGCGGCGGCCTTGGTCTGGTTCTGCGACGAGTTCTTCGACTCGTGCGCCGAAGCGTAGAAGTTCGCCCAGATCAGCCCGCCCCCACCGAGCGCTAGGGCCGCCGATGCTGCCACGGCCTTCGTGGCCATCGACGAACGGCGTTTACGTGTGTTGCGTCCCATGGAACTCCTCTGACTTCCTTGCGGGGCAGCATCGAGGCGCCCGACAGGAGTGAAGCGGCGCCTCTCCATACGCACGCCGCCCCGCAGGTGTTCAGCGGTCTCAGAAATTGATGAGAGATCCGCGGGACAATTCCACTTCAACTGTCTTATGAGCAAAGGTGGTTGCGGCAGTCACCGGTCCCGGTCCGGCGGTCCCGGTCCGGCGGTCCCGGTCCGGCGGGACCGGTCCGGCGGGACCGGCCGGCGCGGGCAGTGGTGCCGCTACCGCGCGCCCGCCGCCAGCACCTTCGCCTCCACCTCCGGGTCCAGACCCTTCCGCGTCCGGTCCGGGCGCTGCGGCGCCTCGCCGCCGATCTCCCGCAGCCACCGCCAGGTGTCGGCGACGGTCTCCCCGACCGGCCGGCAGCTCAGGCCGGCGGCGAGGGCCCGGGAGACGTCCGCCGCGTGCAGGGCGTCGTGCAGGTCGCTGCCCGGCGGCACCCACACGGGCAGTTGGGTCCACGGCTCGATGCCCGCGGCGAGGACGGTCTCCGGCGCGGTCCAGCGCAGTTCGGCCGGACCGCCGGTGACCCGTACGCACGCCTCCAGCAACTCGCCCATGGTCGTGTGCCCCTGAGGGCTCATCAGGTTGAACGGCCCGCTCAGTTCCCGCTCCACCGCCTTGAGGGTCCACTCGGCGAGGTCACGGACGTCGACGTACTGCAGGGGCAGCTCGCGCGGCCCCGGCGCCAGGACCGGGCCGCCGCGCGCGATCCGGTTCAGCCACCAGGGCAGCCGGCCGACGTTCTCGTACGGCCCGAGGATCAGCCCGGCCCGCACCAGCACGGAGTCCGCCGCCCCGAACGCGTCCACGGCCGCCAGCTCGCCGCCCCGCTTGTCGCGGGCGTAGTCGGTCTGCTCCGCGCCGGGCTCGGCACCCTCGACCAGCGGCGCGTCCTCGGCGTACCCGGCGGGCGGGGACCAGGCGTACACCGAGCAGCTCGACACGTACACGTACCGGCCGGCGCGGCCCCGCAGCAGCCGCGCCGCCTCGTGCACCGCGCGGGGCGCCGCCGACCAGGTGTCGACGACGGCGTCCCACTCGCCGTCCTCCAGCGCCGCGAGACCGCCGGGCACGGTCCGGTCGCCCACCAGGGTCCGCGCGCCGGGGACGGACGCGTGCCGCCCCCGGTTGAAGGCCGTCACCTCCCAGCCGCGCCCGAGGGCCGCCTCGACGACGGCCCGTCCCGCGAACTCCGTACCACCCAGCACCAGAAGTCTCATGCCGGTGACTGTGCCCGGTCCGCCGCCGGGAGGGAACCGTGCTCTGCCGTCAGCAGAGGATCACGAACCGGTCGGCGGCGTGTACTTGTAGCCCACCCGGCGCACCGTCTGGATCGCCCGGCGGTGCTCCGCGCCCAGTTTGCGGCGCAGCCGGGCGATGTGGACGTCGACGGTACGGCCGTCGCCCACATGCCCGTAGCCCCACACGGTGGTGACGAGCCGGTCGCGGGTGTGCACCTGGTTCGGGTGCGCGACGAGATGCGCGAGCAGCTCGAACTCCAGGTAGGTCAGGTCGAGTTCCCGCCCGCTCACCCACGCGGTGCGCTGCACGGGGTCGACCCGTACGACCGCCTCACCGGCGGCCGTGGCCTCCTCGGGCGCCGGCCGGCCGGGCGCCGCCGCGAACGGGAACGGCGGCTGCCGGTCGGCCGGGACGAGCACCAGGTAGCCGACCATCGGTGGCTGCCCCGGCAGCGTGGGCAGGGTGTGTTCGGGAGCGGGCAGCCAGGTGGCACCCGGCGGCAGGAAGTCCGGGACGTCCACGACCTCGTCGCGGTCCACCGCGCGGAGGCGGTGCCGGGCGGTGAGGGCCGGGGTGGGGAGGGTGGAGGCGGGGAGAGCGGAGGCGTTGTGGAGGGAACGAGTGGTCGCCATGAGAGGTCAGCTCTTTCGCGCGAGAGGTTCGTCGGGAGGCGACGGCCGCGATGTGTGGTCGGGCCCGTCGGGGGACGTACGTCGTTCGCGCCGGCCGAAGACCGGGGTGTACGGCTTTAGAGGGCCGGCGCGTTCCTCGCGCGGCGACAGACCCGGTCGAAGTCGTGGTGCTGACGGGAAGGCCAGAACGGCTCGAGGTCCTGACGACCCGTCGCGGTGTGCTGCTGGAAGCCGGCCATGGGCTCATTGAAGCAGACACCGGCCCCGGACAGCAGACCGCTCTCACTGCTTGGACGCGTCCCGGCCGGAAACCGGACAAGGGGCGCCCGCCGAGTCGGCGGGCGCCCCTTCCGGGCGGACTGCGGAGTCAGACCCGGAGGAGATCCGGGATCCGGTTCCGGCGGGAGCGTGGGATCAGACCTGGCCGGCCTTCTCCAGCGCGGAGCAGCAGGTGTCCACGATCAGGCGGGTGACCAGGTAGGGGTCCACGTTGGCGTTCGGGCGGCGGTCCTCGATGTAGCCCTTGCCGTCCTTCTCGACCTGCCACGGGATGCGGACCGAGGCACCGCGGTTGGAGACGCCGTAGGAGTACTCGTTCCACGGGGCGGTCTCGTGCAGACCGGTCAGGCGGTCGTCGATGCCGGCGCCGTAGTTCTTGACGTGGTCGAGGGGCTTGGAGCCCTCACCGAGCGACTCGCACGCGGTGATGATCGCCTCGTACGTCTCGCGCATCGCCTTGGTGGAGAAGTTGGTGTGCGCGCCGGCGCCGTTCCAGTCGCCCTTGACCGGCTTGGGGTCGAGGGTGGCGGCGATGTCGAAGTCCTCGGCGGTGCGGTAGAGCAGCCAGCGGGCCACCCACAGCTGGTCGGAGACCTCCAGCGGGGAGAGCGGGCCGACCTGGAACTCCCACTGGCCGGGCATGACCTCGGCGTTGATGCCGGAGATGCCCAGGCCCGCCTTCAGGCAGTTGTCCAGGTGCGCCTCGACGACGTCACGGCCGAAGATCTCGTCGGCGCCGACACCGCAGTAGTAGCCGCCCTGCGGGGCCGGGAAGCCGCCCTTGGGGAAGCCGAGCGGGTAACCGTCCTTGAAGAAGGTGTACTCCTGCTCGATGCCGAAGATCGGCTCCTGCGCGGCGAACTTCTCGGCGACCTCGGCCAGCGCGGCGCGGGTGTTGGACTCGTGCGGCGTCATGTCGATGTTGAGGACCTCGCACAGCACGAGGATGTCGTCACCACCGCGGACCGGGTCGGGGCAGGTGAAGACCGGCTTGAGGACACGGTCCGAGGCGTGGCCCTCGGCCTGGTTCGTGGACGACCCGTCGAAGCCCCAGATCGGCAGCGCGTCCAGACCCGCGGGCTCACCCGTGATGATCTTGGTCTTGGAGCGGAGCTTGGCGGTCGGCTGGGTGCCGTCGATCCAGATGTACTCAGCCTTGAAGGTCACGGGCCACTTCCTTCGGGGGTGGGTCAGACGCACTTGCGGGTGCTGCGGCGCTGCGGCACTGGGGCGCCGCACTCGATGCCGGGCAGCCTGTCAACAGGCGATTTCCCGGCCATTGCTCGCATGTGAACCCCGTGTTACCTGGTGGTGCTGTGGCGCGGCTCACGGTGTGAGGGGACGGCCCGGTCCGGAGCCGCCGTCCGCAGGTGCGGCCGCGGGGCCCGGACGCGCCGGTCCCGCCGTCCGTGGCCGCGGACGGCGGGGCCTGTGACACGTACGTTTCTTCCGGACGTCACCCCACCTTCTCGATCAGGGCCCGGCGGATGAGGAACTTGCCGGGCTCGCGGACCTGCTCGAAGGCCGCGTTGTTCAGCAGTGCGCAACTGCCGGAGACCGAGGTCACCTCGACGGTCGTGGACTTGTCGTTGTCCAGGTTGGTGACCTTGAGCTTCGTCCCCGGCGGGAACTGGTTGCTGGACGCGGCCGGGGCGCCCGCCTCGCCGGAGAGGGTGACGGTCGAGCCGTTGCAGACCTGTCGGCCGGAGGCGGCCCCGGCGTTTCCTGTATTCCCCGCGTTGCCCGCGTTGCCCGTGTTTCCGGCCGGGGCGCTCTGCGGCGGCCGGGCGGGCTGGGTGGCCTGCTGCCCGCCGCCCTGCCCGTTCTGCCCGCCGCCCTGCCGGCCGCCCTGCGCCGGCTGCGTCGCCTGGGAGTCCTGAGCCGACTCCCCGACGACGCAACCCGACGCCTTCTGCTGCACCTCGATCTGCCCGACGACCGCTTCCCGGTTGGCGATCCGGGCCGCGGACTGCGCGTCCGGGTTCGCCCGCTGGTCGGCGATGAACCGCTGGTTGTTGCCGAGGGCGGTGGCGAGCCCCTGGCAGACGGTCGACTCGGCGGCCGTCCGCGGGCTCTGCGCGGCGTTGGAGGTGGTCGCCATGACGAAGGCGCCACCTCCCGCCACCGTCGCGGCGCCCACCAGCAGCGCGAGCTTCTTCTTCGTGCCGAGAGTTCTCCTGCGCGACATCCGCGCCTCCTGGGAGGTAGGGGAGAGTACGCCGCTATGTACGAGATACCGAACGGGGCTGCTCAGTGGTCACCGGCGTCAGTTGACGTGGCGTGCGTCACACGGGCGCCCCTCCGTCCGGTGATCCGCTCAGCCGTTCCCCCCGTCCTCGTACGCCACCACCGTCTCGTTGACGTGCCGCAGCAACCCCTCGGTCTGAGCGGTGAGTTCGGCCTCGCCGGTCTCCGAACCGTCGCCCCACTGGCCGTTGGCGAACACCACCGAACGGACCGTCATCACCCGCCGGAACACCCCGGCCGAACCCGGCGGCACCGTCGGCATGCCGGCCTCGGGCGGCGGGTCCAGCGAGACCACCTGGTAGGTGACCGGGTCCATCGACGCCATCATGAACACCCGGGTGGCGTCCTCGACGCGGGCGAAGCTCAGTACGCTCACCGTGATCTGCGAGCGCCGGTCCGTGTCCGTGAAGAGCGCCGCCGTCAACCGGGAGCACGGCTCGCCCTGTTCGATCAGCTGGGCCAGCTCCGCCGACATGCCGCGGGTGCAGTCGGTGGTGGTGGCGAGATCGACCCGGGTGTACCGCGAGCCGTCCCCGACGCGGACGTTCTTCGCCGGGAAGGCCTGCTCCGGCCGGATGACCGGCCGGGCGAGCAGCGAGGGCAGGGCGCTCGGGGCGTCGGAGGGCAGGGACGCGTCGACGGACGGGACGGCCGGGCCCGAACCGGTCGCGGTGGCCGCCGGGGGAGCGGCGTCCCGGCCGCCCCCGCCGGGCCCGCCGTCCCGGTCCGCCGCCATCACGACACCGGCCGCGACGGCGGCGGCCAGGACGGCACCGGTCCCGGCGGCCGCGAGACGCCGGTTGCGCCGGCGCCGGCGTATCCGCTCCTGCTCGATCCGCTCCTGCTCGATCCGGTTCTGCTCGATCCGGTCCTGTTCGGCCGTGAACGGGGCGTACGGCTCGGGTGGTCCGTACGGGAATCCTTGATCACCGAAGGTCATGGCGGCGGAGGGTAACAGCGTGGCCGCCCCGACTCCCGTCGCCCGACCAATCGTTCACAGCCGGACTAACGGGACAGAGCGTCCCGTACGGCCTCGTCCGTGCGGGCCACCACCGCCGTACCGTCCTCGGCGGTGATGATCGGGCGCTGGATGAGCCGGGGGTGCCCGGCGAGCGCCGTGATCCAGCGCCCGCGCGCGGCGGCGTCCCGCGGCCACTCCCTCAGCCCCAGCTCCTCGGCCTCGGCCTCCTGGGTGCGGGTGATGTCCCACGGCTCCAGCCCGAGGCGGTCGAGCACGGCGCTGATCTCGTCCTCGCCCGGTACGTCCTCCAGGTAGTGGCGGACGGTGTAGTCGGCGCCCTCGGCGTCGAGGAGGGTGAGGGCGCTGTGACACTTGGAACAGGCGGGATTGATCCAGATCTCCATGCCGGTCACGGTAGCCGGAAACAGGGCCGAAAGCCCTTCTGGCCAGGGGCGTTTGTCAGTGGTGGGCCGTAGAATAGAAGCAGTGTTCGAGGGTTCCGCCGGAGGTGCCGGCCGGGGCCCTGACCGCGACAGGAGGATGCCCGTGCCCGCTGCCGCACTCAAGACGAAGCGACCTGTCCCACTCGACCAGCCCTACGTGCCCGTGGAGAAGCGGCCGCTGCCGCCCGGACGGCCCCGCGACTGGTACGTCACGCACAACCGGCGCCTCAAGGCCATGCGCCTCGCGATAGCCCTCCTCGACCTGGGCGTCTACCTGCCCAGCCAGGCCCGCAACGAGAAGATCCGCAGCACGGCCCTGCTCATCGGCGTGCACCCGCCGTCGGACACGACGTGCCACATGGTGCGGGCGCTGATGCGCTACAGCAGGTGAGGGCGGCGCCGGGTGCCGCCCCGCACGGCACCCGGCGCGCCACGCCCCCTCCGGAAGATCCGCCGCCCATGGGCAACGCCCCCCCGCGTCACCCGTTCGCCGTACCCGGCGTGCGGAGGCCCCCCGCCGGGCCTTCACTGCGATCAAGCCCACACACGCAGTCGTAGGCACCCGTGCACAGCCGTACGCACGCGTGGGCGTGCACGCGAGCAGGGAGGCCAGCCATGACGCAGAGGCAGCCCGCATGACCACCCCCGCCGACCGCGCCCGCCGCGGCCGGGACGCCCGCAAGCGCGCCTCCCGCTCCGCGCACGCCTACTGGCTTCCGTCCGTCGACCGCCCCGACCCCGTCGGCGTCCTGGAGCGCCAGGGCCGCGACCGGCTGACCGAACTGCTGCCGATCCGGTACGGGCGGATGGCCGCCTCGCCGTTCGCCTTCCTGCGCGGCTCGGCCGCCGTGATGGCCGCCGACCTGGCCGCCGGACAGCACACGGGGCTGACCGTGCAACTGTGCGGCGACGCGCATCTGCTCAACTTCGGCCTGTACGCCTCGCCGGAGCGCGCCCTCCTCTTCGACATCGACGACTTCGACGAGACGTTCCCCGGCCCCTTCGAGTGGGACGTCAAACGCCTCGCGGCCTCCGTCGCCGTCGCCGCGCGGGAGAACGGCCACAGCGAGGCCAAGGCCCGCCGGGCCGCCCTGGAGACCGCCGCCGCCTACCGCACCGCCGTCCGACGGCTGTCCGGCCTCGGTGAACTCGCCGTCTGGTACGAGCGCATCGAGGCCGACCGCCTGCTGCCGCTGATCCGTTCCGCCCGCCGCCGCCGGCGCGCCGGGGCCAGCCTCACCCGGGCCCGCCGCCGCACCGGCCTGCAGGCCCTCGACCGGCTGACCGAGGTGGTCGACGGGCGCCGCCGCATCGTGCACGACCCGCCGCTGCTCGAACCGGCCGGCGCCTCCGACTCCGCCACCCTGCGCAAGATCTTCAGCGACTACCGCTCCACCCTCTCCGAGGAACGCCGCCTGCTCCTCGACCGCTTCCGCTACGTCGACGCCGCCCGCAAGGTGGTCGGCGTCGGCAGCGTCGGCACCCGCTGCTTCGTCGTCCTGCTCACCGGCCGCGACACCGACGACCCGCTGTTCCTCCAGCTCAAGGAGGCCCGCCCGTCGGTGCTGGAGGAGCACCTGCCGAGCGGGGCGTACGTCCATCCCGGCCACCGGGTCGTCGCCGGTCAGCGGCTCCTGCAGGCGGCGAGCGACATCTTCCTGGGCTGGACGACCGGGCCGCAGGGGCGCGCCTTCTACTGGCGGCAGCTGCGCGACATGAAGGGCTCCGCCGACGTCGCCGGCATGACCCCGGCCGACCTGGCCACGTACGCCCGGCTGTGCGGCACGGCCCTGGCCCGCGCGCACGCCCGCTCCGGCGACCGCGTCGCCATCGCCGGGTACCTCGGGGGCGCCGACACCTTCGAACGCGCCGTGGCCGACTTCGCCCTCGCCTACGCCGACCAGACCGCCGCCGACCACGCGGCCCTGGGCGCGGCGATCGCGGCGGGGGTCGTACCCGCCGCGCCCGGAGTGTGAACGCCCCTCACGCGTAGGCCTCCAGCAGCCCCGCCACGTACGCCTCCAGCCGCCCGCCGAGCACCTCCGCCGTCAGGTCGGTCCGGCCCAGCTCGCGCCACGGCCCCGCCGGCTTCGCCGCGTCGGGGCAGTAGGCCAGGGCGTCGAGCAGCCGCCAGTACAGGTGGTCGGTGCCGTCGGCCAGACCGTGCCCGCCGTGCTCCTCGTAGCGCCCCCGGAAGCCGAGGCCGTGGGCGGGACCGTGCAGCA
The DNA here is from genome assembly GCF_044331705.1 of Streptomyces sp. NPDC017202. Lineage (NCBI taxonomy): Bacteria > Bacillati > Actinomycetota > Actinomycetes > Kitasatosporales > Streptomycetaceae > Streptomyces > Streptomyces sp. NPDC017202. The sequence goes on along the minus strand of NZ_JBIRNP010000001.1, from coordinate 160,498 downwards.
GGGCCAGTGCTGTGGAGCAGTGTGCGACGTCGAGGTCGGCGGGGCCCCAGGAGGTCTCCACCCAGTCGACGACCCCGCTGACGCGCAGCCCGTCGCCCGCTCCCTCGAACAGCACGTTGCCGGGATGGAAGTCCCGGTGCAGGAAACGCCCCTCGTGGGCCGGGGGCTCGCGGCGGATCACGTCGACCGCCCGCTCCCACACCGCCCCCGCGGGCGCGCGGACCCGCTCCGGGGACGTCCAGGCCTGGTAGGTCCGCGGGCGTTCGCCGGGGCCGACGGCGTGGACCCGGACGAGCTGGGCCGCGAGCAGGTCCAGTCGGCGTTCCAGGTCCTCCTCGTCGACCCGCACCCGGCCGGGCAGCGACGACATCAGCAGGCTGGGGTGGTCGCACAGTTCGCCCGTCGCGTCGACGGCGACCAGTCGCGCCGCCGGGACGCCCTCCTGCCCGGCGAGCAGCGTCAGCACGTCCGCCTCACGCGCCAGCAGCCCCGGCGCGTGACGGCGGAAGAAGGGCTTCACGAACGTCCGCAGCACCAGGGACGTGCCGTCGTCCAGGGTGAGCCGGCGCATCTGGGAACTCCAACCGCCCCGCAGCGGAAGGGAGTCGACGACCGTCCGGCCTTCCGGCAGCCGCCCGGCCAGCCAGGCACGGGTCGCCGTCCAGCCGTTCTCGCCGAGGCCGGTGAGGACGGCACGGACGAACTCCCGCCGGTCGTCGGGGTGATCGCGCAGCCACGCACCCAGCTGGTGGTCGGCGTCCGGCAGTTCGAACCGGGTGTACTGGGAACGGGCGGCCAGCGCGTCCTGCACCGCCTCCGTGACCTCCGCCGGGATCACCGCGTCGGTCCCCGGCACGGCGAGCACCGCCCGGCCCTCGTACGCCCGCAGGACGTCGAACGCCGGCGCCGCCTCCCAGCTCCCCGGCGTCCGGATGATCGCGCTGAACCGCCCGGCCCCGTTCCCGGCCGCGTCCGCCCGGGAGGGACCCCCGCCGTCCCCGAACGGCACGTCCCACGCCTCGGCCGCGTACACCGCGGGCGCGCACAGGCCGAGGGCCGCGACCCGGTCCCCGTAGTGGGCGGTGAGGTCGGCCACCGTCTGGCCGCTCATGCTGAACCCGACGAGCACCAGCGGTCCGCCCCGCGGCACGTACGCGTCGATCACCGCCACGGCCTGCTCGAAGCGTCGCCGCAGACTCGACTCCCGCAGCGCGCCGGTGCTTTCGCCGTGGCCGGAGAAGTCGAGGGCGAGGGCGTGACAGCCCCGCGCCGTGAACTCGCCGAGCAGCGGCAGCAGTCGTTCCTTGCTGCTGCGGCCGGCCCCGTGCAGCACGACGGCGGTGGCCGCCGCCGGCCCCTTGCCGCCGTCGCCGTACACACCGCTGAGCCGTTCACCGTCGTGCTCGTGCCGGAAGGGTCGATGAAGGACGCCGGAGAACTCGCTCATCGACCCATTCACTCACGTCCACCGACGGGCGGTCACGCCGTCGGAGAACCGGCCTCCGACCGGGGCGCCCGGGCCGCCCTGATCGCCTCCCGCAGATGCTCCTCCTCCGCCTTGCTCAGCGAGGTCTGCACCAACTGCCCGCCGAACGGGGCGATCTGCGGGATCACCTTGTCCTCGGCCGCGTGCTCGGCCAGGACGAAGAGGGCCGCGGCACCGGGCCGCAGGTTCTGGCTGAGGTCCCTCATGAAGTCGTCGTCGATACCGGTGTCGGTGAAGGAGCCTCCGGCCGCTCCGGCCGCCGCGCCCACCGCCGCCCCGAGCAGCGGGGCCAGGAACAGCAGTCCGATCACCCCGCCCCACACGGCGCCGCCCGCCGCGCCGACCGCCGTGTGGTTCACCGCCTGGTGCAGTTCGATCCTGCCGTCGTCGCGCCGCTCGACGACCACCGCGTCCTCCAGCTCGACCAGATGCTGCTTGGACAGCTCGAACAGCTTGTCGCGCACCTGGCCGGCGGTGGCGAGGTCGTCGTAGGCGACGACGAAGAGATTGCTCATCAGGGCACCCTTTTTGATCCGGCATGTGCCGTTCTGGCCGACTCCAGGCGCCGGGAAAAAGGGATGCACGTCGAGTGACCGTCTCCCTACTCTGAGGAGACCGCCCCACCCCCCGTCCCCACCACCCGGCACACCCGTCCGTCCCTGCCCAGGAAGGAGGCACACCATGGGCACCGTCGTTCTCTCCGGGACCGTCGTCCTGGTGGTCCTGGGATGCGGCAACCACCTGTACTGGCTCGCCGCGGTCGCCGCCCTCTACCTGTACGCCCGCCGGGGCCACGGCTCGTCCTCGTCGTCGGCGTCCGGCCCGGTCGCCGGCTCCGCGCAGGGCTCCGCTCCCGCGTCCGCGCCGACGTCGTACAAGGCCTACCGGGCACGCCGCGACCAGCAGGCCAAGTGGGAGCGCCGCTACGCCCGCGAGCGCGGCGGCAGGTAGGAAGCGGAGGGCCGCTTCGCGCAGGGGCCCCCGCACCGGCCGGCGCCACCCCTCACAGGCCGGGCGCGCCCCACAGCGGGTACCAGCGGCCGAGGTCCGACTCGGTCCGCAGGTCGCTCGCCAGGGCCGCCCTCACCTGGAGCTCCAGCGAGCTGTCGCGCCGCTGCCCCCCGCCGGGCAGCGGCGCGAACGGGTAGAAGGACCCGCGCTTGTACAGGTACACCAGCGCCAGCCGTCGCCCGTCCCGGTCCTCGAACCCCACGAGCGAGCACAGCAACTGGGGGCCGAAGCCGTTGACCTCCATCGCGCTGTTCACCGCGTGCAGATCGTTGACCAGCTCCGGGAGCTCGCCGGGGGAGCGCAGGGAGACCAGCCAGGAGTAGCCGTAGTCGTCCCGCAGCAGCCGCACCGGGGGGCCGGTGCGCTCGGTGTCCGCGTCCAGCAGGGCCTGGACCTCGCGGTGCGTCTGCTCGAACGCCGACCCCTCGACCGTCGCGAAGCACACCGCGCCCTGCCCGGTCGGCGTGAACCCGGCCGCCGCCTCCAGCGTCACCGCCGCCGACGGCAGCGCGAACAGCTGGTCCAGGTCGGGCGCGACCGGCTTCGACCGGCCGAGCAGGATGTCCAGCAGCCCCATGATCAGTCCGCCTTCCCCGGAGTGGCCGCCTCGCCCAGTTCGGCCGAGATCCGCCCCAGCTGTGCCAGCCGCTGCTCCAGGCTGGGGTGGGTGGAGAACAGCCGCGCGACACCCGGCTCGGAGCCCAGCGCCGGGGTGAAGTAGAACGCGTTGAACGCCTGGACCGTCCGCAGGTCCTTCGACGGGATCCGCGCGATGTCCCCGGTGACCTTCGTCAGCGCGGAGGCCAGCGCGGAGGGCCGTCCGGTCAGCAGCGCCGCCGCCCGGTCCGCCGCCAGCTCCCGGTACCGGGACAGGGCCCGGATCAGCAGGAAGCTGAGCGCGTACACGGCCGCGGAGACACCCATGACGGCCGCGAAGACGACCGCGGTGTTCTGGTCCCTGCGCCCGCCGCCGAAGAGCTGGCTGTAGAAGGCGAACCGCACGACCAGCCCCGCGATCACGCCGAGGAACGAGGCGATCGTGATCACGGCGACGTCCTTGTGCGCCACGTGCGACAGCTCGTGCGCGAGGACACCCTCCAGTTCGGCCGGCTCCAGCCGCCGCAGCAGCCCGGTGGTCACGCACACCACCGCGTGATCGGCATTCCGCCCGGTGGCGAACGCGTTCGGCATGTCGATCTCCGACACGGCGACCACCGGTTTGGGCATGTCGGCCAGCGCGCTCAACCGGTCGACCACGGCGTGCAGTTCGGGATACTCCTCCCGCTCCACGACCCGGCCCCGCATCGCGAACAGCGCGATCCGGTCGGAGAACCAGTACTGCGCGCCGAGCATCCCCGCCGCGACCACGACGACCAGCACCCACGACTTCAGCAACACGATCAGCGCGGCGACGAACGCCACGTACAGCAGCCCGAGCAGGAACAGCGTGACCGTCATCCGCACGGTCAGCCCGCGGTCGCTGCGAAATCGACTCCGCATCTGCACCACCACCCACAGTCAGGCACTCGCCCCACTGCCCAGTGTGCACCGGCCCTCCCCCATGAGGAGGTCCCCGACGTCCCCAGTCCGGGCAAAAGGTCCCGGGAACCCCGGCGACCCGCCGGCGCCGCCCCGGCCGGGCGGTCAGTGGGGCGCCTGGAACCGCGCGTACCCCAGCAGCAGGATCACCGCGGCGACGCAGCCCAGGACGATCGCCGTCGACGTCCAGGACGACCGGCGGGGGGTCCGCGGGCCGGGAGCGGCCCGGAAGGGCTGGGGCTCGGGCGGGTTCTCCTTCCAGCGGGCGGCCAGCATGCGGGCGCGTGCCGAGGGCTCCTTGTGTTCCGCGCTGTCGGCCCACTTGAGGTCGAACTCCCGCTCGGCATCGTCCTGTTGGGACATCCCCGTCTCTCCCCGTCACCCTTGTCGAACAACTGTGCCGGAAACCATACGACGGCGCCCCCGCCCTGAGAAACCGGGAACGGGGGCGCGGCCCGGCGGGCCGACGGCGCCGCGCCGGGTACGGGCTGGGCGGCGGTTGCCCGGGTCGGACGTGGTTCAGCCGCCGACGCGGCGCTCTGCGGCGTGGGCGTTGTCGTCCTTCGCCTGGGCGCGCGTGCCGGGGGTGACGCAGACGAGGTCACTGGGCTGAGCCTCACGCCACACGAACCCCGGCTTGCACGTGGGGTCGTCCTCGCTGACCCGGCGCTCTGCGGCGTGGGCGTTGTCGTCCTTGACCTGGGCGCGCGTGCCGGGGGTGACGCAGACCAGGTCGTTCGTGGTGACCTCACGCCACACGAACCCCGCCTTGCACTGGAGCGACAGTGCGGGCAGCTCCGGAGCCGCCTCCGCGGTGGTCGACAGCCCCACGCCCCCTGCCACTGCGGCCAGGACAGCCGACACGACGGTGATCCTGCGAGCACGCTCGAGAATTTTCGCCATGCTTTCACACTCCTTTGTAGGATTGCGAGCTTTGTCCACACCCGAAGGGTGCGCTGACGTGAGAAGACCGTGACGGGGCCGGGCTCATCGAGGTGCGACGTACAAGCAGGGCCCGACTCCGGAACCGGAGTGCCTCTGCTGTCGGATGGAGGTGGTGCGGCCTGGCCGATCACTCCGCGTGTGCCCTGGCTGAGCCATGGCGTACGGACGGGTCAGGGGGAATTCCTGCTCTTTCCCGACCGGGTCTCGCTTCTCAGATTGGCACTTCACTCTTCGGGGTGCATCTCGAGTGATCTGCGAGCGCGGTACGGAGGTTGGCCGCAGGACCTTGAGCCGCCCCCGAGGCGGACCCGGCCGAAGCCGGCGGCGCCGCTCTCGGCGGCCGTTCACGGCGCGGGGCCCGAAAAAGGCCGTCGGCCGTGCCCTTCCAGCGGAGGAAGAACACGGCCGACGGCCCACAGCCGGCCCGGGTCGGAGCGGAAACCCGCTTCGACCCGGGGCTATATCACACGTCGAAGTACAGCTCGAACTCGTGCGGGTGCGGACGCAGCTGGAGCGGCGCGATCTCGTGCGTGCGCTTGTAGTCGATCCACGTCTCGATCAGGTCGGGCGTGAAGACGTCACCGGCGAGCAGGAACTCGTGGTCGGACTCGAGACGGTCCAGGACGGCCGACAGCGAGGTCGGGACCTGCGCGACGTTCGCGTGCTCCTCGGGGGCCAGCTCGTAGAGGTCCTTGTCGATCGGCTCGGCCGGCTCGATCTTGTTCTTGACGCCGTCCAGACCCGCCATGAGGAGCGCGGAGAACGCCAGGTACGGGTTGCCGGAGGCGTCGGGCGCGCGGAACTCGACGCGCTTGGCCTTCGGGTTCGAGCCCGTGATCGGGATACGCATCGCGGCGGAGCGGTTGCGCTGCGAGTACACCAGGTTGACCGGGGCCTCGAAGCCGGGGACCAGGCGGTGGTACGAGTTCACCGTCGGGTTGGTGAAGGCCAGCAGCGACGGGGCGTGCTTGAGGATGCCGCCGATGTAGTAGCGCGCCATGTCCGACAGGCCCGCGTAACCGGCCTCGTCGTAGAACAGCGGGGAGCCGCCGCTCCACAGCGACTGGTGCACGTGCATGCCCGAGCCGTTGTCGCCGAAGATCGGCTTCGGCATGAAGGTCGCGGTCTTGCCGTTGCGCCAGGCGACGTTCTTCACGATGTACTTGAACAGCTGAAGGTCGTCGGCCGCGGCGAGCAGCGTGTTGAACTTGTAGTTGATCTCGGCCTGGCCGGCGGTGCCCACCTCGTGGTGCTGGCGCTCGACCTGGAGGCCGGACGCGGCCAGCTCCAGGGAGATCTCCGCCCGCAGGTCGGCGAAGTGGTCGACCGGCGGGGTCGGGAAGTAGCCGCCCTTGTAGCGGACCTTGTAGCCGCGGTTGTCCTCCAGCGCACCGGTGTTCCAGGCGCCCGCCTCGGAGTCGATGTGGTAGAAGGACTCGTTCTCCGACGTCTTGAAGCGCACGGAGTCGAAGACGTAGAACTCGGCCTCGGGGCCGAAGTAGGCCGTGTCGGCGATACCGGTCGACGCCAGGTACGCCTCGGCCTTCTTCGCGACGTTCCGCGGGTCACGGGAGTACTGCTCGCCCGTGATCGGGTCGTGGATGAAGAAGTTGATGTTCAGCGTCTTGTCGCGGCGGAACGGGTCGAGACGCGCCGTCGACAGGTCGGCGCGCAGCGCCATGTCGGACTCGTGGATGGCCTGGAAGCCACGGATCGACGAACCGTCGAACGCCAGCTCCTCGTCCGGGTCGAACGCCTCGACGGGCAGCGAGAAGTGCTGCATGACGCCCGGCAGGTCGCAGAACCGGACGTCGATGAACTTGACGTCCTTGTCCGCGATGAACTTCTTGACCTCGTCGGCGTTCTGGAACATCCAGCTCCTCCTACTCCCGGCCGTCGAGCCGGGGTGGTAGTTCGTTCGTGCGGCCAGTGCGGTGGCACACGCTGTCGTCGACCCTAGGGACGGGTGGTTTCTCTGGCGTGACCCGTTTGTTTCGCAGAAGTTAACGGGCCCGGTTCCACCGTAACGCCGCCGCACCCCACCGTCCCGCCCGCGAAAGGGGGCGCAGTACCGTGGACGGGTGGACAACAGGCAAGCAATCGGATCGTGGCTGTCCGGGCCCCGCGCGGCCATGGAGGACGCGGGTGCCGACTTCGGGTACCGGGGCGAACAGCTGGGCCTGCCGGAGGAGGGGCCGGGGTCGATCGCCCGCCCCGGCCGGCGACTGGGCGCGCTGGCCGTGGACTGGGGCCTGTGCGTCCTGATCGCATACAGCTTGATCACGCACGGCTACGGCCCCGCGACCAGCAACTGGGCCCTGCTGATCTTCCTCGTGATGAGCCTCCTCACGGTGGGCACGCTCGGGTTCACGCCCGGCAAGCGGCTGTTCCGCCTGCGCGTGGTGGCCCTCGGCACCGGCACCGTCAGCCCCCTGCGCGCGGCCGCCCGCACCGTCCTGCTCTGCCTCGCCGTGCCCGCCCTGATCTGGGACCGCGACGGCCGCGGCCTCCACGACCGCGTGGCCCGCACGGTCGAGGTCCGCTTCTGAGAAGCAGAGAAGCAGAGAAGCAGAGAAGCAGAGAAGCAGAGACGCGGAGACGCGGAGACGCGCGTCCGGGCGGCACGAGCGCGAGCACGGCCCCACGGCAAAGCGGCAAAGTGCGACGGCGCGACGAAGTGCGACGGCGCCACGAAGTGCGACGGCGCGACGAAGGGGGCGCCCGGATGATTCCGGGCGCCCCCTCCGTGTGGGACGTTCGTGGGGGCGGTGATCAGCGGGGCCGCTGTCCGCCCTTCGGCAGGCGCATGCCCTTGGGCATCGGGCCCTTCGGCAGCGGCATGTTGCTCATCAGGTCGCCCATGGCGCGCAGCCGGTCGTTGGTGGTGGTCACCTGCGGACCGGTCAGCACCCGCGGCAGCTTCAGCATGGTGGTCCGCAGCTTCTTCAGCTCGACCTGGCCCTCGCCCGTGCCGACGAGCAGGTCGTGCACCGGGACGTCCGCGACGATGCGGTTCATCTTCCTCTTCTCGGCGGCCAGCAGGCTCTTCACCCGGTTCGGGTTGCCCTCGGCCACCAGCACGATGCCGGCCTTGCCGACCGCGCGGTGCACCACGTCCTGGCTGCGGTTCATCGCCACCGCGGGGGTCGTCGTCCAGCCTCGGCCGATGTTGTCGAGCACCGCCGCGGCAGCGCCCGGCTGGCCCTCCATCTGCCCGAAGGCCGCCCGCTCGGCCCGGCGCCCGAACACGATCGCCGTCGCGAGGAAGGCGAGCAGGAAGCCCAGGATGCCGAGATAGATGGGGTGACCGATCAGGAAGCCGATCGCGAGGAAGACACCGAAGGTGACGATTCCGACAGCCGCGAGCACAAGGCCGATCTTCTTGTCGGCCTTGCGGGTCATCTTGTAGGTCAGGGCGATCTGCTTCAGTCGCCCGGGGTTAGCGGCGTCAGTCGCCGTGTCCTTCCTCGCCATGCCACGCAGTCTACGTGGCCCCGGGAGCGCCGACGACGGCAGTGCCCCGGAGATCTCCCGGAGGCGGCCCGGAGAAGAGGCCGGGGGCGGTCACAGATGGACGGAGGTGACCTCTTCGAGGACGCGCTGCGCCTCGAAGCGGTCCTTGGCGCGACGACGGTCCTCCAGGACGGAGGTCCAGGCGTTGCGCCGGGCGGTGCGCTGGCCGCTGCTCATGAGCAGGGACTCGACGGCGCGCAGGGCGTCGGTGATGGACGGGATCGCGGTGGCGCGAACGGGCGCGGCCTGCATGGCGGGGGTCCCCCTCGGGAGCGGCTCGGCACGGATCTGCGGTGGTCTGCGCTGGTCTGCATCGGTCTACGTGATGTGACACCAGCGTCACTGTTTGGTGTTACCAGGGCATGACCGACCGGTCAAACACCCATGAAGCCTCGGTGCGGGGGGCCGAAATGCTGACGCGGCCCTGACGTGCGCCCTCATCTGCGAGGACGGTCAGGACCGCGTCGTATCGGACTCTACTGGCGGGTAATCGCTTGTGCGGGAATTCACACACCGGCGCTCCCGGCCCGGCTCGAGGGGCGCTTGACGGAGTGTCAGACGGCCTGGACGGCCACGAAGGAACCGCGCTTCTCGACGGCCATCTGGTACAGGCGTCCGGCGCGGTAGGAGGACCGTACCAGCGGTCCGGACATGACGCCCGAGAAGCCGATCTGCTCGGCCTCCTCCTTCAGCTCCACGAACTCGTGCGGCTTCACCCAGCGCTCCACCGGGTGGTGGCGCACCGAGGGGCGCAGGTACTGCGTGATGGTGACCAGCTCGCAGCCCGCCTCGTGCAACTGCCGGAGCGCCTCGCTGACCTCTTCGCGGGTCTCGCCCATGCCGAGGATCAGGTTGGACTTGGTGACCAGGCCGAAGTCGCGGGCCTCGGTGATGACCTTCAGCGAGCGCTCGTACCGGAAGCCCGGACGGATGCGCTTGAAGATCCGCGGGACCGTCTCGACGTTGTGCGCGAAGACCTCGGGGCGGGCGGAGAAGACCTCCGCCAGCTGCTCGGGGACGGCGTTGAAGTCGGGCGCCAGCAGCTCGACCTTGGTGCGGCCACCCTCGCGGCCGGCGGTCTGCGCGTGGATCTGGCGGACCGTCTCCGCGTACAGCCAGGCGCCGCCGTCCTCCAGGTCGTCGCGGGCGACGCCGGTGATGGTGGCGTAGTTCAGGTCCATGGTCACCACGGACTCGCCGACCCGGCGGGGCTCGTCGCGGTCCAGCGCCTCGGGCTTGCCGGTGTCGATCTGGCAGAAGTCGCAGCGCCGCGTGCACTGGTCGCCGCCGATGAGGAAGGTCGCCTCGCGGTCCTCCCAGCACTCGTAGATGTTCGGACAGCCGGCTTCCTGGCAGACCGTGTGCAGGCCCTCGCTCTTCACGAGGTTCTGCATCTTGGTGTACTCGGGACCCATTTTCGCCCGGGTCTTGATCCACTCGGGCTTGCGCTCGATGGGGGTCTGGCTGTTGCGGACCTCCAGGCGCAGCATCTTGCGTCCGTCGGGTGCGACTGCGGACACGACCGGCTCCCTGTAGCTTCGATTCTTCGGCGTACACCAGGGTACGCCCGTGTTTGTTGAGCCCTACCGGTGAGGCCAACCCGCAGACCACGGGGGCCATTCCCCCAGGGGGCGGGCACCGTCCGGTCAGACGGCCGCCTTCTCGATCTCCCGCGGCTTCAGCTCCGCGTTCTCCAGCACGTCCCGCAGGTGCCGTTCGGCGACCGGCAGCACCTCGTCGATCGTGACGTCCCGGCCCAGCTCTGCGGCCAGGGACGTGACGCCCGCGTCCCGGATCCCGCACGGGATGATGCGGTCGAACCAGGCGTTGTCCGGGTTCACGTTCAGGGCGAAGCCGTGCATCGTCACGCCCTTGGCGACCCGGATGCCGATCGCCGCGAGCTTGCGGTCCTCGCGGCGCTGGCCGGCGTTGGAGGGCGCGTACTCCGGGCCGTTCAGCCGCGGGTCGAACTCCTCGTCGTGCAGCCGGGGGTCGAAGTCGAGGGAGAGACCGCCGAGCGAGGGCCGCTGCTCGACCGGGTCGCCCAGCACCCACACCCCGCTGCGGCCCTCGACCCGCGAGGTCGCGACGCCGAACTCCGCGCACACCCGGATCAGGGCCTCCTCCAGCCGCCGCACGTGCGCCACGACGTCCACCGGCCGCGGGAGCTTCTGGATCGGGTAGCCCACCAGCTGGCCGGGTCCGTGCCAGGTGATCTTGCCGCCGCGGTCCACGTCCACCACCGGGGTGCCGTCCAGCGGGCGCTCGCTCTCGGCCGTGCGCCGGCCCGCCGTGTACACCGGCGGGTGTTCCAGCAGCAGAACGGTGTCGGGGACCTCGTCCGCGAACCGCGCCGCGTGCACCCGGCGCTGCTCGTCCCACGCCTCCCGGTACTCCACGGCGTCCGCTCCGAAGCCCATGCGAACGAACCGCAACTCACTCACGGCAAGCGCCTCCCTAGGCGATACGGCAATACGGCGGTACGGCAGTGCGGCGGGGCTCCGTCCCGGTCGTCCGGACCTGCCTGCCGGCACCCGGATCCGCGGGCGGCCGCCAGGACCTGTCCGTCATGCCCCACCGCGCCCCAAGCCACTGTACGTCCGCCCGTCGCGCGTCAGCTCAGCGGGCAATCCTCACACGATCGGATGAATGAACGTCGAGATGTGCGATGGCTTGCTCACGCTCCGCTACATTCGCGCCGTTCACGAGGCCATCAGGGCTGCTCACCGCAATCAGGGCACTTCATCCGGGCACGTCACGGGCCCGGAAGGCAGGAGACCGCACCGCAGATGACGGAACGACCCGCGCAGCGCATTCCCAACCGTCAGCTCGCCGCGCTCATCGCAGAAGCGGGATTCTCCAACGCGGGTCTGGCCCGACGCGTCGACCAGCTCGGCCTCGAGCACGGCCTGGACCTCAGATACGACAAGACGTCCGTCACCCGGTGGCTGCGCGGCCAGCAGCCCCGCGGTACCACCCCCGCCCTCATCGCCGAGGTCTTCACCCGCCGCCTCGGCCGCCGGCTCACCGCCCAGGACCTCGGCCTGGACGCCTGCGCCCCCGTGTACGCGGGTCTGGAGTTCGCCGGCACCCCCGAGGAGGCCGTCGAGATCGTCAGCGGGCTCTGGCGCAAGGACTCCGGCAGCCACGCCGAGCTGCGCAAGATCGCCTTCACCGCGGCCGGGCTCGTCGTGCCCAGCCGGGACTGGCTGATCGGCCGGGCCGACGAGAAGGTGGCCCACGGCGATCCGGCCGCCCGCGTGCCCGCCCAGGGCCGCCCGGCCGCCCGCCCCGCCCCGCCCAGGACCGCCCTCGCGGCCGGCCCGCCCGCGCTGCCCGCCGTGCCCCGGCAGCGCGGCACGGCCGAGCGGGGCCCCGGCCAGCGGGTCACCGGCGGCGACATCGCCGCGCTCCGCTCGGTCGGCGAGCTCTTCCGCACCCTCGACAACATGTACGGCGGCGGTCACGCCCGTCAGGCCCTGGTGCGCTACCTGGAGCACGAGTGCGAGCCGATGCTGCGCGGCACCTACGGCGAGCAGACCGGCCGCCGGCTGTTCGGCGCCGCCGCCGACCTCACCCGCCTCGCGGGCTGGACCTCCTTCGACATCGCCGCGCACGGTCTGGCCCAGCGCTACTTCGTGCAGGCCCTGCGCCTCTCCCAGGCCGCCGCGGACCGGGCGTACGGCTCCTACGTCCTCGTCACCATGAGCCGTCAGGCCGTGTACCTCGGACACGGGCGGGAGGCCGTGCAGCTCGCGCGCGTGGCGCAGCAGGGCGTCGGCACCGGTGGGCCGCCCACCGTGCAGGCGTTGCTGCACGCGGCCGAGGCCCGCGGGCACGCGGTGCTCGGGGAGGTGCGGGCCTGCACGGCGTCCCTGGTGCGGGCCGAGCGGGCGCTGGAGGCGGCCGGGCCGGGGGAGGAGGCGCCGCTCTGGGCGCGGTTCTTCGACGAGGGGCAGCTGGCCGACGAGTTCGGGCACTGCCACCGCGACCTCCAGCAGTTCCGCGCCGCCGCGCAGCACGCCGAACGCTCCCTGCGGCTGCGGCCCGCCGGGTACGCGCGCAGCCGCCTGTTCTGCCGCGTCGTCCTCGCCACCGCCCGCCTCGGCCTCGGCGAGATCGACCAGGCCTGCCAGATCGCCGCGGAGGCGGCGGGGCAGGCCGCGGAGATGCGGTCGGTGCGGGCCGTGGAGTACGTCCGCGACTTCGAACGCCGTCTGGAGCCGTACCGCGACGCGGCCCCGGCCAGGGTGTACCGGGACCGGGTGGCGGCGCTGGGGTAGGCGCGCCGGCCCCCGCTCCACCGGCCCCCGCTCCCCGTCCCGCCGGGTCGGGTGGTGGGCGGCCGGGGGCCGGGGCCGGGGGGCAGAGGGCTCTGCCCCCCGGACCGCGCGTGCGCTCATGCCGCCCGCTGCGCCGTCCTGACCGGCTCGGCCGCGTGGAGCGAACCCGCTCCCAGGTCGGAGACGATCGCCGCGGACGCCCGGTGCGCCGAGTGCAGCGCGCCCTGGACCGTGCTGGTGTCCCGGTGGTCGCCGCAGACGTACAGCCCGGCCAGCAGCCGCACCGGGCGGCGCAGGTCGTGCGGCGGCCGCATGGCCGGCACGGCCTCGGCGGTGTGATGCACGGCCAGCGTCTCCCAGCGCCCGGTCGAGGTGCCGTACAGCCGCGCGAGGTGCCTGCGGACCGCCGTGTCGACGCCGTCCGGCGGCGTCCCGAGCACCGTGGAGGAGATCAGCGTGCGGCCGGCCGGGGCCCGGCTCGGGTCCACCCCGCTGAGCACCGCCGTGTGGGCGACCGGTCCGCTCCGGTCGGCGTCCAGCAGCAGCGAGGCCCCGGTCGAAAGCGGCTCGTCCGTCGTGTGGTGCAGGACCGTGACGGGATGGAAGCCGGGCACCCGCAGGCCGGGCAGCAGCTCCGCCGCGGTGCGCGCGTCGGTCGCCACCAGCACCGCGCGGCACCGGAACTCGCCGTGCTCGGCGGTGGTCACCGAGGTCGTGGAGACGGCGGTGGCACGTACCCCGGTGTGCACGGTTCCCGGGGGCAGCGTCCGCGCGAGCAGTTCGGGCAGGACGTCGGCCCCGCCCTCCGGCACGCACAGCCGCCCGGCCGCGAAGGCGCGCAGCGCCAGGTCCGCGCACCGGCTGGAGGTGGTCAGGTCCGGGTCGCACAGCAGCGCGGCGAGCAGCGGCCGCAGGAAGCCGTCGATCGTGCGGGCGGGCAGACCGCGCGCCGCGAGGGCCTCGGCGGCCGGTGCCTCGGGCCGGCGCAGCAGCCGCTCGGCGGGCGTGGCCGCGAGCCGGGTGAGCGCGGCGCCGAGCCGGGCCTGGTCCACGGCCGAGCCCAGCGGCGCCCCGGTCCGCATCCGTGGCGGTGCGGCGGCCGGGCCGGTGCGCGGCCGTGGCAGCGCGCCGCTCCGGGGAGCGCCGGCGAGGGCGCGCACGGCATGGAGTGCGCCCCTTGCGCCCCCCGCCCCCGCCTGCGCGCCCGCGCGGTGGTGGCGTCCGTCGCTGTGCAGCAGGACCCCCGGGGCGAAGGGACGCAGGGTGAGCGCGTCCAGCCCGGGGGTCAGGGCCAGTTCGGGATACGCCGTGGACAGCAGCTGTCCGATGCGGTCGAGCCGGAAGCCGTCGACCTTCTCGGTCGCCATGCGGCCGCCCACGCACGGGGCGGCCTCCAGGACCGTGGTCGTCACTCCTGCACTGGTCAGCCGATGTGCCGCGGAGAGTCCGGCGACCCCGGCCCCCACGATGACGACGTCCGTCCGGTACGCGGGCTCAAGCACGTGCCCCTCCTCGAGGTTGCGCGGCCGATGGAGACGTCATGCCCCCAACTGGCGTCCTGGATACCCGAGTTCGGATCGAGCCTAGGCCCGTGACCGGCTGGCGGCAGTCGCGCATGGACAGGGCACGGTCGCACGGCGGTCGCATACGGTCCCGACGGGGCCTCAGGCGGCCCGCAGGGCGTCCTCGATCCCGGGGAACGCGAAGGTGAACCCCGACTCCAGCAGCCGCTTCGGCACCACCCGCGCGCTGCCCAGCACGTCCCCGGCCATCTCGCCCAGGACCCCCCGCAGCACCGGTGCCGGCACGGAGAACAGCGTCGGCCGGCGCAGCACCCGCCCCATGGCCGCGGTGACCTCACGGTTCGTCAGCGGCTCCGGCGCGGTCAGGTTGAACGGCCCCGACAGGTCGTCACGGTCCAGCAGGTGCCGGATCGCCGCCACCTCGTCGTGCAGCGCGATGTACGACCAGTACTGCCGCCCGTCACCCATCCGCCCCCCGAGGCCCGCCTGGAACAGCGGGAACAGCCGCCCCCAGGCGCCGCCGTCGCGCGACACCACCAGCCCGGTCCGGGGGAACACCGTCCGCACCCCGGCCGCCCGCGCCGGTTCCGCCGCCGCCTCCCACTTCACGCACAGCTCCGGCAGGAAGCCCCGCCCGGCCGGCGCGCTCTCGTCGACGACCCGGTCGCCCGTCTCGCCGTAGTAGCCCATCGCGCTGCCGTTCACGAACACCCGCGGCCGCTCGTCGAGCGAGGCGACGGCTTCGGCGAGGGCGGTCGTCCCGTGCACCCGGCTGTCGTGGATCCGGCGCTTGTACTCGTCCGTCCAGCGGTGGTCGCCGACCCCCGCGCCCGCCAGGTTGACCACGGCGGTGCACCCGGCGAGCCCCGCCGCGTCCACCTGCCCCCGCTCGGGGTCCCAGCGCACCTCGTCCGCCCCCCGGGGCGCGTGGCGCACCAGGCGGACCACCTCGTGCCCGTCGGCGGTCAGGGACCGCACCAGGGCGCTGCCGATGAGACCGGACGCGCCGGCCACCACGATTCGCGTTCGTTCCATGGGCCCATCCTGCCCCCGTGCCCTCGGAACACCCCGCGGTGACGAGCCGCCCGACTCGTAGGATGCCCCCCATGACCGGCCCCCTCATACGCCCCGCCCGGCCCGACGACGACGCCGCACTCGCCCTCATCGACGCCTTGACCTGGTCCCCCCTGCACGCCGTCATGCCGCGGCCGCAGCCGCCGTACGGTCCCTTCTTCGACGCGCGGCACCTCCCCGAGGACCACCTGGTCGCCGAGGTGTCCGGCCGGGTCGTCGGCTACGTCCGCCTCGCCCGCCCCACCGGACTCGCCTGCAACGCGCACGTGCGCCAGATCCAGGGCCTCGCCGTCTCCGACGAGGCGCGCGGCCACGGCGTCGGACGCGCCCTGGTCCGGGCGGCCGTCGAGGAGACCCGCCGGCGCGGCGCCCGTCGCCTGACCCTGCGCGTGCTCGGCCACAACACCGCGGCCCGCTCGCTCTACGAGTCCGAGGGTTTCGTGGTGGAGGGCGTCCTGCCGGAGGAGTTCCTCCTCGACGGGGCGTACGTCGACGACGTCTTCATGGGCCGCTCCGTCCTCTGATCCGCCGGATGCCCCCGGACGCCCCTGAGCGTCTCCGAGCGCCCCGGAGTCCTAGGAGCCGACCGGCTCGCCCGTGTCCACGGCCGTCGTCGCCGTCGCCGCACGCTCGGCGTCCCCGGCCACCTCGGCGGCCGTCAGGACGTACCCCGTCCCGGCGTCGGAGGTGGACCGGGCGAAGACGACCCCGAACACCCGGCCGTCGGTGGTCAGCAGCGGACCGCCGGAGTTGCCGGGGCGCACGGTGGAGCGGATCGAGTAGATCTCCCGGGTGACGGTGCCGTCGTTGTGGATGTCCCGCCCCCTCGCGTCGATCCGGTTCGCCACCGTCGCCGCCCTCAGGTCCAGGTCGCCGTCCTGCGGATAGCCCGCGACGACCGCGGCGTCCCCGCGCGAGGCGTCGTCGTCGAACCGCAGCTCCGGCGCCCGCAGCCCCGGCACGTACAGCACCGCGACGTCCCCGGCCGGGTCGAACAGCACCACCCGCGCCCCGTACGACCGCCCCACACCCCCGACCTGTACGGTCGGGTCGTCGATGCCCGCCACCACGTGCGCGTTGGTCATCACCCGCTCGCGCGCGTACACGAACCCGCTGCCCTCCCGGCCCTGGTCGCCCGCGACGCCCTCGACCTTCACCGTGCTGAACCTGGCGGCGTCCGTCGCGGCCGGGGTGACGCTGTCGCCGGTGGGCTCGGCGACCCGAGCCGTCGACTCGTTCTCGAAGGGGTTGAATACCTGCGGGAAACCCGCGTCGGTGAGCGCGGACGTGGCCCGCGAGAACCAGGCCGGGGTGGTGTCCGGCATCGTGTCCTGCACCGCCCCCAGCAGCCGGGAGTCCCGGATCGCCGACGACACCACCGGCGTCGAGGACACGGCCAGCACGCTCGCCGCCACCCAGGCCACGATCAGCACCGCCGCCGAGTTCGCCACCGCCCCGCCGGCCCCGTCGGCCACCCGGAGCGGCCCGCGGTCCAGTTCCCGGCGCAACCGCAGCGCCGGCCGCCCCGCCAGCTCGTGTCCCGCCGCCGCCGGGACCAGCACGGTGAGCACCGCGGTGACCGTCGCCGCCGTCGTCCCCGGCGCCACCAGGTCCATCACCCACGGCAGGAGCCACACGCCCGCCGCCGCGCCGCCCACGAAACCGGCCAGCGAGACACAGCCGGCCACCAGTCCCCGCCGGTAGCCCGATCCGGCGTACGCCAGGACCACCAGCACCAGCGCGATGTCGAGCAGGTCCACGCAGCCGCCTTCCTCTCGGGCCCCTCCATACGTGGGGGACGGGCCCGGTGATCAGCCTCGCGCGCGGGGCCCGCCCCCGACCGGCCACGCACGCGTGCACCCGGAAAACGTCGCGGACCGGGAGGATGGTTCCACCGGGTGGCACAGCACACATCGCGGGCGGAACGGAACCGTCCGACAGTGGGGTCATGCATGCCATCCGACAGGTCCCCCGCCCCGGGCGGAGGCCTGTGCACAGACGCGGGCGGAGACCTCGGGGACGGCGCCCGGCGCGGCTGCCGCGCCCGCTCCTCGTGGTCCTGGCCTGCCTGCCCGGACTGGCCGCCGTGACCGCCCTGGGCCTGTGCGCGGACGGCGTCGAACACGCCGCCACGGCGTCCCTGGCCGCCCGCCCCGTGCGGCGCGCGGCACAGCTCCCCGCGCACTCCGCCGCCCGGCCGCGCATCGTGCCGCGCTCGGTCTGGGTGGCCGACGCCGCCCGCGCCCAGCCCCCGCCGCGCTACGACGACAAGGTCGTCGCCGTCTTCGTCCACCACACCGACTCGCCCAACGGTTACGACTGCGCCGACGCGCCCCGCATCATCCGTCACCTCTACGCGGGCCAGACCGGCGGCCGCGACTGGGACGACATCGGCTACAACTTCCTCGTCGACCGCTGCGGCACCGTCTACGAGGGCCGGGCGGGCGGCGTCGACCGGCCCGTCACCGGCGCGCACACCCAGGGCTTCAACCACCGCACGGCCGGCATCGCCGCCCTCGGCACGTTCACCTCGGGCGTCCCCGTGCCGCAGGCGATGGTGGACTCGATAGCGGCCCTCGCCGCCTGGAAACTCGGCCTGGCGGACGTCGACCCGCGCGGGAGCGTCCGGCTGACCTCCAGCAACAGCGGCAGCCGGTACGCCGCGGGCGTCACGGCCGCCCTGCCCGCCCTCGCCGGGCACCAGGACGGCTACATGACCAGCTGCCCCGGCGCGGCCCTCAGCGCCCGGCTGCCGGAGATCCGGCAGACGGCCGCCCGCCTCCAGGGCCGGACGTCCACAGGAAAGCCTTAGGCGCCGTTCAGGGTTCTCCCATCCCCGCCCCCTACGGTCATGCACAACACAAGCCGACCGAGGTGGGGATCATGAACGGCACGAACGGTGTCCCGCAGACCAGCACCGGCACCAGCACCGGCAGCACGCACCGCGGCCAGGAGGCGGCGGCCGCCGGGCGCCGGGCCCTCCGCAGCCCCTGGACGGTCGTCTGCGTCGTCGCCGCGGTCGTCCTCGGCCCCGCGGCGGCCACCGCGTCCGCCCTGGAGCAGGCCAACAAGGCACCGCTGCACCACGCGGTGCGGGCCGAGCAGCAGGCGTACCTCCCGGCGGACGCCACCCGCCGCCGCACGACCGTCTGACCCCGGCCCCAGCCGCGACCCCAGCCGCGAGCCCGGCCGCGCCCCCGACCCCGACCCGCTCGCGGCCCGGCCGGCGCGGTCAGCCCCGGAAGCGCTCCCACAGCCGCGGATACCGCTCCGCGAGCGCCCGCTCGCTCTCGAAGTCGCCCGGGGCGCCCGCGGGTTCCGCCGGAGCGGGCGCGATGCCCAGGTCCGGCGCGACGGTCCCGGTGAGCTGCTCGTAGGCCTCGTCGGCCGCGTAGCCCAGCTCCTCGCCGTCGCCGTCGATCTCCTCGTCGAACTCGCCCAGCAGCTCCGCGAGCGAGTCCGGATCGTGCACGGCGCCCTCGTACACCTCCCGGCCCTGACCGATCAGCCAGCACCGGAAGAAGTCGAAGGCGTCGTCGCTCGCCCCGTCCAGCAACACCCAGGCGGCACCCCACAGGTCCCAGGTGTACGCCCGGTTGTAGCGGGCCTCGAAGTGACGGGCGAAGTCGAGCACCATGTCGGGGTCCAGCAGGAGCAGCCGCTCCACCAGCAGATCGGCCTGGTCCTCCGGGTCGCCCCCGGCGGCCTCGCGGGTGGCGTCGACCAGCTCCCAGAACTCCGTCTCGTCCATCACGCGTCCCAGCATCCTGCCTGGGCGGGCGGGCCGCACCTGGAGTGCCGGCGGTCTCGGGGGCGGTACGGCCTCAGGAGCGGTACAGCGCCGCCAGCCGGGCCGCGTCCTCGGCGAGACGGCGGCGCAGCGGCTCCGGGGAGACCACCTCGGCCTCCGGCCCCAGCGCGGTCAGCTGGGCGTGCGCCACCTCCTCGGACTCCACGCCCAGGGTGACCGTCACCCACCCCCGCGCGTCGGGCTCCCCGGCCCCCGCCAGGGCGTCCCGCGCGGCCACCGGGTCGACGGCGTACGGCAGCCGGCGCAGCCCCGCCGGCGTGAGCCGCAGGACGACCTCCGCTCGCAGGATCGACCGCGCGAACCGCTCGGCCTGCCGGGCCCAGAAGCCGGGCAGATCGAAGTCCTCGTCCCTGCCGAACCGCTCCGCGCCCGGTCGCGCGTCCGTGAACCGGTCGACGCGGTACGTCCGGAAGGCCCCCGCGTCGGTCACCCGCGCGCACAGGTACCAGACGCCCGCCTTCAGCACGAGCCCGTACGGCTCCAGCTCCCGTACGGCCTCCGTCCCGCCCCGCAGGTACCGGGCGGTGAGCGGACGGTCGTCCCACACCGCCCGCGCGACCACGGGCAGCAGCGGGGGTGTCTCCGGCTCCTGGAACCAGGCGGGCGCGTCCAGGTGGAACCGCTGCGCCGCCGTCCTCGGGGCGTCCCTGAGGGACGGCATCAGAGCGGCCGACACCTTCAGGCGGGCCGCCGAGGCCGCGTCCTGCAGGCCCATCTCCCGGAGCGCGCCCGGTACGCCGCTCAGGAACAGCGCCTCCGCCTCGCCGCGGGCCAGGCCGGTGAGGCGGGTGCGGTAGCCGTCGACCAGGCGGTAGCCGCCGGCCCGCCCGCGCTCGGCGTACACCGGGACGCCCGCCTCCGACAGGGCCTGGGCGTCCCTGGTGACCGTGCGCTCCGACACCTCCAGCTCGCGCGCCAGTTCGGCGGCGGTCATGGCGGACCGGCCCTGGAGGAGCAGCACCATCTTGATGAGCCGGGCAGCACGCATACCCGCATGATGCCGGGTGGCACCGACAGGGTGCTCCCGCCCCCGGACGCCCGCAGGGGCGCGGCGGCCGTGGCCACCGCGCCCCTGCGGACGCACTCACCGGGCCTACAGCCCGTACCGCTCCCGTGCTTCCTTCACCGCCGTCGCCCGGACCTCGCCGCGGCGGGCCAGCTGGGCGAGGGCCGCCACCACGATGGACTCCGCGTCGACGCCGAAGTGGCGGCGGGCGGCGTCACGGGTGTCGGACAGGCCGAAGCCGTCGGCGCCCAGCGACGAGTAGTCCTGCTCGACCCACTGCGCGATCTGGTCCGGGACCTGGCGCATGTAGTCGGAGACCGCGAGGACCGGCCCCTCGGCACCCTGGAGCGCCTGGCGGACGTACGGCAGCCGCTCCTCGCCGCGCAGCAGCGCCGCGTCGGCCTCCAGCGCGTCGCGCCGCAGCTCGGTCCAGGAGGTGGCGGACCACACGTCGGCGGCCACGCCCCACTCCTCGGCGAGCATCCGCTGCGCCTTCAGCGTCCAGTGGATCGCCGTGCCGGAGCCCAGGAGCTGGATGCGCGGCGCGTTGGCCGCCGGGGACAGGTCCGCCGACTCCGCCGTGTTGAAGCGGTACAGGCCCTTGACGATGCCCTCGTCGATGCCGGGGACGGCCGGCTTCGCGGGCTGCGGCACCGGCTCGTTGTAGACGGTCAGGTAGTAGAAGACGTTCGGGTCCTCGCCCGGCGCCGCCTCGCCGTACATCCGGCGCAGACCGTCCTTGACGATGACGCCGATCTCGTACGCGAACGCCGGGTCGTACGTCAGCGCGGCCGGGTTGGTCGCCGCGATCACCGGCGAGTGGCCGTCGGCGTGCTGGAGGCCCTCGCCCGTCAGCGTGGTGCGGCCGGCCGTGGCGCCGACGAGGAAGCCGCGGCCGAGCTGGTCGCCGAGCTGCCACATCTGGTCGGCCGTGCGCTGCCAGCCGAACATCGAGTAGAAGATGTAGAACGGGATCATCGCTTCGCCGTGCGTGGCGTACGCGGTGGACGCGGCGATGAAGTCGGCCATCGAGCCGGCCTCGGTGATCCCCTCGTTGAGGATCTGGCCGTTCTTGGCCTCCTTGTAGTACATCAGCTGGTCGCGGTCGACCGGCTCGTACGTCTGGCCCTTGGGGGAGTAGATCCCGAGCGAGGGGAACAGCGACTCCATGCCGAAGGTACGCGCCTCGTCGGGGACGATCGGCACCCAGCGCCTGCCGGTCTCCTTGTCGCGGACCAGGTCCTTGACCAGCCGGACGAAGGCCATGGTGGTGGCGACGTTCTGGGAACCGGAGCCCTTGTCGAACGCGGCGAACGCCTTCTCCGCGGGGGCGGGCAGCGGGGCGAGCGCGTGCGTACGGCGGGCCGGGGCCGGGCCGCCGAGGGCGGCGCGCCGCTCCTGGAGGTAGCGGACCTCGGGGGAGTCGGTGCCGGGGTGGCCGTAGGGCACGACCCCGTCGACGAACCGGCTGTCGGAGATCGGCAGCTCCAGCAGGTCGCGCATCGCCTTGAACTCGTCCACCGAGAGCTTCTTCATCTGGTGGTTGGCGTTCTTCGACGCGAAGCCCTCCCCGAGGGTGTGGCCCTTGACCGTCTGGGCCAGGATGACCGTCGGGGCGCCCTTGTGCTCGACGGCCGCCTTGTAGGCCGCGTACACCTTGCGCGCCTCGTGGCCGCCGCGGGAGAGGTGGAAGCATTCCAGGATCTTGTCGTCGCTCAGCAGCTTCGCCATCTCGACGAGCGCCGGGTCGGCGCCGAAGAAGTCCTGGCGGATGTAGGCGGCGTCACGCGTCTGGTACGTCTGCACCTGGGCGTCGGGCACCTGGCGCAGGCGGCGTACGAGCGCGCCCGTGGTGTCGAGCCGGAACAGCTCGTCCCAGGCCGAACCCCACAGCGTCTTGACGACGTTCCAGCCGGCGCCGCGGAACTGGGCCTCCAGCTCCTGCACGATCTTGAAGTTCGCGCGGACCGGGCCGTCGAGGCGCTGGAGGTTGCAGTTGATGACGAACGTGAGGTTGTCCAGCTCCTCGCGGGCGGCGAGCGCGAGGGCCGCCGTCGACTCGGGCTCGTCCATCTCGCCGTCGCCGAGGAACGCCCAGACGTGGGAGGCGGAGACGTCCTTGATGCCGCGGTTGGTCAGGTAGCGGTTGAAGCGCGCCTGGTAGATCGCGGAGAGCGGGCCGAGGCCCATCGACACCGTCGGGAACTCCCACAGCCAGGGCAGGCGCCGCGGGTGCGGGTACGACGGAAGGCCGTTGCCGCCCGCCTCCTGGCGGAAGTTGTCCAGGTGGCCCTCGTTCAGGCGGCCGTCGAGGAAGGCGCGGGCGTAGATGCCGGGGGAGGCGTGGCCCTGGATGTAGAGCTGGTCGCCCGAGCCGTCGGCCTCCTTGCCCCGGAAGAAGTGGTTGAAGCCGGTCTCGTACAGCCAGGCCGCGGAGGCGAAGGTGGCGATGTGGCCGCCGACGCCGTGCTTCGCGCCCCGGGTCACCATGGCCGCCGCGTTCCAGCGGTTCCAGGCGGTGATGCGGGCTTCCATCGCCTCGTCACCCGGCGTGGCGGGCTCGGCGGCGGTGGGGATGGTGTTGACGTAGTCCGTCTCGAGCAGCTTGGGCAGCGCGATGCCGTTGCCCTCGGCCCGCTCCAGCGTGCGCCGCATCAGGTACGCGGCACGGTGCGGCCCGGCCGCCTGGGCGACCGCGTCCAGTGAGGCCTGCCATTCGGCGGTCTCCTCCGGGTCCCGGTCGGGGAGCTGGTCGAGCGCGCTCGGCTGGATGGCGTGGGGGTCGGTCATGTCGCCGCCTTCCTCAGTCGAAGGGGGTTCCCTCATCGGTAAGGGTTCGGGGGTGCCCTTGGTCTTTGGCAGGACAGGGCGGTGGGGCTCTGCCGCGGAGTCGTGGTACGACACCGTCGCGCGGCCCGTCGGCGACTGTAACCCCCTGATCGATGATCGATCAAAGGGTTGAGGGTGAAAACCTCTTGATCACGAGAAAGTCGGCACGGGGTGTCTCGCACAAAGGCACCCCGTGCCGCGTTTTCGAAAGGTTTTCGCAGGTGGGGCCACGTATGAGCGAATGCGCGCTCAGTGGCGTCCGGAGCTCCCGGCGCGCACCGCTCAGGGCCGCGGCGCGCAGCCCAGCACGTGTGCCTTCACGATCTCCGCGATGCGCGGGTCCCGCCGCTTGAAGGCCGCCACCAGTTCCTCGTGCTCCTCCGCGTACGACTGCTGCACCGTCCCCAGCCAACGGATCGACAGCGCCGTGAACACCTCGATGCCCAGGCCCTCCCAGGTGTGCAGCAGCACGGAGTTGCCGGCCGCGCGGACCAGCTCGCGGTGGAAGGCCACCGTGTGCCGCACCTGGCCCGTCCCGTCCGACGCCCGGTCCGCCTCGTACAGCGCGGCCACGTGCGGCTCCAGCGCCGAGCAGTCCTCGGCCAGCCGCTGCGCCGCCAGCTCCGCGGCGATCGCCTCCAGGCCGGCCCGGACCGGGTAGCTCTCCTCCAGGTCGGCCGCGGTCAGGTTCCGCACCCGCACGCCCTTGTTCGGCGCGGACTCGATCAGCCGCAGCGACTCCAGCTCGCGCAGCGCCTCGCGCACCGGCGTCTGGCTGACCTCCAGCTCGCCGGCGATCCGCCGCTCCACGATCCGCTCGCCCGGCTTCCAGCGCCCGCTGACGATCCCCTCCACGATGTGCTCGCGGATCTGCTCGCGCAGCGAGTGGACGACGGGCGCGGTCATGAGGGCTCCTTAGGGAGGGGCCGCCCATCGGCCCCTGGGGCGTTCGACGTTTAGACAATAAGGCCGCGACGGGTCCGGGGAGCGGCCCACGGGGGTGCTTCCGCGCAGGTGAGACGAGACTTACACGCGCGGGAACACTCCGGACGCCAACGTGCGGTGCCCCCGCCCGGGAGACCCGGGCGGGGGCACCGCACGACACCGCGCGCCGACTACAGGCCGAGCTCGACCTCGAACTCGCCCGCCTCCAGGATCGCCTTGACCGCCGTCAGGTAACGGGCCGCGTCGGCGCCGTCCACCAGCCGGTGGTCGTAGGACAGCGTCAGGTAGGTCATGTCGCGGACGCCGATGACCGTACCCTCCTCCGTCTCGATGACGGCCGGACGCTTCACCGTGGCCCCGATGCCCAGGATCGCGACCTGCCCCGGCGGCACGATGATCGTGTCGAAGAGGGCACCGCGCGAACCGGTGTTGGAGATGGTGAAGGTCGCGCCGGACAGCTCGTCCGGAGTGATCTTGTTGCCGCGGACCTTGCCGGCCAGCTCGGCCGTGGCCTTGGCGATGCCGGCGAGGTTGAGGTCACCGGCGTTCTTGATGACCGGGGTCATCAGGCCCTTCTCGGAGTCCACCGCGATACCGATGTTCTCGGTGTCGAAGTAGGTGATGGTCCCCTCGGCCTCGTTGATCTTGGCGTTGACCGGCGCGTGGGCCTTCAGCGCCTGGGCCGCGGCCTTGACGAAGAACGGCATCGGCGAGAGCTTGACGCCCTCACGGGCCGCGAAGGAGTCCTTCGCCCTGGCGCGCAGCTTCATCAGCCGCGTGACGTCGACCTCGACGACCGACGACAGCTGGGCCTGCTCGTGCAGCGCCTTGACCATGTTGTCGCCGATGACCTTGCGGATGCGCGGCATCTTGACGGTCTGGCCGCGCAGCGGGGAGGCCTCCAGCGCGGGGGCCTTCTTCGCGGCGGCGGGGCCTGCGGCGGTCACGGCCGCGGCGGGAGCCGGGGCAGCGGCGGCGGCCTTCGCGGCCTCGGCGGCGGCGACGACGTCCTGCTTGCGGATGCGGCCACCGACACCGGTGCCCTTGACCGAGCCCAGGTCGACGCCGTTCTCGGCGGCGAGCTTGCGCACCAGCGGGGTGACGTAGGCACCCTCGTCGGTGGCCTGCGCGGCCGCGGGGCCTCCGGCAGTCGGAGCGGCGGCCGGGGTGACCGGAGCCGGCGCGGGCGCCGGAGCCGGGGCCGCGGCGGCCGGAGCGGGCGCGGCCGGAGCCGGAGCGGGCTCCGGGGCGGGCGCGGGGGCCGGGGCGACGGGCGCGGGGGCGGCCGGAGCCGGAGCGGCGGGCGCGGCCTCGGCGGGCGCCGGGGCCGGGGCGGCGGGAGCCGGGGCAGCGGCCGGAGCCGCACCCGGAGCGCCGATGACGGCCAGCTTGGCGCCGACCTCGGCGGTCTCGTCCTCGCCCACCGTGATCTCGAGCAGCACACCGGAGGTGGGCGCCGGGATCTCGGTGTCGACCTTGTCCGTGGAGACCTCGAGCAGCGGCTCGTCGGCCTCGACGGAGTCGCCGACCGACTTCAGCCAGCGGGTGACGGTGCCCTCGGTGACGGACTCGCCGAGCGCGGGCAGGACGACGTCCGTGCCCTCGGCGCTGCCGCCGCCGGAAGCGGCCTCGGCGGTGGGAGCGGGGGCCGGGGCCGCCTGCTCGGTGGAGGGCTGCGCGGCCGGGGCCGGCTCGGGAGCCGGCGGGGCGACCTGCTCGGCGGCCGGGGCCTCCTCGGCGGCCGGAGCCGGCTCGGTGGCCTCGGCCGCACCGGTGCCGTCGTCGATGACGGCCAGCTCGGCGCCGACCTCGACGGTCTCGTCCTCGGCGACCTTGATGGACGCCAGGATGCCGGCGGCGGGCGAGGGGATCTCGGTGTCGACCTTGTCGGTCGACACCTCGAGCAGGGGCTCGTCGGCCTCGACGCGCTCGCCCTCGGCCTTCAGCCAGCGGGTGACAGTGCCCTCGGTGACGCTCTCACCGAGCGCCGGAAGGGTTACGGAAACCGCCATGGTTTCGGTTGCTCCTTACGAATTGCGGAAGTCTGTGTCGTCGCGGAGTCGCTTCGTCGACCGAGGGTCAGTCGTGCGAGTGGAGCGGCTTGCCGGCCAGGGCCAGGTGGGCCTCGCCGAGCGCCTCGTTCTGCGTCGGGTGGGCGTGGATGAGCTGCGCGACCTCGGCCGGCAGCGCCTCCCAGTTGTAGATCAGCTGGGCTTCGCCGACCTGCTCGCCCATGCGGTCGCCGACCATGTGGACGCCGACCACGGCACCGTCCTTGACCTGGACGAGCTTGATCTCGCCCGCGGTCTGGAGGATCTTGCTCTTGCCGTTGCCCGCCAGGTTGTACTTCAGAGCGACGACCTTGTCCGCGCCGTAGATCTCCTTGGCCTTGGCCTCGGTGATGCCCACGGAGGCGACCTCAGGATGGCAGTACGTCACCCGCGGGACGCCGTCGTAGTCGATCGGGACGGTCTTCAGACCGGCCAGACGCTCCGCCACCAGGATGCCCTCGGCGAAGCCGACGTGCGCGAGCTGGAGCGTCGGGACGAGGTCGCCGACGGCGGAGACGGTGGGGATGTTCGTGCGCATGTACTCGTCGACCAGGACGTAGCCGCGGTCCGTCGCGACGCCCTGCTCCTCGTAACCCAGGCCCTGCGAGACCGGGCCGCGGCCGATGGCGACGAGCAGGATCTCGGCCTCGAACTCCTTGCCGTCGGCGAGGGTGACCTTGACGCCGTCCTGGGTGTACTCGGCCTTCTGGAAGAAGGTGCCCAGGTTGAACTTGATGCCGCGCTTGCGGAACGCGCGCTCGAGGAGCTTGGAGGAGTTCTCGTCCTCGACCGGGACGAGGTGCTTGAGGCCCTCGACGATGGTGACGTCGGTACCGAAGGACTTCCACGCCGAGGCGAACTCCACGCCGATGACGCCGCCGCCCAGGATGATCGCGGACTTCGGTACGCGGTCCAGGACGAGCGCGTGGTCGGAGGAGATGATCCGCTCGCCGTCGATCTCCAGGCCCGGCAGCGACTTCGGCACGGAGCCGGTCGCCAGGAGCACGTGGCGGCCCTGGATCCGCCGGCCGTTCACGTCGACGGAGGTCGGGGAGGACAGACGGCCCTCACCCTCGATGTACGTCACCTTGCGGGAGGCGACAAGCCCCTGCAGGCCCTTGTACAGACCGGAGATGACCCCGTCCTTGTACTTGTGGACCCCGGCGATGTCGATGCCCTCGAAGGTGGCCTTGACGCCGAACTGCTCGCTCTCGCGGGCCTGGTCGGCGATCTCGCCCGCGTGGAGCAGGGCCTTGGTGGGGATGCAACCCCGGTGCAGGCAGGTGCCGCCGACCTTGTCCTTCTCGATCAGGGCGACGTCCAGGCCCAGCTGGGCCCCGCGCAGGGCCGCGGCGTAACCGCCACTACCACCGCCGAGGATCACTAGGTCGAAAACGGTGCTGGCGTCGTTCGCCACGTCACGTCCTCCATGCATGTGCGCCGTGCGCCGGTCGTCGCTGACCGCCGGCGGCTGGTGTCCGGCCGCTCTTTCTTCGGCCCTGTGGTGGGGGCCCTGTCCTGCCGAGCCCCATCTTCGCACCTGTGGGAGGCGAACGAGACGCCGGGCCGGGGTGTGAGACACCCCACGCTCACTTGTGTCCGGGGTGAGCGCCCCCGCCGGGGGCGCGGGACTGTGCCGGTCCGCGGCCGCGCCGCGTGACCGCGGCCTGCCGGGTGACCAGGCGCACAGTCCCCGCCCCCGCGGCGGTCAGCCGAGGTCGCCCTCCGCGGTCAGCTCCGCCAGCCGTACCAGCGTCCGCACGGCCGTGCCCGTACCGCCCTTGGGCGTGTAGCCGAACGGCCCGCCCTCGTTGAACGCCGGTCCCGCGATGTCGAGGTGCGCCCAGGTGATCCCCTCGCCGACGAACTCCCGCAGGAACAGACCGGCGACGAGCCCGCCGCCCATCCGCTCACCCATGTTCGCGATGTCGGCGACGGGGGAGTCCATGCCCTTGCGCAGGTGGTCGGGCAGCGGCATCGGCCAGGCCGGCTCGCCGACCTCCTCGGCGGCCTCGTGCACCGCGGCGCGGAACGCGTCGTCGTTCGCCATGATGCCGAACGTCCGGCTGCCCAGCGCCAGCATCATCGCGCCGGTCAGGGTCGCGACGTCCACGATGGCGTCCGGCTTCTCCTGGGAGGCGGCCCACAGCGCGTCGGCGAGGACCAGCCGGCCCTCGGCGTCGGTGTTGAGGACCTCGACCGTCTTGCCGCTGAACATGCGCAGCACGTCACCCGGGCGGGTGGCGGAGCCGGAGGGCATGTTCTCGGCCAGCGCCAGCCAGCCGGTGACGTTGACGTCCAGACCGAGGCGCGCGACGGCGACCACGGCGGCGAAGACCGCCGCCGCACCGCTCATGTCGCACTTCATCGTCTCGTTGTGCCCGGCCGGCTTGAGCGAGATGCCGCCCGAGTCGTAGGTGATGCCCTTGCCGACGAAGGCGAGGTGCTTCTTCGCCTTGGAGGAGGTGTACGACAGCTTCACCAGCCGCGGGGCCGCGGCCGAACCGGCGCCGACGCCGAGGATGCCGCCGTAGCCGCCCTTGGCGAGGGCCTTCTCGTCGAGGACCTGCACCTTGACGCCGTGTTCCTTGGCCGCGGTCTGGGCGAGGGCGGCGAAGGCCTGGGGGTCCAGGTCGTTCGGCGGGGTGTTGATGAGGTCCCGGGCGCGGTTGAGCTCCTCGGAGACGGCCGCGGCGCGGGCGAGGGCCGCCTTGTGGGCGGCGTCGCGCGGCTTGCCGCCGAGCAGGACGGCCTCCGCGAGCGGGGCCTTGCCGTTCTTCGCCTTGGCGTCCTTGCCCTGCTCCTTGTAGGTGTCGAAGGAGTAGGCGCCGAGCACGACGCCCTCGGCGACCGCGCCGAGGTCGGCGGCGTCCGCCAGGGGCAGGGCGAAGGCGGCCTTCTGGGAAC
The DNA here is from genome assembly GCF_044331705.1 of Streptomyces sp. NPDC017202. Lineage (NCBI taxonomy): Bacteria > Bacillati > Actinomycetota > Actinomycetes > Kitasatosporales > Streptomycetaceae > Streptomyces > Streptomyces sp. NPDC017202. Next base: position 131,575 of record NZ_JBIRNP010000001.1, on the reverse strand, counting down.
CGGCGAGGGCGCGGGCGGCCACACCGGCGGCGCGGCGCAGCGCCTCGGCGTCGTAGGAGGCGTCCTTCCCGGGCTCCGCGCCCAGCCCCACCGCCAGCACGAGAGGCGTCTTGAAGCCGGCCGGGGCCGGCAGCTTCGTCACCTCGCCCTCGGCGCCGGCGGCACCGAGGGTTTCCAGGACGCCGGCGAGCCGGCCGTCGTAGGCCTTGTCCACGGCCTCGGCGCCCGCTGTGACGACGGGGCCGTTGGCGCCCTTGGCGACACCGATCACGATCGCGTCGGCCCGCAGGCCGGGCGCCGCGGCGGTGCTGAGAGTGAGAGCAGTCACGGTGGTGATTTCTCGCTTCCGATGTGGAGTTGCTGTGGCCGATATGAGTGGGTCGACCGGGCCCGACAGCCGACCCTAGATCCGGGCTGGGGGAGCGGTCGTTACCGGGGTCGGCCTCACCGGCGCGGCGTACCGGAGCGGCGACCCCGCGACGAGCGTACGCGTGCGTGAGCGTTCGCCCGTGCACGGCAGTGTTCACCTGTCGGTGGCGTCGTGGCCACGGACCGATCCTCGCATCCGGCGGACGGGGGCACACCTCTCGGGTGCGGTGGAGGGCGGCGCCCCGCGCCGGACGGCGGCGGGAGATCATGGCGGCAGCCGCCGTCGCCCACCCTGGAGCCCGTCCGTGAGACGCATGATCCTGCTGCCCGTCCTGCTGTCGCTGCTCGCGGGCTGTGCGTCCGCGCCGGACGAGGAGCCGGCGGAGGGGGACCGCTGGCGGCCCCGCCCCGGCATCGGCTGGCAGTGGCAGCTGAGGGGGCGTCTGGACACCTCCGTCGACGTGCCGGTGTACGACATCGACGGCTTCGACCAGAGCGCGGCGGCCGTCGCCGGGCTGCACGAGGACGGCCGCAAGGTCGTCTGCTACCTGTCCACCGGCGCGTGGGAGGACTGGCGTCCGGACGCGGCGAGGTTCCCGCGGGCGGTCCTGGGCGAGGGCAACGGCTGGGAGGGGGAGCGCTGGCTGGACATCCGCCGTACCGACGTCCTCGAACCGCTGATGGCGGACCGGCTCGACATGTGCCGCGACAAGGGCTTCGACGCGGTGGAACCGGACAACATGGACGGCTACCGCAACGGGACCGGTTTCCCGCTGACGGCCGCCGACCAGCTCCGCTACAACCGGCTGATCGCCCGGCTCGCCCACGACCGGGGCCTGTCCGTCGGTCTGAAGAACGACCTCGACCAGATCCCCGAACTCGTCGACGACTTCGACTTCGCGGTCAACGAACAGTGCGCCCAGTACGGCGAGTGCGCGAGGACGACCCCGTTCGTCGAGGCGGGCAAGGCCGTCTTCCACGTCGAGTACGAGCTCCCCACGAGCCGTTTCTGCGCCGAGTCCCGCCGCCTGAAGCTGAGTTCCCTGCGGAAGCAGTACGAACTCACCGCGTGGCGCGAGGCCTGCTAGTGACCTGAGTCGGAAGTTCTTCGCCAGATGGGCGGCCGTCAACCGGATGCCGTGCTGCCGCCAGGTCCGGCCCGGCCTGCTGAAGTCCGGTCTCCGGCACGTCAGGCAGCTCGCGAGAACTACCCGAAAATCTCCGACTCAGGTCACTAGGCCCTGTCGTCAAATTCCCGCCTGCCCCGCGGCGCCATGCACGCACTCTCGCCGCACCGGGCCCTGACCCGAGTACGTCCAGTACGAGGATCAGGGCCCGGCACGCCGAGAGCACGCACCTGACGCCGCAGAGCCCGCCCTCCAGGCGGACGGCAGGAATTTGACGACAGGCCCTAGGGGCGCCCCGCGGCGTTCAGCCGAGGCAGAGGACCACCAGTGCCGTCGTGGCCGCCGTCTCCGCCAGGCCGCCGAAGACGTCGCCGGTGACCCCGCCGAAGCGGCGCGTGCAGTGGCGCAGGAGCAGTTCGGCGGCGGCGACCGCGGCGACGACCGCGGCGGGCGTGCGGACGGCGTCGAACGGGCCGAGGAGGGCGCCCCCGGCGGCCGCGGCCGCGAGGCAGCCCGCCGCCACGGCCAGCGCGCCGCGCACCGGGACCACCCCGGCGACCGCCGCGCCGAGCCCCTCCGGCCGGGCGGCGGGCACACCGGTCCGGGCGGCGAGGGTGAGCGCCAGCCGGGCGGCGACCGCGGAGGCGACGGCCGCCAGGGCGCCCCGGCCCCAGGAGGAGCCGTAGAGCTCGGCCAGCGCGGCCACCTGGGCGAGCAGGACGAGGACGAGGGCGATCACGCCGAAGGGCCCGATGTCCGACTGCTTCATGATCCGCAGCGCGTCGTCCGCCGGCCTGCCGCTGCCCAGCCCGTCCGCGGTGTCCGCCAGCCCGTCGAGGTGCAGGCCGCGGGTGAGGGCGGCGGGTACGGCGGCGGAGGCGACGGCGGCGAGCGGCGGGCCCGCGCCGAGGAGCAGGAGCAGCAGCCCGAGCCCGGCCGCGCCGCCGCCGACGACCAGCCCGGCCAGCGGGGCCGCGAGCATGCCCCCGCGCGCGGCCCCGCGGTCCCAGCGGGTCACCCGGACGGGGAGGACGGTGAGGGTGCCGAAGGCGAAGCGGAGACCGTCGAGGCCGGAGGCCGGGGACGGCGGGGAGGGCGGGGTCGTGGACACCGGCGCAGGTTACCCGGCGGTCGGACGGGCGCCGCGGGGAGCCCGGGACGAAAATGCGCCTATGGGAGATTGGCTGCAGCGCAACATCGTCGAGCCGGGCAAGCTGCCGCTGCTCGTCGCCCTGGCCTCCTTCGTCCTGACCTTCCTGATCACCCGCGTCGTCACCCGCCTGATCCGCGCGGGCAAGGGCCCGTTCGGCAACATCAGCGCGGGCGGGGTGCACATCCACCACGTGGTCCCCGGCGTCGTCCTCACCGTCGTCGGCGGCTTCGGCGCGGTGGCCAGCGGCCGGAGCGGCTTCGGCTCGTACGTCTGCGCGGCCCTCTTCGGCATCGGCGCGGGCCTGGTCCTGGACGAGTTCGCGCTGGTCCTGCACCTCGACGACGTGTACTGGACGGAGGCCGGCCGCAAGAGCGTGGAGGCCGTCGTCCTGACGGCGGCCCTGGTCGGCCTGGTGCTGGTCGGCTTCGCCCCGTTCGGCGTCAACGACCTCAGCGAGGAGGAACTCCAGGACCGGGGCGCCGTGCTCTCGACCGTGGCCGTGAACTTCCTGTTCGCCCTGGCCGTACTGAGCAAGGGCAAGGTGAAGCTGGCGGTCTTCAGCGTGATCGTCCCGTTCATCGCCCTGTTCGGCCTCGTCCGGGTGGCCCGCCCCGACTCCCCGTGGGCCCGCCGCTTCTACCGCAGGCGCCCGCGCGCCCGCGCCAAGGCGGTCCTGCGGGCCTACCACCACGACCGCCGCTGGGCGGGCCCGCGCCGGGTGGTCGGCGACTGGCTGGGCGGCAAGACCGACGCCGAGCTGAGCCGGGCCGCCGAGCACCGCTGACGCGCCGCCGCGACGGCCGCGGGCCCCGGTGGCTACTCCGTGCCGAGCACCCCGGCGGACTCCCCGGACTCCCCGGACTCCCCGGGCCGCTCGGGCTCCCGGGGCGCTTCGGGCTTCTCCGGCAGTTCGGCGGCCAGGGCGGCGGCCGCCTGCACCAGCGGCAGCGCCAGCAGCGCCCCCGCGCCCTCGCCCACCGTCACGCCCTGGTCCAGCAGCGGCTCCAGCGCCATCCGGTCCAGTGCCTTCGCCTGCCCCGGCTCCCCGCTGCGCTGCCCGGCCAGCCACCAGTCCGGGGCCCGGAACGCGATCCGCTGCCCGACGAGCGCGCACGCCGCCGCCACGACGCCGTCCAGCACCACCGGCATCTTGCGGACGGCGCTCTGGAGCAGGAAGCCCGTCATCGCGGCGAGGTCCGCCCCGCCCACGGTCGCCAGCAGCTGCACCTGGTCCCCGAGCACCGGCCGCGCCCGCCGCAACGCGTCCCGGATCGCCGCGCACTTGCGCATCCACGCCAGGTCGTCGATCGCCAGGCCGCCCCGCCCGGTCACCACCGACGCGTCGGTCCCGCACAGCGCGGCCACCAGGACGCCCGCCGCGGTCGTCCCGCCCACGCTGACGTCGCCGAGCACGACCAGGTCCGTCCCGGAGTCGGCCTCCTCGTCGGCCACCGCGACCCCGGCGAGGAAGGCGGCCTCGGCCTCCTCCGCGGTCAGCGCGTCCTCGACGTCGATACGGCCGCTGCCGCGCCGCACCCGGTGCCGCACGACGTCCTCGGGGAACGTCTCCGGCGGGCAGTCCAGCGCCATGTCCACGACGCGCACGGGGACGCCGAGCCGCCGGGCGAGCACCGACACCGGCCGGCCGCCCTCCCGCACCTGGCGCACCAGCTCCGCCGCGCTGCCCGCCGGACGCGCCGAGACGCCCAGTTCGGCGATCCCGTGATCGCCGGCGAACAGCACCACCCGCGGCCGTACGACCGGCCGTACGGGCACCGAACCCTGCGCCGCCGCCAGCCACTCACCCAGGTCGTCGAGGCGGCCCAGCGATCCGGGCGGCACGGCCAGGCGTTCCCGGCGGGCCTCCGCGTCGCGGCGCACCCCGCCGTCGGGGCGCTCGATCAGATCGGTGAAGTCGTCGAGATTCAGCGAGCTCATTCGCCGAACAGTACCGGCACCGATCGAACGGTCCGGCGCCACATCGGCACCACACCCCCACGACGTCTTTGCACCCGGGATCGGCATCCCCTACGTTCCGTTTTGCTGCGAATTGCCGCATCCCTCGACGCCCTCCACGGAGCCGCTCATGCCCCCCAGGCCCATCCACGAGCCGCGCCGCGACAACTGCCCCTGGTGCGGCTCGAAACGCCTGCGCACCCGCCTGCGCGCGCCCGACCTGCTCCATCACCGGCCCGGCACCTTCGCCGTCGACGAATGCCGGGACTGCGCCCACACCTTCCAGAACCCGCGACTGACCGCGGAGGGCCTCGCCCTCTACCAGCGCCCCCCGGCGGGGGGCCCGCCCGGAGGCTCCGCCGCACGCGTCCTCGCCACCCGCACGCGGCGGCGCCGGCTGGTGGCCACCGCCCGCGCGATGCTGCCCTTCCCCGAGCCGGAGAGCTGGCTGGACGTGGGCACGGGGGACGCGCTGTTCCCCGAGGCGGCGAAGGAGGTCTTCACCTACACCTCCTTCGACGGGCTCGACCCCACCCCGCGGGTCGTCCGGGCCCAGGAGGCCGGCCGCGTGGAGGAGGCCCACCAGGGGCAGCTCACCCACCCCGCCACCAGTGCACGGCTGCGCGCCCGCTACGACGTCGTCAGCATGCTCGGCCATGTGGAGCACACCCTGGACCCCCGCGCGGAACTGCGTGCCGCGCTCGTCGCGCTGCGGCCCGGCGGGCATCTGCTCCTCGAACTGCCCGAACCGCGCAGCGCGTCCGCGGCGCTGCTCGGCAAGTGGTGGGTGGCCCACGGGCAGCCGCGCCACCTCCACCTCATCCCGCTGCCCAACCTCCGCGCCGAACTCGAGTCGCGGGGCTGCACCGTCGTCACGGCCGACCGCAGCGGCGCCCACGTCCCCCACGACCTCGCGGCGGCCCTCGCGCTGTCCCTGTCCCGCCCGGTCCCGGGCGCCGGCACGGCCCTCCTGCGAGCCGCCGGCCCGCTGGTCACCGCCGCCAACGCCCTCGACCACGCGCTGGCCCCCCTGCTCCGCCGGACCCGCTTCTCCAACACGTACCGGGTGATCGCCCGCAAGAACTGACCCCGGCGCCGGCGGGACCCGACCCCGGCCCTCGCGTCCACACCCCGCCCCGCCCCGCCCCGCGCCCGGTCGCGCTCGCGCGGGGCGGCCCACGTCCCGGCGGGGTGGGCCGCGCGGCCCGGAGGAGGCGACCCCGGCCGGCGGCCGTCCGCCGCCGTCCGCGGGCCGGCGCGCCGGCGCGTCAGCCCCGTGGGCCCCGTAGCACCAGCACCTGCCCCGCCACCGCCAGCAGCACCTCCTCGCACTCGCCCGCGACCGCCGCGTTCAGCCGTCCCAGTTCGTCCCGGTACCGCCGTCCCGACGCCGTGGCCGGCACGATCCCGGACCCCACCTCGTTCGACACCAGCACCACCGGCCGCCGGGTCTCCCGCACCGCTCCCGCCAACTCCGCCACCCGGGAGCGCAGTTCGCGCTCACCGCCGTCCGCCCACACCGCGTCGTCCCAGGCGCCGACGGAGTCCATGGCGTCGGTCAGCCACAGCGACAGGCAGTCGATCAGCAGGGGCGGCGCACCGTCCTGCGCGAGCAGCGGCACCAGGTCGCACGTCTCGACCGTCCGCCACGACCCCGGCCGCCGCTCCCGGTGCGTGGCGACGCGGGCCGCCCACTCGCCGTCCCCGCCCCGCGATCCGCCGGTCGCGACGTACAGCACGTCGGGGAAGGACTCCAGCCGCCGTTCGGCCTCCACCGACTTCCCCGACCGCGCGCCGCCCAGCACCAGGGTCCGCCGCGGCACGTCCGGCACCTCCTCGTACACCCCCACCGTCAGCGTCGATCCGTCCGGCACCGCCCGCGCCCCCGCCGCGGCCAGCCGGCGCCGCGACTCCGGCCCCGGGGGCACGTCGTGGTCCAGATGGACGACGACGACGTCCGTCGTGGGCCCGACCGCACCCACCGCCCGCAGCTTCGCCAGCGCGTCCGGCCGCCCCACCACGTCGGCGAGGACCATGTCGTACCGCTCGGCCGGCTCCCCGCCCTCCTCCAGCCCGGCCGGCGCGCCGCCCGGCGGCAGGTACAGCAGCCGCTGCCCGTCCGGCCCGGTCACGGCGTACCCCGTACCGGGCGCGTCCATCGCCACCGCCCGCACCCGATGCCCCGTCAGCTGTGTCAACTCCCGTCCGTCCGGCACCCGGACGGGTTGCGGCAGCCCGGCCGGCACCTCGACCGCGGGCCCGTCGTGCGGATGCGACAGCAGCACCTGCCGTACGCCGCCCAGGGAGTGCCCGGAGCGCGCCGCGGCGAAGGCCGCGCCCGGCGTGAGGTCGAGCAGCAGCGCCCCGTCCACGAGCACCGCGGTCGCCGCCCGGGCGTCCGCCCCGAGGGAGGTCGCGCAGACGGCACAGGGACAGTCGGGGCGGGGGAGTCCCGCGGGGGCACCGGTACCGAGCAGAGTCACTTCCACGGACCTGATTTTCGCGCGTCCGATCAGGTCTTGCGCATCCGGCTAGGCTGCGTGCCAGGAGCCGGACCATGATCCGGCTTCTGCTCTGCATGTGCTCACACGTTGGAGGCGTACATGGCGGCATGGACGTGGCGGTTCGAGAAGGCCGACGGGACGGAGGTCCAGCCCGCGGTGCAGCCCGAGGAGTTCACCACGCAGGGGGACGCCGAGTCCTGGCTCGGGGAGCACTGGAAGGCCCTGCTCGAAGGCGGCGCGGACCAGGTCCGGCTGTTCGAGGACGCCACGGAGATCTACGGCCCGATGAACCTGCACGCCGACGAGTCGTAGGACGGGCGGTCGCGGGACGGGCCCCGGCCCGGGGTGGCCGGTCGACGGCCACCCCGCTCACCCCGCCCCGACCGCCCCCGCCCCCGCCGCCGCTCGCCCGGCGGTCACGCCGGCCGTCCGCCCGTCGCCGGTGCGGGCGGGATCCACCCCGGGGAGCCTCTCAGCCCCGCACCCCGCACAGGTGCAGCAGTGCCGCCACGCCGCGGTACGGGTCCGTCCGGCCCGCCCGCTCCTCCGCCGCCAGCAGCGGCTCCGGGTCCTCGGGGACGTCCGAGCCGTCCACCGCCGTGTCCGTGAAGACCCGCACGCCGTACCAGGCGTGCAGCGGGGCCCCGATGCCCGCGAGGGTCGCGGTCAGGGTCTCCCGGCGGTCCGCGCGGACGTCGAGGCCCAGCCGGTTGCGGTACGCAGTGGTGTCGAAGGCGCCCAGGGCGCCCGCCCAGTCCCCGGCCAGGCCGGGCCGCATGGCCAGCGCGTCGGCGTTGCGGACCAGCAGGGACAGCAGCCCGCCGGGGGCCAGCACGCGCGCGAGGCCCGCGAGCAGGGGATCCGGCTCCTGGACGTACATGAGCACGCCGTGGCAGAGCACCACGTCGAAGCTGCCGGGCGGGAAGTGCACACCGGTGTCCCGGCCGTCGCCCTCCATGATCTGCATCCGCTCCCGGATGCCCTCGGGCTCCCCGCGCAGGGCGTCACGGGCCGCGGCGATCATCGTCGCGTCCTGCTCCAGCCCGGTCACCTGGTGGCCCAGCCGGGCCAGCCGCAGCGCCTGGGTGCCCTGGCCCATCCCCACGTCGAGCACGCGCAGCCGCTGCCCGACCGGATACCGCCCGGCTATCTGTTCGTCGAGCTGCCGGGCCACCAGCTCCTGCCGTACGACATCACGCAGTCCGCCGAGCCTGCTCAGCCAGGCCTTCGCCGCGCCCCCGGAGAAAGCAGCGGTGCTCAGGGCCGCTCTCCGCGCTTGACCTGCGGCTTGGGCAGCCGGAGCCGACGCATCTGGAGGGAGCGCATGAGCGCGTAGGCCACCGCGCCCCGCCGGTTCTGGTCGGGGAAGCGCTCGGCGAGCCGCTTCTTCAGACGGAACCCGGTCACGAGCGAGTCCAGCACGATCAGCACGATCACCACGAGCCACAGCAGCAGCGCGATCGTCTGGAGCGAGCTCACCCGGACCATGCTCAGCACCAGGATGACCACGGCCGTCGGCAGGAAGAACTCCGCCACGTTGAACCGCGAGTCGATGGTGTCGCGCGCGAACTTGCGCACCGGACCCTTGTCGCGGGCCGGCAGGAACCGCTCGTCACCGCCCGCCAGCGCCTGGCGCTGGCGCTCCAGCTGGGCTCGGCGCTCCTCGCGCTGACGCTTGGCGGCGTCCTTGCGCGACAACGAGGTGTTGGCGACGCTGCGGCGCTGGGACTGGGCCTCACTGCGCTTGGGCGTGGGCCTGCCCTTCGGGGCCTGCGGGTCGCGGGTCTGCTTGGAGTCGGCCGGCGCCTTGTCGGCTACCGGGGCCTTCTCTTCCTTGGCACGGCTACGGAACACAAAACCCAAGGGTAAGCGCTCCCCGGGCATGGACCCCAGCCGCGTGGGGAACGATCCGGCAACACCAGTCGTCTGAAGTGAGGACGGACCCGGGACGAACCGGTGGAGAGGGGACGAGCGGTGGCGCGACGGCCACCCTGAAGGTCACCTACTCCTTACGCCGGAGCAAGGCCTTGGTCAGTCGTCCTTGGGGATGAGCGCATCTGGCCTCGGACAGTGCGTCAATGGAAGCAGGGCCCGTACTGTGGGTTCTGTCGCAGAGCTGGAGCTGGACGTCAGAAGGGGGCGCGCGAAGCCCATGAGCGGTGTCATGAAGCGTATGGGGATGATCTTCCGCGCGAAGGCGAACAAGGCCCTTGACCGGGCCGAGGACCCGCGCGAAACCCTCGACTACTCGTACCAGAAGCAGCTGGAGCTCCTCCAGAAGGTCCGCCGCGGCGTCGCGGACGTGGCCACCTCGCGCAAGCGGCTGGAACTCCAGCTGAACCAGTTGCAGTCGCAGTCCTCCAAGCTGGAGGACCAGGGCCGCAAGGCGCTCGCGCTGGGCCGCGAGGACCTGGCCCGCGAGGCGCTCTCCCGCCGTGCCGCCCTCCAGCAGCAGGTCACCGACCTGGAGACGCAGCACTCGACGCTCCAGGGCGAGGAGGAGAAGCTCACCCTCGCGGCCCAGCGCCTCCAGGCCAAGGTGGACGCCTTCCGCACCAAGAAGGAGACCATCAAGGCCACCTACACGGCGGCGCAGGCGCAGACCCGGATCGGGGAGGCCTTCTCCGGCATCTCCGAGGAGATGGGTGACGTCGGGCTGGCGATCCAGCGCGCCGAGGACAAGACGGCCCAGCTCCAGGCCCGGGCCGGCGCCCTCGACGAACTCCTCGCCTCCGGCGCCCTCGACGACCCCACCGGCATCGCCAAGGACGACCTCCAGGCCGAGCTGGACCGGCTCTCCGGTGGTACGGATGTAGAGCTGGAGCTCCAGCGCATGAAGGCGGAGCTGGCCGGTGGCCCCTCGTCCGGGCAGCAGGCCATCGAGGGCGGCGCCGACCCGGCGCAGAGCCGGCAGCAGCCGCAGGACACCCCGCGCTTCGACAAGCAGTAGCTTCCGGGCCGGGGCCGGAGCCGAGGAGGCCGACGTGATCGTCCGGATCATGGGGGAGGGCCAGTGGACGCTGGCCGACTCCCACTTCGCCGAGCTGAACGAGCTGGACGACGAACTGCTGGCCGAGATGGAGGGCGGCGACGACGACGGCTTCCACCGCACCCTCGGCGCCCTCCTGGACGCCGTCCGCCGCCTCGGCGAGCCCCTTCCCGACGACGCCCTGGAACCGTCGGAACTGATCCTCCCGGCCCCGGACGCGAGCCTGGAGGAGGTCCGGGAGATGCTGAGCGACGGCGGGCTGATCCCCGGGTGAGGCCGGGCCCCGGGTCCTGTCCGACATGATCCGCCGGACGGGCCCCGGACGACGGCGGCGCCGCACCCCCCGGGGCGGCGCACGTGTCCGGCCCGTCGGGCGGCCGAGGACGAGGCCGCCCGATCCGAGGCCGCCCGATCCGAGGCCGCCCGATCCGAGGCCGACGGCCGGGTCCGAGGGCGGCAGCCGCCGGCGGCGGTCCCGGCGACGGCCACGAAAGCGACGGCACGGAAAGTGACCCCCCTTGACCCCCCTCGCCCGAGCCCGGCACCGGCTGAAGGCCCACCCCCTCGCCCTGGACTCCGCCCTCGCCGCCGCCGTACTGCTGTGCATGCTGGCCGGTTCCTTCATCGACCCGCACGGCGACCGGGGGGTCAGCTGGAGCCTGCGCAGTCCTGACCCGCTCAGCCTGCTGCTGATCACCCTCGGCGGCGTCGCCCTCGTCCTCCGCCGCATCGCCCCCCTGGCGGTCCTCGCGGTCACCGGCGCCTGCTCCGTGGCCGAGAGCGTCACCGGCGACCCCCGCGCCCCCGTCGCGATGTCCGCCGTCATCGCCCTCTACACCGTCGCCTCCACCACCGACCGTCCCACCGCCTGGCGGGTCGGCCTGCTCACCATGACCGTCCTCACCGGCGCCGCCATGCTCGCCGGGCCACTGCCCTGGTACGCCCAGGAGAACGTGGCGATCCTCGCCTGGACCGGCATCGGCGCCACCGCCGGGGACGCGGTCCGCAGCCGCCGGGCCGTCGTGCGCGCCATCCGGGAGCGGGCCGAACGGGCCGAACGCACCCGTGAGGAGGAGGCCCGCCGCCGGGTCGCCGAGGAGCGCCTGCGCATCGCCCGCGACCTGCACGACGTGGTCGCCCACCACATCGCCCTGGTCAACGTGCAGGCCGGGGTCGCCGCCCACGTCATGGACAAACGCCCCGACCAGGCCAAGGAAGCCCTCGCGCACGTCCGCGAGGCCAGCCGCTCCGCGCTCAACGAACTCCGCGCCACGGTCGGCCTGCTGCGCCAGTCCGGCGACCCGGAGGCGCCCACCGAGCCGGCCCCCGGCCTCTACCGGCTCGACGAACTGGCCGGCACCTTCCGCAACGCGGGCCTGCGGGTCGAGGTGGCCCGCTCCGACCACGGCACCGAACTCCCCGCCGCCGTCGACCTGGCCGCCTACCGCGTCGTCCAGGAGGCCCTCACCAACGTGCGCAAACACGCGGGCCCGGAAGCCAGGGCCGAGGTCAGCGTGGTCCGCGTCGGCCCCCACATCGAGGTCACCGTCCTCGACGACGGTGCCGGGGACGTACCGGCGTCGGAGGACGGCGGCGGGCACGGCCTGCTCGGGATGCGCGAGCGCGTCACCGCCCTGCGCGGCGCCCTCACCACCGGTCCCCGCTACGGAGGCGGCTACCGCGTCCATGCGATCCTGCCCGTCGAGACCCGCTCCGCCGTCCCCGAGGACTCCGCATGACCATCCGTGTCCTGCTCGCCGACGACCAGGCGCTGCTGCGCAGCGCGTTCCGGGTGCTCGTCGACTCCGAGCCCGACATGGAGGTGGTCGGTGAGGCGTCCGACGGGGCGCAGGCGGTCCGGCTCGCCAAGGAGGAGCGCGCCGACGTCGTCCTGATGGACATCCGCATGCCCGGCACCGACGGCCTCGCCGCCACCCGTCTGATCAGCGCCGACCCCTCCCTCGCGCACGTCCGGGTGGTGATCCTGACGACCTTCGAGGTCGACGACTACGTGGTGCGGTCGCTGCGCGCGGGTGCCTCCGGCTTCCTCGGCAAGGGCAGCGAGCCGGAGGAACTGCTCAACGCCATCCGGGTCGCCGCCGGCGGTGACGCCCTGCTCTCGCCGACCGCGACCAAGGGACTGATCGCCCGCTTCCTCGCCCAGGGCGACGCGGGGGACGACGGCGGTGACCCGGACCGGGCGCAGCGGCTGTCGGCACTCACCGGCCGGGAGCGCGAGGTCCTCGTCCAGGTCGCCGGCGGCCACTCCAACGACGAGATCGCCGAGCGCCTGGAGGTCAGCCCGCTGACCGTGAAGACGCACGTCAACAGGGCCATGGCCAAGCTGGGCGCCCGCGACCGGGCCCAGCTCGTGGTGATCGCGTACGAGTCCGGGCTGGTCCGCCCGAGGGTGGACTGATCTCCACCCGGCCGTACTGCACCCGGAGTATGCGCCGTATAAGGAAATCGACCTGGGGCTTACGGATCGGGCTCTCCTCATGGCTCAGGGTGTAGGGGACGGCGCCCAGGTGCGCCCGCGTCATCCCTTTCCGTCCCTGCCATGCCGCTTCTGCCGCTTTCAGAAGAGAGACCTGTAACCCATGTCCTGGCTGTCGAAGTTCAGCCTCGCGCAACGGGCCCTGATAGGCCTCGTGTCCATCATCGCGATCGTGTTCGGGGCGATCGCGATCCCGCAGCTCAAACAGCAGCTCCTGCCCACGATCGAACTGCCGGTGGTGTCGGTGCTCGCGCCGTACCAGGGTGCCTCCCCCGACGTCGTCGAGAAGCAGGTGATCCAGCCCATCGAGGACAACCTCGAAGGGGTCGACGGCATCACCGGCGTCACCTCCACGGCCAGCGAGGGCAACGCGGTCATCCTCGCCTCCTTCGACTACGGCAACGACACCAAGCAGCTCGTCGCCGACGTCCAGCAGGCCGTCAACCGGGCCCGCGTCCAGCTCCCGGACTCGGTGGACCCGCAGGTCGTCGCCGGTTCCACGGACGACATCCCGACCGTGGTCCTCGCCGTCGCCTCGGCCGGGGACCAGCAGGCCCTCGCCGACCGCCTGGACACGACGGTCGTGCCCGCGCTGAAGGACATCGACGGCGTCGGCCAGGTCACCGTCGACGGGGTGCGCGACCTGCGGGTCGCCGTCACCCCGGCCGACGCGAAGCTGGCGAAGGCCGGTCTGACCACCCAGTCCCTCGCCCAGGCCCTCCAGGCCGGCGGTGTCACCGTCGCCGCGGGCTCCTTCGACGAGGCCGGCGGCAACCGCACCGTCCAGGTCGGCGGCGGCTACACCTCCCTGCGGCAGATCCAGGACCTGGTGATCCCGGCGCGGCCGGGCGGCAAGCCGGTCCGCCTCGCCGACGTCGCCACGGTGAAGCAGGAGGAGGCCCCGGCCGCCTCCCTCACCCGCACCGACGGCAAGCCCAGCCTCGCCGTGGCCGTCACCATGGACCACGACGGCAGCGCGGTCGCCATCTCCGACGCGGTCCGGGACAAGCTGCCCAATCTGCGCGAGGACCTCGGCGCCGGCGCGTCGATCACGGTCGTCAGCGACCAGGGTCCGGCGGTGTCGAAGTCCATCGAGGGCCTGACCACGGAGGGCGCGCTCGGCCTGCTCTTCGCGGTCCTGGTCATCCTGGTCTTCCTGGCGTCGATCCGCTCGACGCTGGTGACGGCGGTGTCCATCCCGCTGTCGGTGGTCCTCGCCCTGATCGTGCTGTGGACCCGTGACCTGTCGCTCAACATGCTGACCCTGGGCGCGCTGACCATCGCCATCGGCCGGGTCGTCGACGACTCGATCGTGGTCCTGGAGAACATCAAGCGCCACCTCGGCTACGGCGAGGAGCGCCGGACCGCGATCCTCACCGCGGTCCGCGAGGTGGCCGGCGCGGTCACCTCCTCCACCCTCACCACGGTCGCCGTGTTCCTGCCGATCGGCCTGGTCGGCGGCATGGTCGGCGCCCTGTTCGGCGCGTTCAGCCTCACCGTCACGGCGGCCCTGCTGGCCTCCCTGCTGGTGTCGCTGACGGTCGTCCCCGTCCTGTCGTACTGGTTCCTGCGGCCCCCGAAGGGCACCCCCGAGGACGCCGAGGAGGCTCGCCGCGCGGCCGAGGAGAAGGAGGCGAACAGCCGCCTCCAGCGCTTCTACGTCCCCGTCCTGCGGTTCGCGACCCGGCGCCGTCTGACGAGCGTGGCGATCGCGGTCGTCGTCCTGATCGGCACCTTCGGCATGGCGCCGCTGCTGAAGACCAACTTCTTCGACCAGGGCGAGCAGCAGGTCCTGACGGTCAAGCAGGAGCTGGAGCCGGGCACCAGCCTGGCGGCGACCGACGCCCAGGCCAGGAAGGTCGAGCAACTCCTCGCCGACACCGACGGGGTGAAGGACTACCAGGTCACCGTCGGATCCTCCGGGTTCATGGCGGCCTTCGGCGGCGGCACCGACACCAACCAGGCCTCGTACCAGGTGATGCTGGAGGACTCGGCGTCCTTCGAGGACGTCCAGGACCACATCGAGGACGGCCTGAAGAAGCTGTCCGGCATCGGCAGCACCACGGTCGCCGCCGGCGACGGCTTCGGCAGCCAGGACCTGAGCGTCGTCGTGAAGGCGGCCGACGCCGAGGTGCTGCGCACGGCGGCCGAGCAGGTCCGCGCCGCGGTGGCCGGCCTGGACGACGTCACGGACGTCACCAGCGACCTCTCGCAGAGCGTGCCGCGCATCTCGGTCGAGGCGAACGCCAAGGCCGCGGCGGCCGGGTTCGACGAGCAGACGCTGGGCGCGGCGGTCACGCAGGCGGTCCGCGGGACGACGGCGGCGAAGGCGACCCTGGACGACACCGAGCGCGACGTCGTCATCACCTCCGCCCGGCCGGCCACCACGCTGGCCCAGCTCAAGGCCCTGCCCCTGGGCCCGGTGAAGCTCGGCGACATCGCGACCGTGCGGCTCGTCGACGGCCCCGTCGCCATGACCCGCATCGACGGGCAGCGCGCGGCCACCGTCACCGCGCGGCCGACCGGCGACAACACGGGCGCGGTGAGCGCGGACCTGACGTCGAAGCTGGACGCGCTGAAGCTGCCGGCGGGCGCCACGGCCGAGATCGGCGGTGTCTCGCAGGACCAGGACGACGCGTTCAAGAACCTGGCCCTGGCGATGCTCGCGGCGATCGCGATCGTCTTCATGCTGCTGGTGGCGACCTTCCGGTCGCTGGTCCAGCCGCTGATCCTGCTGGTCTCCATCCCGTTCGCGGCGACCGGCGCGATCGGCCTGCTGATCGTCACCGGCACCCCGATGGGCGTCCCGGCCATGATCGGCATGCTGATGCTGATCGGCATCGTGGTGACCAACGCCATCGTGCTGATCGACCTGATCAACCAGTACCGCGGACAGGGGTACGGCGTGGTCGAGGCCGTGATCGAGGGCGGCCGCCACCGGCTGCGGCCCATCCTCATGACGGCACTGGCGACCATCTTCGCCCTGCTGCCGATGGCCCTGGGCGTCACCGGTGAGGGCGGCTTCATCGCGCAGCCGCTGGCGGTGGTGGTGATCGGCGGTCTGATCACCTCGACGCTGCTCACCCTGCTGCTGGTCCCGACCCTCTACGCGATGGTCGAACTGCGCAAGGAGCGGCGGGCGGAGAAGCGGGCGGCGAAGAAGCGGTCCGCCGAGCCGGAGAAGGCCCCGGAGCCGGCCGGCGTCTGAGCGGTACACACACCGAGGCCCCGGTCCGCAGTGCGCGGGCCGGGGCCTCGGTGTCTGTCCGCCGCGGGCCCTACGGCAGCGCCAGCATCCGCTCCAGCGCCAGCTTCGCGAACTTCTCGGTCTCCTTGTCGACCTCGATGCGGTTGACCAGCGTGCCCTCGGCGAGGGACTCCAGGGTCCACACCAGGTGGGGGAGGTCGATGCGGTTCATGGTCGAGCAGAAGCAGACCGTCTTGTCCAGGAAGACGATCTCCTTGCCCTCGGGCGCGAAACGGTTCGCCAGCCGGCGGACCAGGTTCAGCTCCGTGCCGATGGCCCACTTGGAGCCGGCGGGCGCGGCCTCCAGGGCCTTGATGATGTACTCGGTCGAGCCGACGTGGTCCGCCGCGGCCACGACCTCGTGCCGGCACTCCGGGTGCACGAGCACGTTCACGCCGGGGATGCGGGCGCGCACGTCCTCGACCGACTCCAGGCTGAAGCGGCCGTGCACCGAGCAGTGGCCGCGCCACAGGATCATCTTCGCGTCGCGCAGCTGCTCGGCGGTCAGCCCGCCGTTCGGCTTGTGCGGGTTGTAGACGACGCAGTCCTCCAGGGACATGCCCATGTCGCGGACGGCGGTGTTGCGGCCGAGGTGCTGGTCGGGCAGGAACAGGACCTTCTCGCCCTGCTGGAAGGCCCACTCCAGGGCCCGCTCGGCGTTGGAGGAGGTGCAGATCGTGCCGCCGTGCCTGCCCGTGAACGCCTTGATGTCCGCGGACGAGTTCATGTACGAGACGGGCACGACCTGGTCGGCTATGCCGGCCTCGGTCAGCACGTCCCAGCACTCGGCGACCTGCTCGGCCGTCGCCATGTCGGCCATCGAGCAGCCGGCCGCCAGGTCGGGCAGGACCACCTTCTGGTCGTCGGACGTCAGGATGTCCGCGGACTCGGCCATGAAGTGCACACCGCAGAACACGATGTACTCGGCCTCCGGGCGGGCGGCCGCGTCCCGCGCCAGCTTGAAGGAGTCGCCCGTGACGTCGGCGAACTGGATGACCTCGTCGCGCTGGTAGTGGTGCCCGAGGACGAAGACCTTGTCACCGAGCTTCTCCTTGGCGGCGCGGGCCCGCTCCACCAGGTCCGGGTCGGACGGGGAGGGCAGGTCGCCGGGACACTCGACGCCCCGCTCACTCTTCGGGTCGGCCTCGCGGCCGAGCAGCAACAGGGCGAGCGGAGTCGGCTGTACGTCGAGCTCCGTGGTCTGGGCGGTGGTCACGACACGCACCCTTTCTACTTTTCGTCGATCTGACGCTATCTATCATAACCCGCTTCACGTCACTTTGACGATGGTCATTGCGTCGGTGTGACATGAATCCCGCGCGCCCCGGCGCGCGCCCGTCCGCGGCCGCCGAGGGACGCTGTTCGCCGCTGCGCGCGTGTGCGAGCATGAAGGAACGGGCGGAAGACAACTCGCCCGGCCCGTGGAATGAATCCGCGGCCCCGCCGGTTGAAACCGTCGGCAAGCAGTCTCCGTACAACCCGGGAGAGATGTAGATGTCCGTATCGGACGAGACCAGCACCGTCACCGACGGCATCATCCTGTCCGACGCCGCCGCGGCGAAGGTCAAGGCCCTGCTCGACCAGGAAGGCCGTGACGACCTGGCCCTGCGTGTCGCCGTCCAGCCCGGCGGCTGCTCCGGCCTGCGCTACCAGCTCTTCTTCGACGAGCGTTCCCTCGACGGCGACGTGGTCAAGGACTTCGACGGCGTCAAGGTCGTCACCGACCGCATGAGCGCTCCCTACCTGGGCGGCGCGTCCATCGACTTCGTGGACACCATCGAGAAGCAGGGCTTCACGATCGACAACCCGAACGCGACGGGTTCCTGCGCCTGCGGCGACTCCTTCAGCTAGGACGTCCCGCGTTCGACGCGGAAGGCGGCGGTCCCCCGGAGGGGGCCGCCGCCTTCCGCGTGTCCGACGCGAATCGTCAGACACGCCCTAGCGGGGCAGCCGCGCCCCCGGCTTCTCCAGGGGGACCTGCCCGCCGTCCGAGCCGACGACCGTCCGGTCGCCCAGCGGCTCGTCGAGCCGCACGGTCCGGTGGAAGAACTTGGCGATCTTGATGCAGACGGTGTCCGGCCACGGCGTCTCGGTCACGGTGACCTTCACCCGGTCCCCGCTCTCCACCGCCGTCGCCCGGTAGTCGGAGCACACCCCGCCCGTGAAGCCGACGACCAGTTCGTCGCCCTCGGCCGTGTAGCCGTCGACCTTCACGTCACGGGTCTCGCTGCCCGAGGTCGGCGCCGCGGACGGCGTGGCGGCCGGGGGCGCGCTCAGGAACTCCGGCTCGACCGCCGGATGCGTCACCGTGTAGGCGTCCCCCGCCCCGGCCCCGCGCACCGAGAACAGCCAGGAGGGCACCAGCACCTGCCGGCCGCCCGAGGCGTGCGGGGCGAGCCCGAACACCGCGTCCTCGACCGTGAGCGTCTCCTTCGGGGACACACCGGCCGACGTCCCGCACGGGCTCTCCGGCCGTTCCTCCGCCGGCACGGGCGTGGCGCAGCCGCCGATGCCCGCACGGGGATCGGTCCCCGGCGCCGCGTTCATCAGGTCCAGCGTCTCCCGCGCCCCCAGCACGGGGTACGACGCCCCCTCGGCCGGTGCCTTCACCTGGCCGCTGCCGGCGACGATCTCGCCCTGGGCGCTCACGGTGACGCCGGTCGTCCAGCCGTAGGTCGGCAGGCCGTCGATCACGGGGTCGGCGTTCACGACCCGCCGTGCGTCCACGACCTGGCTCGCGTCGAGCGTGGCGTCGTCCTGCCCGACCGCCTTCAGGACCGGTGCCGCCGCCTTCTTCGCGGCCGCCTCGCTCACCGGGTCCGCGGACGAGGCCGTGGCCTCCGGTGCGCAGACGTCGGAGCCGTTCTTGCAGGCGTCGGTACCGGGGACGTACCGGCTGAACGTCCACTGGCCCGGCGCCCCCTTCTCCACCCGGAGCACCGGGCCGGAACCGTCCTTCACGGCGCCGACCCGCCACGTGCTGCCCTCGGCCACCGGGGTGCCCTCGACGCCCAGCGCGCCCGCCAGCCGGGCCACCTCGGCCTGCGCGACCTCGCCCTTCGCCCAGTACACGGACGCCGAGTCGGGGCCCGCCGGGAGGGTGCCGTCGGCCCGGTAGGTCACCCCGTACGGGTTCGGCTCCCCGGGCGCGATGCCCTGCGGGCTCCCCTGGGCCGGCGCCGGGGCCCGGTCGTCCAGCACGAGCGCCGGCGGAGTGCCGTCCGCCGCGGGCGTCCGGCCACCGCTGCTCGTGTCGTCCCCCGCACGGGAGGCGAGACAGGCCCCGCCCCCGCCGACGAGCAGCACGGCGGCGGCGACGGAGGCGACGAGGGCGACGGAGCGCCGGCGGCCGCCCTCGGAGGGGCCGTGCCGCTCGCCGGCGGGGGAGCGGCCGACGACGCCGTCCTCGGCCTCGTCCCGCGGGTCGGGGTCGGGGTCGGGGTCCGGGGGCGGCGCCGGGACGGCGGGAGCGCCGTCGGCCACCGGTTCGACCGCCGGCTCCTCCGCGTCGGCCGCACCGGCCGTGCCGGGACTCCCCGCTTCCCCGGCCGGACCGGGGGTGTCGACGGGCACTTCGCGGCCGGACCCAGGCGCTCCCGCCGCGGTCTCTCCGCTCGCCTCGGCCTCCCCGGCCTCCCCGGCCTCCCCGGCCTCCCCGGCCTCCCCGGCCTCCCCGGTCTCCTCGACCGTGGCCTCCTCCGCACGCGCCTCCTCCGGCGTACCCCGGCCCTGCGGGGTACGTCCGTCCTCCGGCCCGCGTGCGGCGTCGTCGTTGTCGGGTCGCTCGGTGTTCACCGCATCGCTCCTTCGGCTGCGCCGCTGTCGTACCTCACATCCCCTTCACGGGGACAGCGATGGGACGCGGCGGGGGAGCGCACGGTTCCCCTGCTCGCGCCCCGGCCGAAAGAAGGGCCCGCGAAAGCCCCGCGTCAGTTGCCGTACTCCGGCATCGCCTCCAGCAGCCGGGCCGCGGTCGCGGGGACGCTCACGCCGTGGATCAGGGACAGTGGCACCGGACGGGCCACGCGCTTCTCCGGTGCGGTCCAGTGCGGTGCCATCCGGGCGCAGTCACCCCGCAGCGACGCCAGGTCGCCTTCGAGATCGGCCGGAGCGGGCGCGTGGACCTTGAGGTTCGTCATAACGGCACCGTACGCACGGTCGGTGCCGCGAAGAAAGATCTACTATCGGGTAGTTTCATCCGCTTCAACGGTCGCGGTCGACCGGGTAGCGTGAACTGTCAATCCCCCTCCCACAGGAGAGTCCACGCCGTGCGCATCGCAGTCACCGGCTCCATCGCAACCGACCACCTCATGACGTTCCCCGGCCGCTTCGCCGACCAGCTCGTCGCGGACCAGCTCCACACGGTCTCGCTCTCCTTCCTGGTCGACAAGCTGGACGTGCGGCGCGGCGGGGTGGGCGCGAACATCGCCTTCGGCATGGGGCAGCTCGGCACGAAGCCCATCCTGGTCGGCGCCGCCGGCTCCGACTTCGACGAGTACCGGGCCTGGCTGGACCGGCACGGCGTCGACACCGCCTCGGTCCGCATCTCCGAGACCCTGCACACCGCCCGCTTCGTGTGCACCACGGACTCCGACCACAACCAGATCGGTTCCTTCTACACGGGCGCGATGAGCGAGGCCCGCCTCATCGAGCTGAAGACCGTCGCCGACCGGGTCGGCGGCCTCGACCTGGTCCTGATCGGCGCCGACGACCCCGAGGCGATGCTGCGCCACACGGAGGAGTGCCGCTCCCGCGACATCCCCTTCGCCGCCGACTTCTCCCAGCAGATCGCCCGCATGGGCGGCGAGGAGATCCGCATCCTGCTGGACGGGGCGACGTACCTCTTCTCCAACGAGTACGAGAAGGGCCTCATCGAGTCCAAGACCGGCTGGAGCGACGAGGAGATCCTCGGCAAGGTCGGCCACCGTGTCACCACCCTCGGCGCGCGCGGCGTGCGCGTCGAGCGGGCCGGCGAGGAGCCGATCCAGGTCGGCTGCCCGCAGGAGGAGCGCAAGGCCGAGCCCACCGGTGTCGGCGACGCCTTCCGCGCCGGCTTCCTCTCCGGCCTGGCGTGGAACGTCTCCCTGGAGCGCGCCGCCCAGATCGGCTGCATGCTCGCCACCCTGGTCATCGAGACCATCGGCACCCAGGAGTACCAGCTCCGCCGCGCCCACTTCATGGACCGCTTCGCGAAGGCGTACGGCGACGAGGCCGCCGCCGAGGTCCAGAAGCACCTGAGCTGACCCGGGCGGCTCCGGGCAGGCCGGCACCCCGGCCTGCCCTGAGCCTGCCCTGAGCAGACTCGGGCGCCCCGGAGCCTGCCCTGAGCCGCCCCGGAGCCTGCCCTGAGCAGACTCGGGCGCTCCGGAGCCGACTCAGACGAGCCGGCGGACCAGATGGGCGGAGCCCCGGTCCGCCGGCTCCTCGCCGACGTACTCCTGTCCCCGCATCTGGCACCAGGCGGGGATGTCGAGCCGGGCCGCCTCGTCGTCGGCCAGGATCCGCACGGTGCCGCCGACCGGCACGTCACCGATGACCTTCGCCAGTTCGATGACGGGGATCGGGCAGAGCTTGCCGAGGGCGTCGACGACCAGCTCGTCCTCACTCGTGACGGCCGTCGGCGCCGGCGCCCCGAGCGTGTCCCGCACCCCTGCCACCGCGCCCGGCAGCACGGCGAGGAACCGTTCCACGTCCTCCTCGGCCGTCCCCGGCGGCAGCGACACCCGCACGTTGCCCTCGCTCAGCACCCCCATCGCCCTGAGCACGTGACTCGGCGTGAGCGTGCTGCTCGTGCAGGACGAACCGGAGGAGACGGAGAACCCCTCCCGGTCCAGCTCGTGCAGCAGTGTCTCCCCGTCGACATAGAGACAGGAGAAGGTGACGATCCCGGGCAGCCGCCGCTCCGCGTCACCCACCACCTCCACGTCCGGCACGGCCCGCGCCACCCCGGCCCGGATCCGCCCGGTCAGCTCCCGCAGCCGCGTCGCCTCGGCCGCCGCCTCCGCCCGCACCGCCCGCAACGACGCCACCGCCGCCACGATCGCCGGGATGTTCTCGAACCCGGCCGCGCGCCCCGACTCCCGCTCGTCGACGGGCCCTTGGGGAGCGAACCGCACCCCCTTGCGCACCACCAGCAGCCCCACCCCTGACGGTCCGCCCCACTTGTGCGCGCTCGCCGCCAGCAGCGACCACGGCCCCGCCACCGGCCCCCACCCGAGCGACTGGGCCGCGTCGACGAACAACGGCACCCCCGCCTCCCGGCACGCCTCGGCCACCTCCGCCACCGGCTGCTCGGTCCCCACCTCGTGGTTGGCCGACTGCAGACAGGCGAGCGCGGTGTCGGGCCGCAGTGCCCCGGCGTACGACGCCGCGGTCACCGCGCCGGACCGCAGCACCGGCACCCGGGTCACCGTCCCGCCGGCCGACTCGAAGGCCTCGGCCGAATGGAGCACGGAGGAGTGTTCGACCGCTGACACGATCAGGTGGCGTCCGGCGCGCCGCCGGCCCGCCAGCGCGCCCGCGACACCGCTGTGCACGGCGCGCGTCCCGGACGGGGTGAACACCACCTCGTCGGGCCGGCACCCCACCGCATCCGCCGCGGCCTCACGGGCCGCGTCCAGCAGCAGCCTGGCCCGGCGGCCCTCCCGGTGGAGCCGGGCGGGATCGGCCCAGCCCTCGTCGAGCGAGGCCAACAGGGCCTGACGGGCCACGGGATGGAGCGGGGCGGCGGAGGCGGCGTCGAAGTAGGGCACACGGCAACGGTAGAGCGCGGGGGAGCGGGACGGCGGGCCGGGGAACGGTGCGAGCAGCCACAAACCCGCACGCACGCGTCAACAGGCCGCATCCCCGAGCGATTAGGGGCCCTCTCCCACCCCTGGGCATGACCCCCGGCGCGTTGCCCACCCCTCCCCGCGCGACCCCAAAACGCGTCCAGTAGGGTTTGGTCCGCATAAACATCCAAACCCCTGCCCGACGCAGGGCGGCGACCTACCAGCGAGAAGGCCGCAGCCGACCGCGCGGGCGAGACTCTCGGGAAGGCGCTACGTGAGTCCCAACGGCTCCGACCGCTCGCCGCGGCGCCCGATGCGGCGGAAGCTGCTGCAGGCACTGACCGCGGGCCTGGTCCTTGCGACCGCAACCGGTTGCACATACGAGGACTTCCCCCGCCTTGGTATGCCCACCCCGACCACGGAAGAGGCTCCGCGGATCCTCTCCCTGTGGCAGGGCTCATGGGCTGCCGCGCTGGCCACCGGCGTGCTGGTGTGGGGCCTGATCCTGTGGAGTGCTTTCTTCCACCGGCGCAGCCGCACCAAGGTCGAGGTACCTCCGCAGACCCGGTACAACATGCCCATCGAGGCCCTGTACACGGTGGTCCCGATCATCATCGTCTCGGTCCTCTTCTACTTCACCGCCCGCGACGAATCGAAGCTGCTCAGCCTCGAGAAGAAGCCCGACGTCACGGTCAACGTGGTCGGCTTCCAGTGGAGCTGGTGCTTCAACTACATCGAGAGCGTCGACGGTTCCACCGGTGACGCGAAGTCCGACAAGAACCTGGCCGCGATCCCGGACCGGTACAAGAAGGACTTCCCGGCCGACGCGGGCGGTGTCTACACCTGCGGCACCCCCGGTGAGCGGAACCCGCAGACCAACAACCCCGGCCCGACCCTCTGGCTCCCCGAGGGCAAGACGGTCCGCTTCGTCCTCACCTCGCGTGACGTCATCCACTCCTTCTGGGTGGTGCCGTTCCTGATGAAGCAGGACGTCATCCCGGGCCACACCAACGCCTTCCAGGTGACCCCCAACAAGCAGGGCACCTTCCTGGGCAAGTGCGCCGAGCTGTGTGGCGTCGACCACTCCCGGATGCTGTTCAACGTGAAGGTCGTCTCCCCCGAGCGCTACGAGCAGCACCTGAAGGACCTCGCCAAGAAGGGGCAGACCGGTTACGTTCCGGCCGGCATCGAGCAGACGAGCCCCGAGAAGAACCGGGAGTCGAACATCCTGTGAGCATCCTCAACGAACCCCAGGGTGCCGCCGCAGCAGGGTCCCACTATGAGGACGAGCTGCCGGTCCGGCGCCAGCGCCGCGGCGAAGTCGCCGTCAAGTGGCTCACCACGACGGACCACAAGACGATCGGCACGCTGTACCTCGTGACGTCGTTCGCGTTCTTCTGCATCGGCGGCGTGATGGCGCTCTTCATGCGCGCCGAGCTGGCCCGTCCGGGTCTGCAGTTCATGTCGAACGAGCAGTTCAACCAGGCGTTCACGATGCACGGCACGATCATGCTGCTGATGTTCGCGACGCCGCTGTTCGCCGGCTTCGCGAACTGGATCATGCCGCTCCAGATCGGCGCGCCGGACGTGGCCTTCCCGCGGCTGAACATGTTCGCCTACTGGCTGTACCTGTTCGGCTCGCTGATCGCCGTGGCCGGCTTCCTCACCCCCTCGGGTGCGGCCGACTTCGGCTGGTTCGCCTACTCCCCGCTGTCGGACGCGGTCCGCAGCCCGGGCATCGGCGCCGACATGTGGATCATGGGCCTGGCCTTCTCCGGCTTCGGCACGATCCTCGGCTCGGTCAACTTCATCACCACGATCATCTGCATGCGCGCACCCGGCATGACCATGTTCCGCATGCCGATCTTCACCTGGAACGTCCTGCTGACCGGTGTCCTGGTCCTGCTGGCCTTCCCGGTCCTCGCGGCGGCGCTGTTCGCCCTGGAGGCGGACCGCAAGTTCGGCGCCCATATCTTCGACGCCTCCAACGGCGGCGCGTTGCTGTGGCAGCACCTCTTCTGGTTCTTCGGCCATCCAGAGGTGTACATCATCGCCCTGCCGTTCTTCGGGATCATCTCCGAAGTGATCCCGGTGTTCTCCCGCAAGCCGATGTTCGGCTACATGGGCCTGATCGCCGCGACCATCTCGATCGCCGGTCTGTCCGTGACGGTGTGGGCGCACCACATGTACGTCACCGGTGGCGTGCTGCTCCCGTTCTTCTCCTTCATGACGTTCCTCATCGCCGTCCCGACGGGCGTGAAGTTCTTCAACTGGATCGGGACGATGTGGAAGGGGTCGCTGAGTTTCGAGACCCCGATGCTGTGGGCGGCCGGCTTCCTGATCACCTTCACCTTCGGTGGTCTGACCGGTGTCATCCTGGCCTCGCCGCCCATGGACTTCCACGTCTCGGACTCGTACTTCGTGGTGGCGCACTTCCACTACGTCGTCTTCGGCACCGTCGTCTTCGCGATGTTCTCCGGCTTCCACTTCTGGTGGCCGAAGTTCACCGGCAAGATGCTCGACGAGCGCCTCGGCAAGATCACCTTCTGGACGCTGTTCGTCGGCTTCCACGGCACGTTCCTGGTCCAGCACTGGCTGGGTGCCGAGGGCATGCCGCGCCGCTACGCGGACTACCTGGCCGCCGACGGCTTCACCGTCCTGAACACGATCTCGACGATCAGCTCGTTCGTGCTCGGCCTGTCCGTCCTGCCGTTCTTCTACAACGTGTGGAAGACCGCCAAGTACGGCAAGCCGGTCCAGGTCGACGACCCGTGGGGCTACGGCCGCTCCCTGGAGTGGGCGACCTCCTGCCCGCCGCCGCGGCACAACTTCCTCACCCTGCCGCGGATCCGCAGTGAATCCCCGGCGTTCGACCTGCACCACCCGGAGATCGCAGCGCTCGAGCAGCTGGAGCACGCCGGTCACGGCGCCGCCGCCGTCGCGGGCAGCAAGGAGGCCGGCAAGTGAAGATTCAGGGCAAGATGTTCATCTGGCTGAGCGTCTTCCTGCTCGTCATGGCGACCGTCTACGGCGTCTGGTCCAAGGAGCCGGCCGGTACGACGGCCCTCTTCCTGGCCTTCGGCCTGTCCATCATGGTCGGCTTCTACCTGGGCTTCACCGCCAAGCGGGTCGACACCGGTGCCCAGGACAACAAGGAGGCGGACGTCGCGGACGACGCCGGCGAGCTGGGCTTCTTCAGCCCGCACAGCTGGCAGCCGCTCTCCCTGGCCATCGGCGGCGCCTTCGCCTTCCTGGGGGTCGCGGTCGGCTGGTGGCTGCTCTACTTCTCCGCCCCGCTGATCCTCATCGGCCTGTGGGGCTGGGTCTTCGAGTACTACCGCGGTGAGAACCGCACCCAGTAGCACACGCCGCGCGCGGCAGAGCCCGGACACTCCGAGAGGAGTGTCCGGGCTCCTGCTTTTGCCGTAATCGGTATCGCCCGTCCGTGTCACCCAGCGTGCCGTGGTTGACGTTGCTCCCTAGCGTGAAGCCATGAGCCACGAACCCCGCCCCCGCACCGTCGTCAGCTGCACGCTGCTGGTGATCGCCCTGGTAGCGGGCGCAACCGCCTGCGGCTCGGACGGCAACCCGCTCGCCTCACGCCCGTACGACGCCACGGACCGGATCTCGTTCAACGTCCCCCGCGGCGACGCCGGGAAGGCCGACCCGGACAAGCCCCTGGAGATCAGGGCGGAGGAATCCGGCGAGCGGATCACCGACGTCACCGCCCTGGACGCCGCAGGCCGCCACGTGACGGGCGAACTCGACGCCGACGGCCGTCGCTGGCACAGCACCGAGCCGCTCGCCGCAGGCGCCCACTACACGGTCCGGGTGAGCACCGAGGACGAGGACGGCGCCCCCGGCCGCCGGGTCCTCACCTTCGACACCGGCAGCCCCACCGCCAAGAAGCGGCTGACCGTCACCTTCGGCCCCGGCACGGGCACCTACGGCGTCGGCCGCCCAGTCACCGCCGAACTGAGCCGGCCGATCAAGGACCCCGCCCAGCGGGCCGTCGTGGAACGCGCCCTGAAGGTCGACGCCAGGCCCTCCGTGCAGGGCGGCTGGCACTGGGTGGACGACAAGACGCTGCACTACCGCCCGAAGGACTACTGGCCCGCCCACGCCACCGTCCGCGTCCGCAGCGACCTGGACGGCATCAAGGTCGGCGACCGGCTCTGGGGCGGGAAGTCGAAGGGCGTCACCCTCACCATCGGCGACCGCGTCATCGCCGTCACCGACGCCTCCGCGCACTCCCTCACGCTGTACCGCAACGGTGAGGAGGTGAAGGAGATCCCCGTCACCACCGGAAAGCCCGGCTTCGAGACCCGCAACGGCGTCAAGGTCGTCCTGGGCAAGGAGTACTTCGTACGCATGCGCGGCACCAGCATCGGCATCGCCGAGGGCTCCTCGGAGTCGTACGACCTGCCCGTGTACTACGCCACCCGCGTCACCTGGAGCGGCGAGTACGTCCACGCCGCTCCCTGGTCGGTGGGCTCCCAGGGCTCCGCCAACGTCAGCCACGGCTGCGTGGGCATGAGCACCGAGAACGCCGAGTGGTTCTTCGACAACGTCCGCGAGGGCGACGTCGTCCAGGTCGTCAACAGCGACGGCGACACGATGGAGACCTTCGGCAACGGCTTCGGCGACTGGAACCTGGACTGGAAGGAGTGGCGCGAGGGCAGCGCCCTGACGGCCGGCAAGCAGAAGATCCAGGAGGACACCTCCAGGCTCCGGCCGACGGCCGTCTAGGTCCTGTCGTCAAATTCCTGCCGTCCGCCTGGAGGGCGGGCTCTGCGGCGTCAGGTGCGTGCTCTCGGCGTGCCGGGCCCTGATCCTCGTACTGGACGTACTCGGGTCAGGGCCCGGTGCGGCGAGAGTGCGTGCATGGCGCCGCGGGGCAGGCGGGAATTTGACGACAGGGCCTAGCGCGCCCCGCCGCCTCAGGCCCCGGCAGGGCCCTCGGACGCGCCCACGAGGCTCTGGCGGCCCAGCAGGGCCGCCAGGGCCCCCGCGAACTCCACGGGGTCCACCGGCAGCGTCACGGCCGCGTCGGCCCGGCTCCAGGTCGCCAGCCACGCGTCCTGCGGCCGCCCGATGAGCAGCAGCACCGGCGGGCAGCGGAACACCTCGTCCTTGATCTGCCGGCACAGCCCCATGCCGCCCATGGGCACGGCCTCGCCGTCCAGCACGCACACGTCGATCCCGCCCCGGTCCAGCTCCGTCAGCACGGCGGCGGGCGTCGCGCACTCCAGGAACTCGACCAGGGGCGCGTCCGGGGCCGGCCGCCGGCCTGCGGCCAGCCGCACCTGCTCCCTGGTGTCGGCGTCGTCGCTGTAGACCAGCACCGTGGCGGTCGCCTGCATGGTTCCTCCGCGTCATTGGAGTGGAACTTCGGGGTACCGATGGGGCGGATGCTACTCCCCCGGACACCTCGTCAACACCTGTTGGAACATGCCTGCGATGGGCCATACGGGCAGTACACGGGGTGCGAACACTCCGAACGGCACCCCCCGGAGTGAGGGCGGGATAAGCGACCGACATAATGTCGGTCGTGGCGACAGCAACGACAGTAGACACCGGGCACGCGCACCCGTCGGTCAATCGGCCGAACCTCACCAGCGTCGGAACCATCATCTGGCTGAGTTCCGAGCTGATGTTCTTCGCGGCCCTCTTCGCGATGTACTTCACCCTGCGATCGGTGACGGGTCCCGATCACTGGAAGGAAATGGCGCACGCGCTGAACCTTCCGTTCTCGGCGACGAACACCACGATCCTGGTGCTCTCCTCCCTCACCTGCCAGCTCGGCGTCTTCGCCGCCGAGCGCGGTGACGTGAAGAAGCTCAGAATGTGGTTCATCGTCACCTTCGTGATGGGTGCGATCTTCATCGGCGGTCAGGTGTACGAGTACACCGAACTGGTCAAGAAGGACGGGCTCTCGCTCTCCTCCGACCCGTACGGCTCGGCGTTCTACCTGACCACCGGGTTCCACGGCCTGCACGTGACGGGTGGCCTCATCGCCTTCCTGTTCGTCCTCGGCCGCACCTACGCGGCGAAGAGGTTCACCCACGAACAGGCGACCGCGGCCATCGTCGTGTCCTACTACTGGCACTTCGTCGATGTCGTCTGGATCGGCCTCTTCGCCACGATCTACCTGATCAAGTAGCCGGGCCCGATCCCGCACCCGTCCCAGAAGCATCGACGCAGAAGATCCTGACACCGGGGTAATCCGTGAAAAAGCTCTCCGCACGACGACGCCATCCGATGGCGGCGCTCGTCGTCCTACTCCTCGCGCTGGCATGCACCGGGGGGCTGTACGCCGCGTTCGCACCCGCGAGCAAGGCGCAGGCAGACGAAACCGCACAGTCCCTCGCCATCGACGAGGGCAAGAAGCTCTACGCCGTCGGCTGCGCCAGCTGCCACGGCACCGGCGGTCAGGGCACCTCCGACGGTCCGAGCCTGGTCGGCGTGGGCGCCGCGGCCGTCGACTTCCAGGTCGCCACCGGCCGGATGCCGGCCGCGACCTCCCAGGGCGCCCAGGTGCCCAAGAAGAAGAACATCTACACGCAGGCCGAGATCGACCAGCTCGCCGCGTACATCGCCTCGCTCGGCGCCGGCCCGGCCGTCCCCACCGAGGCCCAGTACGGCCCCGAGGGCGCGGACATCGCCAAGGGCGGTGAGCTGTTCCGCACCAACTGCGCCCAGTGCCACAACTTCACCGGCAAGGGCGGCGCCCTGACCCGGGGCAAGTACGCGCCTTCGCTGGAGGGCGTGGACCCGAAGCACATCTACGAGGCCATGCAGACCGGCCCGCAGAACATGCCCTCCTTCCCCGACACCACCATGTCGGAGCAGAACAAGAAGGACATCATCGCGTACCTGGACGCGGTCAACAGCTCCGACTCGGAGAGCCCCGGCGGTCTTGAGCTGGGCGGCCTCGGGCCGGTCAGCGAGGGCCTCTTCGGCTGGATCTTCGGTCTCGGCGGGCTGATCGCCGTCGCCGTGTGGGTCGCCGCCCGGACCGCAAAGGCCAAGAAGTCATGAGTAGCCAAGACATCCCAGAAGAGAACCTGCCCGCTGAGCAGGATCACGCCCACGGAGCCGTGGACGTCGCGGACGAGAAGCACCCGTTCGCCGACCCCGGGCTGCCGCCGCACGAGCACCGCGTGCAGGACATCGACGAGCGGGCCGCCAAGCGGTCCGAGCGTGCGGTCGCCTTCCTGTTCACGCTGTCGATGCTGGCCACCGTCGGCTTCATCGCCTCCTACGTGGCGATCCCGCACGACAAGTCGGTCTTCATCTTCCCGCTCGGCCACATCAGCGCGCTGAACTTCGCGCTCGGTCTGACGCTCGGCGCGGCCCTGTTCTGCATCGGCGCGGGCGCGGTCCACTGGGCCCGCACCCTGATGTCCGACGTGGAGATCGCCGACGAGCGGCACCCGATCGAGGCGGCGCCCGAGGTCAAGGCCAAGGTCATGGCCGACTTCCGGGACGGTGCCCGGGAGTCCGCGCTGGGCCGCCGCAAGCTGATCCGCAACACGATGTTCGGTGCGCTGGCCCTGTTCCCGCTCTCCGGCGTCGTCCTGCTGCGCGACCTCGGTCCGCTGCCCGAGGACAAGCTGCGGCACACGCGGTGGTCCAAGGGCAAGCTGCTCGTCAACATGAACACCAACGAGCCGCTGCGTCCCTCGGACGTCGCCGTCGGTTCCCTCACCTTCGCCAAGCCGGAAGGCCTGGAGGAGGAGGACCACGACTTCCAGACCGAGATCGCCAAGGCCGCCCTGATGATCGTCCGCATCCAGCCGGACAACATCAAGGACAAGCGCGAGCTCGAGTGGTCGCACGAGGGCATCGTGGCGTACTCGAAGATCTGCACCCACGTGGGCTGCCCGATCTCCCTGTACGAGCAGCAGACGCACCACGTGCTGTGCCCCTGCCACCAGTCCACCTTCGACCTGTCCGACGGTGCCCGAGTGATCTTCGGTCCCGCCGGTCACGCCCTGCCGCAGCTGCGCATCGGCGTGAACGACGAGGGCTATCTCGAGGCGCTCGGCGACTTCGAAGAGCCCGTCGGTCCTGCCTTCTGGGAGCGCGGATGAGCAACAAGGACGACCGCAGCAAGGCACCCGCGGGCGAGCGGGTCGCCGACTGGGCCGACGGCCGCCTGGGGATCTACTCCCTGGCCAAGGCCAACATGCGCAAGATCTTCCCGGACCACTGGTCCTTCATGCTCGGTGAGATCTGCCTCTACAGCTTCATCATCATCATCCTCACGGGTGTGTACCTGACGCTGTTCTTCCACCCGTCGATGAACGAGGTGGAGTACCACGGCAGCTACGTCCCGCTGCAGGGCCAGCTGATGTCCGAGGCCTTCAACTCGACCATGCACATCTCCTTCGATGTGCGCGGCGGTCTGCTCATCCGGCAGATCCACCACTGGGCCGCGGTCATCTTCCTCGCCGGCATGTTCGTGCACATGATGCGCGTCTTCTTCACGGGCGCCTTCCGCAAGCCGCGCGAGATCAACTGGCTGTTCGGCTTCCTGCTGTTCGTCCTGGGCATGTTCACCGGTTTCACCGGCTACTCGCTCCCGGACGACCTGCTCTCCGGCACCGGTGTCCGCTTCACGCAGGGCGCGATCCTGTCCGTGCCGATCGTCGGCACGTACATCTCGATGTTCCTGTTCGGCGGGGAGTTCCCGGGCGGCGACTTCGTCGCGCGGTTCTACTCGATCCACATCCTGCTGCTGCCGGGCATCATGCTCGGGCTCGTGGTCGGCCACCTGATCCTGGTCTTCTACCACAAGCACACCCAGTTCGCGGGTCCCGGACGCACCAACAAGAACGTCGTCGGCATGCCGCTGCTGCCGGTCTACATGGCCAAGGCCGGAGGCTTCTTCTTCCTGGTCTTCGGCGCGATCGCGGCCATGGCCGGCATCGCGTCCATCAACCCGATCTGGGTGCTGGGCCCCTACCGTCCGGACCAGGTGTCCACCGGCGCCCAGCCCGACTGGTACATGGGCTTCGCCGAGGGCCTGATCCGCGCGATGCCGGGCTGGGAGATCAACTTCTGGGGCCACACGCTGGTCATGGGCGTGTTCGTCCCGCTGGTGCTGTTCGGTCTGTTCCTCGGTGTGATCGCGATGTACCCGTTCATCGAGTCCTGGGTCACCGGCGACAAGCGCGAGCACCACATCCTGGACCGCCCGCGCAACGCCCCGACCCGTACGGCCTTCGGTGTCGCCTGGGTCACCGGCTACCTGATCATGCTGGTCGGTGGTGGCAACGACATCTTCGCCACCCACTTCCACCTGTCGATCAACGCGGTCACCTGGTTCGTCCGGATCGGCTTCTTCGCCGGACCGGTCGTCGCCTTCGTGATCACCAAGCGGATCTGTCTCGGCCTCCAGCGCCGCGACAAGGAGAAGGTGCTGCACGGTCGTGAGACCGGCACCATCAAGCGCCTGCCGCACGGTGAGTTCATCGAGGTGCACGAGCCGCTCAGCCAGGAGGCGCTCTACACGCTCACCTCGCACGAGCAGTACGCGCCCGCCGAGATCGGCCCGACGGTCGACGAGAACGGCGTCGAGCGCAAGGTGAAGCGCACCGAGAAGGTCCGCGCCAAGCTGAGCAAGGCGTACTACGGCGAGGAGAGCCAGATCGCCAAGCCGACCGTCGAGGAGTACAAGGAGATCACGAGCGGCCACGGCCACCACTGATCACTGCGTCGCCACGCACCCCAGAAGGGCCCCGTCCGGTGTACGGACGGGGCCCTTCGCCCTGTCCGCGGCTGGATAGGGTGGAACCGTCGAGACGCGCGTCCCGTGGAGCGGGACCACACTGACCCAGGAGCGGCTTATGAGCGCTGTGACCCCCGCCGGAGGCGACACCGCGGCGGCCCGTTCCTGGCCCGAGGTGCTGAACGCCCTGCTGTCCGGACGTGACCTGAGCGCCGACGCCACGGCGTGGGCGATGGACCGGATCATGCGCGGCGAGGCCACCGACGCGCAGATCGCCGGCTTCGTGGTGGCGCTGCGCGCCAAGGGCGAGACCGTCGAGGAGATCAACGGACTCGTCCGCGCGATGTACGAGCATGCGAACGTGATCGAGGTGCCCGGCCCGGCGGTCGACATCGTCGGCACGGGCGGCGACGGCGCGAAGACGGTCAACATCTCCACGATGTCCTCGATCGTCGTCGCCGGCACGGGCGTCAAGGTCGTCAAGCACGGCAACCGGGCCGCGTCCTCCGCCTCCGGTGCCTCGGACGTCCTGGAGAAGCTCGGCGTCCGCCTCGACCTGACCCCGCGGCGGGTGGCCGAGGTCGCCGAGGAGGCGGGCATCACCTTCTGCTTCGCCGTCAAGTTCCACCCGGCGCTGCGTCACGCGGGTGCCGCGCGCGGCCAGCTGGGCATCCGCACGGTGTTCAACGTCCTCGGCCCGCTGACCAACCCGGCCAGGGTCCGGGCCCAGGCGGTCGGCGTGGCGGACCCGCGCATGGCGCCGATCGTCGCGGGTGTCTTCGCCGAACGCGGCCACTCCTCGCTGGTGTTCCGCGGCGACGACGGCCTCGACGAGCTGACGACGACCTCCACCTCCCGGGTCTGGGTCGTGCGGGAGGGCAAGGTGACCGAGGAGTCCTTCGACCCGCGCGACGTCGGCCTCGACCTCGTTCCCGTCGAGGCCCTGCGGGGTGCCGACGCCTCCTACAACGCCGAGGTGGCGCGCAGGCTGCTGGACGGCGGGACGGGCCCGGTCCGCGACGCCGTCCTGCTGAACTCGGCGGCCGCCCTGGTCGCCCTGGAGCCGACCG
The DNA here is from genome assembly GCF_044331705.1 of Streptomyces sp. NPDC017202. Lineage (NCBI taxonomy): Bacteria > Bacillati > Actinomycetota > Actinomycetes > Kitasatosporales > Streptomycetaceae > Streptomyces > Streptomyces sp. NPDC017202. Next base: position 98,157 of record NZ_JBIRNP010000001.1, on the reverse strand, counting down.
GGGCGCCGCTCGCCGAGCAGCTCCGCGCCGGCATGGCCAGGGCCGCGGAGTCCCTCGACTCGGGGGCGGCGAAGCGGACGCTGGAGCGCTGGGCGGCGGCCACCCACGCCTGAGCCGGGACGGCGGCCGGTACGAGGCGCGGTCCGGACCCCTGGTGTCTCAGGAAATGGACCGCGCCTTGCGCGCCGGTGATCGTATGGCAGGATGCCGTACCAGGTCATGAGTGACAGTCATCAGGCCCCGGCCGACTGTCCGGCAACCCTCCGTCCGTGGCGGGGTGCCCCGGGTGAAGACCAGGCCGTGGACAGAAAGGTCCACGGCAAGCGCGGACCCCTCGCACGCTTCTGATCGAGCGAGGGCAGGGGTCCTGGTCGTCGAGGAGCCTCTTCCGTGAGCAAGCGAATGCGATAGGGCCGCAGAGCCCCCCTCCGCATCCCTCCTTCACCTTTTCCCGCGCTCGAGCCCCAGGGCCTCCCGTGGGGATCATGCCGGGTCCGCAGGGCCCGGTGCCTTGATCCGGCCTGATCCCCACGAAGCACCCCGGCCGCTCGCGTGGTGAATCCCCCTGCCTCCCAAGGGAGTTCCGTCATGCCCGTCTCCACCGCTGCCGCCGCCCCGACCGTTTGCGCCCCCCTGCCCGTTCTGGGACGGGATGTCACCGTCCCGCTCGTCACCGGAGGCGAGATCGGCTACGCGGCCCTGGACTACGCCGCCAGCGCACCCGCCCTCCAGCGCGTCTGGGACGACGTGGCCGCCTACGCCCCCTACTACGGCAGCGTCCACCGCGGCGCCGGACACCTCTCCCAGCTCTCCACCGACCTCTTCGAGAACGCCCGCCGGACGGTCGCCGGGTTCCTCGACTGCCGGCCCGACGACCAGCTCGTCTTCACGCGTTCCACCACCGACTCCCTCAACCTCCTCGCCGCCGCGCTCCCCGCCGACTGCCAGGTCTTCGTCTTCGAGACCGAGCACCACGCCGCGCTGCTGCCCTGGAAGAACGCCCGGGTCACCTGCCTCGACGCCCCGCGCACCCCGCGGCAGGCCGTGGCCGCCCTGGAGCGGGCCCTCGCCGGCCGCGACCGGTCCGGCCCCGCCCTGGTCTGCGTCACCGGCGCCTCCAACGTCACCGGCGAGCTGTGGCCGGTACGCGAACTGGCCGCCGCGGCCCACGCCCACGGTGCCCGGATCGTCCTGGACGCCGCCCAGCTCGCCCCCCACCACCCGGTGTCCGTCCGTGACCTCGACGTCGACTGGGTCGCCTTCTCCGGCCACAAGCTGTACGCCCCCTTCGGCTCCGGCGTGCTGGCCGGCCGCGCCGACTGGCTGCGGGCGGCCGAGCCGTACCTGGCCGGTGGCGGCGCCAGCCGCAGGGTGACCCGGCGCGCGGACGGGGGGGTGGACGCGGAGTGGCACGAGAGCGTCGCCCGGCACGAGGCCGGCTCCCCGAACGTCATCGGGGCCTACGCCATCGCCTCCGCCTGCAAGGCCCTCACCGAAGCGGGCTTCGACACCCTGGTGGCCCGCGAGCAGCACCTCGTGGAGAAGGTCCGCACCGGCCTCGCGGAGGTCCCCGAGGTGCGGATCCTGTCCCTCTTCGGCGACGACGCGCCGCGGGTCGGCGTGATCTCCTTCGTCGTGGACGGCTGGAACAGCTCCCACTTCGCCGCCGCGCTCTCCGCCGAGTACGGCATCGGCGTCCGCGACGGCCTCTTCTGCGCCCACCCCCTGGTGCGCACCCTTCTCGGCGGCGACCCCCACCGCCAGGGCGAGTGCGGCGCCCCCGAGGCGGCCCCCGGCGAGAAGTCCCTCGACGCGATCCGCGTGAGCTTCGGCGCGGGCACCCCCGACGAGCACGTCGACCGCTTCGTGGCGGCGGTGCGGGAACTGGTGACCGAGGGCGCGAAGTGGCGCTACCGCACCCAGGACGGCCGCTGCGTCCCGGCGGTGTAGGCGGGTCCTCCCCGCCGCGGGCGGTGCGCCGGGCGGTCAGGTCAGGAGTCCAGCCCGATGGCGAACGCTGCCTCGAGGTCGTGCTGCGAGTAGGTGCGGAACGCCACGTGCGTGTCCGTCGCCTCCACGCCCGGAATCTTGCTGATCCGTCCCGGGATCACCTCGGCGAGGTCCTCGTGCTGCCGCACCCGCACCATGGCGATCAGGTCGTAGGTGCCGGTCACGGAGAACACCTCGCTCACGGACTCCAGCGAAGCGATCGACTCCGCGATCTCGGGGATCCGGTCCACGCTGGTCTTGATGAGGACGATCGCGGTGATCACGGCTGGTTCTCTCCCTCGGGGGCCGGAGCTGGGCTGCTGCTCACTCTAGTGCCGCGGCACCGGCGGGCCGGGTGGACCGGGCCCACGCGTAGACGAAGCCCAGCCCGAAGCCCACCATGTGCGCCAGGTACGCCACGCCCGGCCCCTCCCCGGCCCGCCCCGCCGCCACCCATTGCAGCGCCGCCCAGAAGGGCAGCACGACCCAGGCCGGGAAGCGCAGCGGCAGGAAGAAGAGGAACGGCAGGAGACTGGTGACGCGGGCCCGGGGAAACAGGTACAGGAACGCGCCGAGAACCGCCGAGATCGCCCCGGAGGCGCCGACCAGGGACTGCCCGGAGCCGGCGTTGGCGGCGGCGTACCCCAGCAGCGCCAGGGCGCCGCAGCCGAGGTAGAAGAGCGTGAACTCGACGCGGCCCATCCGGTGCTCGGTCATCGCCCCGAAGACGTAGAGGAAGAGCATGTTGCCCAGCAGGTGCACCCAGCTGCCGTGGACGAACAGGGCCGTGAAGAGCGTGAGGGCGGACCTCGGCACGCCGTCGAACACGTCCGCGGGGATCACGCCCCACCGGCGGAAGTAGGCGCGTTGCGCGAGCGCCGCCTCCTCGCCGGTGCCGTACACCGGATCGAGGCCCGAGGCCGGACCGATCACGAAGACCAGGCAGCACAGGGCCATCAGTGCGTACGTCACGGGCGCCACGGGGTGTCGGACGGCCCGGCCCAGGGGCCCCCTCCAGTCGCTGATCATGGCTACAGAGCATGACGCAACCGGACGTACCGGGCCGTACCGCCTCGCCGCCGTGGACGGACGGGCGGCGAGGACCCGCCAGGCCGTAGGGTTACGAGCCACATGCTCCGGGGAGCCTTCGGCACGCCCCGGTCCCCAAAGACCGACACTAGAAGGAAGCGGACAGTCACGATGACGGTTCCCCTGCCGACCGCCACGACGCGGTGGCGCTGCACCCTCTGCGGCAACCTCACGCGGTTCGACGTGACGCGCTCGTCGAAGGTCGTCGAGTACGTCCACCTCGATCTCGCCGGTGAGGCGAAGGTGGAGGAGCGCGAGGTGGTCAGTGAGACCATCGAGTCGGTGCGGTGCCGTTGGTGCAACGCCGTGGATCAGGTGGAACTGGTGGACAGGCCGGGCGCCGGCTCCTGAGGGAGTCGGCCCCGCACAGCTAGTGGGGTGTGACGGATGGTGGAGACCACGGGCGGGGGGCCGGGCGACGGCGCCGCCGAGGTGCTCGACCGTCCGCTGCCCGGCGGCGTGCGGCGCCGGGTCGTGCAGATCGTCTCGGACGGCTTCGGCGGCCTGACCGTCGCCGAACTGCCCGCCCAGTTGCGGCAGTACGCCCGGTTCGCCCCGAACCGGCGGGCCAAGTTCGCGGGCAACGCGATGGCCGCCGCGCTGGAGACCGATCCGCTGTTCCGGCAGCGCATCGCGGAGAAGTTCAGGGAGGCCCAGCCGGAACTGGCCGGAGCCCTGGACTCCGGTGCGCCGCCCCCGGCCGCGGACCCGCTCGACGTGGCCGCCGCGGCCTACGTGCTGCGCCCCGCCGGCTGGGTCAAGCTGGTCACCGCCGCCGGCGAGGAGGCCCTGCGGGCGGACGCCGAACGGGCCGACGAGGAGAGCCGGGCGGAGCTGGAGCGGCTGCGCGAGCAGCTCGCCGAGGCCCGTGAACTGACCCGGACCGAGACCGAGCGGCTGCGCGCCGAGCTGGACGCGGCGAAGCGGGAGGGCGAGTCGCTGCACCGCAAGCTGCGGTCGGCCCTCAGTGACGTCAAGCGGGGCGAGGCCGCGCTGCGCAAGCTCCAGGGCGAGATGGAGGCCGTGCGGAGCGAGGCGCAGGCGCAGGCGTCCGCGGCCGAGAGCGAGTCGCGGCGGCTCAAGGCGCGGCTCGGCGAGGCGGAGGCCGCGCTGGAGGCCACCCGGCGGGCGGCCCGCGAAGGGCGCAGCGTCGAGGACATGCGGGTACGGCTGCTGCTGGACACCCTGCTGGAATCGGCCCAGGGGCTGCGCCGGGAACTGGCGTTGCCACCGGTGTCGGTGCGCCCGGCGGAGACCGTGGACGCGGTGGAGCCCGGCCGGATGACCCCCAAGGACATCGCGGCCCGCGCGCTGTCGGAGAACGACCCGGCGATCCTGGACCAGTTGCTGGCGCTGCCGCAGGCGCACCTCGTCGTCGACGGCTACAACGTCACCAAGACCGGTTATCCGCAGATGCCGTTGGAGAAGCAGCGGCTGCGGCTGCTCGGGCAGCTCTCGGCGCTCGCCGCGCAGACCGGCGCCGAGGTCACCTGTGTCTTCGACGGTGCCGAACTGGTCGCGCCGGTACTGCTGGCGCCGCCGCGCGGGGTGCGGGTGCTGTTCTCCAAGCCGGGGGTCACCGCCGACGAGCTGATCCGCCAGCTGGTGCGGGCCGAGCCGCCCGGCCGGCCGGTCATCGTGGCCTCGACGGACCGCGAGGTGGCCGACGGGGTGGCCAGGGCGGGGGCCCGGCCCGTGGCTTCTGCGGTGCTCCTGAAGCGACTGACCTGAAGGTCAACGTAAAGGGCCAATGCCCGAATTGGCGCAATCGTCACGCAACGTAGCGTCAATCGGGCGTCACTGCATGTGGGTTGAGTGTAAAGAATGCAGTGCGTCACCGACTTTTTCGGCCCCAGGATTTGAAGTGATCACAAGAAGGTCACTAGGGTCTGCCTTCGAACCTCCGCACGAGTGATCACTCACATGAAGGAGCTCGCTCTCCGTGGCGTCCCACCGTCGACCCAAGCAGCCGAGTCGCGCACGCGTGACCTTGCTGACCACCGCGGCCGCCGCCGCTGTCGCCCTGACCTCGCAGGCCGCCAATGCCGCGCCGAGCGAGAAGCCCAGCAAGGACGAGGTCAAGTCCAAGGTCGACAAGCTCTACGAAGACGCGGAGCAGGCCACCGAGAAGTACAACGGGGCCAAGGAGAAGCAGGAGAAGCTCCAGAAGGAGATCTCCACGATCCAGGACAACGTCGCCCGCGGCCAGGAAGAGCTGAACGAGCTGCGTGAGTCCATAGGCCAGGCGGCGGCGGCCCAGTACCGCTCCGGCAGCATCGACTCCTCCCTCCAGCTGTTCCTGTCCTCGGACCCGGACGACTACCTGGACAAGGCGTCCACCGCCGACCAGCTGAGCGCCCAGCAGGTCGAGTCGCTGAAGAAGATCCAGGACAAGCAGCGCGAGCTGGCCCAGGACCGCGCGGAGGCCTCCGACAAGCTCGAGGACCTCGCCTCCACCCGCACCGAACTGGGCAAGAAGAAGAAGGAAGTCCAGGCCAAGCTCGCCGAGGCGCGCACGCTCCTCAACACGCTGACGGCCGAGGAGAAGGCCGCGCTGGCCGCCTCCGACGCCCGCGCCAGCCGTGACGCCGGCGAGCGCGTCGACCTCGGCAACACGGGCGCCGCCTCCGGCCGCGCCATGGCCGCCTTCCAGGCCGCCCAGAGCAAGATCGGCTCGCCCTACTCCTACGGCGCCACCGGCCCCTCCACCTTCGACTGCTCGGGCCTGACTTCCTGGGCCTTCGCCCAGGCCGGCGTCAGCATCCCGCGCACCTCCCAGGCCCAGGCGAACGCCGGCACGCGCATCTACTCCCAGTCCGACCTCAAGGTCGGCGACCTGGTCATCTTCTACGGCGACCAGCACCACGTCGGCTTCTACGCGGGCAACGGCCAGGTGCTGCACGCCCCGCGCACCGGCACCGTCGTGCGCTACGAGTCGATCAACAACATGCCGTACCAGTTCGGCGTCCGGATCTGAGCATCCGCCCGACCGCGACACCGGCACGCCCGAACGGGCGAATCACCGCGACGTGAACTGACCCCGCACCCCGCCCATGACCTGCGTCAGAGGCGGGGTGTCACGTTGTGTCGCCACCGAGGTCTTTGGTGGGCCCCCCGTCGCGCGGCTACTGTCTGCCGCGTTTCCCCGGCACGCGTGCCGGGGGACGGTCTCTGTCCGCCAGAGGAAGGAGCGCGGCTTCCCGTGGGGTCCCATCGCCGCCTTGCACCGTCCGGGTTCGACCGGGGCGCCCTGTGCGTCCTGTCCGCCGCCGCAGCCGCCCTCGGGGCCGTCGCCACCACCGCCGTACCGGCCACGGCCGCCCCGCACGAGGACACCCGGACCGAGGTGGACCGGCTCTACGAGGCCGCCGAGAAGGCCACCGAGGCCTTCAACGAGGCCGGGGAACGGGCCGGCACCCTGCGCCGGCAGGTCGGCGACTCCCAGGACCGCGTCGCCCGCAAGCAGGAGCGCGTCAACGTGCTGCGCGAGCGGCTCGGCGCGCTGGCCGGCGCCCAGTACCGCTCCGGCGGACTCGACCCGTCCCTGGCGCTGCTGTTCTCCGAGGACCCGGCCGACTACCTCGACAAGGCCTCCGTCCTCGACCGCGTCACCGCCCACCAGGCCGGCGAGCTGAAGGACCTCCAGCACGCCCTGCGCGAACTGGCCCAGGAACGCGCCGAGGCCACCCGGAAACTCGGCGAGCTGGAGAAGAGCCGCGAGGCCGTCGAGAAGCACAAGCGGGCCGTCGAGCGGAAGCTCGCCGAGGCCCGGCGGCTGCTGAACTCCCTGCCGTCCGCCGAGCGCGCCGCCTACGACCGGGCCTCCCGCTCCGGCCGCTCCGACCTGCCCGGCCTGCCCGGCCCCGAGGGCGCCGGCGCCGCCTCGGGCCGCGCGGCCGCCGCCCTGGCCGCAGCCCGCTCCGCACTCGGCAGACCGTACGTCTGGGGCGCCAACGGGCCCACCGGCTTCGACTGCTCGGGCCTGGTGCAGTGGTCGTACGCGCGGGCCGGGGTCTCCCTGCCGCGGACCTCACAGGCCCAGGCGCACGCCGGACGGCGGGTCCCGCTCTCCCAGGCCCGGCCCGGCGACATCGTCACCTACCGCTCCGACGCCAGCCACGTCGGCATGTACGCGGGCAACGGTCAGGTCATCCACGCCCCCCACCCGGGCGCGCCCGTGCGCTACGACCCGGTCGGGATGATGCCGGTGTCGTCGGTGACCAGGCCCTGACCGGGGCGGGCGGCACGCGCCTTCGGGGTTCCGTCCGGGGCGGCCCGCCGTACGATCGGGGGGATGGCTGGTCACGGGCGGGCGCGCGGATCCGGAGCCGTGGGGCTCGTGGTGCTGCTGCTCGTCCTGCTCGTGGGCTGCGGCGGGCGGCCCGCCACCGGCGGCGCCAGGGCCGAGGTGCAGCGGGTGCTGGACCGGCGGGCCGCCGCCGTCCTGGCCCACGACGCGGCCGCCTACGCCGCCACCGGGGACCCCGCCGGATACACCCGGCTGCGCGCCGTTCCGCTGGCCGCCTGGTCCTACCGGGTCACCGCCGTCCGGTCCGGCGGGGACGCGGCCGAGGCCGACGCGGAGCTGAGCTACCGCGTCGAGGGCCACGACCGGGGCCCGGTGACCGTGGCGCGCACCCTGCGGCTGACCCGCGACACCGCCGGACGGTGGCACGTGGCCGCCGACGAGCCCGCGCGGAAGGCCGGCCCGCAACTGTGGGACCAGGGCACGGTCACGGCCGTCCGGGGCGCCCGCAGTCTCGTCCTCGGGGTCGGCCGGTCCGGCGAGCAGCTGCGGACCTTCGCCGACCTGGCCGACCGGGCCGTCCCCGCGGTCTCGCGGGCGTGGGGCACCGACTGGGCCCGGCGGGTCGTCGTCCTGGTGCCGAAGTCGCTCGACGGCATGGCGGCGCTGCTCGGCTCGCCCGCCTCGTCCTACCGCGGGATCGCCGCGGTCACCACGGGGGAGACGGGCGGCGGGGCCGACGCGCCGGCCGACCGGGTCATCGTCAACCCGGACGCCTTCGGCATGCTCGGTCCGGTCGGCCGGCAGGTGGTGTTCACCCACGAGACCACGCACGTCGCCACCCGGGCCGACACCAACGCGGCGACCCCGCTGTGGCTGTCGGAGGGGTACGCCGACTGGGTCGGCTACCGCGGCACCGGCCGCACCCCGGACGAGGCCGCGCCCGAGCTGCGGAAGGCCGTCCGCGAGGGTGACCTGCCGGACGGGCTGCCGTCCGACGGCGACTTCGGTTTCGCCGGGGACGCGGCGCGGCTGGCGCGGGCGTACGAGGGCGGCTGGACGGCCTGCCGGATGATCGCCGGGCGATGGGGCGAGGAGGAACTCCACGCCTTCTACCGGGCCGTGGGGGAGCACGGGAAACGGCCGGGGGCGGTCGAGGGGGCGATGGAGAGCGTGCTGGGAACGACCCTGGAGGACTTCACCGCCGAGTGGCAGCGGTACCTCCACGACGAACTGGGCTGAGCGCCGCCGCGTCCCGTCACCCGGCCGCCGCGTCCCGTCACCCGGCCGGCCCGACGGTCGCCCCCCGCACCGGGCCCGCCCGGCCTCCCCGTGCGCCGGGCCCGGCGCCAGGACGTCAGGAGGCGACCGGCGCGTGCCCGGCGCGGACGGGCCGACCGGGGCCGGCGGGCGGGGCGGCGGCCCGTGGCACCGTCGAGCGCCACAGCCGTACGGCCGCGGTGACCGCGGCCGCCACCAGCAGGCCGTTGCGCAGGAACAGCAGGGTGAGCCCGAGGGCGTCGCTCGCGACGACGTGGTCGAACCAGACGGGGAACTCCAGCACCGTCACCGGTGACGCGGCCAGCACCAGGGCGGTCGGCGGCCCCATCCGGCTGCCCGGGAAGCACCGGCAGACGGCGGCCAGACCCACCAGCCACACCAGGTACTGCGGACTGATCACGCGGCTGGTGGTGGTGAACAGCAGGACGGCGGTGAGGGCGGCGTCCGCGAGCGTGTGCGGCGCGAACCGCCGCGCCCGCAGCCGCCACAGCAGCAGCCAGCCGAACGCGGCCGCCGTCAGGGCGAGGGACGCGTCGCTCACCACGTCCACGTGCGGGCCGAGGAACTCGACCGAGCCGTAGTGGAGCCGCACCTCGCCGCTCCAGCCGAGATGCCGGGCGACGTGGAACACCAGGGCGCCCAGCGACTCCACCTCGGTGCCGCGGTCCCGCTGGGAGGAGAGGAAGGCGAGGGCGCCGGGCGCGGCCGACGCGAACAGGGCCGCGAGGACGCCGACGGCGACCACCGCCGCGCCCGTGGCCCGCCGCCGCGCACCGGCCAGCAGCAGCACCGGCCACACCTTGAGCAGGGCGCCCAGACCGGCCAGCGCACCCATGACCCGGGGATGCCGGATTCCGGCGAGCAGCGCGGCCACCGCGACCGCGGTCACCGTCAGGTCGTAGCGGGCGTACACCGTCGGGCCCAGCAGGGGGACGCCCGCCACCCACACCAGGGCGCCGCGCGGGGAACGGCCGACGGCCAGCAGCAGCACCAGGACGGCCAGATCGGCGAGGAGGGCCAGGACGAAGAACGCCGACGCGTAGTCCAGGAAGGGCAGCAGGCCGGGCGAGAGGATCGCGAGGGCGGCCGCGGGCGGGTACTGCCAGGTCACGTCGTCGTGCGGGTAGGCCCCGGTGCTCAGCACGTCGTACCAGCCCCGGTAGATCACCGACACGTCGGTGGTGACGTCCGGGCCGGGGAAGACGTACACCTTGAACACCCACAGCAGCAGCACGAGCCGGGTCACGCCCCAGAGGGCCGACAGACCCGTCAGGCGGGCCGGGGAGCGCCTGTCGTCCATGAACTCCACGTGTGCCCCTGTTCGTCCTCTTCGTCGGGGTATGTGGACCACATGGTCTCCCCCCCCCCGGCTGTGCGCGGGCCGTGCGGCACGGCCGGGCGCGGCGGTCAGGGACGGTTTGGATAGGGTCGGCGGCGATGCACAAGACCCTGATCGTGACCAACGACTTCCCGCCCCGCCCGGGCGGCATCCAGGCGTTCCTGCACAACATGGCGCTGCGCCTCGACCCCGAGCGCGTCGTCGTCTACGCGTCCACCTGGAAGCGGGGCCGCGAGGGCGCCGAGGCGACGGCGGCCTTCGACGCCGAGCAGCCCTTCACCGTCGTACGGGACTCCACGACCATGCTGCTGCCGACGCCCGGCGCGACGCGGCGGGCCGTCGCCCTGCTGCGCGAGCACGGCTGCACGTCCGTGTGGTTCGGGGCCGCCGCGCCGCTCGGACTGATGGCTCCCGCGCTCAGGAGGGCCGGCGCCCGGCGGCTGGTGGCCACCACGCACGGCCACGAGGCCGGCTGGGCCCAACTGCCCGCCGCCCGGCAGCTGCTGGGACGCATCGGTGAGGCCACCGACACGATCACCTACCTCGGCGAGTACACGCGCTCGCGGATCGCCACCGCGCTGAGCCCCGAGGCCGCCGCGCGGATGGTGCAACTGCCGCCGGGCGTCGACGAGAAGACCTTCCACCCCGGCTCCGGCGGCGACCTGGTGCGGGCCCGCCTCGGGCTCACCGACCGCCCGGTGGTGGTGTGCGTCTCGCGGCTCGTGCCGCGCAAGGGCCAGGACACGCTGATCCGGGCCATGCCGCGGATCCTCGCCGCCGAGCCGGAGGCCGTGCTGCTCGTCGTCGGCGGCGGCCCCTACGAGAAGGACCTGCGCCGCCTGGCCCACGAGAGGGGGGTCGCCGCCTCCGTGCGTTTCACCGGCTCCGTCCCCTGGTCGGACCTGCCCGCCCACTACGGCGCCGGCGACGTCTTCGCCATGCCGTGCCGCACCCGCCGGGGCGGACTCGACGTCGAGGGCCTCGGCATCGTCTACCTGGAGGCCTCCGCGACCGGCCTGCCCGTCGTCGCCGGTGACTCCGGCGGCGCCCCCGACGCCGTACTGGACGGCGAGACCGGCTGGGTCGTCCGGGGCACCTCGCCCGAGGACGCGGCCGACCGCGTCACGGCCCTGCTGGCCGATCCCGAACTGCGCCGCCGCATGGGCGAACGGGGCCGCCGGTGGGTCGAGGAGAAGTGGCGCTGGGACCTGCTGGCGGAGAGGCTGAAGGAACTGCTCTAGGCGACCCGCGCCGCCCCGTCACGGCCGCCCGCGGGCCCGTCGGCGCCCTCCCGCGCGTCCGCGGCCCCCCGGGCGGACCGGACGATCCGCCCGGGATGCCGGCACGGCACCCCGCCTGACGCGTCGTCACCTGACGGAACGTCACATTCTGGGCGTGGCGGCCGTACGCGACCGACGGCTCGCTGGTGCCCGCACCGATCGGGGTGAACCCGTTCCTCGCCGTCGCCGTCGCCGCGCCCGCCGGACGCACCGTGGCGCGGGTCCTCGTCGAGGACACCGCGCCACGGGACGGACTCGGGTACTACTTCGCGTAGATCGCCTCGATCTCCGCCGCGTAGTCCTTCGCCACCACGTTGCGCTTGAGCTTCAGGGACGGGGTGAGGTGGCCCGAGTCCTCCGTGAACTGGGCGGAGAGGATGCGGAACTTCCGCACCGATTCCGCCTTCGAGACCGCGGCGTTGCCGTCGTCGACCGCCGACTGGATCTCCGACAGCAGGTCGGCGTCCTCGCGCAGCGACGCCGCGGTGGATCCCGCCGGCTTGCCGTGGTCGGCGGCCCAGCGGCCCAGGAACTCCTCGTCGATGGTGACCAGCGCGCCCACGAACGGCCGCCCGTCGCCCACCACCATGCACTCCGCGACCAGCGCGTGCGCCCGGATGCGGTCCTCGATCACGGCCGGGGCGACGTTCTTGCCGCCCGCGGTGACGATGATCTCCTTCTTGCGGCCGGTGATCCTGAGGTAGCCGTCCTCGTCCAGGGTGCCGATGTCGCCGGTGTGGAACCAGCCGTCGGCCAGCGCCTCCGCGGTCGCGCCGGGGTTGTTCCAGTACTCCTTGAACAGGTGCTCGCCGTGCAGCAGTACCTCGCCGTCGTCCGCGATGCGCACGACCGAACCCGGCAGCGGCTGGCCGACCGTGCCGATCTTCTGCCGGTCCCACGGGTTGAACGCGGTCGCCGCACAGGACTCCGTCAGGCCGTAGCCCTCCAGGACGGTGAAGCCGATGCCGCGGAAGAAGTGGCCGAGGCGCTCGCCCAGCGGGGCGCCGCCGGAGATGGCGTACTCGCCCCTGCCACCGAGCACCGCGCGCAGTTTGCCGTAGACCAGCTTGTCGAAGACCTTGTGCTTGATCCGCACGCCGAGTGACGGGCCCGACGGGGTGTCCAGCGCCTTGCTGTACGCGATCGCGGCGTCCGCCGCCCTGTCGAAGATCGCGCCCTTGCCGTCCGCCTGCGCCTTGGCCCGCGCCGCGTTGTAGACCTTCTCGAACACCCGCGGCACGCCGAGGATCAGCGTCGGCCGGAAGGACGCCAGTTCGTCGGTGAGGTTCTTGATGTCCGGCACCGTGCCCAGCTTGATCGGCGCCATCATCGGGGCGATCTGCACCAGGCGGCCGAAGACGTGCGCGAGCGGCAGGAACAGCAGCACGCTGCACTCGCCGGTGCGGAACAGCGGGCGCAGCCGCTCCACCACGTTGCCGCACTCGGCGAAGAAGCTGCGGTGGGTGAGCACGCAGCCCTTGGGCCGGCCGGTCGTGCCGGAGGTGTAGACGATGGTGGCCGGGTCGTCGGCCTTGGCGAGCGAGCTGCGCTCCTCCACGGCCTCGTCGGAGACGTCCGTGCCCAGCCGCCCGAGCTCCTCGACGCCGCCCGCCTCGATCTGCCAGACGTGCTTCAGCGCCGGCAGGCTCTCGCGCACCGACTCGACGGCGGCGCCGTGGGTGTCCAGCTCGACGACGCAGGCCGTCGCGCCCGAGTCGGAGAGGATCCACCGCACCTGCTCGGGCGAGCTGGTCTCGTACACCGGCACGGTGACGGCGCCCGCGCACCAGATCGCGAAGTCGAGCAGGGTCCACTCGTAACGGGTGCGGGACATCAGGCCGACGCGGTCGCCCGGCTGGACACCGGAGGCGATGAGGCCCTTGGCCGCCGCGTGCACCTCGGCCAGGAAGGCCGTGGCCGTGACGTCCTGCCAGACGCCGTCGACCTTGCGGGCGATGACGGCGACGTCGGGATGCTGCGCGGCGTTTCTCCGGACGATGTCGGTCAGATTGCCGTCGGCGGGGACCTCGTACAAAGCCGGAAGGCTGAACTCGCGCAAGACTGCTGCTCCTCATAAGGCGCCGACGCCACGACGTTGTGCGATGCGACGGTGCGGTCCAAGGCTCGGGCAAGTGCTCGCGCATCGGTGGTTGAAATGCTGAGCACGACTGGACTGCCCGGACGTTACCCGCCGGTATGGCTTCTTCGACAGGGGGTCCCGGCGAGATGTTCGCTGCGTCACACAGATGGATGGTGCAGTCCGTACGGTAGTCCACCGGAAAACCGACCGGCCAGTAACGGCAGGTTTCACCGGCACTGTTCACGTATGCCGCACGGGCCTACCCTTGATCGACATGGCCTCCACACCCTCCGGGAACTCCGGCACGCGTATCCACGTGGTCAGCGACGTGCACGGCAACGCCCGCGACCTGTCCCTGGCCGGCGAGGGCGCGGACGCGCTGATCTGCCTGGGCGACCTCGTCCTCTTCCTCGACTACGCCGACCACTCCCGCGGCATCTTCCCCGACCTGTTCGGCGTGGAGAACGCCCACCGCATCGTCGAGCTGCGCACGGCCCGCCGCTTCGCCGAGGCCCGCGAGCTGGGAGCCCGGCTGTGGAGCGGGGTCGGCGAGGACCGGGCCGCGGTGATCGAGCGGGCGGTGCGGGGGCAGTACGCCGAGATGTTCGCTGCCTTCCCGACGCCGACGTACGCCACCTACGGCAATGTCGACATGCCGGCACTGTGGCCGGAGTACGCCGGTCCCGGCACCACCGTGCTCGACGGCGAGCGCGTCGAGATCGGCGGCTGGACCTTCGGTTTCGTGGGCGGCGGCCTGCGCACCCCGATGCGCACCCCCTACGAGATCAGCGACGAGGAGTACGCCGCGAAGATCGAGGCCGTCGGCGAGGTCGACGTCCTGTGCACGCACATCCCGCCCGAGGTGCCGGAACTCGTCTACGACACCGTCGCGCGCCGCTTCGAACGCGGCAGCCGCGCCCTGCTGGACGCCATCCGCCGCACCCGGCCCCGCTACTCCCTCTTCGGCCACGTCCACCAGCCGCTGGTCCGGCGGATGCGGATCGGGGCGACCGAGTGCGTCAACGTCGGGCACTTCGCGGGGACCGGGAAGCCGTGGGCGCTGCAGTGGTGAACGCCGGTACGCGGCGCGGCACGGGCCGCCGTGCCCCACGGGGTGAAGGCGGCTGGTCGGGCGCGCGGTAGCCTTCACGCTGCACACACGTGCGCACGCTCGCGCACGGGGGATCCCTCCCTACCGGCCCGCATCTGGAGGAGCCACCGCGATGGCGGAATACACCAGCTCGAGCATCACGATCGAGGCGGCACCGGCCGACGTCATGGCGGTCATCGCCGACTTCGCCCGCTACCCGGACTGGACCGGCGAGGTCAAGGAGGCGGAGGTCCTGGCGACCGACGCGGCGGGACGCGCCGAGCGGGTGCGGCTGGTCATGGACGCGGGCGCGATCAAGGACGACCAGACGCTGGCCTACACCTGGACCGGCGAGCACGAGGTCTCCTGGACGCTGGTCAAGTCCCAGATGCTGCGCTCCCTGGACGGCTCGTACCTCCTGCGGGCCGCCGGGGCGGGGGCGACCGAGGTCACCTACCAGCTGACGGTCGACGTCAAGATCCCCATGCTGGGCATGATCAAGCGCAAGGCGGAGAAGGTCATCATCGACCGGGCGCTGGCGGGCCTCAAGAAGCGGGTCGAGTCGGGCCGGTAGCCGGTAGCCGGTAGCCGGTAGCCGGTCATCCGGCGTCGGTGGGGGCTGCCGCGGGGCCGCCGCCCCAGGCCTGCGTCCCGCCGTCGGCCACCGGGGCACCACCCCGACTTCCGTTACCGTTCACCCTCATGCGCACCCTCCTGATCACCGGCCCCGGCGGCAGCGGCCGTACGACCGTCGCCGCGGCCACCGCACTCGGGGCGGCCCGCGCGGGCGTGAGGACCCTCGTGCTCAGTGCCGACCGCACCGACACCCTGGGCGCGGCACTCGGCACGGCCACGGGCGCGGTGCCGGTGCAGGCGGGCCCGCACCTCACCGCCTGGCGTCCCGACGCCACCGCCGGCTTCCGGGACGACCTCACCTCCTTCCAGGACCGCGCCTCCACCGTCCTGGACCTGCTCGGCGCCTCCCGGCTCGACCCCGAGGAGGTCACCCCGCTGCCCGGCGCGGAGGAACTGACCCTGCTGCGCGCCCTGCGCGACGCCGCCCTCGCCGAGACCCACGACCTCCTCGTCGTCGACCTGCCGCCCGCCCCGCAGGCCCTCGCCCTGCTCGCCCTCCCGGAGGAACTGCGGCGCTACCTGCGCCGCCTGCTCCCCCCGGAGCGGCAGGCCGCCCGCGCCCTGCGCCCCGTCCTCGGCCGCCTGGCCGGCGTCCCCATGCCCGCCGAGTGGCTGTACGAGACGACCGCCCGCTGGGACCTGGAACTGGCCGCCGTGCAGGCCGTCCTCGCCGACCCCGGGACCTCCGTACGGCTGGTGGCCGAGCCGGGGCCGGCCGGCGCCGACGCCGTCCGCGACGCCCGCCTCGGCCTGGCCCTGCGCGGCCTGCCCGTCGAGTCGCTCCTCGCCAACCGCGTCCTGCCCGACGACGCCGGCGACGGCGTGCTCGCCGGGCTCCACGCCCAGCAGCAGAAGACCCTGGGGGAGTGGACCGGCGCACGGACCGTCGCGCACCTCGGCCGCGACCCCCGCGGGGACGACGACCTGACCGCCCTGGCCGTGCCCGGCGTCAACCCGGCGGCCTCCCCGGTCGAGTGGCCCGTCGAGGACCGGATCGGCGCGGACGGCGTCCTGGTGTGGCACCTCCCGCTGCCCGGCGCCGTACGCGACGGGCTGGACCTCGTCCGCCGCGGCGACGAACTCCTCGTCACCGCCGGCCCGTTCCGCCGGATCGTCCCACTGCCCTCCGCCCTGCGCCGCTGCACCGTGGCGGGCGCCGCCCTGCGCGACGGCGAGCTGCGCGTGCGGTTCGCGCCGGATCCCGCGCTGTGGCCGCGGACCCGGTGAGGGACGTTCCGCCGTTCGGGTAACGTCGGAGGGACGAACCGTAGTCAGGAGCCCGTCATGAGCGAAGAGATCCCCCCGTCGGACACCGGTGGGCACCGGACCCCCGACGAGGCACCTCGCGCCACCGACGCCGACGCCTGGGCGACCGCCTGCGCCGAGGACATGGCGGCGGAGAAGGCCCGCCGCCGGGCGGAACAGGGCGCGCCCCAGGGATCGGCCGCCGAGGAACTGCGCAGACTCGTCGACACGGTCGCCGACAAGCTCTCCGGCCTCCAGTCCCCGCTGCTCGGCGCGGTCGCCGGACCCGCCGCCCAGCAGGTGGTCCGCCAGGTCGTCCAGCAGGCCAGGGCGGCCGTCGAACCGGTCATCGAGCGCAACCCGGACGTCTTCGACCACCTGGCCGCCGCGGGCGGCGAACTGCTCGCCGCCTACCGCTCCGCCGTCCAGCAGCAGGAACGCCGCTGGACGGCCCGCACCGCCGATCCGCGCGAGGACCCGGCCCACCCCCGCGACGACGACGGGGGCACCGGCCCCGGCCAGCGCATCGATCTCGACTGACGGTCCTGCCCCGCACCCGGGCGGCGCTCGCGCGGTAGTGGCGCCGCCCCCTCGGGTACGGTTGGCCGTAGCGGGGCTCGACCGAAACTGAGGGATTCATGGGACTCACCATCGGCGTCGACATCGGCGGCACGAAGATCGCGGCCGGCGTGGTCGACGAGGAAGGCAACATCCTCTCGACCTTCAAGGTGCCGACCCCGGGTACGCCCGAGGGCATCGTGGACGCCATCGCCTCCGCGGTGGAGGGCGCCCGCGCCGGGCACGAGATCGTCGGCGTGGGCATCGGTGCCGCCGGTTACGTCAACCGCCAGCGCTCCACGGTCTACTTCGCGCCCAACATCGACTGGCGCAACGAGCCGCTCAAGGAGAAGGTCGAGGCCCGCGTCGGCCTGCCGGTCGTCGTGGAGAACGACGCCAACGCCGCGGCCTGGGGCGAGTACAAGTTCGGCGCGGGCAAGGGCCACCGCAACGTCATCTGCATCACGCTCGGCACCGGCCTCGGCGGCGGCATCATCATCGGCAACAAGCTGCGCCGCGGCCACTTCGGCGTGGCCGCCGAGTTCGGCCACATCCGCATGGTCCCGGACGGGCTGCTGTGCGGCTGCGGCTCGCAGGGCTGCTGGGAGCAGTACGCCTCCGGCCGCGCCCTCGTGCGGTACGCCAAGCAGCGCGCCAACGCCACCCCGGAGCGAGCCGAGGTCCTGCTCGCGCTCGGCGACGGCACCCCCGACGGCATCGAGGGCAAGCACATCTCCATGGCCGCCCGCCAGGGCGACCCGGTCGCCGTGGACTCCTACCGCGAGCTGGCCCGCTGGGCCGGCGCCGGCCTCGCCGACCTGGCCTCCCTGTTCGACCCGTCCGCCTTCATCGTCGGCGGCGGCCTCTCGGACGAGGGCGACCTGGTCCTCGACCCGATCCGCAAGTCCTACAAGCGGTGGCTGGTCGGCGGCAACTGGCGCCCGGTGGCGGACGTGATCGCGGCCCGGCTGGGCAACAAGGCGGGGCTGGTGGGCGCGGCCGACCTGGCCCGCGAGCCCGACCCGATCATGTGAGGGCGGCTGTCTGACGCACGACGGTTCCCCGCACCCCTTCGGGGGCGCGGGGAACCACGCCTGCGGCCGCCCGGGATCCCCGCCCCCGCCGGGCGATCAGCCCGTATCGTGACGGCATGGTGACGCCCCCGCCGCTCCCGGAATCCCGTACCGAACCGGACGGCTCCGCCGTGATCCGCGTCCTCGGCTACAACATCCGCTCGATGCGCGACGACACCGCGGCCCTCGCCCGGGTCATCACCGCCTGCGCCCCCGACCTGGTCCTGGTCCAGGAGGCCCCGCGGTTCTTCCGCTGGCGCAAGAAGCTGGCCCGGCTCGCGGCCGCCTCCGGGCAGGTCGTCCTCACCGGCGGCGGCACGGCCGCGGGCCCCGCCGTCCTCTGCTCGCTGCGGGCGAGCGTCGAACGCACCGAGGACGTGCTCCTGCCCCTCACCCCCGGACACCACCGACGGGGCTTCGCCACCGCCGTGGTCCGGTTCGCGGGCACCCGCCTCGGTGTCCTCAGCTGTCACCTCGGCCTGCACGGGGCCGAGCGGTACGAGCAGGCCGGGATGCTCCTCGACCGGCTCGCCGGACTGGGCGTGGAGCACGCCGTCGCGGGCGGCGACCTCAACGAGCGCCCCGGCGGACGCGCCTTCACCCGCCTGACCGCCGCACTCCAGGACTGCCGTACGACGGCCCCCTGGGGCGGCGAGAACACCTTCCCGCCCGACCGTCCGGACCGCCGCATCGACGCCCTCCTCGCGACGAAGGGCGTGGAGGTGCTGGGCTGCGGAGTCCCGCTCGGTCTCCCGGGCGTCACGGACGCGGACCTGAGGGCGGCCACGGACCACCTGCCGGTCCTGGCCGCCCTGCGGGTGCCCGCCGTCTGAACCGACCGCCGGACGCGGGCCGGGGCCGCGCCGTGCGCGCGTCAGGGGCGTCCGCGCCGGGGCCGGCCACGGCGCACCGGCCGGTCCCGGCGCCCCCGGGGTGCCGGGACCGGAGCGGCGACGCGCGGGTGCGCGGTCCTCAGACGACCGCGCCCCGCCCCGGATCCCCGTCGTCCTCGTCGTCCGGGCGCATCCGCATCACCAGCGTGGCGAAGCCGCCCAGGAAGCCGCCGATGCAGATCGTCGTCAGCCACCAGGTCATCTCCCAGCCGAGCAGGATCGCCAGCAGCAGCAGGACCGGACCGCCGATCACCCCGAGCCAGGCGAACTTCGCCGTGGTGTCGGCCTCGGGCAGCGGCGGCGGCTCGGGCGGCACGAAGTGCCCCTCGTCCTCCCCGTCGGGGTCCGCCGCGGCGGGCTCGGCCGGCGAGTGGTCGCGCGGTCCGACACCGGGGGCGAAGGAGACCGAGCTGCCCAGCGGTCCGGCCGGCTTCTTCTCCTCGGCGGGCTCCTCCAGGGGGCCCGCGCCCGAGGGAGCGCCGCCCGCCGGACCCTCGTCGTTGGTCTGCGCTTCCAGGAGCGCCAGGTCCTCGACCGACTTGAACGGCTTGGCGCCCGGCGGGTCCACCGGCTCGTCGCCGTACCCCGCGACGATCGCCGCCCACGCGGCCTCCTCGTCGAAGGGCACACTCTGCTCCGGCTCGTGGTCGCGGCCGTCCTCGCGGTCCTCACGGTCCTCGCGGTCGGAGTCGTGCTCAGCCACCTGCTGTCGTCCCTTCCTTGCCGACACTGGGTGCGAGCCGGCCGATGAACGCGAGAGTCTCCTCGAAGATCCGGTCCGCGTCGTGGTCCAACGTCGCCACGTGGTAGCTCTGTTCCAGCAGGACCTCGGTCACGTCCGTCGACGACACCCGGCTCAGGATCCGGGCGGAGTCGGCGGCCGGCACCACATGGTCCCGCACACTGCGCAGGAGCAGCAGCGGCTGGGTGACCTGCGGCAGCTCGCCGTCGACCATCCGGAGAAAGGCCCGCAGCGAGTGCGCCGCGTGCAGCGGCACCCGGTCGTACCCGATCTCCACCGCCCCCTCCTTCGCGATGTCGCCGGCGACCCCCCTCGTCGTGCGCACGAGGTGACGCGCCACCGGGAGCGCGCGGGCGGACAGACCGTGCACCCGGTTCGCCGGGTTGACGACCACGACGCCCTCGACCGCGTCGCCGTGCCGGGCGGCGAGCCGCAGCGCCAGGGCGCCGCCCATCGAGAGCCCGGCCACGAACACCCGCGCGCACCGCTCCCGCAGGACGCGCAGCTCGCGGTCCACCTCCGCGTACCAGTCGGGCCAGCCGGTGAGCGCCATGTCCTCCCAGCGCGTGCCGTGGCCCGGCAGCAGGGGTACCGAGACGGTCAGGCCGTGCCCGGCCAGATGCCGCGCCCAGGGACGCAGCGACTGCGGGGAACCGGTGAAGCCGTGACAGAGGAGGATCCCTACCTCCCCGCCCTCGCGGCGGTACGGCTCGGCTCCAGGAAGGACCGGCACCTTCGGTCTCCTGTCTTCGTCGTTCTCGATGGGGGCTTCTCGCTGGGGTTTCTCGGTGGAGCCTTCGGTGGCGCTTCTCGACGGGCCTTCCGCGACGGACTTCCGCGACGGACGGACGTGAGGTTCACCGTACGCGACCGCACCGACACCGACCAGGGTCGTCGAAGCCTCGGGCCGCCACTCCGGGTTAAGGTCTGAGCGACACTTACAGGAGGCACTCGGTTGTTGTACGGCGCGATGAAGGTTTCCGTCGGGGGGCCGCTGAAGATGATCTTCAGGCCCTGGGTGGAGGGCCTGGAGAACGTGCCCGCCGAGGGCCCCGCGATCCTGGCGAGCAATCACCTCTCCTTCTCCGACTCGTTCTTCCTCCCCGCGGTCCTCGACCGCAAGGTCACGTTCATCGCGAAGGCCGAGTACTTCACCACGCCCGGCGTGAAGGGCCGGCTGACGGCGGCCTTCTTCAAGGGCGTCGGGCAGCTCCCCGTGGACCGCTCCGGCGCCCGCGGCGCGGGCGAGGCGGCGATCAGGAGCGGGATAGGCGTGCTGGAGCGCGGTGAGCTGTTCGGGATCTACCCGGAGGGCACCCGCTCACCCGACGGCCGGCTCTACCGCGGCAAACCGGGCGGCCTCGCGCGCGTGGCGCTCGCCACCGGCGCTCCGGTGATCCCGGTCGCGATGATCGACACGGAGAAGATCCAGCCGCCCGGTCAGGTGATGCCGAAGATCATGCGGCCCGGCATCCGCATCGGCAGGCCGCTGGACTTCAGCCGCTACCACGGCATGGAACACGACCGTTTCGTGCTCCGGGCGGTGACCGACGAGGTCATGTACGAGATCATGAAGCTCTCCGGCCAGGAGTACGTCGACATCTACGCGACGGCCGCCAAGCGGCAGATCGCGGAGGCGGCGAAGGCCGACAGGGAAGCGGAGAAGGCCGCGAAGGCCGCCCTCGCGCAGGCCGAGAGGGAACAGGCGAAGAAGGAGAAGTCCGAGCGGGACGAGCGGGACGAGCGGGACGAGCCCTAGGGCCTTTCGTCCGGATCAGGTTGGACCAAGGGGCCGCGCCCGGTCCGGGGGAGGACCCCGGCGACGTCGGTCCGGGCTCACGGGGGTGGGGGAAGTGCCCAAGCGCGAGAGAGTCATGAGGATGTCGGTCGAGCTGCCGCTGTGGCGCGCGCTCACCGCCTACCGGGTGCTGACCATGCTGTACGCGGTCGGCCTGTTCGCCGCCGACCACGACGGCTACGACCGGCCCGGCATCGCCGTCGCCTACTTCACCGTCCTGTGCGGCTGGACGCTCGCCACCCTGCCCCGCGTGCAGAACGCGACGGCGTGCACCAAGCGCTTCCTCACCGCCGACCTCCTCGTCGCGCTCGTCGGCATCCTCCTGACCCCGCTGGTCGTCGACGACCGGTACATCCAGGACAACGGTCCCACCCTGCCCTCGATATGGACGGCCGGCTCGGTCCTGGCGTTCGCCATCAAGGGCGGCTGGCGCTGGGCGGTGTTCGCCTCCACACCGGTGGCCGTCGCCAACCTGATCGAGCGCGGCCGACCGGCCCACGACACCGTCCACAACGTCATCCTCGTCTGGGTCGCCTCCATCGCCATCGGTTACGTCGTCGAGGTCGCCCGCGCCTCCGAGCGCACCCTCGCCCGCGCCCTGGAGATCGAGGCCGCGACCCGCGAGCGGGAGCGGCTCGCCCGCGACATCCACGACAGCGTGCTCCAGGTGCTCGCCATGGTGCAGCGGCGCGGCGCGGTCATCGGCGGCGAGGCGGCCGAGCTGGGCCGGATGGCCGGCGAGCAGGAGGTCGCCCTGCGCACCCTGGTCTCCGGCGGTCTCGTCCCGGTCTCCCGGGTGTCGCGGGACGCCGCCGAGGGAGCCGTCGTCGTCGCGGTGGACGAAGACGACGGCGACGGCGACGACGAGGCCGGTCCGGTCGATCTGCGCGCGCTGCTCGCCCCCTTCGCCGCGGCCCGGGTCAGCCTCGCCGAGCCCGGCGCCCCGGTCCTGCTGGCCCCGGCCGCCGCCCGGGAGCTGGCCGCGGCGGTCGGAGCCGCGCTGGACAACGTGCGCAAGCACGCGGGGGAGCGGGCGCGGGCCTGGATCCTGGTCGAGGACGAGCCCGACGCGGTGATCGTGACCGTACGGGACGACGGGCCGGGCATCGCGGAGGGCCGGCTGGCGCAGGCCGAGGGCGAGGGACGGCTCGGGGTCGCCCAGTCGATCCGGGGCCGGCTGCGCGACCTGGGCGGCGGGGCCGAGCTGGTCTCGACGCCGGGACAGGGCACCGAGGTCGAACTGACGGTACCGAAACAGCACGTCAAGCGGGGGAAGGCAGGCACACGATGAGCAGCGGACAGGACCCGATCAAGGTGATGGTGGTCGACGACCACCCCATGTGGCGCGAGGCCGTCGCCCGCGACCTCGCCGAGTCCGGCTTCGACGTGGTCGCCACCGCCGGCGACGGCGAGCAGGCCGTGCGCCGTGCCAGGGCCGCCTCGCCCGACGTCCTCGTGCTGGACCTCAACCTGCCCGCCAAACCGGGCGTCCAGGTCTGCAAGGAGGTCGTCGCCGCCGACCCGGCGCTGCGCGTCCTGGTGCTGTCCGCGAGCGGCGAGCACGCCGACGTACTGGAAGCGGTGAAGTCCGGCGCGACCGGCTACCTGCTGAAGTCGGCGTCCACGGAGGAACTGCTGGACGCGGTGCGCCGCACCGCCGTCGGCGACCCGGTGTTCACGCCGGGCCTGGCCGGACTGGTGCTCGGCGAGTACCGGCGGCTGGCCTCCGACCCCGGCCCGGCACCCGGCGCCGACGAACCGGACGCGCCCCGGCTCACCGACCGCGAGACCGAGGTGCTGCGCCTGGTCGCCAAGGGCCTGAGCTACAAGCAGATCGCCGAACGCCTCGTCATCTCGCACCGCACGGTCCAGAACCACGTGCAGAACACCCTCGGCAAGCTCCAGCTGCACAACCGCGTGGAGCTGGTGCGGTACGCGATAGAGCGCGGCCTCGACGACGAGTGACCCCGCCGCCGGGACACCGGAAGCACCCGGCGGCGCCGGTCGCGGCACCGCCGGGTCCCCGCCGCCGTCGGCACCGGGACCGCCGCCGGCGGGAGCGCGCCGGACAGTCCTAGGGCGTGTCTGACAATTCGCGTCGGATCAGTGCGCGGCGTCTGGTGCGGTGCATCGCAAGGCGGAGGATCGCCCGTGTACTGGATGTACTCGGGTGATCCGACAACGCGGCGAGGTGCCGTGCCAGGCGTCGCGCGCCCGACGGGAATTGTCAGACACGCCCTAGAGCGCCGGCCGCCGCTCGGGCCGGCTGCCGGTGTTCCGCAGCCGAGCCATCAGCTCCCGTACGATCGCCGCCCCGTCCAGCGTCAGCACCGACTCCGGGTGGAACTGCACGCCGGCGAACCCGGGCCCGCGCAGCGCGTGCACCTCCCCGTCCGCGGTCCGGCTCACCTCCACCCCGTGCGCGCTCAGCTCCTGCCGGGCGTCGTCGTCGCACCGCGCCACGAAGCTGTTGTAGAACCCGACGGTCTCCTCCCGCCCGAACAGCTCCACCCGCGTCTGCGCCCCCTGGTACGGCACCTCCTTCCGCACGATGTCCAGCCCCAGCTCCGCCGCGATCAGTTCGTGCCCGAGGCACACGCCCAGCACCCCGTGCCGGTGCTCCCCGACGACCCGCGCGGTCAGCTCCCGCAGGAACCGCATCCGGGGGTCGGCCAGGTCGGACGGATCACCCGGACCCGGGCCCAGCACCACGGGACCCTCGTGCGCGAGCACCGCCGCCCGCAGCCCCGGTTCGTCGTGACGCCGGACGGTGACCTCCAGTCCGGACGAGCGCAGGACGTGCGCGAGCATCGCCGTGAAGGTGTCCTCGCAGTCGACCACCAGGGCGTGCCCGGTCAGTTCCCGGGACCGCTCCCGCATCCGCAGCCAGAACGGCGCCAGCGAGGCCCGGCGGCCGTCCAACGCCGCCCGCACCCGCGGATCGTCGGCCAGCCGGGGCCGCGCCCGCTCGGTCCGCGGCCTTCCCGGCCGGACACCGAGGGCCGTCAGCACGCCCGCCGCCTTGGCGTGCGTCTCCGCGACCTCGCCCGCCGGGTCCGAACCGCGCACCAGCGTCGCCCCGACCGGCACCCGCAGCCGGCCGGCCGCGTCGATGTCGGCGGTGCGGATGAGGATGGGGGAGTCGAGGGTCTGGGCCCCGCCGGAGTCCCGCCCGATCAGCGCCAGCGCGGCCCCGTAGTAGCCGCGCCCGCCGACCTCGTGCCGCTCGATGACCCGGCAGGCGTTCTGCACCGGCGAACCCGTGACGGTCGCCGCGAACATCGTCTCCCGCAGCACCTCGCGCACGTCCATCGAGGACTTCCCGCGCAGCTCGTACTCGGTGTGCGCGAGATGGGCCATCTCCTTCAGCCGCGGTCCGACCACCACCCCGCCCATGTCGCCGACGGTGCACATCATCTTCAGTTCCTCGTCGACGACCATCGACAGCTCCTCGATCTCCTTGCCGTCGGCGAGGAAGTCCAGCAGGTGCTCGGGTGTCGGCCCCCCGTCGGGATAGCGGTACGTCCCGCTGATCGGGTTCATCACGACCGTGCCGCCCGACATCCGCACGTGCACCTCAGGGCTGGCCCCCACCAGCGTCCGGTCCCCGGTGTGCACGACGAACGTCCAGTACGCGCCCCGCTCGCCCTCCAGCAGCCGCCGGAACAGCGCGAGCGCGTCGGCCCTCCCGAATCCCGGGACCGCGCCCTCGTACGTCCGCCGGATGACGAAGTTCGCCCCCTCGCCCCGCCCGATCTCCTCGCGCAGCACCCGTCCGACGATCTCCGCGTACTCCTCGTCGCCGACGTCGAAGCCGCCGCCCTCGACGCGCACCTCGTGCGCGGGGAGCTGCTCCAGCGCCTCGGCGAGCGGGATCTCGTACCGCTCCTCGGGGATCAGGACGGACAGCGGCGTGCCGTCGTCGCGGACGTCGAAGCCGCGCTCGCGGATCTGACGGAACGGCACCAGCGCGAGGCCCTCGTCGGGCAGGTCGGCGAGCCGCTCACGGACGGCGACCGGGCCGACGAGCAGCTCCACGGTGGCGCCGTCCTCGGTGGCCCGGCCCGGCGCCCGGCGGCGCAGCAGGGCGAACGGGCGGGGGTCGGCCAGGAGGTCGAGCAGATGCATGGGTCCGTGTCCTTCTCGGTGGGAGAGTCGACAGGGACGGCCGGGCCCGGAAACACCGAAGGCCGCCCCTGCGGGCGGCCTTCGCGAAGTCTTGCGTACGCGCAGTCAGTGGGCCGCCGGATGAGCGGTCCACCACCAGTTCTGGGTCGAAAGCGCGAACATGCGACGCACCCTACCCCACGCGCACCTGAGCGCCGGGGCGTCTCACCTGTCGAGCCGCACGAAAATCACTCGACACGACCCCGTAATGTGGGATGCGTGACCGTGAACGCTAAGACCAGCGCGAGCGCTGGCAACACCTGGCGAGACCTGCCCGCGGCGCAGCAGCCCGAGTACCCCGACACCGAGGCTCTGCGCGCAGTGATCGCGGACCTCGAGTCGTATCCGCCGCTCGTCTTCGCGGGCGAGTGCGACCAGCTGCGCGCCCGGATGGCGGCTGTCGCCAAGGGAGAGGCGTTCCTCCTCCAGGGCGGCGACTGCGCCGAGGCCTTCGACGCGGTGTCGGCCGACCACATCCGCAACAAGCTCAAGACGCTCCTGCAGATGGGCGCCGTCCTCACGTACGCGGCCTCGGTGCCGGTGGTGAAGGTGGGCCGGATCGCGGGCCAGTACTCCAAGCCGCGTTCCAAGAACACCGAGACCCGCGACGGCGTGACCCTGCCGACGTACCGCGGTGACTCGGTCAACGGCTTCGACTTCAACGAGGCCGCCCGCGTCCCGGACCCCGAGCGCCTGAAGCGGATGTACCACGCGTCCGCCTCGACGCTGAACCTGGTGCGCGCCTTCACCACCGGCGGCTACGCCGACCTGCGCCAGGTCCACGCCTGGAACCAGGACTTCGTGAAGTCGTCCCCCTCCGGCCAGCGTTACGAGCAGCTCGCCCGCGAGATCGACCAGGCGCTCCACTTCATGCACGCCTGCGGGGCGGACCCGGAGGAGTTCAAGACGGTCGAGTTCTACGCCTCCCACGAGGCGCTGCTCCTCGACTACGAGTCGGCCCTCACCCGCGTCGACTCCCGTACCGGCCGCCTGTACGACGTCTCCGCGCACATGGTGTGGATCGGCGAGCGCACCCGCCAGCTGGACCACGCGCACATCGAGTTCGCCTCGAAGATCCGCAACCCCATCGGCATCAAGCTCGGTCCGACGACGACGGCCGAGGAGGCGCTCCAGTACATCGAGCGCCTCGACCCCGACCGGGAGCCGGGCCGGCTGACCTTCATCGTCCGCATGGGCGCCGACAAGGTCCGCGACAAGCTGCCGGAGCTGGTCGAGAAGGTCACCGCCTCGGGCGCGACCGTCGCCTGGGTGACCGACCCGATGCACGGCAACACCTTCGAGGCGGCCTCCGGCCACAAGACCCGCCGCTTCGACGACGTGCTCGACGAGGTCAAGGGCTTCTTCGAGGTCCACAAGGCCCTCGGCACCCACCCCGGCGGCATCCACGTCGAGCTGACCGGCGACGACGTGACCGAGTGCGTGGGCGGCGGCGACGAGATCTTCGTCGACGACCTCCACCAGCGCTACGAGACCGCCTGCGACCCGCGGCTCAACCGCAGCCAGTCGCTCGACCTGGCGTTCCTGGTCGCGGAGATGTACCGGGACCAGTAGCGGCCGGTGACGTGGCGGACCGGCGACCGGTTCGCGCGTCGCGGAACCCGAAGTGGGGCGCGGATCACATACGATCCGCGCCCCATCTCCCTTTTGCGGCCTCTGGGCGCCGGGTAAGGTTAGGTAAACCTAATCGATCTCGGCGGGAGGTGTCCGCGTGTACGTCTGCAGCTGCTTCGGAGTGACGGAAGCGCAGGTCCAGCAGCACGCGGACGGCGGCGCCTGTACGCCTCGCCAGATCGCCTCCGCCTGCAAGGCGGGCACGGACTGCGGCTCCTGCGTCCGCCGCATCCAGGCGATCCTCGGCCGGGGCGCCGCCCCGCGCCGTGACCTGGCCGGCGAGGGCCGGCCGGTCCTCGCCGCACTCGACGAAGCCGCCTGAGCGCCTGAGGGTTCCCGCCGGGCCTTCCCGGCCCTCCCGGTTCTCGCCGGTTCCCCCTGGGGTCGTCCGCCGGGTCCCGGCCCTCCCGCCGCGTCTCAGCTCTCCGGCTGCTCGATCAGCTGCGCGATGTACAGCGCCTCGCCGAGCTTCTCCACCAGGTCCAGCTGGGTGTCGAGGTAGTCGATGTGGTGTTCCTCGTCCTCGAGGATCGCCTCGAAGAGGTTCGCGGACGTGATGTCGCCCTTCTCGCGCATCACCTTGATCCCGCGCTTGAGGCGGTCGATCGCCTCCACCTCGACCTGCCGGTCGGCCTCGAACATCTCCTTGACCGTCTGGCCCACCCGCACGTGGAACAGCCGCTGGTAGTTCGGCAGGCCGTCCAGGAGCAGGATCCGGTCGGTCAGGAGCTCCGCGTGCTTCATCTCGTCGAACGACTCGTGCCGCGTGTATTTCGCGAGCTTCGTCCAGCCGAGGTTCTCCTGCATCTTCGCGTGCAGGAAGTACTGGTTGATCGCGGTCAGCTCGCCGGTGAGCTGCTCGTTGAGGAACTCGAGGACCTCGGGGTCGCCCTGCATCGCAGAGGCTCCTTCCGCACGGGGATTCGGGAGGTTGCCGCCGCATGATGTCACCGGCGCGTAAGATCGTCCAGTAAGTGCGCACTTACCAAATTGGCCCATGTTTGGTGTCGCTTGTCCGATTCTGGTCATGCCTGGTCATTCGCACCGGCCGTGGTCTGTCAGGATGGAGTCATGGGTCATCCGGTGGAGCGAGAACCAGGAGAAGCAGCAGCGTCCGAGCTTCCGCCGGGGCAGCGACTTCAGCGGGGCTGGCCTGTCACCCACTACGGTCCGGTGCCCAAGTTCCGGCCCGAGCGCTGGGAGTTCAGGGTCTTCGGCGGCACCGCCGACGGTGACAAGCGCTGCTGGACCCACGAGGAGTTCACTGCCCTTCCGTACGCCACCGTGGTGGCCGATCTGCACTGCGTGACGAAGTTCAGCATGCTCGGCGCCGAATGGGGCGGCGTCCCGGCCCGGACCATCCTGGAGGCCGTGCCGCCCGCCGCCGACGTCACCCACGTCATGGTGTGGGCGGAGTACGGCTTCAGCTCCAACCTGCGGCTGTCGGACTTCGCCGCCGAGCACACCCTCTTCGCCACCCACAAGGACGGCGAACTGCTCACCGCCGAGCACGGCTTCCCGGTGCGCCTGGTCGTGCCCCACCTCTACGCCTGGAAGGGCCCCAAGTGGGTCCGCGGTGTCGAGTACATGACCGCCGACCGCCGCGGCTTCTGGGAGGAACGCGGCTACCACAACATCGGCGACCCCTGGAAGGAACAGCGCTACTCCTACCAGGAGGAGCCCGGGGACGGCCCCGAACTCTGAGCCCCGGCGTCCCCGGCGTCCCCGGCGTCCCCGGCGTCCCCGGGGCGTCCGGTCACCGCTTCGGGAGGGCGGATCAGCCGTCCCGGAGTTTCTTCAGCCGCTCCACGTCCGCCGCGTGCCCCTCCCTGCCGCCGGGCGTCTCGATCACGAGCGGTACGCCCGCGGTCGCCGGGTGCGTCATCAGCGCGCGGAACGGATCCTCGCCGATGTGACCCGCGCCGATGTTCTCGTGCCGGTCCTTGTGGGCGCCCACCACGTCCTTGGAGTCATTGGCGTGGACCAGCTTCAGCCGGCCCTCGCCGACCGTGTCCACCAGCAGGTCGAGGGTCTGGTGCATGCCCGCCGGACCGGTCAGGTCGTGCCCGGCCGCGAAGACGTGGCAGGTGTCCAGACAGACGCCGAGCCTCGGATGGGCGTCGAGCGCCTCGAAGTACGGCCCGAAGTCCCAGGTCCGCGAGCAGAGCGAGGCGCCCTGCCCGGCCGTCGACTCCAGCAGCAGGAACGGGTCGTCGTCGTGGGTCAGCTCGTCCAGCAGGGGCAGCAGGTACTCCCGGACCTGCTTCAGGGCCACCCCCCGGTCCCGCCCGCCCGTCGCGCTCCCCGTGTGCACGACCACGCCCAGCGCGCCGATCGCCCGCGCCCGGCGCAGCGAGTGCCGCAGGGACTCCACCGACCGCTGGGCCGTCGCCTCGGTGTGCGAGCCGAAGTTGATCAGGTACGGAGCGTGCACGTACGCCGGGATCGACCCCGCCGCGCAGGCCTCCCGGAACGCCTCGTCCTGCGCCGGGTTGCCCGCCGGGGTGGCCCAGCCGCGCGGGTTGGCGACGAAGACCTGGACCGTCTCGGCCTCGAGGTCATGGGCGTAGGACATGCCCACGGAGTGCAGACCGCCGGCCACCGGGACATGGCCGCCGACGGGATTGCGGGAGGGGAAGGGGGACGCGGAACTCACCCGTTCAGGGTGTCATGCCCCCGGCGCCCCCCGGTCAGCGGAGGGCGCTCGCTCCCGTCGCGCGGGACGGGCCTCCCGGTCACCGGAGTGCGGTCGGGCGGCACCGTCACTGGAGGCGGTCGGGCGGCACCTCACCGGATGGTGATCGTGATCGTCGATCCCTTGGGGGCCGTCTCGCCCCCGTCCACGGACTGGCTCTTGACCGTGTCGCCGAACAGGCCCAGCAGGCCGCGGTCCTCGTCCACCTCGAAGCCGGCCTTCTCCAGCTCGGCCTTGGCGTCGTCGACGCTCGCGCCGACCACGTCCGGGACCTCGACCATCTCCGGGCCCTTGGACAGGGTCAGCGTCACCGTGTCGCCGTCGGCGACCTCCTCGTCCGCGCCCGGCGACTGGGCGGCGACCTGGCCCTTGTCGAACTCGGAGGTGACCTCCTCGGTGGAGACCTTCACCTCCAGGCCGGCCTCCTCCAGTTCGGCCCGCGCGTCGTCCAGGTCCTGGCCGGTGACGTCCGGGACCTCGATCGGGCTGCCCTTGCTGACGACGAGGGAGACCGCCGAGCCCGCCCGCCGCTCGGTGCCGGCCTGCGGGCTGCTGCTGATCACGAAGCCCTTGAGGACGTCCTCGCTGAACGCCTCGGTGACTAGGCCGGGCTCCAGTCCGTCCGTCTTCAGCAGTTCCCTGGCCTTGTCCAGCCGCGAGCCCTTCACGTCCGGCACCTTCACCGTCTCGGGGCCGTCGGAGACGGTGAGGGTCACCGAGTCGTTGGCGCGGATGCGGGCGCCCGGCTCCGGGTCCGTGCTGACGACGGTGCCGCGCTTGACCGTGTCGCTGTAGGCGTGCTTCACCTCGCCGACGTCCAGCCCGGCCGCCTCCAGCCGCTCCCTGGCCTGCGCCTCGGTCTGGGTGAGGACCGCCGGGACCTTGGTGAACTGGCCCGAGTTGATGTACCAGACGCCCGCGCCGACGCCGAGCACCAGCAGGACGGCGGCGACGACCGCGACCAGCTGGCGGCGGGGCCGCCCGGAGCGGCGCCGGGGCGGCGGGGGCTCCGCCGCGAACCGGGACGTCCGGTTCATCGGGTCCCCGTCGCCGCCCTGCTCGTCCTCGTCGACGGGCAGGGGGCGCGGGACCGTGAGCGAGCGCGGGATCACGCTGGTGCGGTCCTCGGCGATGTCGCGGTCCGCCGACAGGGCCTGCGGCGGCAGCGCGTCCAGCTGGGCCTCGTCGAGCGCGGCCCGCGCCTCGCGGACCTGCGCGAGCAGGGCCACCGCGTCCGCCGGACGGACGTCGGGGGTGCGGGCGGTGGCCGAGGCCACCAGCTCGTCCAGCGCGAACGCCATACCGGGGACGGCGGCGGAGGGCGGCGGCACGTCCTCGTGGAGGTGCTTGTAGAGCACCACGGCGGGGGTGTCGCCGTCGTGCGGCTTGTCGCCGGTCAGCATCTCGTAGAGCACGACCCCGCAGGCGTAGACGTCCACGCGGGCGTCGGTGGTGCCCTGCTCCATCTGCTCGGGCGCGAGGTAGGCGACGGTGCCGAGGACGGCTCCGGTGGTGCTGGTCACGGTGTCCACGGACCTGACCAGGCCGAAGTCGGCGACCTTGACCCGGCCGTCGTCCCCTATCAGCACGTTCTCCGGCTTCATGTCCCGGTGCACGAACCCGGCGCGGTGCGCGGCCCCGAGCGCGGCGAGAACCGGCTCCAGGATGTCCAGCGCGGCCCGCGGCTGGAGGGCGCCGCGCTCGCGCAGCACGTCCCGCAGGGTGCAGCCGGCGACGTACTCCATCGCGAGGTAGACGTACGACCCGTCGGTCCCCTGGTCGAACACCTGGACGACGTTCGGGTGCGCCAGCCGGGCCACGGACTTGGCCTCGCGGATGAAGCGCTCGACGAAGGAGGCGTCGGCCGCGAGGGCCGGGTGCATCACCTTGAGCGCGAGGACGCGGTCCAGGCGGGTGTCCACGGCCCGGTAGACCGTGGCCATCCCGCCGACCGCGATCCGCGCGTCCACGCGATAACGCCCGTCGAGCACCTGCCCGACCAGAGGGTCCTGAAGGGTCGTGTCCACGCAGGCGAGTCTACGAGCCCGCACCGGCACCCCTCACCGCTCACACCGGTATCGCAGCGGGACTGAAGCGGACCTGTGACGAGCGGCACGACCGCCGGCGGCGCCCGGCCCTCCCGGGCGCGGTGCGGGCAGGCGGGTGGGAGGCGCCGTCAGAAGGCCGGCCGTTCCGGGTCGAGGGCGGCGCGGCCCTCCCCCGGCGACGACGCCTGCGCGAAGTGACGGCGGGGAATGCGGCCCGCGAGCCGGGCCAGCCTCCCCGCCTCCACGGCCCCCCGCATCGCCCGGGCCATCAGCACCGGCTCCTGCGCCCGCGTCACCGCCGACGCCAGCATCACCCCCGCGCACCCCAGCTCCATCGCCAGCGCCACGTCCGACGCCGTACCGGCGCCCGCGTCCAGGATCACCGGCACGCGCGCGTGCTCGACGATCAGCTGGAAGTTGTGGGGGTTGCGGATGCCCAGCCCGGACCCGATCGGCGAGCCCAGCGGCATCACCGCCGCACACCCGACGTCCTCCAGCTTCCGCGCCAGCACCGGATCGTCGTTCGTGTACGGCAGCACCGTGAACCCGTCGTCGACCAGCGTCTCCGCCGCGTCCAGCAGCTCGACCGGATCGGGGAGCAGCGTCCGCTCGTCGGCGACGACCTCCAGCTTGACCAGGTCGGTCCCCAGCGCCTCCCGTGCCAGCCGTGCCGTCAGGACCGCCTCCCCGGCCGTGAAGCACCCCGCCGTGTTCGGCAGCACCCGGATGCCGAGCCGTTCCAGGACCGACAGCACGGACCCGTGCACCGAGGGGTCCACCCGCCGCATCGCGACGGTGGTCAGCTCGGTGCCGGACGCGGCCAGCGCCCGCTCCAGCACCTCCAGGCTGGGCGCGCCGCCCGTCCCCATGATCAGGCGGGACGAGTACGCCGTACCGCCGAGGACGAAGGGATCGTCGGCCATGGCTCAGCCTCCCTGGACGGCGGTGAGGACTTCCACGCGGTCTCCGTCGGAGAGGGCGGTGGCGGACCACCGCGCGCGGGGGACGACGGTCTCGTTGAGGGCGGCGGCCACCCCGGAGGACGCCGGCGTCAGGGACCGTACGACGCTGTCGAGGGCCGTGCCGGGAGCGACCTCGCGCCGCTCACCGTTCACCGAGATCTTCATGCGGTCTGCTCCGAGTGGGCGGCGGCGTGGAAGCGCCGGGGGGTGAAGGGACGGGCCTCGTCGGGGAGTTCGCCGGTGGCCAGCGCGTGCGCCAGCGCGTCCCCGGTGACCGGTGCCAGCAGTACGCCGTTGCGGTAGTGCCCGGTCGCCAGCAGCAGACCGTCCAGTCCGGTCGGCCCGAGCAGCGGCGCGTTGTCCGGCGAGCCGGGACGCAGCCCCGCGCGGGTCTCGGTGAGCGGCAGCTCGGTGATCCCGGGAACCAGCTCGTGGGCGTCCCGCAGCAGCTCGTACACGCCGCCCGCCGTCACCGTCGTGTCCCAGCCCAGCTCCTCGCTCGTCGCCCCGACGACCAGCTCGCCGTTCTCGCGCGGCACCAGGTAGACCTGGCTGCCGCGCACCACGGCCCGGACCGTCCGGGTCAGGAACGGCGCGTACCGCCGCGGCACGGTCAGCCGCAGCACCTGCCCCTTCACCGGCCGCACCGGCGGCAGCACCTTCGCCGGGACGCCCGCGAGCCGCCCGCTGAGGCTGCCCGCCGCGAGCACCACCTGCCGCGCCGCGAGCGTCGTGCCCGCGCGCGTGCGCACTCCCGCGGCGCGCCCGGCCGACACCGTCAGCCGCTCCGCCCAGTCGCGGTGGACGGCCACGCCCGTCCGCTCACAGGCGGCCACCAGCGCCCCCACCAGCCGCCGCGGATCGATCTGGTGGTCCCCGTCCACCCGCAGCCCGCCCCGTACCCCGGGCGCGAGCATGGGCTCCAGCCGCCGGCACTCCCGCCCGGACAGCCACTCCGAGGCCAGCCCCGACCGCCGTTGCAGGGCGTGGAGTTCCCGCAGGTGGGCGCGGTCGTCGGCGTCCAGCGCGACCGCGAGGGTCCCGGAACGGCGGTAGCCGAGGTCGTGACCGGTCAGTTCGGTCAGCTCGGCCGCGAAGTCCGGGTAGCGGCGGGCCGATTCCAGGTTCAGGCCGAGCAGTGTCTGTTCGCCGTAGTGCAGTTCCGAGACGGCGGCCAGCATCCCGGCCGCCACCTGCGCGGCCCCGCCGCCCGGCTCGGGATCCAGCACCGCCGTGGCGAACCCGCGCTGCGCGGCCCGCCACGCGGTGACCAGCCCGATGATGCCGCCCCCGACGACGAGGACGTCCGAATTGCCTGAGGACATGGGCGTCCAGCCCCTCCCTTCGCCGGCATGACCCGGATCAGGTTCGTACGGTCGGAGGCCGCCAGCCTCCCTCTCAGCCCGGTGCGTCCGGGCTCCCGCGAGTGCTCTAGGTTGGCCACCCTAGCCCCCCGTCCTCCGTCTCAGTAAGGGAGCCTCCCTCCGTGGCCCGTTCGCTCGACGGCCTGGTCCTGGCCCCGGTGGCCGACCAGGCCCCCGGTCAGGTCGGCACCCGCACCCGCTTCACGTACCGCGAACGCGACGGCGTCGTCTGGGCCGACTACGCGGGCGGCGACGTCGTCCGCGGGCATCTCGTGGGGACCCGGCGGGGGGACCGGCTGGACTTCCGGTACGTCCAGCTGCGGCACGACGGGACGACGTCGTCCGGGCACTGCGTGTCCACGGTCGTCGAGCTGCCCGACGGGCGGCTGCGCCTCGACGAGACCTGGGAGTGGGAGTCGCGGGCCGGCAGCGGGACCAGCGTGGTGGAGCAGATCACCGAGCGGGACGGCTGACTGACGGCACGTCAGCTGTCTAAGGTGATCGGGTGAGCGAGCAGACGCGGGAAGAAGACGGGCGGGCGGCGCGACGGGTGGTCGTCGTCGGCGCGGGGATGGCCGGGGTGCAGACCGCGGTCGCCCTGCGCGAACAGGGCTTCGACGGCACGGTGCTCGTCGTCGGCGCCGAACCCCACCAGCCCTACGACCGGCCCCCGCTGTCCAAGGCCGTCCTGCTCGGCAAGGCCGAGCACTCCGCCTTCGACGTCGACTTCGAGAGCCTCGACGTCGAACTCCGGCTCGGCAGCGAGGCCCTCGGCGTGCGCCCCGCCGACCACGAACTCGACACCGAGTCCGGGCCCGTCCCGTACGACGTCCTCGTGCTCGCCACCGGCGCCGAACCGATCCGGCTGCCCGGCGCCGAGGGCGTCCCCGGCGTCCACCTGCTGCGCACCCTGGACGACGCCGAACGGCTGCGGCCGGTGCTCGCCGCCCGTCACGACATCGTCGTCGTCGGTGCCGGCTGGATCGGCGCCGAGTTCGCCACCGCCGCACGCGAGGCCGGCTGCGCGGTCACCGTCGTCGAGGCCGCCGACCGGCCGCTGGCCGGTGCCCTGCCCGCCGACGTCGCCGCCGCGATGACCGCCTGGTACGCCGACAGCGGCGCCGAACTGCGCACCGGCACGCGCGTGCGGCGCGTCGAGCCCGGCGCGGTCCTCCTCGACGACGGGACCCGGCTGCCCGCCGATGCCGTCGTGGTCGGCATCGGCGCCCGCCCCGCCACCGCCTGGCTGACCGGCTCGGGCATCGAGCTGGGGCCGCACGGCGAGGTCGTGGCCGACGCGGGCCTGCGCACCTCCCTGCCCGACGTGTACGCGGTCGGCGACTGCGCGTCCTTCCCCTCCGGGCGGTACGGCGAGCGCCTCCTGGTCCACCACTGGGACAACGCCCTCCAGGGCCCGCGCACGGTCGCCGCGAACATCCTCGGCACCGCCGGCGGGGAGGCCCCCGCGGTCTACGACCCGGTCCCGTACTTCTGGTCGGAGCAGTTCGGCCGCTTCGTCCAGTACGTCGGGCACCACAGCGGCGCCGACACCACCCTGTGGCGCGGCGACCCCGCCGGACCGGCCTGGACGGTCTGCTGGCTGCGCGACGACCGCCTGGTCGCCCTGCTGGCGGTGGGCCGCCCGCGCGACCTCGCGCAGGGCCGCCGGCTGATCGAGTCGGGCACGCCGGTCGACCCGGAGCTGGTCGTGGACCCGCAGCGGCCGCTCAAGACGGCGACGGCCTGACCGGGGCCTTGCGGGGCGCGACCGGTGCTCCGTCCGGAGGACTCCCGCGGCGTCCGGCGGCGCCCCGTCCCCCTCAGGGGAGCCTCGGGTACCGACTGTCGGTCCGGGATGGCAGTCTTGAGGGGTGACCGAGATTGACGCAAAGATCGATGCTCTCGTCCCCGCCTGGCTCACCCTGCCCGACATCGCGGAGATGCTCGATGTCGACGTGACGCGTGTGCGGCAGCTGGTGAAGGAAGGCCAGCTCGTCGCCGTACGCCGTGGTGAGAACAGGGCGCTGCACGTCCCCGCCGCCTTCATCGACGAGGACAAGGTGACCAAGGGCCTGACCGGGACCCTGACCCTGCTGCGGGACGACGGCTTCACGGACGAAGAGATGCTGGAGTGGCTGTTCACGCCCGACCCGTCCCTGCCCGGGACCCCGGCGCAGGCACTGAGCGAGAATCGCGGCACGGAGGTGAAGCGCCGCGCCCAGGCGCTCGCCGTCTGAGCCGGAGATCCGCTCCCCGGATCCGCCGCTCTCCCCGGATCCGCTGATCGGCCGATCCACGGATCCGCCCGTTCACCGATCCACGGATCCGCCGATCCGCTCGGAGATCCGCCGCGCGGATCCGTCGTCAGAACCGCCAGGTGTGCGGCCGTGGTCCGCCGCGGCCGCACACCGCCGCCCCGGGAAAGGCCCGAGGCGCCACCACGCCCCGGGGGACCCACGCATGTCCGACACGGCCCGCTCCCAGCTCGCCGACGCCCGCCTCTACCTCTGCACGGACGCCCGCGAGCGCCAGGGCGACCTGCCGGAGTTCCTGGACGCGGTCCTCGCGGGCGGCGTCGACATCGTGCAGCTGCGCGACAAGGGCATGGAGGCGGCGCAGGAGCTGGAGCACCTCGAGGTGTTCGCCGACGCCTGCGCCCGCCACGGCAGGCTGCTCGCGGTCAACGACCGGGCGGACGTCGCCCATGCCGCCGGCTCCCAGGTGCTCCACCTCGGCCAGGGCGACCTGCCGGTCCTCGCGGCCCGCGCCCTCCTCGGCGACGGCGTGCTGATCGGCCGCTCCACGCACAGTGAGGCGGAGGCGGAGGCCGCGGCCGTCCAGGAGGGCGTCGACTACTTCTGCACGGGCCCGTGCTGGCCCACCCCGACCAAACCCGGTCGCCCGGCCCCCGGCCTCGGCCTGGTCCGCCACACGGCGGCGCTGGGCACCGGGCGTCCCTGGTTCGCGATCGGCGGCGTCGACCTCGGCAACCTCGACGAGGTGCTGGAGGCGGGCGCCCGCCGCGTCGTGGTCGTCCGGGCGATCACGGAGGCCGACGATCCCGGGGCCGCGGCGGCGGAGTTCGCCGAGCGGCTGCGCGCGGTCTGAGCAGGACGCCCGGACGCCGGCCCGTTCACCCGTCCGGCCTCCTCGCCCGTCCCCGTCCCGTCCCTCCCCGTTCCCGCCCCGTTCCCCCGCCGTCCGCCACCCTCTCCCCGGCTCGCCCCCGCCTGTCCAAGGGATGGACAACAAGTCGACAATTCGGGCAAATTTCCGAGTTTCGGTTGGGGGAGGCCCTTCCCCTGGCTAACCTGCGGGTATGGCCCTCGGAACCGCATCCACCAGGACCGACCGCGCCCGCACCGTGCGCGACATCCTGGCCACCGGCAAGACGACGTACTCGTTCGAGTTCTACGCGCCGAAGACCGCCCAGGGCGAGCGGAGCCTGTGGAACGCGCTCCGGCGGGTCGAGGCCGCGGCCCCCGACTTCGTCTCCGTCACCTACGGCGCCGGTGGAACCACGCGGGCGACCACGGTCAAGGAGACGCAGCAGATCGTCGTCGACACCACCCTCACCCCGGTCGCGCACCTCACGGCCGTGGACCACTCCATCGCCGAACTCCGCAACATCATCGGCCAGTACGCCGACGCCGGGATCCGCAACATGCTCGCCGTGCGCGGCGACCCGCCCGGCGACCCCATGGGTGAGTGGGTGCCGCACCCGCAGGGCCTCACCTACGCCGCCGAACTCGTCCGACTGATCAAGGAGTCGGGTGACTTCTGCGTCGGCGTCGCCGCCTTCCCCGAGATGCACCCGCGTTCCAGCGACTGGGACACCGACGTCGCACGCTTCGTCGACAAGTGCCGGGCCGGCGCCGACTACGCCATCACGCAGATGTTCTTCGAGCCCGATTCCTACCTGCGGCTGCGCGACCGGGTGGCGGCGGCCGGCTGCGAGACCCCGGTCATCCCCGAGGTCCTGCCGGTGACGAGTGTGAAGATGCTGGAGAGGCTGCCCAAGCTCAGCAACGCCCACTTCCCGGCGGCGCTGAAAGAGCGGATCCTCACAGCCAAAGACGATCCGGCCGCTGTACGCTCCATTGGCATCGACTTCGCCACGGAGTTCTGCGCTCGGCTGCTCGCCGAGGGAGTGCCCGGACTGCACTTCATCACGCTCAACAACTCCACGGCGACGCTGGAAATCTACGAGAACCTGGGTCTGCACCACCCACCGCAGGCCTAGACCGGTCGCACCGCCTTACGACACACTGCGGAGCGGCCAAGGGGAGAGGGGCGTACATGGGCTGGACGGTCCTCTACATCGCGTTCGGCATCGTCGCGCTGTGGCTGCTCGGCGAGGTGCTGCTGCAGTACAAGGCACGGCTGCGCTGGCGGCTGCTCGCCTTCGGCGGCTTCCTCGGCGTGGTGGTCGGTGTCCTGATCCCGTCGGTCGTCGTCATCGGTGTGGGGGCGGCCGCCTTCGCGGTCGGCCAGACGTACGTCACGCTGTCGTTCCGCCGCGGCTTCGCCGAGGGCTGGGCCGTCAGCCGCCCCGGCACCGAAGGCACCAAGCGCCGCCGCGGCAGGGGCGAGCGCCAGGACCCGACCCTGGAGGTCTCCGACCTGGAGGAGACCGAGGGCGGCCCCGACCCGTACGGCCGGGACACGGGCACGCCGTTCGCCGGCGACGACATCACGTACGGCCAGGACAAGGCCGCCTACGGCGACGACGACCGCGACGACGTGTTCACGCCCGCCCCGCGCGGCACCGCGCCGGCCGAGAGCACCTCCGTCTACGAGCCGCAGCCCCTGCCCGACGACACCGGCTCCTACGGCGTGTACAGCGACACCGCCCACGCGTCCACCACCCAGCCCCAGGACCAGTACGCGGCCGCCGCCCAGGGCACCGACCAGGGATACGGCTACGACGGCTACTCCGGATACGGCCAGCAGCAGTACGGCTACGGCTCCTCCGGCGAGCAGCAGCAGTACGCGGCCTACTCCGACCCCTACATCGGCACCCAGACCTACGGCGGCGGCTCCTACGACGCCGGGTACGACCAGCAGCAGTACCCGCAGCAGGGCTACGGCCAGGACCAGTACGGCACCGGCGGCCACGACGGGACCCCGGCCGGCGGCGTCTGGGTCCCGCAGCAGCGCAGCACCGACGACCCGCTCGCCGGCGAACTCCCGCCCGAGCAGCCGTACCCCTACCAGGGCGACGGGCAGCGGCAGGGCAACGGGTACGACGAGCAGTACCGCTTCTGACGGACGCTCACGACCGCCGCCCCGAGGGGCGGCCCGGGCTCACTGCGAGCCGCGGAACTCCGGCCCCTCCACGACGAGTCCCGACACCAGCGCGCCCGACATGCCCGCGTGGGGGAGTCCACCGCCCGGGTGCGCCCAGCCGCCCGCGGTGAACAGGCCCGCAAGGGCGGTCGAGTTGGCCGGGTGCAGCAGCCGGCCCCCCGCCGCCGCCAGCGCCGGCGCCGGGACGGAACCGCCCTCCACGCCGGTCTCCTCCGCGATGTCCGCCGGGGTGCGCACCTCGCGCCACAGGACGCGGTCCCGCAGGCCCGGAAGGGCGCGCTCGGCGACGCCGAGCACCGCCTCCACCAGGTCGGCCCCCGGGTCGGTCCCGGCCGGGACGACGACACTCAGGGTGACCGCCTCATGGGCGGAGTCCGGCACGAGAGCCGGGTCCCCGGGCCGCAGCACCGTGACCGTCGGACCGGCGGCCGGCGCGGGCGCCGTACCGAACAGGGCCTCCAACTCGCCCTCGCGGTCCCGCGTGTGCACCACCGTCCGGTGCGCGGTCCCCTCCGGGCGCCCGCCGCGCAGGGCGAGCAGCACGGTGAGCCGGCTCGGCAGGCCCCGCTGCGGCGCGACCTCGCCCCGGCCGCGCGGCGGCAGCCCGGTGAAGCGGCCCGCCCCCGGCGCGACCACGAAGTCGGCCTCCACCACGCCGCCTCCCCCGGAGCCGGAAGCCTTGGACGCGCCCCCGGCCAGCTCCACGCCCGCCGCCCGGCCGTCCTTCTCCACGATCCGGGTGACCTCGGCGCCGAACTCGAACACGACCCGGCGGGCCAGGCACCTCTCGTACACCGCGCGGGCCAGCTCGCGCACGCCACCGCGCACGGACCACGTGCCGAAGGCGTGCTCCATGTACGGCAGGACGGCCGCGCTCGCCGGGGTGACCCGCGGATCGAGGCCGTACGCGAGCACGTGGCTCTCCAGGAGGGCGGCGAGCCTGGGGTCGCGCAGTTCCCAGGCGCCGACCTCGGCGAGCGTGCCGGCCCGGCGGGTGCGCAGCAGGCGCTTGTGCGGCACCGCCGGATAGGGCTCGCGGTCGGCGAGCACCGTCCAGTTCGGCCACAGCGGCTCCTCCAGGAGCGGGCGGCGCGTGCGGTCCCAGGCCTCCCGGGCCCGGACCAGGAAGTCGCCCCAACGCCCGCCGGCCCCCGGGCCCAGCGCCTCGTCCAGGGCGGAGACGACACCCGCGCGTGAGGCGTTGGGCAGCACGGCCTCGGTGCCGTCGGCGAACACGTGCCGCGCCGACGGGTCGACCTGGACCAGCTCGACACAGTCCTCCAGCGGCTCCTTGCCGGTCTTGACGAAGAGATCGCGCCAGACCGCGGGCAGGGTCAGCAGACCGGGGCCCGTGTCGAAGGCGAACCCGTCCCGCTCGAAGCGGCGCACCGCACCGCCGTACGTCTCCGTACGCTCGTACACCGTCACCCGGTGGCCCGCGACGGCCAGCCGGGCGGCAGCCGCCAGCGCGCCCATCCCGGCGCCGATCACCGCAATCCGTGCCATGCCCGCGACCCTATCGGCCGCCACCGACCGTCACGGCGCCAGCCCGCCCGCCCGTGAACACCGGGGAGAGTCCCGTGAACACCGGGGGGAGTACGGACACGGGGGCGATCGTCACCAGGGCGGCCGCGCGGCGCCCTGGGGTCGGGCGCCCAGGTCTGAGTAGCCGTACCTAGCCGCCGAGATGAGTACGCGCGCGGATGGGGCGCGCCCCGGGTGGACGGGAGAGTGGAGCCCACGGAAAGGGGCCCGGCACCGCACCGCCGACACGGGGCGGCGGAACGGTGCCGGTCCTGGACCGCTCCTTCCGCCGGCCCGGTCGGCGGAAGCGAGGCACGGGGGCAGTCCGGGGAACGACCGGACGGGGGAACACGGGGGACACGGGGGACACGGGGGACACGGGGGACACGGGGGACACGGGGGACACGGGGGAACACGGGGGAAGTACCAGGGAGCGCCGGTTCGCGGTGGCACACGGGGGACGTGGCCACGGCGGACCGGCGCTTCCGTGCCCCGCCCCGCCGGCCGGCGGCGGCCGGCCGGCGGCACCGCCTCCCGCGGAGCGCTCAGCGCCCGCTGACCCGGCCCTGGAGCAGTCGGGACAGGGCCGCGTGGACGTCGTCCAGGGACCGCTCCGGCTGGAAGGCCTGCCAGTCCAGAGCGGCCACCAGGACCATGCCGACCAGCGCGGCCGCGGTCAGCGGCACGTCGATCTCGTCGCTGAACTCGCCGTGGTCGATGCCCTCGCGCAGCACGCCCTCGACGACGGCCACCGCCTGCTGGCGCACCACCATGAGCGTGGACTGCCAGGCCCGGTTGGTGCGCCAGAGCTCGGCCACGTAGAGCTGGGTGAACGCCGGATAGCGGTCGATGAAGACCAGGCCCGCGCGGATCATCGCGTCCAGCGCGTCGACCCGGCTGCCGCCCTGGTGCGCCGTGCTCTCGGCGGCCTCCCGGAGGGACGCGGTGAGCAGTCCCACGCCGTGCCGCAGCAGCTCCTCGAAGAGGACCGACTTGCTCGCGAAGTTGTAGTAGACCGTGCCCTTCGCGACGCCCGCCCGCTCGGCGATCTCGTCCACGGTGGTGGCGGAGAAGCCCTGCTCGGCGATGAGCGTGACGGCTGCCTCGTAGAGCTTCTGCCGGGTGGCCTCGCGGCGGGTGCGGCCGGTCGGCGTGGTGGTGCTGTCCATGCTCCTGATTGTCACAGGAACCCGACCCGCCGAAGTCCCCGGTCGCGCGGTCACGGGGTCGGCGGTCACAGGGTCAGCTCCGGGTGCAGCCGGTCCAGCGTCCACACCTGGCGGCGGCGCGCGGACAGAGCGGTCAGTGCCAGGGCGCCCGCCGTGAAGGCGGTCAGCACCACGCACGCGTGCCACACCGGTTCCAGGCCGCCGCCCGTGATGAGCCGGCGCAGCGCCTCGACGACGTAGCTCATCGGCAGGAAGGGGTGCAGGGCGTTGAAGAAGCCCGGACTCGTCTGCACCGGGTAGGTGCCGCCCGCCGACGTGAGCTGGAGCATCAGCAGGGCCAGGACGAGGATCCGGCCCGCCGGGCCGAAGCGCGCGTTGAGCCACTGGACGATGGCCGCGAAACAGGCCACCACCAGGAACAGGAAGCCCACCGTGCCGGCCGCCCGGACCATCCGCAGGCCCACCGCCCAGTGCAGCACGGCCATCAGCGCCACGGTCTGGAGCACCCCGATCGCGGCCACCGGCAGCCAGCCGGCCAGCGCGATCCGCCACGCGGAGGCGCCCGCGGCGAGCGCGCGCCGGTTCAGCGGCGCGATCAGCATGTACGCCACCATCGCGCCCACCCACAACGACAGCGGGATGAAGTACGGGGCGAAGCCGGTGCCGTAGTTGGGCGCCTTGTGCAGGTCGTGGGAGGCCAGCTGGACCGGGTCCGCCATGACGGCGGTGCGCGCGTCCCGGTCCTCCTTGTCGTAGTCGGGGATCCGCCCGGCGCCGTCGTGCAGTCCGCCGGCGAGCTCCGCGGAGCCGTCGACCAGCTTGAACATGCCGCCGTCGAGCTTCTCGGCGCCCTTCTTGAGCTTGCCGACGCCCTTGTCCAGCGCGGTCGCGCCGCTCTTCGCGGTGCCGATGCCGGTGTTCAGCTTCTCGGCGCCCGCGGCCACCTTCTGGGCGCCCTTGTTCAGCTCGTTGATCCTGGAGACCGCGTCGGCGACGTCCTCGGACAGGTGCGGGGCGCGGTCGGCGAGCGCCTGGGCCTGCTTCTGGAGCGCCGCGAGGTTCGTGCGCATCGTCTTCAGGCCGCCGTCCTGATCGGCGACGACCGTGTCGACGTCGTCGGCGATCAGCACCACGTCCGCGGCGGCGTCCCTGGCCTTCTTCAGGTCGGCGCAGGCCGGGTCGGGCAGCGCGGGCGTCTCGCAGCGCGTCCGGTGGATCTCGTCCAGGGTCTCGGAGGCGGCCCGCGCACCCTTCGCGGCCACCGGCGCCGTCTTCACCAGGGTGGACAGATGGCCGCGGACCGCCTTGGCGGAGTCGGCGACCAGCTGGGCGGTGTCCCCGATGGTCTTCTCGTTGTCCTGGAGGAAGGGCGTGACCTTGCCGGAGACGCCGTTGACCTCGTCGGCGAGCGTCTGCGTGCCGTCGGCGACCTTCCGCGAGCCGTCCTCCAGGTCACCGGCGCCCTTGTCGAGCCTGGTCAGTCCCCCGGACAGCTTGCCGCTGCCCGACTTGGCGTCCTTGAGGCCGTCCGCGAGGGCCTTGGAGCCCTGCTCGGCCTTCCCGATGCCGCCCTTCAGCCTGTCGGCCCCGTCGGCGGCATCCACGGTCTTGCCGTGGATGTCGGAGAAGGAGATGAAGATCCTGTCCAGGAAGGAGCGGGAGGCCTTCGTCGAGGCGGCCGTGCGGACCTCGCTGAAGACCGTCCGCGAGATCTGCCCGACGATGTAGTTGTTGGCGTCGTTCGTGCGCACCTGCAGGGCGCTCGTCGCGGGGGAGTCCCCCGAGCTGGAGGCGATGCGCCGGCTGAAGTCGGCGGGCATGGTCAGCGACAGGTAGTAGGTGCCGTCCTCCACGCCCGCGCGCGCCTGCGCGGCGTCGACCTCGCGCCAGTCGAAGACCTTGCTGTCGCGCAGCCCTTCGGTGATGTCGTCCCCGGCGGCGATCCGCCGGCCGTCGGCACTCGCCCCCTCGTCGTCGTTCACCAGGGCCACGGGGATGCGGT
Source organism: Streptomyces sp. NPDC017202 (assembly GCF_044331705.1). Classification (NCBI taxonomy): domain Bacteria; kingdom Bacillati; phylum Actinomycetota; class Actinomycetes; order Kitasatosporales; family Streptomycetaceae; genus Streptomyces; species Streptomyces sp. NPDC017202. The sequence goes on along the minus strand of NZ_JBIRNP010000001.1, from coordinate 53,945 downwards.
CGAGCCGGCCGTACGGGTCCCAGAAGGACCACAAGTACAGCGCGCCGTAGAGCAGGGGCAGCAGCAGGAGCGCGACCAGGGCGGCGCGCGGGAGCTTCCCCCGGCCGAAGCGGCGCAGCTCAAGCGCGGCGAGTCGCGGCGCGTGCATCGGCCGTCTCCTCTCCGGGGCCCGGCCGGCTGGCCACCGTCACGGCGCCGTCGGGTGCCTCGGCGCACGCCGCCACGACGGTGGTCCCGGAGGCGGCGACGGAGGCCAGCAGGGCCCCGGCCGCGGCGCGTTCGGCGTCGGACAGTTTCAGGTCGGCGTCGTCGACCGCGAGCAGTCGCGGCCGCCCGAGCAGGGCCAGCGCGACCGACAACCGCAGCGCCTCCAGCCGCTCCAGATCGCGTACGGCGGTCCGCGCTCCCTCGGGCAGCGCCTCCCGTTCGAGCCCGGCGGCGGCCAGCGCGGCGTCGACCTGCAGCTTCTCCTCGGTCACGCGCGCGGTGCGCGGCCGCAGCAGCGCGCGTACGGAGCCGCCGAACCGCCGCTGCAACAGAGCCCGTTCGTGCAGGTGCTCGCCGACGGTCAGCGCCGGGTCGAGGTCGGTGACACCGGTGACGTTGGCCAGGGCGCTGACGCGGCGCACCGCGGCCATCTGCTTCGGCAGCCGTGCGGTGCCGACGACCGCCGTCCCCTCGGTGGCCTTCATCCGGCCGGTGAGCGCGAGCAGCAGGCTGGTCCGGCCGGAGCCGGAGGGCCCCTCGACCGCGATCAGCGAGCCGGGCTCCGCGTCGAGACCGACGTTCCGGAAGGCCCAGCCGCGCGGACCCCGCAGCCCGAAGCCCTCGGCGGTGACGGCGACTCCGTGCACGGTTCCCCCCGTGAGCAGAATTTGAACTGACTGGTCAGTGCAAAAACTAGCCCGAACTTTCGATCGAGGCAAAAGCCCAGGTCGCAGCGGATTGTCAGTGGCATGGCGCACGATGGGCACATACGGCACCATCCGCCAGGATCGTGCCGTCACACAGACGACAGGAGGTTCGTCATGGCCAGCTCCCACGCAGCAGCCGCACGTCGGCGACGCGCCACCGGCCCTGCCCCCTCACTGACCGGCCCGGCGAGCGACGTGCACCCCGTGCTGCGCCGGACCACGGCCCCGCCCGCCGCCCTCGACCTGCTCGCCCAGGCCCACGCCGGGCTGGACGAGGCCACCGTCCTCGACACCCCCAACGAGCGGTACGCCACGGCCCACCTCGCCGCGCTGCGCACCGCCGCCGCCGTCCTCGCCGCGCGGGGGCGCCCGGAGGCCACCCCCCGACGCCGGGCCCGGATCAGGAGCGCGTGGGAGGTGCTCCCCGAGATAGCGCCCGAACTGGCCGAGTGGAGCGCGCTGTTCGCCTCCGGAGCCGGGCGCCGCGCCCGCGCCGAGGCGGGCATCCAGGGCGCGGCCAGCCGTCGTGACGCCGACGACCTGATACGCGACGTGGCCATGTTCCTCCGCCTCGTCGAACGCATGCTGGTCCTCCAGCCGGTGCTGCCCCCGCCCCGCCGGGAGGGCGCCGAAGGGGACGGCCCGGGCGCGGGGTCGGACAACATGCCGGACGCGGGATGAGCCCCGCCGCCGACGCGACCGGCCGGGCCGGCGGGGCGTCCGTCCGGGACGCGCGCACGGGCGTCCCGGGCAGGCCTGCGGACCCCGCGACCCGGGCGCACCGCGGTGACCGGCGGCGGGGGCGGAGGCAATAGGGTGGACAGCGCCTGAAGCCTTTCCCCGCCGCCGCGGCCGGGAAGGCGCCCCGTTCGCTCCGCCGCGCCAGAGGCGGTGCCGCGCCGAGGAGTCAACTGCCGTGCCGGACCCCATGCGCCCGTCCGTCTCCCACCGCCACTCGCACACGGCGTCGCTGCGCTCCGGCACCTCCCGCCCCCGCGCCTCGCTCCGTACCGCCGTGGTCTGGGAGGTGCTCCAGGACGCCCTCGACCGCCAGGTCAAGGCCACGGGGCGGGAGTCGCTGGACGTGCTCGACACCGGGGGCGGCAGCGGCAACTTCGCGGTGCCGGTCGCCCGCCTCGGGCACCGGGTCACCGTCGTCGACCCCAGCCCCAACGCGCTGTTCGCGCTGGAGCGCCGCGCCGCCGAGGCCGGAGTCGCCGACCGCGTGCAGGGCGTCCAGGGCGACGCCCACGGCCTCTTCGACGTGGTCCGGCGCGGCGGCTACGACGTCGTCCTGTGCCACGGCGTCCTGGAGTACGTCGACGACCCCGCCGAAGGCGTCCGCAACGTGGTGGCCGCGCTGCGCTCCGAGGGGGTCCTCAGCCTGCTCGCCGCCGGCCTCGGCGGCGCCGTTCTGGCCCGCGCCCTCGCCGGTCACTTCACGGAGGCCCGCCAGGCCCTCACCGACCCGGACGGCCGCTGGGGCGAGGGCGACCCCGTGCCGCACCGTTTCACCGCCGACCAGCTCACCGGACTGGTCGAGGGCGCCGGCCTCCGGGTGGGCGCCGTGCACGGGGTGCGGGTCTTCGCCGACCTCGTGCCCGGTGTGCTCGTGGACACCGAGCCGGGCGCCCTGGAGGCGCTGCTGAAGCTGGAGGAGGCGGCGGCCGAACTGCCCGCCTTCCACTCCGTGGCGACACAGCTCCACGTGCTCGGTGAGACCCGGGGGACCGACGAGGCCGCCGCCCGCTCCTGAGACGCGCCGCTGATCAGGTACGCGGCCGCGCATGGAGTACGCCACAGGCCCCCCGTTCGGCCGAAGCGCGCCGTATGATCGAGGGGGACCGCCCGGCATGACGGGTCGGCCGCCGGGGAATGGAACCCCCAGCGGACCCGAGACGCTCATGACGGGCTCCGGTTGGCCAATTGGCGTAGAGGGGCGGGTTTCACGGGGGCGATTCCCTGCCTATCCTGAAGGGACCCCCCGGGTCGCCCCGGCGACTGCACGATGAGGAGGACTCCGTGCCGCTCTCGGAGCACGAGCAGCGCATGCTCGAGCAGATGGAGCGAGCGCTGTACGCCGAAGATCCCAAATTCGCGTCGGCGCTTGAGGGAAGCGGGCTGCGTACGTACACCCGGCGCCGGGTCTACCAGGCGGTCGCGGGCTTCCTCGTGGGTATCGCGCTCCTCATGGCCGGTATGGTCGCCCAGCAGGTCTGGCTCAGCGTGGTGGGCTTCCTCGTCATGCTGGGGTGTGCGGTCCTCGCGGTCACCGGCTGGCGCAAGGCCCCCAAGCCGGGTGAACAGCCCGCCGGCACCCCGCAGGCACGCGGGCAGGGACGGCCGAAGCGCTCGGTGATGAACCGGATCGAGGAACGCTGGCAGCGCCGCCGCGACGAGCAGGGCGGCGGCCAGGGGCACTGAGGCGTCGCTGAGGCTGTGCCGGCCGCTCCCGCGCCCGACCCGCTGAGACGCCGGAGCCGCGCAGAGACGTGGTGAGGGGGTGACCGCCCGACCGGGCGGTCACCCCCTCACGCATGTCCCCTGCCTGCGCCCTCGCCTGCGGACGCGGCGCTTCCGCAGGCCCGCCGCGGAACAGCGTTCGGCCCCCGTTCCGGGAGAGATCCCGCAACGGGGGCCGAACGCGCCGTCACCGGGCGCACCTCAGCGGCCCCGTCGAGCGTCAGCGGCCTCGGCGACCCGGCGGAACCTGAGCGTCCGCCGCAGCCACCGGCCGCCTGTCGCAGCCACCGGCCGCTGCCGCCGCAGCCACCGGCCGTCGCCCGAGCGTCAGCTGCCCGCCCGGGCGTCCGCCGCCCGGCTGCCCGGTCGTACCCGACGGGCCAGGGCCGTCAGACGGGCCGAGCAGGCCGCCTTGGCCGCCGTCCAGCGGTCGCTGAGGTCCCACACCACACGGACGGCCGAACGCGGTGCCACGACCGCGCGCAGCCGGGTGCGCCGGCCGACCCGCGCCCGCAGGGCCACCCGCACCGTGCGCACGTCCTCGGCCAGCCCGGCCTCGGCCCGCGGCCGCGGGGCGAACAGCACCTGCTCCACGGCGCCCGCCAACCGGTGCACGGATTCGGCCACCGCCTCGTCCAGCTCGCCGAGCCGGACGATCCGGTCCGCCGCCCGGCGGGGCGTCAGCGCGTCGTCGGGCGGGATCCCGTAGTCCCAGGCCGTGTCGGTCAGCTCGCGCCACACCCCCAGGACGTGGGCCGCGGCCGCCTCGCCGGCCTCCTCCGGCGGCAGGTCCGGCAGCACCGCCGGACCGGTGCCGCCCACCGGCCGCCCGACGCCGTCCCCGCGTGTCACGGGGTCCGCCCGGCTCCCCGCCGGGGGACCGGTGTGCTGGGCCGAGGCCAGCCGCACCGAACGCCGTCTCAGCCGCCACGCCATCGGCAGCAGGGGCAGCACCAGCACCACGAGCCCCAGTGCCGTCCAGCCCGCGATCCTGTACCAGGGCGGGCCGCCGCCGCCCTGATCCGCCCGGTCCAGCGTCAGCGCGTCGGCGCAGCCCTGGAGCCTCTTGTCCTCCGCGGTGCAGCTCGTGCTCGCCGACGGCTCGGCCGACGGCGCCGCGCCCGCCGACCGCGAGGCCTGCGGCAGGTCCGGGACGGCACTGCCCGAGGTCTCCGGCAGCGTGTACGGAGGTGTCGTCCCCCGGGTCGGGGTCGGCTCGAAACGGGTCCAGCCCACGCCCTCGAAGTACAGCTCCGGCCAGGCGTGCGCGTCCTTCAGGCTCACCGCCACCGAACCGTCGGACTGCGGCGAGCCGGGCGCGAATCCCACCGCCACCCGGGCCGGAATGCCCAGCGTGCGGGCCATCGCCGCCATCGCGAACGAGAAGTGCACGCAGAAGCCCTGCTTGTCCCGCAGGAAGCGGGCGAGCGCGTCCTTCCCGGTGCCGACCTCGACCTCGGTGTCGTACTCGAAGCCGCCCGTCACCGCGAACCAGTCCTGGAGCTTCACCGCCCGCTCGTAGTCGTTCGACGAGCCGTCGGTGATCTCGCGGGCCGTCCGCGACACCACCGCCGGCAGGGTGTCCGGCACCCGGGTGTACTCGCCGCGCAGCGAACCGCGGGCCTCCGGGGCGGCGGCCAGCTGTTCCGCGGTCGGCCGCACCTGAAGGCTGTTCACCTCGTAGGACTTGCCGCGGGTGGTCTGGCGGTGGTCGCCGACCACGGTCATGCCGACCGGCTCGTACCGCCACCTGCCGCTGACCTGCACACCGCTCGGCGGGTACGGCATCGGCAGCCAGTCCTGGGCGTACCAGTCGGCGGCGGCCACCCGGGTGGTGATCTCCTCGCGCCGCACCCGCGGGCTCAGGCCGGGCGGGGTGGGCAGCTCGTCGGGCACGGCGACGACGTCGCGTTTCGACGGCTTCCACGTGGTGCCGTCGAAGTCGTCCAGGGAGACGATCCGCAGATACAGGTCCGAGAGGTCGCCGGTGTTGGTGCGCAGGGTCAGGACCGTGCGGTCCTCGTTCACGTTCAGGCTGTCGCGCAGCGACACCAGCGGATTGACCGCGGAGATCGTGCCCCCGCCGCCGGCGCCCGGGCCGACCCCGGTGCCCGCGCCGTCCAGCAGACCGCCGTCGATCGCGGGCAGCGGCAGCAGCGGCACCGCGAGCGCCACGCCCAGGGCGGCCGCGCCGATGCGCCGCCCGGTGCGCACCGGGGCCACCGGGCCGGACTGCCCGCCCGGACCGCGCGGGGCGCCTCCGAAGACGCGGCCCCACTGCGAGAGCCGCTCCCGGCCCTCGGCGAGCAGCAGCATGAGATAGCCGCCGCCGGCCACCAGGAACCAGAGCCAGTCGGTCCCCCCGTCGGAGAGCCCCGCGGCGACCGAGTACAGCGCCAGCAGGGGCAGGCCGGCCGGCGCGGCGTTGCGGTAGGTCACCGCGAGGGTGTCCACCGCGAGCCCGATCAGCAGCACACCGCCGATCATCATCAGCCGGATGCCGTCGGAGAGCGGCGCCGGTATCGCGTACCGCCCCACGTCGTCGGCGCCCGCGCGGAGCAGGTCGGCGAAGTGCTGGAAGGCCTGCGGGCCGGGGACCAGCCCGGCGAGGGCCTGCTCCCGGGCGAAGACCAGGGTGAGCAGCACCAGCGTGACCAGGACCTGGGCCAGCACGGTCAGCGGCCGGGCCAGCGGCACCCGCCGGGTGGCCGCGCCGACCCCGCACTGGACGGCCAGCAGGACGGCCGCCAGCAGGATCCACGAGGTCCGCTCGACCAGGGGCAGCAGGGCGGAGGCGGCCATCAGCGTGGCCGCCGCGGCGCACAGCGTCAGCCGGGCCCGACCGCTCATGACCCCGCCCCCCTTCCGCTCGGTCCGCCGGCCGTCACGACACCCGAACGCTCCCGGTCCGCCTGCCGCCACAGCTCGTCCAGCGGGGCGCCCCGCGGCACACTGACGGCCGTCCAGCCCGCCTCGCGCAGCATCCGCAGCCGCTCCTGGTGCCCGTTCACCGGATGCGGCACGTCATGCGGTTCACGCACCCAGCCGTCGCCGTCCAGGAGGAAGGCGACGGCGCCCCCGCTGCGCTGGCGCATCTTGGCGGCCACCGCCGCCTCCTCCTCGTCGAGGTCGCCGAGGAAGGCCACCAGCAGACCCTCGTTGCCCCCGCGCAGCACGTCGTAGGCCGGGGACAGGCCCGTGCCGTCGGAATGGTCGATCACGGCGAGGGTGTCCATCATCAGCCCGGCCGCGTCGGCCGATCCCTCGCCGGACCCGGCGAAACCCTCGGCGCCCTCGCCCGGCACCGAGCTGCCGGTGTCCGTCAGCAGCCGGACGGAGAAGCCCCGCTCCAGCATGTGCACCAGCACGGACGCGGCGCCCGAGACCGCCCACTCGAAGGCGGAGTCGGGGCCCGCGCCCCGGTGGGCGAGCCCGCGGGTGTCCAGCAGCACCGTGCAGCGGGAGCGCTGGGGCTGCTCCTCACGGCGCACCATCAGCTCGCCGTAGCGGGCGGTGGAACGCCAGTGGACACGGCGCAGGTCGTCGCCGTAGCGGTAGCCGCGCGGGATCGCGTCGTCCTCGCCGGCCAGCGCCAGCGAGCGCTGCCGCCCGTCGCCGTACCCCTTCGCCTCGCCGCCCAGCCGGACCGGCGGCAGCGCCTCCACGCGCGGCACGACCGTCAGGGTGTCGTACGTCGAGAAGGAGCGGGTCAGCTCGCACATGCCGAACGGGTCGTTCAGCCGCAGCTGGAGGGGGCCCAGCGGGTAGCGGCCGCGCAGGTCGGAGCGGACCCGGTAGGACACCTCGCGCCTGCCGCCCGCCTCGACCCGGTCCAGGACGAAGCGGGGGCGCGGGCCGAGGACGTAGGGCACCCGGTCCTGGAGCATCAGCAGGCCCGTGGGCAGCCGGGAGACGTTGTCCATCCGCAGATGGACGCGGGCCTCGCTGCCGGCGGGCACGCGCGCGGGGGAGAGCCGGCGGCTGCCGGCCACCCGGTAGCGGGTGCGGTAGACCACGGCCGCGCAGACCAGCGGCAGCGCGGCCAGCAGCAGCCCGACGCGCAGCAGGTCGGGCTGGCCGAGGACGTAGGCGCAGATCGCGGCGGCGACCCCGGCCGCCAGGAAGGAGCGGCCACGCGTGGTGAGACCGGCCAGGGCGGTGCGGACACCGCCCTTCTCCCCGCGGTCCGCCTCCGCCGGTCCGGCCGCGCCGGTGGTCATCCGAGCCTCCGCGGCGGCTGCCGGTTGTACGCCTGGGGGCCGTCGCCCAGGCCGTAGCCGCGCTGCTGCGGGGAGCCGGTGGGCACCGGGGTGCGCTGGATGATCTCCTCGACGACCTGCTCCGAGGTACGGCGGTTCAGCTGGGCCTGCGCGGTGGGCAGCAGCCGGTGGGCCAGGACGGCCACGGCGAGGTTCTGCACGTCGTCCGGCAGCGCGTAGTCCCGGCCGCCGAGGGCGGCGGACGCCTTCGCCGCGCGCAGCAGGTGCAGGGTGGCGCGCGGGGAGGCGCCGAGTCTGAGGTCGGGGTGGGTGCGGGTGGCGGAGACCAGGTCGACCGCGTACCGCCGGATCGCCTCGGCGACGTGGACCCCGCGGACCGCCTCGATCAGCTTCAGGATCTCGTGCGCGTGGGCCACCGGCTGGAGGTCGTCCAGGGGGTTCACCCCGCCGTGGACGTCGAGCATCTGCAGCTCGGCCTCCGGGCTGGGGTAGCCGATGGAGACCCGGGCCATGAAGCGGTCGCGCTGGGCCTCGGGCAGCGGATAGGTGCCCTCCATCTCCACCGGGTTCTGGGTGGCCACCACCATGAAGGGGCTGGGCAGCTCGTAGGTCTGCCCGTCCATGGTGACCTGGCGTTCCTCCATCGACTCCAGCAGCGCGGACTGGGTCTTGGGCGAGGCGCGGTTGATCTCGTCGCCGATCACGATCTGCGCGAAGATCGCGCCCGGCTTGAACTCGAAGTCCCGGCGCTGCTGGTCCCAGATGGACACGCCGGTGACGTCCGACGGCAGCAGGTCGGGCGTGAACTGGATGCGCCGGACCGAGCAGTCGATGGACCGGGCCAGCGCCTTCGCCAGCATCGTCTTGCCCACGCCGGGGACATCCTCGATCAGAAGATGTCCCTCGGCGAGAAGCACCGTCAGAGAAAGCCGTACGACCTCGGGCTTGCCCTCGATCACTCCCTCCACCGAACTGCGGACCCGCTCCACAGTGGCGGTCAGATCTGTGAGGCTCGCACGCTCGTCATAGGTCGTCACCCGGCCCTCCTCGGCCCGTTCTTTCCGGGCCGACGCTCTGCGACGCGGACCGGCCCACCCCGAAACACGGACACCACGCGGGAAATGCTCAGCGCGACGCCACTCCCGCATTCTTGCTGCCGTTACCGTTTCGTGTCACTCGCCTGTGGACAACTGACAGCGATATGTCAGGTCTTAGGACTGTTCGGCCGGGTCGATCTCCCTCAGCATCCCCGTCCTCACGTCGAAGACGAAGCCCCGTACGTCGTCGGTGTGCAGCAGGAACGGCGAGGTGCGCACGCGCTGCATCGACTGCCGCACGTCCTGATCGACGTCCCGGAAGGCCTCCACCGCCCATGCCGGACGCTGCCCCACCTCCATCTCCAGGTCGTGGCGGAACTCCTCGGTGAGGCTCTCCAGGCCGCAGCCGGTGTGGTGGATCAGCACCACGCTGCGGGTGCCCAGGGCGCGCTGGCTGATCGTGAGGGAGCGGATCACGTCGTCGGTGACGACACCGCCCGCGTTGCGGATGGTGTGGCAGTCGCCGAGTTCCAGGCCGAGGGCGTCGTGCAGGTCGAGTCGGGCGTCCATGCAGGCCACCACGGCCACGTGCAGGACAGGGCGCGCGTCCATCCCCGGGTCGCTGAACGCGGCGGCGTAGCGCCGGTTCGCGTCGACCAGGCGGTCGGTGACCGTACCGCCAGTGGGTATGGCGGCCTCGGAGCCGGTGGGTACCGATGCAGAAGTCGTCATACCCATGACGTTACTGGTCACAAGCTCTCCGGTCTCGTTGTGAGAAGGGTGAAGAACGTCATCCCGGTCTCGTGTGAGGTAATCCACACGAGTGGCGGGAGCAAGTCCGTAGGAGTGATTTTCCCGTAATCGCCGCTTCGCACGCCTCCCGGAGCACGACGCGCAGGCCGGTTGATTGACCGCGAGACAGGGTGGACTAAAGTGACGCGAAGCGGGAGGCGGTGATCTCCCCGCTGGACTGAATTCCCCGAGAGACCCCGGCGCGGCCGCCGGGGATCTCCCCGCGTGCGCGGCGCGTACGTACGGCTCGGCCTCCTCCCGCTCCCGGTCGGCTGACGCTTCCGGCGCCGGCGGACCTCCCCTTCTTCGAGCGGGTGGGGACCCGGCGGTGCGTACGGACTCCGCCGGATCTGAGAGGGCCCAGGACCAATGGGGCGCGAAGCGCATTCGAACGAGGGCGACGGCGGACCACGGGAGGGACGCGGTCGACACGTCCCGGTGATGCTCCAGCGGTGCCTGGACCTGCTGGCCCCCGCCCTCCAGTCGCCCGGAGCGGTGGTCGTCGACTGCACGCTCGGCCTCGGCGGACACAGCGAGGCCCTGCTCACCCGGTTCCCCGAGGCCCGCCTCGTCGCCCTGGACCGCGACAAGGAGGCCCTGCGGCTGTCCGGCGAGCGCCTCGCCCCGTACCAGGACCGCGCCACCCTCGTGCACGCCGTGTACGACGAACTTCCCGAGGTGCTGGAACGGCTCGGCGTCCCGCGCGTGCAGGGCGTCCTGTTCGACCTCGGTGTCTCCTCCATGCAGCTCGACGAGGCGGACCGGGGATTCGCCTACGCGCAGGACGCCCCCCTCGACATGCGCATGGACCAGACGACCGGCATCAGCGCCGCCGAGGTCCTCAACACCTATCCGCCGGGCGAACTGGTGCGCATCCTGCGGGCCTACGGCGAGGAGAAGCAGGCCAAGCGGATCGTCTCCGCGGTCGTGCGCGAGCGGGAGAAGGAGCCGTTCACCTACAGCGCCCGGCTCGTCGAGCTGATCCGCGACGCGCTGCCGCAGGCGGCCAAGCGCACCGGCGGCAACCCGGCCAAGCGCACCTTCCAGGCGCTGCGCATCGAGGTCAACGGCGAACTGTCGGTCCTGGAACGGGCGATCCCGGCCGCCGTGAAGGCCCTCGACGTCGGCGGACGGATCGCCGTGCTGTCGTACCACTCGCTGGAGGACCGGCTGGTCAAGCAGGTGTTCGCGGCCGGTGCCGCCACCACCGCGCCGGCCGGACTGCCCGTCGTCCCCGAGCGCTACCAGCCGCGCCTCAAGCTGCTCACCCGTGGTGCCGAACTTCCCACGGAGGAAGAGGTCGCCGAGAACCGGCGGGCCGCCCCGGCGCGGCTGCGCGGGGCCGAGCGCATCAGGGAGGACGTCGAGTGACGGGCGTGCGGCGGGCGGGCCGGGGCACACCCCGGCCCAACGGGTTCGTGACCGGCGGCCCAGGGGAGGGCGAGTGAGCAGGAAACCCCGGCTGAAGGGGCGGGCCGCCCGGCTCGCGCGGCTCTTCCCGGCCCGGCCGCGGCAGGCGGCCCGCACGCCGTTCGTCCTGCTCGTCGTGCTGCTCCTCGGCGGTGGCCTGATCGGCCTGCTGGTGCTGAACTCCGCGCTCAGCGAGGGCTCGTTCGAGATGGACGACCTCCAGAAGGACACCAAGAACCTCACCGACGAGGAACAGGCGCTCCAGCGGGACATCGACTCCTACTCCGCCCCGGACGCCCTCCAGCGCCGCGCGCGGGAACTGGGCATGGTGCCCGGCGGCGACCCGGCCTTCCTCGACCCCGACGGCACCGTGAAGGGCGTCCCCTCGGCCGCCCCCGGCTCCCCGGCGGACACCCAGCTCGCCGTGCGGCCCCCCGAGGCCATCGCGACGCTGCCGCCCCTCCCGTCGGCCACCGCCGCCCCCGGCGCCTCCCCGACCGCCGCGGCCGGACCCGGCCCGGCGGCGACCGCCCCGGGCGCGTCCGCGACCACAGCCATCCCCACGACTCCCGGCAGGTGACGGAAGTGTCCGACAGGGAACCGCCCCGCCGGCGCGTGCCCGGCCCCGCCCGCCCGGCCCGGCCCACCCGCCCCGCGTCGGCCGGGCGCCGGCCGGGGCCCGGAGCGCGCCCCGCCCGCCGCCCGGCCGCACGGCCCGCGGCCCCCCGCGTCATCCGGCTCGGCAGCCCGCGCCCCCGGCTGCGCCTGGTCGGCCTCGCCCTGGCCCTGGTGATGATCGCCTTCGTCGTCCGGCTGCTCCAGGTGCAGGCCGTCGACGCCGGCACCTACGCCGCCAAGGCCGAGCAGAACCGCTACGTCGGCCAGGTCCTGGCGGCCGAGCGCGGCGAGATCACCGACCGCTCCGGCGTGGCCCTCGCCTCCAGCGAGGACGCCTACGACATCACGGCCGACCCGACGATGTTCGCCCGCGGGCAGCTGAAGATCGACGACGGGCCCGAGCAGGCGGCCGCCCTCCTCGCGCCGATCCTCGGCCAGGAGCAGTCCGCGCTCGTCAAGAAGCTGCGCCCCGGCGACGCGAACGTCCGCTACGCCAAGCTGGCCGGCCGGCAGACCCCGCAGGTCTGGAAGCAGATCAAGGACCTGAAGTCCGCGCTCGCCACCAAGGCCGAGTCGGACCCCGCCACGGCCAACGTCCTGGCCGGCGTCTTCTCCGTCCCGAGCAGCAAGCGCGTGTACCCCAACGGTGAGCTGGCCGCCGGGATACTGGGCTGGGTCAACGCCGAGGGCACGGGCGGCGGCGGCGTCGAACAGCAGCTGAACGCCACCCTGGCCGGCAAGGACGGCAAGATCCGCTACGCCCAGTCCGGCGGCCGTCAGGTGCCCACCGCGGGCTCCACCGAGACGCCGGCCGTGCCCGGCTCCGACGTCGAGCTGACGATCGACCGGGACATCCAGTGGGCCGCGCAGAACGCCATCACCGAGCAGGTGAAGGCGTCCAAGGCGGACCGCGGCTACGTCATCGTCCAGGACACCCGCACCGGCGAGATCCTCGCCCTGGCCAACTCGCCCGGCTTCGACCCCAACGACCTGTCCGACGCGAGCCCCGACGCCCTCGGCAACGCGGCCCTCCAGGACGCCTTCGAGCCCGGCTCCACCGCCAAGGTGATGTCGATGGCGGCCGTACTGGAGGAGAACGCCGCCACGCCCCTCACGCACGTCACCGTGCCCAACCGGCTGCACCGCGGCGACCGGCTCTTCCAGGACGACATCGACCACGCCACCTGGTACCTCACGCTCAACGGCGTGCTCGCCAAGTCCAGCAACATCGGCACGATCCTGGCGACCGGCCAGCTCGGCAGGACCCAGGCGCAGGCGAACCGCACCCTCTACTCCTACCTGCGCAGGTTCGGCATCGGCAGCTACACCGGGCTCGGCTTCCCCGGCGAGACCAAGGGCATCCTCGCGGCACCCGGCGACTGGTCGACCTCGCAGCAGTACACGATCCCTTTCGGCCAGGGCGTCTCCATCAACGCGCTCCAGGCGGCCTCCGTGTACTCGACGATCGCCAACGGCGGCGTGCGCGTCGAACCGAGCCTGGTGCGCGGCACCAAGGGGCCCGACGGCCGCTTCGCCCCCGCCGAGGCCCCCCGCAAGACACGGGTGGTGAGCCAGAAGACGGCCAAGTCCCTCGCGCAGATGCTGGAGTCGGTGGTGGACGACGAGGAGGGCACCGGCACCAAGGCACGCATCCCCGGGTACCGCGTCGCGGGCAAGACGGGTACCGCGAACCGCGTGGATCCGGCCACCGGCAAGTACCGCGGCTACACCTCGTCGTTCGCCGGGTTCGCGCCCGCCGACAACCCCCGGGTGACGGTCTACTGCGCGATCCAGAACGCCACCGAGGGCAGCTACTTCGGCGGCCAGATCTGCGGCCCGATCTTCAAGCAGGTCATGGAGTTCTCCCTGAAGACGCTCCAGATCCCGCCCACCGGGGGGAAGCCCGCGAACCTCCCGGTCTCCTTCGCCCCCTGACCCCGCCACCCCGCCCGCCAGCCCGTCAGCCGCCCGTGTTCAGCGCCGAACCAGCCAGGGAACCAGCCCGTGACCATGATCACTCCCGACCCCGCGAACCAGGCACCACCCGCCGCCTCGCTTCGCTCCCGACCAGCCCCGCCCGGTACGCTCACCGCCGTGCCACACGCTGATCAGTCCCCAACCACCCAGAAGGGCGCTTCCGTGACGTATCCGGGACCGCCGCGACCGGTTCACGTCGCCGCCACACCCCTGGCGGAGCTGGCCGGACAGCTGGGTGCCGAGCAGCCGGAGAGCGCCGCGCAGGTCACGGGGATCACCCACGACTCACGTGCCGTCCGCCCCGGCGACCTGTACGCCGCCCTCCCGGGCGCCCGCCTGCACGGCGCCGACTTCGCCACCCAGGCCGCGGGCCTCGGCGCGGTCGCCGTGCTGACCGACCCGGCCGGCGCCGGGCGCGCCGCCGCCACCGGCCTGCCGGTCCTGGTCGTCGACGACCCGCGCGGACGCATGGGCGAACTGGCGGCCACCATCTACGGCCACCCCGGCCGCGAGCTGCTCCAGATCGGCATCACCGGCACCTCCGGCAAGACCACCACCGCCTACCTCGTCGAGGGCGGCCTGAAGAAGGTCAGGGCGACCGGCCTGATCGGCACGGTCGAGATGCGCATCGGCGACGAGCGCATCAAGTCCGAGCGCACCACCCCGGAGGCCACCGACCTCCAGGCCCTGTTCGCGGTCATGCGCGAACGCGGCGTCGAGGCGGTCGCGATGGAGGTCTCCAGCCACGCCCTGGTCCTCGGCCGGGTCGACGGCTGCGTCTTCGACATCGCCGTGTTCAACAACCTCAGCCCGGAACACATGGAGTTCCACTCCGACATGGAGGACTACTTCCGGGCCAAGGCGCAGCTGTTCACCCCGCTGCGCAGCAGGCTCGGAGTGGTCAACCTCGACGACGAGTACGGCCGCCGGCTGGCCGGCGAGGCCACCGTCCCCGTCGTCACGTTCTCCGCCGAGGGCCACCCCGACGCCGACTGGCGGGCCGTGGACGTCCAGGTCGGCCCGATGGACTCGACGTTCACCGTCCTCGGCCCGCGGGGCGAGCGGATCGCCGCCAGGTCGCCGATCGCCGGCCCCTTCAACGTGGCCAACAGCCTCGGCGCCGTCGTCGCCCTCGCCGCCGCCGGGCTCGACCCGCAGACCGCCGCCGACGGCGTGGCCGCCGTACCGGGCGTGCCGGGCCGGCTGGAGCGGGTGGACGCCGGACAGGACTACCTCGCGGTCGTCGACTACGCGCACAAGACGGACGCCGTGGAGTCGGTGCTCAAGGCGCTGCGCAAGGTCACCAAGGGCCGGCTGCACGTGGTGCTCGGCTGCGGCGGCGACCGCGACACCACCAAGCGGGCCCCGATGGGCGCCGCCGTGGCCCGGCTCGCCGACACCGCCGTACTGACCTCCGACAACCCCCGCTCCGAGGACCCCCTCGCGATCCTCGCGACGATGCTCCAGGGTGCCGCGTCCGTGCCGGCCCACGAGCGCGGCGAGGTGCAGCTGTTCGAGGACCGGGCCGCCGCGATCGCCGCCGCCGTCGGCCGGGCGCGGCCCGGGGACACCGTGCTGGTCGCGGGCAAGGGCCACGAGCAGGGCCAGGACATCGCCGGTGTGGTCCGTCCCTTCGACGACCGCCAGGTGCTTCGCGAAGCTATCCAGAAGACCCAGGGATGAACTTGTGATCGCCCTCTCCCTCGCCGAGATCGCAGCAGTCGTCGGCGGGCAGACGTACGACATACCGGATCCGTCCGCGCAGGTCACCGGACCCGTCGTCCGGGACTCCCGCGAGGTGGAGCCCGGCAGCCTCTTCGTCGCCTTCGTCGGCGAACGGGCGGACGGCCACGACTACGCGCGGGCGGTCGTCGAGGCGGGCGCGGCGGCCGTACTGGCCTCGCGGCCCGTCGGCGTGCCCGCGATCGTCGTGGACGACGTCCAGGCGGCGCTCGGCGCCCTCGCCCGGCACGTCGTGCGCGAGCTCGGCACGACCCTCGTCGCCCTCACCGGCTCGGCCGGCAAGACCAGCACCAAGGACCTCATCGCCCAGGTCCTGCGGCGCAAGGCGCCGACGGTGTTCACGCCGGGCTCGCTCAACAACGAGATCGGGCTCCCGCTGACCGCCCTGTCCGCCACCGAGGAGACCAGGTTCCTCGTCCTGGAGATGGGCGCCCGCGGCATCGGCCACATCCGCTACCTCACCGGTCTGACGCCGCCGAGGATCGGCCTCGTGCTCAACGTCGGCACCGCCCACATCGGCGAGTTCGGCGGCCGCGAGCAGATCGCCCAGGCGAAGGGCGAACTCGTCGAGAGCCTCCCGCCCGCGAGCGGGGGCGGTGTGGCGGTCCTCAACGCCGACGACCCCCTGGTCCGTGCCATGGCCTCCCGTACGAAGGCGAAGGTGGTCCTTTTCGGAGAGTCCGACGAAGCGGACGTACGCGCCGAGAACGTGAGACTCACGGACACCGGACAGCCCGCCTTCAGGCTTCACACACCCTCCGGTGCAAGCGATGTGACCATGCGCCTGTACGGTGAGCATCACGTGTCGAACGCGCTCGCCGCGGCCGCCGTCGCCCATGAGCTGGGTATGTCCGCGGAAGAGATCGCCACCGCGCTCTCCGAGGCGGACTCCCTCTCCCGCTGGCGGATGGAGGTCACCGAGCGCCCGGACGGCGTGACGATCGTCAACGACGCCTACAACGCGAACCCCGAGTCCATGCGAGCCGCCCTGCGCGCGCTCGCGGCCATGGGCAAAGCCTCACAGGCAAAGGGGGGCCGTACGTGGGCGGTGCTCGGCAAGATGGCCGAGCTGGGGGACGAGGCGCTCGCCGAGCACGACGCGGTCGGACGGCTCGCCGTCCGGCTCAATGTCGGCAAGCTCGTCGCGGTCGGGGGCAGGGAAGCCGCCTGGCTGCAACTGGGCGCATACAACGAGGGTTCGTGGGGTGAGGAGTCGGTGCACGTGTCCGACGCACAGGCGGCTGTCGACCTGTTGCGCAGCGAGTTGCGCCCGGGGGACGTCGTACTCGTGAAGGCGTCCCGTTCGGTCGGACTGGAGAGCGTCGCGCAGGCGTTGCTCGAGACCGGTGCCGAGGGTGAGGTCGCGGCCCGATGATGAATCAGATCCTGTTCGCGGGCGTCATCGGCCTCTTCCTGACGCTGGTCGGCACCCCGCTGCTGATCAAGCTGCTCGCACGCAAGGGGTACGGCCAGTACATCCGCGACGACGGCCCGCGCGAGCACGCCAGCAAGCGCGGTACGCCGACCATGGGCGGTATCGCCTTCATCCTGGCGACGGTCGCGGCGTACTTCCTGTCCAAGGTCATCACGGGCAAGCCGCCGACCTACTCCGGTCTGCTGGTGCTCGGCCTGATGTGCGGCATGGGTCTGGTCGGCTTCCTCGACGACTACATCAAGATCGTCAAGCGGCGTTCGCTGGGCCTGCGGGCCAAGGCGAAGATGGCCGGCCAGCTGATCGTCGGCATCGCCTTCGCGGTGCTCTCGCTCCAGTTCTCCGACCAGCGCGGCAACACCCCGGCCTCCACGAAGCTGTCGTTCATCACGGACTTCGGCTGGACGATCGGCCCGGTGCTGTTCGTCGTCTGGGCGCTGTTCATGATCCTCGCGATGTCCAACGGCGTGAACCTGACGGACGGTCTGGACGGCCTCGCCACCGGTGCCTCCGTCCTCGTCTTCGGCGCCTACACCTTCATCGGCGTCTGGCAGTTCCAGGAGTCCTGCGCCAACGGCGAGACCCTGACCAACCCCAGCGCCTGCTACGAGGTGCGCGATCCGCTGGACCTCGCGGTCATCGCCTCCGCACTCATGGGCGCCTGCCTCGGCTTCCTGTGGTGGAACACCTCGCCGGCCAAGATCTTCATGGGCGACACCGGTTCGCTGGCGCTCGGCGGCGTGCTCGCCGGTCTCGCGATCTGCTCCCGCACCGAACTGCTGATGGCCATCCTGGGCGGGCTGTTCGTCCTCATCACCATGTCGGTGGTCATCCAGGTCGGTTCCTTCCGGATGACCGGCAAGCGCGTCTTCCGCATGGCGCCGCTCCAGCACCACTTCGAACTCAAGGGCTGGTCCGAGGTTCTCGTCGTGGTCCGCTTCTGGATCATCCAGGGCATCTGCGTGATCGTCGGACTGGGTCTCTTCTACGCGGGATGGGCAGCAGAAAAGTGACCGACTGGCAGGGGAAGAACGTCACCGTCGCCGGACTCGGCGTCTCCGGCATCCCGGCGGCCAAGGTGCTGCACGGCCTCGGCGCGCACGTCACCGTCGTCAACGACGGCGACGACGCACGCGCGCGTGAGCAGGCCGCGGAGCTGCTGGAGCTGGGCGTCACCGTGCGCCTCGGCGACGGGGCGACCCTGCCCGAGGGCACCGACCTGATCGTCACCGCGCCCGGCTGGAAGCCGGACAAGCCGCTGTTCACGGCGGCCGCCGCGGCCGGTGTGCCGGTGTGGGGCGACGTCGAACTCGCCTGGCGGCTCAGGGGGCCCGACGCGGCCCCCTGGCTCTGCGTCACCGGCACCAACGGCAAGACCACCACCACCCAGATGCTGGCGTCGATCCTGACGGCGGCCGGCCTGCGCACGGCGGCCGTCGGCAACATCGGGGTCTCGTTGCTGGACGCGGTCCTCGGCGAGGAGCGCCACGACGTCCTCGCCGTGGAACTCTCCAGCTACCAGCTGCACTGGGCGCCCTCCCTGCGCGCCCACTCGGCCACCGTGCTCAACCTGGCCCCGGACCACCTCGACTGGCACGGCTCCATGGAGGCGTACGCCAAGGACAAGGGCCGGGTGTACGAGGGCAATCGGGTCGCCTGCGTCTACAACGTGGCCGACAAGGCCACCGAGGACCTGGTGCGCGAGGCGGACGTCGAGGAGGGCTGCCGGGCCGTCGGCTTCACGCTGGGCACCCCCGGCCCGTCCCAACTCGGCGTCGTGGACGGCATCCTGGTCGACCGGGCCTTCGTCGAGAACCGGCAGAAGAACGCCCAGGAGCTGGCCGAGGTCTCCGACGTCACCCCTCCCGCGCCGCACAACATCGCCAACGCCCTTGCCGCGGCGGCCCTCGCGCGCGCCTTCGGGGTGCCCGCCACGGCCGTACGGGACGGGCTGCGGGCCTTCACGCCCGACGCCCACCGGATCGCCCACGTGGCGGACCTGGACGGCGTCGCGTACGTCGACGACTCCAAGGCCACCAACACCCATGCCGCGCAGGCCTCGTTGGCGGCGTACGAGTCGATCGTGTGGATCGCGGGCGGCCTCGCCAAGGGGGCGACCTTCGACGAACTGGTCGCGCAGTCGGCGCAGCGGCTGCGCGGGGTCGTGCTCATCGGCGCCGACCGCGCCCTGATCCGCGAAGCCCTCACGCGACACGCCCCGCAGGTACCGGTCGTCGAGCTCGACCGGACCGACACTGGGGCGATGCTCGCGGCTGTCCAGGAGGCCCGCGGACTCGCCGTCGAAGGCGACACGGTGCTCCTCGCCCCGGCCTGCGCCTCCATGGACATGTTCGTCAACTACAACCAGCGCGGTGACGCGTTCGCGGAAGCCGTTCGCGAACTCGGCGCCTGACCCGGCCGCCTGCCGGGCGGACCTTGGGAGGGACGCGTGCGACCGTCGAGGCCGACGTTCACCGGAGGCTGCGGTGCCCGGTAGCCGTACCGGGCGGCCGCCCGTCCAGCGTGCCGTCCGCAGACCCGCCGCCGGGCCGCCGCGCGACAACCCGGTGCTGCGGCTCCACAAGCGTGTCCGCAGGGCCTGGGACCGGCCGCTGACCGCCTACTACCTGATCCTCGGCGGCAGCCTGCTGATCACCGTGCTGGGCCTGGTGATGGTCTACTCGGCCTCACAGGTCACCGCGTTGCAGATGTCGTTGCCGGGCTCGTTCTTCTTCCGCAAGCAGTTCCTCGCCGCCGCCATCGGCGGGCTGCTGATGCTGGCCGCCTCCCGGATGCCGGTGAAACTGCACCGGGCACTGGCCTACCCGATCCTCGCGGGCGCCGTCTTCCTCATGGTCCTGGTGCAGGTGCCGGGGATAGGGATGGCGGTCAACGGCAACCAGAACTGGATCTCGCTCGGCGGCTCGTTCCAGATCCAGCCCAGCGAGTTCGGCAAGCTCGCGCTGGTGCTCTGGGGGGCCGACCTCCTGGCCCGCAAACAGGACAGGACGCTGCTGAGCCAGTGGAAGCACCTGCTGGTGCCGCTCGTGCCGGTCGCGTTCATGCTGCTCGGACTGATCATGCTCGGCGGCGACATGGGGACGGCGATCATCCTCACGGCCATCCTGTTCGGCCTGCTGTGGCTGGCGGGCGCGCCCACCCGTCTCTTCGCCGGCGTGCTCTCGATCGCCGCCCTGATCGGCGTGATCCTCATCAAGACCAGCCCGAACCGCATGGCCCGGCTCGCCTGCATCGGCGCCACCGAACCGAAGTCCGGGGCGGCCGACTGCTGGCAGGCCGTGCACGGGATCTACGCCCTCGCCTCGGGCGGCATCTTCGGCTCCGGACTCGGGGCGAGCGTGGAGAAATGGGGACAACTCCCCGAGGCGCACACCGACTTCATCTTCGCCGTCACCGGCGAGGAACTGGGTCTCGCGGGGACGCTGTCGGTGCTCGCCCTCTTCGCGGCTCTAGGCTATGCGGGTATCCGCGTGGCCGGACGCACGGAGGACCCCTTCGTCAGGTATGCCGCGGGAGGCGTGACCACCTGGATCACGGCCCAGGCCGTGATCAACATCGGTGCGGTGCTCGGCCTGCTGCCGATCGCCGGTGTCCCCCTCCCGCTGTTCTCCTACGGAGGATCCGCCCTGCTGCCGACCATGTTCGCCATCGGGCTGATGATCGCCTTCGCACGCGACGAGCCCGCTGCGCGGGCGGCGCTTGCGATGCGGCCTCCCCGCTTTGGTAGAAAGCGGGGAGCCGGGGGTCTCACGGGGCCCCGGAGATGGAACACGATGCGACGGCGTGCCTCGGCGGCGCGTACGTCCGGAGAGCGGTGAATTTCGGTGCATGTCGTACTCGCTGGTGGGGGGACCGCCGGCCACATCGAGCCCGCGCTCGCCCTCGCGGACGCCCTGCGCAGGCAGGACCCCTCGGTGGGGATCACGGCCCTGGGCACGGAGCGCGGTCTGGAGACCACGCTCGTACCCCAGCGGGGTTACGAGCTGGCGCTGATCCCCGCGGTGCCCCTGCCGCGCAAGCCGACCCCCGAGCTGATCACCGTCCCGGGCCGGCTGCGCGGCACGATCAAGGCGACCGAGCAGATCCTGGAGCGCACCAAGGCCGACGTGGTCGTGGGCTTCGGCGGATACGTGGCCCTGCCCGCCTACCTCGCCGCCAAGCGCCGGGGCGTGCCGATCGTCATCCACGAGGCCAACGCCCGCCCGGGCCTGGCCAACAAGATCGGCTCGCGGTACGCCGCCCGCGTCGCCGTCTCCACGCCCGACAGCAAGCTCCGCGACGCCCGCTACATCGGCATCCCGCTGCGCCGTTCCATCGCCACGCTGGACCGGGCCGCCGTGCGCCCCGAGGCGCGGCACGCCTTCGGCCTCGACCCGAACCTGCCGACGCTGCTCGTCTCCGGCGGTTCGCAGGGCGCCCGCCGCCTCAACGAGGTGGTCCAGCAGGTCGCCCCGTGGCTCCAGCAGGCCGGCATCCAGATCCTGCACGCGGTCGGCCCGAAGAACGAACTGCCACAGGTCCAGCAGATGCCGGGAATGCCCCCGTACATCCCGGTAGCGTATGTGGACCGGATGGATCTCGCGTACGCCGCCGCCGACATGATGCTCTGCCGCGCGGGCGCCATGACCGTCGCCGAACTCTCCGCCGTCGGGCTCCCCGCCGCCTACGTCCCGCTGCCCATCGGCAACGGCGAACAGCGGCTGAACGCCCAGCCGGTGGTCAAGGCCGGCGGCGGCCTCCTGGTCGACGACGCGGAACTGACCCCGGAGTGGATCCGGGAGAACGTCCTGCCGGTGCTGGCCGACCCGCACCGGCTGTACGAGATGTCCCGCGCCGCCGGTGAGTTCGGGCGCCGGGACGCCGACGACCTGCTCGTCGGCATGGTGTACGAGGCGATCGCCGCCGGCCGTGCACACCACTAGGAAACGCATCGGCGAGTGAGCCGAAGGGGCGCGTCGGCGCCGAGCGGTCAGGGACCCCCTGCCGTTCGGCGCCGCCCGCGGTGCCCCGGAGGTCAACCGGGCCAGGAAAGGGAGTGCGCGTGGCCGGATCCGCCACCGCCGAGCGCGGTGCACGCCAGCAGGAGTCGTCCGGCCCGCCCCTCGTCCGGCGGCTCGGTCCACGCCGGCTTCGTATGATCATCATCATCGCGCTCGCGGCCGTCCTCCTCGGCGCCGGCGTCGGCTGGCTGCTGTACGGCTCCCCGTGGCTGCGCGTGGAGCGGGTCTCCGTCTCCGGCACGGCGGTTCTGACGCCGGCCCAGGTCCGCGAGGCCGCCGACGTCCCCGTCGGGTCGCCGCTGGTCTCCGTCGACACCGGCGCGATCGAGGAGCGGTTGAGGGGGAGACTGCGCCGAATCGACTCGGTTGCCGTGACCCGTTCGTGGCCAGACGGAATCGGTCTGGAAGTGACCGAACGCACGCCCGTCCTGCTGGTCCGAAAAGAGCGGAAATTCATCGAAGTGGACGACGAGGGTGTCCGTTTCGCCACTGTTTCCCGGGCTCCGAAGGGTGTTCCGCTACTCGAAGCGGAACCCTCCCCGTCGAGTTCGGCCGCCGCGAGCCTGCGCCGCTTCGGCGAGGACCGCCTCGTCCGCGAGGCGGTGCGGACCGCCGGTGCCCTGCCGTCCGCGGTCGCCCGGGTCACCCGCGTGGTCAAGGTCCGTTCCTACGACGACATCTCGCTGGAACTGAGCGGTGGCCGGACCGTCGCGTGGGGCAGCGCCGAGGACGGTGCGGCGAAGGGTCGTACCATCCTCGCTCTGATGAAAGCCTCTCCGGACGCACGGCACTTCGTCGTGAGTGTCCCCACGGCCCCTGCGTCGGCGAGGAGTTGACGCACATCGGCGCAGGCCAGCACCCTGGTTGGGCAGCGACATGGCTGATCACATAGGGTGAAAAGAAAAACGGGAGGTTCGGCGTGTTCGTTGAACGGGCGCCACTTGTCGACTTAGTGTCCTGTTCAGAAGACTTCAAGGAACAGGCACACTGGTAACCCTAAACTTCAGCGTTAGGGTTCGGGTCGGCGAAACGGACCGTCCCATTCGGCATCAGTCGCCGGATCGTGGAGCGCAGAGCGTCTCGCGAACCAGCGACACGTAACTCGAGGCGAGAGGCCTTCGACGTGGCAGCACCGCAGAACTACCTCGCAGTCATCAAAGTCATCGGTGTCGGCGGCGGTGGTGTCAATGCCATCAACCGGATGATCGAGGTCGGTCTCAAGGGTGTCGAGTTCATCGCCATCAACACGGACGCCCAGGCGCTGTTGATGAGCGACGCCGACGTCAAACTCGACGTCGGCCGCGAACTCACCCGCGGACTAGGCGCCGGAGCCAACCCGGCCGTCGGCCGCAAGGCCGCCGAGGACCACCGCGAGGAGATCGAGGAGGTCCTCAAGGGGGCCGACATGGTCTTCGTGACGGCCGGTGAAGGCGGTGGCACCGGCACCGGCGGCGCACCCGTCGTGGCCAACATCGCGCGCTCCCTCGGCGCCCTGACCATCGGCGTGGTCACGCGCCCGTTCACCTTCGAGGGACGGCGCCGCGCCAACCAGGCCGAGGACGGCATCGCCGAACTCCGCGAAGAGGTCGACACCCTCATCGTCATCCCCAACGACCGGCTGCTGTCCATCTCGGACCGTCAGGTCTCCGTCCTCGACGCGTTCAAGTCGGCGGACCAGGTCCTGCTCTCCGGTGTCCAGGGCATCACCGACCTCATCACCACGCCGGGTCTGATCAACCTCGACTTCGCCGACGTCAAGTCGGTCATGTCCGAGGCGGGTTCGGCCCTCATGGGCATCGGCTCGGCCCGCGGCGACGACCGCGCGGTGGCCGCCGCCGAGATGGCGATCTCCTCGCCGCTGCTCGAGGCGTCCATCGACGGTGCCCGGGGTGTGCTCCTGTCCATCTCCGGCGGCTCCGACCTCGGCCTGTTCGAGATCAACGAGGCCGCCCAGCTGGTCAGCGAGGCCGCCCACCCCGAGGCCAACATCATCTTCGGCGCCGTCATCGACGACGCGCTCGGCGACGAGGTCCGGGTCACCGTGATCGCGGCCGGCTTCGACGGGGGCCAGCCCCCGGCCCGCCGGGACAACGTCCTCGGCTCGGCCTCCGGCTCTTCGTCGTCCTCGGCCTCGTCCTCGCCCCGCCGCGAGGAGCCCGCTCCGGTACGGCAGCCGGAGAGCCGGCCGACCTTCGGCTCGCTCGGCAGCGTGACCCCGAAGGAGGAGCCGGAGCCGGCGCCCGAGCCGGTCGCCGACATCCCGGTCGCCCCGCCGGTGCCGCCGTCGCGCAGCTACTCGGACAGCGCGGCCGAGGAACTGGACGTGCCGGACTTCCTGAAGTGATAGGACAGCGCGGACACGCGAGCGGCGCGCACTTCGCCTTCACCGACCGGTGGGGCGGGGTGAGCGCCGCTCCGTATGAGGAGCTCAACCTCGGCGGAGCGGTCGGCGACGACCCCGAGGCCGTACGGACCAACCGGGAGTCGGCGGCCAAGTCGCTGGGTCTCGAGGCGGACCGGGTCGTCTGGATGAACCAGGTGCACGGCGCGGACGTCGCCGTCGTCGACGGCCCCTGGGGCGAGCAGCCGGTGTCCGAGGTCGACGCGATCGTCACCCGGGAGCGGGGGCTCGCGCTCGCCGTCCTCACCGCCGACTGCACGCCCGTGCTGCTCGCCGACCCGGTCGCCGGTGTCGTGGCCGCGGCCCATGCCGGCCGGCCCGGGATGGTCGCGGGGATCGTGCCCGCCGCCGTACGGGCCATGGTCGGACTCGGTGCCGAGCCCTCCCGGATCGTCGCCCGCACCGGCCCCGCCGTCTGCGGCCGGTGCTACGAGGTGCCCGAGGCGATGCGGGCCGAGGTGTCCGCCGTCGAGCCGGCCGCGCACGCCGAGACCGGCTGGGGCACCCCCGCTGTCGACGTGACCGCCGGGGTGCACGCGCAGCTCGACCGGCTCGGGGTGCACGACCGGGAGCGGTCGCCGGTGTGCACGCGCGAGTCGCAGGACCACTTCTCGTACCGCCGCGATCGCACCACGGGGCGACTCGCGGGATATGTCTGGCTGGGCTGATGGGCATGACGGACCGCAAGGAAGAACTCGCCGGAAATCTGGCGAAGGTGGAACAGCGCATCGCGGCCGCGTGCGCGGCGGCCGGGCGCGCGCGGGAGGAGGTGACCCTGATCGTGGTCACCAAGACCTACCCGGCGAGCGACGTGCGGGCACTGTCGGAACTGGGCGTGCGGCACGTCGCCGAGAACCGTGACCAGGACGCGGCGCCCAAGGCCGCGGCCTGCTCGGATCTGCCCCTTTCCTGGCACTTCGTGGGGCAACTGCAGACCAACAAGGTGCGTTCCGTGGTCGGTTACGCGGACGTCGTGCAGTCCGTGGACCGGTCCCGCCTGGTCACGGCCCTGTCGAGGGAGGCCGAGCGCGTCGGGCGCGAGGTCGGCTGCCTCATCCAGGTCGCGCTCGACGCGGGGGAGCCCTCGGCGGGAGGGGGCGCGCGGGGGGAGCGGGGCGGTGTCGCACCCGGCGGGATCGCGGAGTTGGCCGACCTCGTGGCGGGCGCTCCGGGGCTCCGGCTCGACGGGCTGATGACAGTCGCACCTCTGACCGGGGAGTACGCCGGACGTCAACGGGCGGCGTTCGACCGGTTGATGGATTTGTCGACCGACCTGCGCCGAACCCATCCTGCTGCGAACATGGTCTCGGCAGGGATGAGCGCGGACCTCGAACAGGCCGTGGCGGCCGGAGCGACACATGTACGCGTCGGCACCGCGGTACTCGGAGTCCGTCCCAGGCTCGGGTAACGTCGCCAGGAAGTCGGACCACAGCAGAAAATATGGTCATTACCGTCGAAAGGCGGCACAAGGGCCACGTGGATCGCGGGACTTGGCAGTCGTCAGCGGATCCACCACAGAGCGGAGGACTCAGAGCATGGCCGGCGCGATGCGCAAGATGGCGGTCTACCTCGGCCTCGTGGAGGACGATGGGTACGACGGCCGGGGTTTCGACCCCGACGACGACTTCGAACCCGAGCTCGACCCTGAGCCCGAGCGTGACCACCGACGGCATGAGCCGTCACACCAGTCACATGGAGCACATCAGTCCCAAAGGGACGAAGAGGTGCGAATCACTCAACCGCCCGTGCCGCGCGAGCCGGTGGCCAGATCCGTTTCGCCAGGCGCGGAATCCGGGCGTCCGGCGCGTATCGCGCCCGTGGCATCCATCACACAAGAACGTCAGTCCCTGGAGAAGAACGCACCGGTGATCATGCCCAAGGTCGTGTCCGAACGAGAGCCGTACCGGATCACCACGCTCCACCCCCGGACCTACAACGAGGCCCGTACCATCGGGGAACACTTCCGTGAGGGCACTCCGGTGATCATGAATCTGACGGAGATGGACGACACGGACGCGAAGCGACTTGTCGACTTCGCGGCCGGTCTGGTGTTTGGTCTTCACGGCAGTATCGAGCGGGTGACGCAGAAGGTGTTCCTGTTGTCGCCTGCTAACGTCGATGTCACGGCGGAGGACAAGGCCCGCATCGCAGAGGGCGGGTTCTTCAACCAGAGCTGAGACGCACGACCGGAACAGCAGTGACGAGAGAGTACGTGGGCAGGGGAGAGGGAAGCACCGAACATGAGCGTGGTCCTGGATGTCGTCTACATCGCGCTGATGGTCTTCCTCATCGTGCTCATCTTCCGGTTGGTCATGGACTACGTCTTCCAGTTCGCCCGCTCATGGCAGCCCGGCAAGGCGATGGTGGTCGTTCTGGAGGCCACCTACACTGTCACCGATCCACCGCTCAAGCTTCTGCGGCGGGTGATCCCGCCGTTGCGTCTCGGGGGCGTGGCGCTCGACCTGTCCTTCTTCGTACTGATGATCATCGTCTACATCCTGATCTCGATCGTGGTCCGGCTGTGAGCGATGTGAACTACCGTCTTGCCGAATGCCGACGACTACGTTGAGGTGAAGAGATGCCGTTGACCCCCGAGGACGTGCGGAACAAGCAGTTCACGACCGTCCGCCTCCGAGAAGGCTATGACGAGGACGAGGTCGATGCCTTCCTCGACGAGGTCGAAGCCGAACTGACCCGCCTGCTGCGGGAGAACGAGGACCTGCGCGCCAAGCTGGCCGCCGCCACGCGTGCTGCTGCCCAGAACCAGCAGAACATGCGCAAGCCTCCGGAGCCGCAGGACCAGCAGCAGGGGATGCCCCCGCAGCAGCAGGGTATGCCTCAGCAGGGTATGCCCCAGCAGGGGATGCCGCAGCAGGGGATGCCGCAGGGTATGCGCGGCGGACCGGTGCCCGCCGGCATATCGGGCCCGCCGCAGCAGCAGATGGGTGGCCCCATGGGTGGTCCGCCCCAGCTGCCGAGCGGTGCCCCGCAGCTGCCCGCCGGCCCCGGCGGTGGTCAGGGCGGTCAGCAGGGTCCCGGCCAGATGGGCCAGGGCCAGATGGGCCAGAACCCCATGGGTCAGGGGCAGATGGGTCCCGGTCCGATGGGCCAGGGTCCCATGGGTCAGGGGCAGATGGGTCCCGGTCCGATGGGTCAGGGCCCCATGGGCGGCCACCCCATGCAGCAGCAGATGGGCGGCCCCATGGGCGGCCCCGGTCAGGGCCCCGGTGGCGACAGCGCCGCCCGTGTCCTCTCGCTGGCCCAGCAGACCGCCGACCAGGCGATCGCCGAGGCCCGCTCCGAAGCCAACAAGATCGTCGGTGAGGCGCGTTCGCGTGCCGAGGGTCTCGAGCGCGACGCCCGTGCCAAGGCCGACGCCCTGGAGCGGGACGCGCAGGAGAAGCACCGCGTCGCGATGGGCTCCCTGGAGTCCGCCCGCGCCACGCTGGAGCGCAAGGTCGAGGACCTGCGCGGCTTCGAGCGCGAGTACCGCACGCGCCTGAAGTCGTACCTCGAGTCCCAGCTGCGTCAGCTGGAGACCCAGGCCGACGACTCCCTCGCCCCGCCGCGCACCCCGGCCGCGGCCTCCCTGCCGCCGTCCCCGTCGCCTTCGATGGCTCCGGCCGGCGCGAGCGCCCCGTCCTACGGCGGCGGCAACCCGGGCATGGGCGGACCGAGCCAGGCCGGCCCGTCCTACGGTGGTCAGCAGCAGATGTCCCCGGCGATGACCCAGCCGATGGCGCCGGTGCGTCCGCAGGGCCCCTCCCCGATGGGGCAGGCTCCCTCGCCGATGCGCGGCTTCCTCATCGACGAGGACGACAACTGACGGCCGGTACCACGCCTTAGGCGTCGGCAGCGTTCACAGGGCGGGGCCCCGGATTCCTTTCCGGGGCCCCGCCCTGTTTACGCGTGTTGCGGGGCCGGCCCACGCGTGCCGAGGGGCCGGGCGGCAGCCTCCGGCGACGCCCGGCATGCGGAAGGGCCCGGTCTCTCCCCCGCGGGGGGAAGAGACCGGGCCCTTGCCGGCCCCGGAGGCGTTACGCCTTGCGCAGGCGGAACGTCAGGGTCAGGCCCTCGTCCGCGAACGGGGCGCCGTAGGTGTCGTCCGCCCCGCCCTGGGCGAAGTCGGTGGCGAGGACCTCGTCGGCGATCAGGGCCGAGTGACCGGTCAGCGCGTCGACGGTCGCCGGGTCGGTCGCGGTCCAGCGGAGCGCGATGCGGTCGGCGACGTCGAGGCCGCTGTTCTTGCGGGCCTCCTGGATCAGGCGGATCGCGTCCCGGGCCAGGCCGGCGCGGCGCAGCTCCTCGGTGATCTCCAGGTCGAGGGCGACCGTCGCGCCCGAGTCGGACGCCACCGACCACCCCTCGCGCGGGGTCTCCGTGATGATCACCTCGTCCGGGGCGAGGGTGACCGTCTCGCCGTCGACCTCCACCGATGCCGTGCCCTCGCGCAGGGCGAGGGAGAGCGCGGCCGCGTCGGCGTTCGCCACGGCCTTGGCCACCTCCTGGACGCGCTTGCCGAACCGCTTGCCCAGGGCGCGGAAGTTGGCCTTGGCGGTCGTGTCGACGAGGCTGCCGCCGACCTCGGCGAGCGACGCCAGCGACTCGACGTTCAGCTCCTCCGTGATCTGCGCGTGCAGTTCGGGGGAGAGCGCGTCGAAGCCCGTGGCCGCGATGAGCGCCCGGCGCAGCGGCTGGCGCGTCTTCACGCCCGACTCGGCGCGCGTGGCACGGCCCAGCTCCACCAGGCGGCGCACCAGGGCCATCTGCCGCGACAGCTCCGGGTCGATCGCGGAGAGGTCCGCCTCCGGCCAGGACGCCAGGTGCACCGACTCGGGGGCGTCGGGGGAGACCGGCACGACCAGGTCCTGCCAGACCCGCTCGGTGATGAACGGGGTCAGCGGGGCCATCAGCTTCGTGACCGTCTCGACGACCTCGTGCAGGGTGCGCAGCGCGGCCTTGTCGCCCTGCCAGAAGCGGCGGCGGGAGCGGCGTACGTACCAGTTGGACAGGTCGTCGACGAACGCCGAGAGGAGCTTGCCGGCGCGCTGGGTGTCGTAGGCCTCCAGGGACTCGGTCACCTGGTCGGTGAGCGCGTGGAGTTCGGACAGCAGCCAGCGGTCGAGGACGGGGCGGTCGGCGGGGGCCGGGTCGGCCCCGGACGGGGCCCAGCCGGACGTGCGGGCGTACAGGGCCTGGAAGGCGACCGTGTTCCAGTAGGTGAGGAGGGTCTTGCGCACCACCTCCTGGATGGTGCCGTGGCCGACGCGGCGGGCCGCCCAGGGAGAGCCGCCGGCCGCCATGAACCAGCGCACCGCGTCGGCGCCGTGCTGGTCCATCAGCGGGATCGGCTGGAGGATGTTGCCCAGGTGCTTGGACATCTTGCGGCCGTCCTCGGCGAGGATGTGGCCGAGGCAGACGACGTTCTCGTAGCTGGACTTGTCGAAGACCAGGGTGCCGACCGCCATCAGCGTGTAGAACCAGCCGCGGGTCTGGTCGATGGCCTCGCTGATGAACTGCGCGGGGTAGCGGGACTCGAAGAGTTCCTTGTTCTTGTACGGGTAGCCCCACTGCGCGAACGGCATCGAACCCGAGTCGTACCAGGCGTCGATGACCTCGGGCACGCGCGTGGCCGTCTTCCCGCAGCCGTCATGGCGGCAGTCGAAGGTGACCGCGTCGATGTAGGGGCGGTGCGGGTCCAGTTCGGACTGGTCGGTGCCGGTCAGCTCGGTCAGCTCCGCGCGCGAGCCGACGACGGTGAGGTGGTCGTCCGCACAGCGCCAGATCGGCAGCGGGGTGCCCCAGTAGCGGCTGCGGGAGAGCGCCCAGTCGATGTTGTTGTTCAGCCAGTCGCCGAAGCGGCCGTGCTTGACGGTGTCCGGGAACCAGTTGGTCTTCTCGTTCTCCGCGAGGAGGCGGTCCTTGACGGCCGTGGTGCGGATGTACCAGGACGGCTGCGCGTAGTAGAGCAGCGCGGTGTGGCAGCGCCAGCAGTGCGGGTAGCTGTGCTCGTACGGCAGGTGCTTGAAGAGGAGGCCGCGCTGCTGGAGGTCCTCGGTGAGCTTTTCGTCCGCCTTCTTGAAGAAGACGCCGCCGACCAGCGGGACGTCCTCCTCGAAGGTGCCGTCCGGGCGGACGGGGTTGACGACGGGCAGGCCGTAGGAGCGGCAGACCTTGAGGTCGTCCTCGCCGAAGGCGGGGGACTGGTGGACCAGACCCGTGCCGTCCTCGGTCGTGACGTACTCGGCGTTGACCACGTACTGCGCGGGTTCGGGGAACTCCACGAGCTCGAACGGACGCCGGTAGGTCCAGCGCTCCATCTCGGCGCCGCTGAAGGTCTGGCCGGTGCTCTCCCAGCCCTCGCCGAGGGCCTTGCCGAGCAGCGGCTCGGCGACGACGAGCTTCTCCCGTCCGTCGGTGGCGACGACGTAGGTGACGTCGGGGTGCGCGGCGACCGCGGTGTTGGAGACCAGCGTCCAGGGCGTGGTCGTCCAGATCAGCAGCGCGGCCTCGCCGGCGAGCGGACCGGAGGTGAGCGGGAAGCGGACGTACACGGACGGGTCGACGATCGTCTCGTAGCCCTGCGCCAGCTCGTGGTCCGACAGGCCCGTCTCGTCGCGCGGGCACCAGGGGGCCACGCGGTAGTCCTGCACCAGCAGGCCCTTGTCGAAGATCTGCTTGAGCGACCACCACACGGACTCGATGTACTCGGGGTCCATGGTCCGGTAGGCGTCGTCCAGGTCGACCCAGTAGCCCATGCGGTGGGTCAGCTCGGTGAACGCGTCGGTGTGCCGGGTGACGGACGCGCGGCACTTGTCGTTGAACTCCGCGATGCCGTACGCCTCGATGTCCTGCTTGCCGGTGAAGCCGAGCTCCTTCTCGACCGCCAGCTCCACCGGGAGGCCGTGACAGTCCCAGCCGGCCTTGCGGCCCACGTGGTAGCCGCGCATGGTGCGGAAGCGGGGGAAGACGTCCTTGAAGACGCGTGCCTCGATGTGGTGGGCCCCCGGCATGCCGTTGGCGGTGGGCGGGCCCTCGTAGAACACCCATTCGGGGCGGCCCTCGGACTGCTCCAGGGTCTTGGCGAAGATCTTCTGCTCGCGCCAGAACTCGAGCACGGCGTGCTCGAGGGCGGGCAGGTCGACCTGGGCGGGTACCTGGCGGTACTGCGGCTGCGTGTTCAACGAGCTTCCTCCGGCGGATGTGCTGCCTTCCGTCGGAGGGACGAGAGCTTTGTCCACGCCGTGTGCGGCGCGCTCCCGCGGTACCACCCTCCTTGGCCCTCCGGTGCGCCGTACGCTCCGGGGAGCCCCCTCATTGGGGTCGCGATGCCGGTTCTACCGGCCTCGGACGTCCGTGGGCGGGGCCCACTGTCCGAGGCTTTCTTCCGGCGGCTCCGGGGTGATCTTCACGTCGCGCTCGCCCCCGGGCTTCCACCGTCCCCGGGTCGCTCTGGGCTGCGTACGCCGCTACTCGTCCCCATCCACGCTTCTCGCTCCGCCCAGTGTACGGCGCCGCGCGGACGGCGGCCGACCGGTTTTCCGGCTTCGCGGACGGCGGGCCGGGGGCGGTCCGGGATGACCCGAACGGCGAGGTGCGCGGGTTCCGGCTCCCGGACCGCCGACTGGTCGGATTACCCGGCGGGGAGCTGGGCACAACGGATGCATGCTTGCCGTGTGACGTGTGCGAGGCGGGCGGATCGGGCGGTGTGCCCCGTTGCCGCGGGACTCAAGTCGATTTATCGTCCCAGCACGATTCGCGTGCAAGATCACAATATGTGAAGGGGCCGCGGCCATGGTGGCGAAGAAGACCGCCGTACAGCAGTCGGCGTCCGGCAGCTCCACCGGCGCCTCCGGCGGTGCGGCCAAGGACGTCGGTGCGAAGAAGAGCATGCGGGGCGGTGGCACGGCGGGGGCCGCGAAGCCGGCGGGGCGGGCCGCGAAAGCGGCGCCCGGGAAGGCGGCGCCCAAGGGGGCGGCGGCCGGGAAGAAGGCCGCGGCCCCGGAGACGGCTGCCGCCTCCGGGGCGGCCGCGGCATCCGGTGAGGCAGGGGTCTCGGGGAGGACGGCGGTCGAGGGGAGGACGGTCGCGGCGGAGAGGACGGCGGCCGCGGGGAGGGCGGTCGCCGGGGAGACGCCCGTCGCGAAGGAGCCCGCCGGGAAGAAGGCCGCTTCGAAGAGGGCGGCCGCGGGCAGGAAGACGGCCGGGGCCCGGCAGGGTGCGGCCCGCGAGTCGGGAGCCGGTCCGCGGGACGCGGTCGGTGAGGTGGACGCCGGTACGGAGGGGGCCGGCGGCGGGGGCGGTGCGGCCGGGAAGGGGACCGCCCGCAGGAGCACCCCCAGGAAGAGCACGGCCAAGAAGGTGGGCGCGGCCTCGGCCGCGGAGCAGACGGGAGCCACGACGGTGGTTGCGAAGAAGACTGGCACGGCCCCGGCGGCGCAGACCGCTGTTCCGAAGGCGCGGTTCGCCGCGACGGAGCCCGGCGAACTGGCGGTACGCCCCGGCGAGGACCCCTGGACCCCCGAGGAGGTCGCGGAGGCCCGTGCCGAACTGGACTCCGAGAAGGACCGGCTGCGTGCCGAACTGACCTCGTCCGAGGCGGCCCTGGTCGGACTGATGCGGGACTCGGGGGACGGCGCCGGCGACGACCAGGCGGACACCGGTACGAAGAACATCACGCGCGAGCACGAGCTGGCGCTGGCCGCCAACGCGCGCGAGATGCTCGTCCAGACCGAGCACGCCCTGGAGCGGCTGGACGCGGGCACCTACGGCCTGTGCGAGAACTGCGGCAATCCCATCGGCAAGGCCCGCATGCAGGCCTTCCCGCGGGCCACGCTGTGCGTCGAGTGCAAGCAGAAGCAGGAGCGGCGGTACTGATCACCCGGCCGCCGGAAGGCGTGCCGTACCCTCGTCCTCAGTCAGGTACCTAGGTCGAGGGACTCACGTGGCAGAGGCGGAGCGCATCATCGGTACGCCGGACACTCCAGAGGCGGCGGGAGCCGAACCGGAGCCGTCCGGCGGAAACGCCGGGCAGCCGGCGTCGGGCGAGTCGCCCGGTGCGGACGGGACCGCGGCGCAGGCCGCCGGGCAGCGCCCCCGCGGCAGGCGCCGCATCGCCGTGCTGTTCACGGTCGCCGCGTTCGCCTACGCCGTCGACCTGATCAGCAAGATGCTCGTGGTCGCGAAGCTGGAGCACCACCAGCCGATCGAGATCGTCGGGGACTGGCTGCGGTTCGAGGCGATCCGCAACGCGGGCGCCGCCTTCGGCCTCGGCGAGGCCTTCACCGTGATCTTCACGGTGATCGCGGCGTCGGTGATCGTGGTCATCGCCCGGCTCGCCCGCAAGCTCTACAGCCTGCCCTGGGCGATCGCGCTCGGCCTGCTGCTCGGCGGTGCGCTCGGCAACCTCACCGACCGGATCTTCCGGGCGCCGGGCGTCTTCGAGGGCGCGGTGGTGGACTTCATCGCGCCGAAGCACTTCGCCGTCTTCAACCTGGCCGACTCGGCGATCGTGTGCGGCGGCATCCTGATCGTCCTGCTGTCCTTCAAGGGCCTCGACCCGGACGGCACCGTCCACAAGGACTGAGCGTGTGTTCGGGGGTGCCGGACCCGTCCGGCATACTCGACGGGTGAGCACGATTCCCGAGATCCGCACCCTGCCCGTGCCCGACGGCCTGGAGGGCGAGCGTGTCGACGCCGCCATCTCCCGCATGTTCGGCTTCTCCCGTACCAAGGCCGCCGAACTCGCGGCCGCGGGGAAGGTCATGGTCGACGGGTCGGTGGTCGGGAAGTCCGAGCGGGTGCACGGCGGGGCCTGGCTCGAGGTCGAGATGCCGCAGGCGCCCGCGCCGGTGCAGGTGGTCGCCGAGCCCGTCGAGGGCATGGAGATCGTGCACGACGACGAGGACGTGGTCGTGATCGTCAAGCCGGTCGGCGTGGCCGCGCACCCGTCGCCCGGCTGGAGCGGCCCCACCGTCATCGGCGGACTCGCCGCCGCCGGGTACCGCATCTCCACCTCCGGCGCCGCCGAGCGCCAGGGCATCGTGCACCGCCTCGACGTGGGCACCTCCGGCCTGATGGTGGTCGCCAAGTCGGAGCGCGCGTACACCTCGCTGAAGCGCCAGTTCAAGGAGCGCACGGTCGACAAGCGCTACCACACACTCGTCCAGGGCCACCCGGACCCCACCAGCGGCACCATCGACGCCCCCATCGGCCGGCACCCCCAGCACGACTACAAGTGGGCGGTCACCGCCGAGGGCAAGCCCTCCGTCACGCACTACGACCTGATCGAGGCCTTCCGCGCCGCCTCCCTGCTGGACGTCAAGCTGGAGACCGGCCGCACGCACCAGATCCGCGTCCACATGGCCGCCCACCGCCATCCGTGCGTCGGCGACCTGACCTACGGCGCCGACCCGACGCTCGCCAAGCGGCTGAAACTGACCCGGCAGTGGCTGCACGCGGTCCGGCTTGGCTTCGAGCACCCCGGGGACGGCCGCTGGGCCGAGTTCTCCTGCGAGTACCCGGACGACCTCCAGCAGGCCCTCGACCAGGTCCGCGAGGAGACCTACGGATGAGCGGCACGCCCGCGTACGTGGTCCGCGTCGCCGAGCACCCCGCCGACCGTGAGGCCTGCTTCGCGGTCCGCAAGGAGGTCTTCGTCGGCGAGCAGGGCGTTCCCGAGGACATCGAGTACGACGCCCACGACGCCGGCGCGGTGCACGTGCTGGCGGTCCGGGAGGACGGCGTACCGATCGGTGCCGGGCGGCTGCTGTACGGCGCGGAGGCCGCGGCCAAGACCGGCGGGGACCCGTCGGTCGGGTCGCTGGGACGGCTCGCCGTCACCCGGCGGGCGCGCGGGCTCGGAGTGGGGGCCGCGCTGGTGCGGGCCGTCGAGGACGCGGCACGCGCGCGTGGACTCACGGCCGTGGACCTGCACGCCCAGACCCACGCCCTCGGGTTCTACGAACGGCTGGGGTACCGGGCGTACGGCCCCGAGTTCCCGGACGCGGGGATCCCGCACCGGGCGATGCGGCGGGCGCTCCAGCGGTAGCCGGGGCGGCCGGGGGCGCCGAAAGGGCTGGTGACGGGGGTGACGTGGCAGGCTTGAGGTCTGCCGTGTGACGTCTCAGCCCCCGGAGCACCGACCGTGGACCAGTTGGCCCTGTTGTTCGTCCTGCTGCTCGGGGCCGTGGTGAGCGTCCCGCTGGGAGACCGGTGGAACCTGCCGGCGCCGGTCCTGATGACCCTGCTCGGGATCGTGCTCGCGGTCGCCGACTTCGTGCCCGACGTGAACGTCCCGCCGGACCTGATCCTCCCGCTGCTGCTGCCGCCCCTGCTCTACGCGGCCGTACGACGCACCTCCTGGCGGCAGTTCACCGCCAACAAGCGGCCGATCTTCCTGCTCGCCGTGGCGCTGGTGTTCGTCACGATGCTGTGCGTGGCCGCCGTCGCCCACGCGATCGTCCCCGGCCTGCCGATCGCCGCCGCCGTGGCCCTCGGGGCGCTCGTCGCGCCGCCGGACCCGGTGGCCGCCACCGCCGTGGCGGGGCAGCTCGGGCTGCCGCGCCGGCTGGTGTCCATCCTGGAGGGCGAGGGGCTGTTCAACGACGTCACCGCCATCGTGCTCTACCACGTGGCCATCGCCGCCGTCGTCAGCGGCACCTTCTCGCCCTGGGAAGCGGGTCTCGACCTCGTGCTGTCCGCCGTCGTCGCGGTCGCGGTCGGGCTGGCGCTCGGCTGGGGGGCGAACCGGCTCATGGACCTGCTCGGCGACCCGACCCTGCAGATCGGGCTCACCCTGCTGGTCCCGTACGCCTCCTACGTGCTCGCGGAGGAGTTCCACGGGTCGGGGGTGCTCGCCGTGCTCACCACCGCGCTGTTCCTCGCCGAGTACGCCACCGATCCCGACGACGTGATGACCCGTCTGGCCGGGCACACCTTCTGGAACATCATCGACACCCTGGTGACCGGGGTGGCGTTCGGGCTGATCGGCCTGGAACTGCACATGGCGATCCGGACGGCGTCCGGACGGTGGGGGGAGATGCTGGGGTGGGCCGCGGCGGTGGTGGCCGTGGTGATCCTCGTGCGGCTGCTGTGGCTGCTGCCGGCGACCTGGCTCGCCCAGCGGATGCACGCCAGACGGGACCACGACGAGGACATCCCGACGACCTGGCGGGAGACCGTCGTGATGTGGTGGTCGGGGATGCGCGGGGTCGCCTCGGTGGCGCTGGCGCTCGCGATCCCGCTGAGGACCGACGAGGGAGCCGCCTTCCCGGACCGGGACGAGATCGTGTTCATCGCCTTCGGCGTCATCATGGCGACGCTCGTCCTCCAGGGGCTGACCCTGCCGTGGCTGGTCAAGCGGCTCGGGGTGCAGGCCGACACCGGCCGCGAGAAGGAGTTCGAGAAGGAACTGGCCGTGCGGGCGGCCAAGGCGGCGAAGCGCCGGCTGCGGGAGATCGAGGCCGAGGAGGAGCTGCCGGAGGAACTCTCCGAGCAGATGGGCCGGCGCGCCCTCGACATCGGGCTGCGGATCAGCCCGGACCTGGGCGAGGACGAGCGGCGGGAGGCGCACGAGCACCGGGTGCGCCGGCTGAGGCGGGTGCGGCGGATCCAGGGCGAGATGCTGAGCGCGGCCCGGCACGAGGTGGTCGCGGCGCGCAGCGAGCCGGGGGCCGATCCCGAGATCGTGGACCGGGTGCTGCGCCACCTCGACGTGCGCAGCCTGCGCTGACGCCCCGCCCGCGGCCGTCGGGCGGGGCGGGTCCGGCCGCGCCCGGCGCGCCGGTGCCCGCCGGTGGTGGGGCTCCCCGCGCGGTGGCTCGCCGTCGGCGGCCTGGCACGGACGGAGGCGGGGGGCCCGGTACGGACGGACGCGGGGGACGCGGTACGCGACGCCGGCCGGGCGCACGGGGCGGCCCGGCCGGCGTCACCGGTTCACCGGTTCACCGGTTCAGCGGTTCACCGGTTCAGCGGTCGGCCCGCGGCGACTCGTGGGCGCGGCGCTGAGGCCCTATGCCGCCGGGGATCCGGCCGTTGGAGCGGGACGACCGCAGGATCGCGTCGGCGGTGTTGACGCGGGGAAGCGCGTACGGGTGCTCCTCGGACAGCCAGCGGATCATCCGCTCGCGGACGGTCACGCGGACCGTCCAGATGTCGTCGGCGTCCTTGGCGGTCACCAGCGCCCTGATCTGGAGGGTGTTGGGCGTGGTGTCCGTGACGTCCAGGCCGTAGGCGCGGCCGTCCCAGGCCGGGCACTCGCGCAGGATGTCGCGGAGCTTCTCACGCATCGCGTCCAGCGGTGCCGAGTGGTCGAGGTGCCAGTAGACGATGCCGGTCATCTGCGGGGTGCCGCGCGACCAGTTCTCGAACGGCTTGGACGTGAAGTACGAGACGGGCATGGTGATCCGGCGCTCGTCCCAGGTCCGCACGGTGAGGAAGGTCAGCGTGATCTCCTCGACCGTGCCCCACTCGCCGTCCACCACCACCGTGTCGCCGATCCGCACCATGTCGCCGAAGGCGATCTGGAAGCCGGCGAACATGTTGCTCAGCGTCGACTGGGCGGCGACACCGGCGACGATGCCGATGATGCCCGCCGAGGCCAGCAGCGAGGCGCCGGCCGCGCGGAACGCCGGGAACGTCAGCAGCATCGCCGCCACCGCGACCACCCCGACCACCGCGGAGACGACCCGCATGATCAGCGACACCTGGGTGCGCACCCGCCGTACCCGGGCCGCGTCCTGGTGCACGCGCGCGTAACGGCGGTACGAGGTCTCGACGATCGCGGCGGCGATCCGGATCGCCATCCACGCGGTCGACCCGATCAGCACCAGGGTGAGCGTCTGGGCGATGCCGACGCGGTGGTCCTCCAGTATCTCGGCGTTGTCGAACGATCCTCTCAGCAGGGCGGCGCACAGCCCGAGCTGGTACGGGATGCGCCCGCGGCGCAACAGCCCCCACAGGGGTGTCTCGGGATGCCGTCGGTCGGCCTTGGACAACAGTCGGTCGGTGGCCCAGCCGATGAACAACGTCAGCACGACCGAACCGCCGACCACGATCAGTGGGCGGAGCAGGTTCTCCATGCCTTCGAACGTAACCGGCCCGGCGGGGTCGTGAACATGCACGTTGTGTGAAGAGACCCACGTGAGGTGGTGCGGGGGCCGCCCCGTGGGGCGTTGTCGGTACCGGCTGGCACCATGGCCCCATGAACATCATGCTCTTCCATTCGACCTATGGACTGCGTCCCGCGGTGCGCGCGGCGGCGGACCGGCTGCGCGCCGCCGGTCACGAGGTGTGGACCCCGGACCTCTTCGACGGGCGCACGTTCGACACGGTCGAGGAGGGCATGGCCCACAACGAGGGGATCGGCAAGGACGAGCTGCTGAGGAGAGCCGTCCTGGCCGCCGCGCCCTACTCGGAGCGGGGGCTGGTGTACGCCGGTTTCTCGCTGGGCGCGTCGATCGCCCAGACCCTCGCCCTCGGTGACGACAAGGCACGCGGTCTGCTGCTCCTGCACGGCACCTCCGACCTCGCGCCGAACGTCTCGGTGGACGACCTGCCGGTGCAGCTGCACGTGGCCGAGCCGGACCCGTTCGAGACCGACGACTGGCTGAGCGCCTGGTACCTCCAGATGGGCAGGGCGGGCGCCGACGTGGAGATCTACCGGTACGCCGGGGCCGGTCACCTCTACACCGACCCCGACCTGCCCGACTACGACGCCGAGGCCGCCGAGGCCACCTGGCGGGTGGCGCTCGGCTTCCTCGCGGGCCTGTAGGCGGCGGCTACACGGGGTCGTACGTCCGCTCGACCTTCTGCGTGCCGGTGCGGGTGCGGTAGGAGCGGGACCAGGACGAGGTCGCGTCCGCCCTGGTGCGGCTGGACACCACGTAGTAGTCCATCTGCGCGCGGTCGGCGGTGATGTCCAGGACGCCGTAGCCGTGCCGGTCGGTGTCCACCCAGTGGACGTGGCGGTTGGCGGCCCTGATGACCGGGGCGGCGATCGCGGAGACCGTGCCCTCGGGGACCTTCACCAGGTCGTCGAGGTTGTCGGAGGTCACCGAGGTGACCACGAACTCCGTGGCGGCCGAGGCGGACAGCGGGTAGGTCCCGGCGTCCACGGGCACGTCGTTGGCCCACGCCATGTGGATGTCGCCGGTGAGGAAGACGGTGTTGCGGATGGCGTTCGCGCGCAGGTGGGCGAGGAGTTCACGGCGGTCGTCCGTGTAGCCGTCCCACTGGTCGGTGTTGAGGGCGAGGCCCTCCTGCGGCAGGCCGAGCAGCTTGGCGAGCGGCTTGAGCAGGTCCGCGGAGAGCGAGCCGATCGCGAACGGCGAGATCATCACCGAGTTGCCGACCAGCCGCCAGGTGGTGTCGGACGCCTTCAGACCGGCCTTCAGCCAGTCGAGCTGGGCGCGGCCGGTGAGGGTGCGGTCCGGGTCGTCGACGTCGCCGTTGCCGACGGAGACCTGTTGGGAGCGGAAGGAACGCAGGTCCAGCAGGGAGAGGTCGGCGAGCTTGCCGAAGCGCAGCCGGCGGTAGGTGGTGCCCGCCAGCGCCGGGCGGACCGGCATCCACTCGAAGTAGGCCTGCTTGGCGGCCGCCTGACGGGCGGTCCAGCTGCCCTCGGCGCCCTCGGTGTGGTTCTCGGCGCCTCCCGACCAGGTGTCGTTGGCTATCTCGTGGTCGTCCCAGATCGCGATGACGGGCGCCTTGGTGTGCAGGGCCTGCAGATCGGGGTCGGTCTTGTACCTGCCGTGCCGGGTGCGGTAGTCGGCGAGGGTGAGGATCTCGTGCGTGGGCGCGTGCTGCCGTACGACGGTGCCGCGGGTGCCGTACTCGCCGGTGCCGTACTCGTAGATGTAGTCGCCGAGGTGCAGCCAGGCGTCGAGGTCGCCGCGGGCGGCGAGGTGGCGGTAGGAGGAGAACCAGCCGGCCTCCCAGTTGGCGCAGGACACCACGCCGAAGCGCAGGCCCGCCACGGACGCGTCCGCCGCCGGCGCGGTGCGGGTACGCGCCACCGGGGAGTCGGTCCCGCCGGCCGAGAAGCGGAACCAGTAGTCCGTGGCCGGGGCGAGACCGCGGACGTCGGCCTTGACGGTGTGGTCGGAGGCGGCGGTCGCGGTGACGGACCCCTTCGCCACGACGTTCGTCAGTGCCTTGTCCCTGGCGACGACCCACTCGACCTCGGTGTCCGGGCCGAGCCCGGAGCCGGGTACGGCCTCGGCGGTCGGCGTCACCCGGGTCCACAGCAGGACGCCGTCGGGCAGCGGGTCGCCGGAGGCGACACCGTGCAGGAAGGCGGGGGCCTCGTCGGCGGCCCACGCGGGCAGCGCGGCGGCGAGCGGCCCGGCCAGCACGGCGGTGGCGGCGGCGGCCTTGACGACCGTACGGCGGCGCGGGGCGCGTGCGTCGAGGCGGTCCGACGGCGCGTCGGTGCTCTCTGTTGATCTGTATCGACTGGTCACGGGCGATCAGATTACTGACCAGTACGACGAAGAGCGGGCGAACTGGCAAAAGTTCGCCCGCTCTTCGGTTCTCCGTCTCTCAGCCCGCCGTCACGCGGAGGGCGTTCAGGCCGTTCAGGCCTTGAGGGCCGCCTCGAGCGCGGTGGTGAAGTCGGCGACCGTCATCGGCGCGTTCTGGCTGCCGGGTGCGGTCAGCGGCTTCCCGTCCATCCTCAGGGTCGGAGTGCCCGACACACCGCTCTTGTCGAACGTCTCGGACATCTCCAGCGCCCACCTGTCGTAGGTGCCGTCCTTCACGGCCTTCTGGAACGCGGCGTTGCCCTTGAGCGCGGAGACCGTGTCGGCCGCCTTGATCAGGTAGCTGTCGTCCTTGAACTTGTCGTCGGACTCCTCGGGGTGCCACTTCGCCGAGTACAGCGCCGTCTTGTACTCGAGGAACGCCTCCGGGCTGACGTCGAGCGCGGCGCCCAGCGCGCTCAGCGCGTTCTTGGAGCCCTCGCCGGACAGGCCGTTGTCGAGGAAGGTGGCGCCGACGAACTGGAGCTTGAACTTGCCGGCGTCGTAGTCCGACTTCAGCTTGGGGCCCACGGTCTGCTCGAACTGGGCGCAGACCGGGCAGCGCGGGTCCTCGTACATCACGAGGGTCTTCTTGGCGGTGCTCTTGCCCATCACGACCGTCGTGCCGTTCTCGCCGGTGGTGTTGGCCGGCTTGACCAGCGGCTTGTCCTTGGCCTCTTCCCAGTAGGTGGGCTTGTTGTTCTGGACGACCGCGTAACCTATGCCGCCGGCCACCGCCAGCACCGCGACGACCGAGCAGGCCACGACGACCTGCCGCTTGACCTTGGCCCGCTTGGCCTGGCGTTCGCGCTCGACACGCAGTCGCTCGCGGGCCGCCGTCTTCGCCGCCGCGCTGTTGCGCTTGCTCATGGTGGTGTTCTCCAGGTGGGACGCGCACAGGGGTGCGCGGGATACGTGTGTGGGGGCTGTCGTGCTCCGGGGCCGCGCAGAGCGACCGGGACGGGGACCGGCCCGGTGACCGAACCCGTCGGATCGAACCCGTCGGATCGAACCCGCCGGACCGGCCCTGGCGGACCGAAGCCGGTGACCGGACCCGGTGCGTCGGACCGGCGGTCCGGTGCGGTCCGGTGTCGCTCAGGCGGCGGCCGGGCGCGGGGGTCCGCGGCGTCCCAGGGAGTGCACGAGGATCCGGTCGCGGCTGGTGGTGACCGGACGGCGCGCGGGCCGCGGCAGGCGGCGGGCGGCCGGGGCGGTGCGGACGGTCACGGCGGCCACGGCCAGCAGCAGCGGCCGGAACGTGGTCGCGGTCGCCGCGCGCAGCAACTGGCCCAGCGCGCGCTCGCCCCGCCGCAGCCAGGCCGCGGCGACGAGGCCGACGCCGACGTGCGCGCCCAGCAGCAGCCAGGCCGTCGACGGGTCGGCGTGGGCGAGGAGGCCGCCGACCCGCTCGGGGTCGGCGCCGGTCACGCGGGCCAGCGGGGCGCCGACACTGGTGCCGTCGCCGCACAGGACGTCGAGGCCGACGGAGCGCAGCGGGCCGGCGACCGGGCCGCCCGCCCGGCCGTAGCAGACGTGCTGGCCGGTGGTGAAGACGGTGTCGGCCGCCAGCTCCAGCGGGATCAGCAGGGCGGCGATCCGCCCGAAGCCGCGCTCCCGGCCCGCCAGCGCGTACGCCAGGAGGAACACGGCGACCGCGAGGGCGGCCACCGTGTTCAGCGGCAGCGGGACCCGCGACAGCAGCACGTGCGACGCGGTGCTGAGCGTCACGACGAAGGCCGTGAACAGCGCCGCGCGTACGGCTCTGAGGCGGGTCCCGGATATGTCCATAGCGGAGGAGAGTGTGTCACGCGTGCCGGTAAGAGGCCCCTAAAGGGTCGCTGTGAGCGCCCTTTTCGTTATGGAGTTCGTCATGGAGCCCGTCACAGACCCGGGATCCGGCCGTTGCGGAACAGGTCGAGGAAGATCTGGTGGTCCGCACGCGCGCGTGCGCCGTAGGCGTGCGCGAAGTCGACCAGGAGCGGCGCGAAGCCCTCCTCGTCGCCGGCGATCGCCGCGTCGATGGCCCGCTCGGTGGAGAACGGCACCAGCGACTCGCCGGAGGTGTCGTCCGCCGCCGCGTGCATGGTGGCCGTGGCCCGGCCCAGGTCGGCGACGACGCCCGCGATCTCCTCCGGGTCGTCGATGTCGCCCCAGTCCAGGTCCACCGCGTACGGCGAGACCTCGGCGACCAGCTGGCCCGCGCCGTCCAGCTCGGTCCAGCCCAGCCACGGGTCGGCGTGCTGCTGGAGG
Organism: Streptomyces sp. NPDC017202; assembly: GCF_044331705.1. Lineage (NCBI taxonomy): Bacteria > Bacillati > Actinomycetota > Actinomycetes > Kitasatosporales > Streptomycetaceae > Streptomyces > Streptomyces sp. NPDC017202. The sequence goes on along the minus strand of NZ_JBIRNP010000001.1, from coordinate 11,147 downwards.
GCCCGCTGGGAGATCACCGTGCGGTGGCCCTCGTGCTGGAAGTAGTCGCGGATCGCCCGGTCGGTGATGTGCCGGGAGACGGCCGGGGTCTGGCCCTGCTTGATGTAGATCACCACGTCGTTCTCCAGGGCGTCGCTGTGGCCCTCCAGGAGGATGTTGTACGAGGGCAGGCCCGCCGAGCCGATGCCGATGCCCCGGCGGCCGACGACGTCCTTCACGCGGTAGGAGTCCGGGCGGGCCAGGGAGGTCTCCGGCAGCGTCTCCAGATAGCCGTCGAAGGCGGCGAGGACCTTGTAGCGGGTGGCGGCGTCCAGCTCGATGGAGCCGCCGCCCGGCGCGAAGCGGCGCTCGAAGTCGCGGATCTCGGTCATGGAGTCCAGCAGCCCGAAGCGGGTCAGGGAGCGGGCGTCGCGCAGCGCGTCCAGCAGGGGGCCCTCGGCGGTGTCCAGCGTGAAGGGCGGCACCTCGTCCTGCTTGGCGCCCGTCGCCAGGGCGCGGATCCGCTCGCGGTAGGCGCCCGCGTACACCCGCACCAGCTCGGTGATCTGGTCGTCGCTGAGCGCCTTCGCGTACCCGATCAGGGCGATCGAGGCGGAGAAGCGCTTCAGGTCCCAGGTGAAGGGGCCGACGTACGCCTCGTCGAAGTCGTTGACGTTGAAGATCAGACGGCCCTGGGAGTCCATGTAGGTGCCGAAGTTCTCCGCGTGCAGATCGCCGTGGATCCACACGCGCGAGGTGCGCTCGTCCAGGTAGGGCCCGGTGAAGGTGCCGGTCGCACCGCGCCCGCCGCTCGCCGCGTCCTGGTCGTGGTAGAAGAGGCACGCCGTGCCCCGGTAGAACGCGAACGCCGAGGCCGCCATCTTGCGGAACTTCACGCGGAACGCGGCCGGGTCGGCGGCCAGGAGTTCGCCGAAGGCGGTGTCGAGGACGGCGAGGATCTCCTCGCCGCGAGGCTCTTCGTCGAGCTGCGGAACCGACATCGCGGGGTGCCTCCTGGTGCTTCATGCGTACGACAGCGTTTCTGTCGTCTCCAACGGGCGGACGCGTGCGAAAGTGCCCACGGCCCCCCGCTGTGAAGGTACGCGGGGGAGCCGCCCGCCCGTCACCCGGCCACCGTTCCTCGTCGAGGCGCTTCGCGCCACCGTGTTCGCCTCACATGTCGGTGCCGAGGCATAGACTTCGAGGCTGACCCCCCGACCGTCCGCCAGCCCGTCGTCGATCGTTCACCCGCCGCCCGACCGCCGCCCGCAACACGGCGCGTCGCGCCGCAGCACCTGTCCCATGGAGGCCATGCCGTGTCGAAGCCGCCGTTCACGCACCTGCACGTCCACACCCAGTACTCGCTGCTGGACGGTGCCGCGCGGCTGAAGGACATGTTCAACGCGTGCAACGAGATGGGCATGACCCACATCGCCATGTCCGACCACGGCAATCTCCACGGGGCGTACGACTTCTTCCATTCCGCGAAGAAGGCCGGGGTCACCCCGATCATCGGGATCGAGGCGTACGTCGCCCCCGAGTCGCGGCGCAACAAGCGCAAGATCCAGTGGGGCCAGCCGCACCAGAAGCGCGACGACGTCTCCGGTTCCGGCGGTTACACGCACAAGACCATCTGGGCGGCGAACGCGACCGGCCTGCACAACCTCTTCAAGCTCTCCTCGGACGCGTACGCCGAGGGCTGGCTCCAGAAGTGGCCGCGGATGGACAAGGAGACCATCTCCCAGTGGTCCGAGGGGCTCATCGCCTCCACCGGCTGCCCCTCCGGCGAGCTCCAGACCCGCCTGCGCCTCGGCCAGTACGACGAGGCGCTGAAGGCGGCGTCCGAGTACCAGGACATCTTCGGCAAGGACCGCTACTTCCTGGAGCTGATGGACCACGGCATCGAGATCGAGCGCCGGGTCCGGGACGGCCTGCTGGAGATCGGCAAGAAGCTCGGCATCCCGCCGCTGGTCACCAACGACTCGCACTACACGTACGCGCACGAGGCGACCGCCCACGACGCCCTGCTGTGCATCCAGACCGGCAAGAACCTCTCCGACCCGGACCGTTTCCGCTTCGACGGCACCGGCTACTACCTGAAGTCCACGGACGAGATGTACGCCATCGACTCCTCGGACGCCTGGCAGGAGGGCTGCGCCAACACCCTCCTGGTGGCCGAGCAGATCGACACGACCGGCATGTTCGAGGCTAAGAACCTCATGCCGAAGTTCGACATCCCCGAGGGCTACACGGAGGTCAGCTGGTTCAAGGAGGAGGTCCGCCGCGGCATGGAGCGCCGCTTCCCGGGCGGCGTCCCCGAGGACCGGCAGAAGCAGGTCGAGTACGAGATGGACGTCATCATCCAGATGGGGTTCCCGGGCTACTTCCTCGTCGTCGCCGACTTCATCATGTGGGCCAAGAACAACGGCATCGCGGTCGGCCCCGGCCGAGGCTCCGCGGCCGGCTCGATCGTCGCGTACGCCATGGGCATCACCGACCTCGACCCGATCCCGCACGGCCTGATCTTCGAGCGGTTCCTCAACCCCGAGCGCGTCTCCATGCCGGATGTCGACATCGACTTCGACGAGCGCCGGCGCGTCGAGGTGATCAGGTACGTGACCGAGAAGTACGGCGCCGACAAGGTCGCCATGATCGGCACCTACGGCAAGATCAAGGCGAAGAACGCCATCAAGGACTCCGCGCGCGTGCTGGGCTACCCGTACGCGATGGGCGACCGCCTCACCAAGGCGATGCCGGCCGACGTCCTGGGCAAGGGCATCGACCTGAACGGCATCACCGATCCCTCGCACCCCCGCTACAGCGAGGCGGGCGAGATCCGCGCGATGTACGAGAACGAGCCGGACGTGAAGAAGGTCATCGACACCGCCAAGGGCGTCGAGGGCCTGGTCCGGCAGATGGGCGTGCACGCGGCGGGCGTGATCATGTCCAGCGAACCGATCGTCGACCACGCCCCGATCTGGGTGCGGCACACCGACGGCGTGACCATCACCCAGTGGGACTACCCCCAGTGCGAGTCGCTGGGCCTGCTGAAGATGGACTTCCTCGGCCTGCGCAACCTCACGATCATGGACGACGCCATCAAGATGGTGAAGGCCAACAAGGGCATCGACCTGGAGATGCTCGCCCTCCCGCTGGACGACCCCAAGACCTTCGAACTGCTCTGCCGCGGCGACACCCTCGGCGTCTTCCAGTTCGACGGCGGCCCGATGCGCTCGCTGCTCCGCCAGATGCAGCCCGACAACTTCGAGGACATCTCCGCCGTCTCGGCCCTGTACCGGCCCGGCCCGATGGGCATGAACTCGCACATCAACTACGCGGAGCGCAAGAACGGCCGCCAGGAGATCACGCCGATCCACAAGGAGCTGGCCGAGCCCCTCGAGGAGGTCCTGGCCGTCACCTACGGCCTGATCGTCTACCAGGAGCAGGTGCAGAAGGCGGCCCAGATCATCGCCGGGTACTCGCTCGGCGAGGCCGACATCCTCCGCCGCGTGATGGGCAAGAAGAAGCCCGACGAGCTGGCGAAGAACTTCACCATCTTCCAGGCCGGCGCGAAGAAGAACGGCTACAGCGACGAGGCGATCCAGGCCCTGTGGGACGTGCTGGTCCCCTTCGCCGGCTACGCGTTCAACAAGGCCCACTCGGCCGCGTACGGACTGGTCTCGTACTGGACGGCGTACCTGAAGGCGAACTACCCCGCCGAGTACATGGCCGCGCTGCTCACCTCGGTCAAGGACGACAAGGACAAGTCGGCCGTCTACCTCAACGAGTGCCGGCGCATGGGCATCAAGGTGCTCCCGCCGAACGTGAACGAGTCCGAGTCGAACTTCGCCGCCCAGGGCGACGACGTGATCCTCTTCGGCCTCTCCGCGGTGCGCAACGTCGGCACCAACGTCGTCGAGTCGATCATCAGGTCCCGCAAGGCCAAGGGGAAGTACTCCTCCTTCCCCGACTACCTCGACAAGGTCGAGGCCGTGGTCTGCAACAAGCGCACCACGGAATCGCTGATCAAGGCCGGCGCCTTCGACTCCATGGGCCACACCCGCAAGGGCCTCACCGCGCAGTACGAACCGATGATCGACAACGTGGTCGCGGTCAAGCGCAAGGAGGCCGAGGGCCAGTTCGACCTCTTCGGCGGCATGGGCGAGGAGCAGAACGACGAGCCGGGCTTCGGCCTCGACGTCGAGTTCACCACCGACGAGTGGGACAAGACGTACCTGCTCGCGCAGGAGCGCGAGATGCTCGGCCTGTACGTCTCCGACCACCCCCTCTTCGGTCTGGAGCACGTGCTGTCCGACAAGGCGGACGCCGGCATCGCCCAGCTCACCGGTGGTGAGCACGCCGACGGCGCGGTCGTGACCATCGGCGGCATCATCTCGGGCCTCCAGCGCAAGATGACCAAGCAGGGCAACGCCTGGGCCATCGCCACCGTCGAGGACCTCGCCGGCTCCATCGAGTGCATGTTCTTCCCCGCGACCTACCAGCTGGTCTCGACCCAACTCGTCGAGGACGCCGTGGTGTTCGTCAAGGGCCGCCTCGACAAGCGGGAGGACGTGCCCCGCCTGGTCGCGATGGAACTCCAGGTGCCGGACCTGTCCAACGCGGGCACCAACGCGCCCGTGATCCTCACCATCCCGGCCGTGAAGGTCACCCCGCCGATGGTCAACCGCCTCGGCGAGATCCTCACCCACCACCGGGGCGACAGCGAGGTCCGGATCAGGCTCCAGGGCCCGACGAAGACGACCGTGCTCCGCCTGGACCGGCACCGGGTCAAGCCCGACCCGGCCCTGTTCGGCGACCTGAAGGTGCTGCTCGGCCCGTCCTGCCTGGCCGGCTGAGCCGCGGACGCACGCAAGGGGCGCACCCGGACCTCCGGGTGCGCCCCTCCTGCATGCGCGAGGGCGTCAAGGGCCCGTCACGCGGATGCTAGTTGTGGCCGAAGCGCTTGCCGCGTCCCTTGCCGCGGGCCATCTCGCCGGGCGCCATCTGCGTCGGGTTCGACTCGTCCTGCGGCTCCAGAGTGGCCTGCGCCGTCCGCGGAGCGCGCTCGGACTGCGGCTGCTTACGGTCACGGTTCTTGTTCTTGGCCATGGGGATCTGCCTCCTGTTGGGGGTCTAGGGGCCAGGGCCGGAATCAGATTCACATAGGCTGACTTGTGCCGCATTTCGGATAATTACCGTCGGTGACAGGGTCCGTCGGCGGGCTCCGCTCCGAAACGCCACGCCGAAGATCGAGTTCCGGCCGTTAACCCCCGTGCGGTCGGGCAGACTCGAAGCAGGCCTGAAGCAAACCTCCCGGGAAGAGGGTGAGTCGTGTGGACCGCTGCATCGTCCTGGTGGACGCCGGGTATCTGCTGGGGGCCGCCGCGAGTCTCCTCGCCGGAGAACCCTCGCGCTCCCGGATCACCGTCGATCACGCCGCCCTCGTCCAGGGCCTGCGAGAACAGGCCGAGTCCGAGACCGAACGGCCCCTGCTGCGCATCTACTGGTTCGACGGCGCCCCCGACCGCGTCCCCCAGCCCGAGCACCGCAGACTGCGTGTGATGCCGCGGGTCACCGTCCGGCTGGGCGCCCTGACCCGCAGCGACGGCCGCTGGGCGCAGAAGGGCGTCGACGCCGCGATGCACGCCGAGCTGACCGAGCTGGCCCGCAACCGGGCCTGCTCCGACGTCGTCCTCGTCACCGGTGACGGCGACCTGCTGCCCGGCATGATGGCCGCCAAGGAACACGGCGTCGCCGTCCACCTGTGGGCCGTCCAGGCCGCCGACGGCGACTACAACCAGTCCGAGGACCTGGTCGCCGAGGCCGACGAACGGCGCGTCCTGGACCGCACCTGGATCACCAGGGCCGTACGCGCCAAGGACCTCGGCGGGGTCTGCGCGCCGTCGCCCGTGCCGCGGCCCGAGATCGCCGCCATCCTCTCCGCGCCGCTCCCCGAATCCACCCTGGCGCCCACGTCCGAGCGGCCCGCGGAGCAGAGCGAGCACCCCTCCGCCGCCACCGACGGCACCCGGGACCGGGTCCCCGCCCCCAAGGGCGTCCCCACCCCCAAGGACCTCGCCGCCCTGCGCGCGCCCGGCGACCGGGCCGACCGGCCCCCGGCCACCGCGACCCTGCGCTGGTCCTCCGACAAGGGCTGGGTCGACCGGCCCGGCACCGCCGCCGAGCCCCCCGAGATCGCCTCCATGCCGACCCTCGCGCAGGTCACCACGGCCGAGCAGCGGTGGGCCGACCGCGAGGAGGACATCACCACCGTCGGCGGCGACCCCTTCGAGGTGGGGCAGGTCTTCGCCCGCCGCTGGATGGGGCGCCTCGGCGACCAGGGCCACCTCCAGAAGCTGTCCGGCATGTACCCGCGCATCCCGCACCGCATCGACGGCGAACTGCTGCGCTACGCGGCCCGCTTCGGCCTCCTCGCGCACAAGGACGACCAGATCGACGAGCACGACCGCTACGCCATCCGGGCGGGGTTCTGGCGCGAGATCGACGTCCGGGCGACGGCCGAGCACGCACCCGCGGCGGACTGAACCGGACACTCTGGGCGCCCCCGACGGCGGGCGGGGGCGCCGACCCCGTAGGCTCGTTCCTTGTGAGTACGCGCGCGGCATCGACCATTCGGCACGGGGACGAGGTCGTGTGTGCCGTACGCGGACTGACCAAGACCTATCCGGCGGTCCGGGGCCGGCGCGGCACTGCCGGGACCCCCGAGGTCCGCGCCACCGACGACGTGCGGCTCGACGTGCGGCGGGGTGAGATCTTCGGCCTGCTCGGACCCAACGGGGCCGGCAAGACCAGCGTCGTGCGCCAGGTCACCGGGCTGATGCGGCCGGACGGCGGCAGCGTGGAGATCCTCGGCCACGACATCGTGCGCCACCCCGAACGGGCCGCGCGCATCCTCGCCTACCTCGGCCAGGAGTCCACCGCCCTCGACGAACTCACCGTCTCCCTCGCCGCCGAGACCACCGGACGGCTGCGCGGACTCCCCGTGCGCGAGGCCCGGCGGGAACGGGACGCCGTGCTCGAGGAACTGGGGCTCACCCCCATCGCCGGCCGGCCGCTGCGCAAGCTCTCCGGCGGACAGCGGCGGCTGGCCTGCTTCGCGACCGCGCTGGTGGGGGAGCGGCCGCTGCTGGTGCTGGACGAGCCCACCACCGGGATGGACCCCGTCGCCCGGCGCGCCGTGTGGTCCGCCGTGGACCGGCGGCGCGCCGAGCGCGGCACCACCGTGCTGCTCGTCACCCACAACGTCATCGAGGCCGAGACCGTCCTCGACCGGGTCGCCGTCCTCGACCGCGGCCGGGTCATCGCCTGCGACACGCCCGCCGGGCTCAAGGAACAGGTCGCCGACGAGGTACGGGTCGAGCTGGTGTGGCGCGAGCGGGCGCCGCTGGACGTCCCCGAGGTCGCCGCGCTGCGCGAGCGGGCCGTGGAGTCCGGGCGCCGCTGGACGCTGCGGCTCGGCCCCGAGGAGGCCCGCACGGTCGTCGCCACCGTCACCGGCGGGGCCGCCTTCGCCGCCCTGGACGACTTCACCCTCGCCACCCCCAGCCTGGAGGACGTCTACCTGGCGCTGGGCGGGGCCGCCCGGCAGGGGTTGGTGAAGGCGTGAGCAGGACCGTCCCCGCGTCCGTACCGAACAGGGCGACCACCGGACCCAAGAGGAGCACCGCGACGTGAGTGTCGTACCCGCAGAGGTTCTGCCGGGCAGCGGCCTGGCCGTGGACGGACAGCCGGCCCGGGAGGCGGCCGAGCTGGCGCCGCGCGCGCGGCTGTGGCCGTCGCTCGTGGCCGTGTACCGGGCGCAGCTGTCCCGCGCGCGGGTGGCCCGCATCCCGCTGCTGTTCGTGGCGACCTTCCAGTCGGTCGGCATCCTGATCATGATGCGCGGGGTCGTGGAGGGCGGACGCGAGGCGGAGGCCGTGGTGGCCGGCTCGGCGGTCCTCGTCGTCGCCTTCGTCGCGCTGAACCTGCTGGCGCAGTACTTCGGCCAGCTGCGGGCCACCGGCGGCCTCGACCACTACGCCACGCTGCCGGTGCCGCCCGCGGCCGTCGTGCTGGGCGCCGCGGGCGCGTACGCCTCCTTCACCGTGCCGGGGACGCTGGTGACCGCGGTCTTCGGCGCCGTGCTCTTCGGGCTGCCGCTGACCCACCTGTGGGTCCTGGTGCTCGTCGTCCCGCTGTCCGGCGCCGCGCTGGCCGGGCTCGGCGCGGCCTTCGGCCTGCTCGCCCCGCGCCCCGAGCTGGCCACCGTGCTCGGCCAGCTGGGCATGTCGGCGGCGCTGCTGCTCGGCGTCCTGCCGCCCGACCGCATGCCGGAGGCGGTGCGCCTCGCCCGCGACCTGCTGCCGTCGACGTACGGCGTGGAGGCGCTCGCGCGGACCTTCCGGCCGCACCCCGACTGGGCCTTCGTGCTCGGTGACCTCGCGGTGTGCGCCGCCGTCGGCGTGGTGTCGCTGGCGGTCGCCACCTGGGCGTACCGCCGGGCCGCCGTCCGATGACGCACGGCGCGGACGGGCCTGGCACGATGTCAGGGTGACCGCACCGCTGACTCCCCCTCCGCCGCCGCACGAACCGTCCCCGGGCGACGCCCGGCCGTCGCCCGGCGCCCACCCCGATGCGGCCGCGTTCCGGGGCACCGCGCCCCACGACGCCGGACACGGACAGGACGGGCCCGGGATGAGGACGGAGCTGCGGGAAGCCGCCGTGATCACCGTCGTGGTCGCGTTCGTCGGAGCGGCGCTGGGGCTGCTGTGGCTGTGGCTGGCGCCGCGCGTCCCGCTGGTCGGGGAGGTCGTCGACGACAACTGGGTCGTCTACCTCAAGGACACCGAGGGCGAGCAGGCCGTCGGCGTGGACGGAACGTTCGTCCTGCTCGCCGCGGCCTGCGGCGCCCTGAGCGCCGCCGCCGTGTTCGCCTGGCGCCGGCGCGGAGGCGTGCCGCTGGTCGTGGCGCTGGCCCTCGGCGGACTGCTCGGCTCCCTGCTGGCGTGGCGGCTGGGCGTGTGGCTCGGCCCCGGGCAGGACGTGATCGCGCACGCGAGGGCGGCGGGCGCGGGCGTCACGTTCTCGGCCCCGCTGAAGCTGAGCGCCAAGGGCGCGCTGCTGGCCTGGCCCCTGGCCGCCCTCCTGGTGCACCTCGGCCTCACGGCCCTGTTCGGCCCCCGCGACCCCGACCCGTACGGGCAGGGACCGCTCCCGAAGGACCCGTACGGGGCGCCGCTCGAGTAGGGCGGACGGGCGCCGGGCCCGCGCCGCGCCGGCGCCGGGCGTGCGGTGCCCGGCCCGGGCCTGCGGCCTGGTCCGGCCGGGCCCGGGCCGGGGTACGGCGCCGCTCTGCCGGCTTGTGCGCCGGGGAGCGGTGGGGCGTGGCCGGGATCGGCGGGCGCGTGGCCGAGGTGGCCGGGTGCGCCCGGTTGTACGGGCCGTGCGGTGTCCGTACGAGGCGTGCGGCACCCGAGCCGGAACTGCGACCGGGCGTGCCGGGTCCGGGCCGGAGTGCCGACCGGGCGTGCCGGGCCCGGGCCGGGGTGCGGTCGGGCCCGTAGCGAACCTCTCGCGGCGCTCGCCGGTCAGGCGCGGCCGATGGGGGACAGGACCGCTCCCGTGAGCTCGGCCAGGTCGGTGGGGGCCAGTTCGACCTCCAGGCCGCGGCGGCCCGCCGAGACGCAGATGGTGGCGTGTGCCCGCGCCGAGTCGTCGAGCACGGTGGGGAGCCTCTTGCGCTGGCCCAGCGGGGAGATGCCGCCGCGGACGTAGCCCGTGGTGCGTTCGGCGAGGGCCGGGTCGGCCATGGCGGCGCGTTTGCCGCCGACCGCCGCCGCGAGGGCCTTGAGGTCGAGCGAGCCGGCGACCGGCACCACGGCGACCGTCAGGGAGCCGTCCACGTCGGCGACCAGGGTCTTGAAGACCCGGTCGGGGGAGACGCCCATGGCCTCGGCGGCCTCCTCGCCGTAGGACGGGTGGGCCGGGTCGTGGTCGTAGGCGTGGACCGTGAACTCCACGCCCGCCGCCGTCAGGGCGACGGTCGCGGGCGTACCGCCGGACTGCTGCTGCTTCTTCGACTTCTTCGCCATCAGGGCCTTCCCGTGCGTCAGTTCAGACTCGTCGGCCCGCGGGTCAGGTCCGCCGCGGGCAGCGAGGGCAGGCTACGGAGGATGGCCGTCTCCGCGCGCAGGAGTTTCAGCTCGTCGCGCAGCCGGGAGGCGGTGTCCGGAGCCTGGAGCAGCCGCTGCTTGACGGGCGTGTCGAGCATCATCGCGGCCGCCACCAGGTACGACACCACGGACGGATCGTCCGGCAGGTCCGCCCCGGTGGACAAGGAGCGTTCGCGGGCGCCCGCCAGACGCTTCTGGTACTGGCGGAAGGCCCGCAGCACGCCCTCCGCGAGCGCGCCCGCCTCCTCGCCCGGCTCCTCCGGCAGCTCCTCCAGTTCCGCCACCAGGAAGGGGCCCGAGGCGTCCACCGACACCAGACGCACCCGGGTCGTCCCGGTGGCCAGCACCTCGAAGGTGCCGTCGGCGCGCTCCCGGACCGTCGCCGCGTCGGCGACGCACCCGACGGAGTGGAACGCCTCGACCGGGTCGTCGCCGAACCCGGCGGTGGGGCCCCGCCGGGGCGGCGCCGTCGCGTCCGGCATGCCCGGGGCGGCCGGTGCCACCTCGTGGCCGTCGCGGATGGCGACGACGGCGAACCGGCGCGCCTCCTCCTCGGGGGTCTTCAGCAGATCGCGCATCAGGGCGCGATAACGCTCCTCGAACACGTTGAGCGGCAGCACCAGTCCGGGGAAGAGGACGGTGTTCAGCGGGAAGAGCGGCAGCCGGACGGTGGTCACGGCGCAGAAGCCTAGGGCATGTTTCGAAAGTCCCTCCCCCAGAGGGGATGCCCCCAGCCCGGCGACGCCTGGCACGCACTCCCCCGGAGGGGGCACCCCCAGCCGCGTTGTCGAGGTCGCCCCGATACCACCGGTATCGGGGCGACCCTCCGCCTTGCGATCGCACGCGCCGGACGCCGCCGGGCCTGCCCTTCGGGCAGACGACGCCACTTTCGAAACACGCCCTAGGCGGTGTCTTCAAATGTCACGCCCACATCAGGAGCGATGCGAGGGTGACGGCTGCTTGGTAGGACTCGGCGGTCTTGTCGTAGCGGGTGGC